>NZ_JBPIZA010000003.1:0-282014 GCF_051172435.1 Serratia sp. G204Y | reverse complement strand
TTGATATTTTTTTGCATCCGAAGATGCTGGATATCGTCTTGTGGAGTGCCCACACAGATTGTCTGATAAATTGTTAAAGAGCAGTGCCGAGAAACTCATCGGCGCGGGCTGCGTATATTACGCTTTTAGCCCGGAGAGTCAAGCGTTTATTTCGCTGTCTTCTCGCTGACCCGGCGGCTTGTCAGTCGTTGTTCCCGGTCAGTGGAGGCGCATTATAGGGAGTTCTCGGCAGGCCGCAACCCCTAAATGCAAAAAACTTTTCAAGCGCGGATTTTTTCGGCAAAACGCTGGCCAAACCCGCGTTTTTGTCACTTTTCGTACGGGATCTGGCTAAATTCCTGGGCGAAACGATCGACCTGCTGCCAATCGGTGTACTCCACTTCCTTACTGGTATCCGTTTCACCACCCGTCATACGCATAATAAATTGAATCATGATGCGGTCGAACCAGCGATAGCGCGGATAACGCAATGCGCCGGCAAACACCGCGCACTGTTTTGGCTGCCACGGCGAGGCCAGCAGAAACTTGCGGGTATAAGCGTTGGTTTGCGGCGAGCGCTTTTCCGGTTTGCGCGCCGTCAGGTTCACGGCAAAGAACGCGCTCGGCATTCGATTCAGCTGCTCGGCATGACGTTTGACGAATTTATCCAGCGCCGGGTTAAAGTGCCCGTAACGGATAGAAGCACCGATCATCACCAGCTGATACTGATTAAGGTCGACCTGTTCCGCCTGCAGCAGATCGATCACCTCACAGCGCAGCGTATCCTGCAATTTGCTTGCTATATAAGAAGCGATAGCACGTGTTTGCCCGTCACGGCTCGAATAAAGTATCAATGCCTTCATGGCGTACTCCTTATATCAGGATATCAGGCTCACTCACGCCAGAAGGTTGGCGTGAACAGCACCAGCAATGTAAACACTTCCAGGCGCCCGAACAGCATCGTCACCACCAGGATCCACTTGGCCGCCGCCGGCATCGTGGTGAAGTTATCCGCCACTACGCCCAGGCCGGGGCCGAGGTTATTCAGCGTTGCCGTCACTGCGGCAAACGCGGAGAAATCATCAACGCCGGTAGCAATGATCGCCAGCATGCTGACGATAAACACCAGCGCATAGGCGGAGAAAAATCCCCACACCGCCTCCAGAATGCGTTCCGGCAGCGCGCGGTTGCCCAATTTGATGGTATAGACCGCGTTAGGGTGCACCAGCCTTTTCAACTCGCGCGAGCCCTGCAGGTACAACAGCAGAATACGGATCACCTTCAGGCCGCCGCCGGTCGAGCCGGCGCAGCCGCCGATGAATGCCGAACACAACAACAGCATCGGCAGGAACAGCGGCCACTTGGCGATGCTGTCGGTCGTAAAACCGGCCGTAGTCGCCATCGATACCACCTGGAAGAACGCCTGATTGAGCGTTTCCATACCGCTCTTATAGACGCCATGTCCCCAGAGCACCAACGTGCACACCACCACCAGCGTCAGCTGGACGAAGATGAACATGCGGAATTCAGGATCGCGCCCGTATACCTTCAGACTGCGGCCGCTGAGCAAAGCGAAGTGCAGGCCGTAGTTACAGCCGGAAATCAGCAGGAACACGGCGATGATGGTGTTGATGGTCGGACTGGCGTAATAACCGATACTGGCGTCGTGGGTAGAAAAGCCGCCGATGGCGATGGTCGAGAAACTGTGGCCGATGGCATCGAACACCGACATTCCTGCTCCCCAGAGCGCCAGCGCACAGGCTACGGTCAGCAACACATAGATTAGCCACAGGGTTTTGGCTGTTTCGGCGATGCGCGGGCGCATCTTGTTATCTTTCAGCGGCCCGGGCATTTCCGCCCGATACAGCTGCATGCCGCCGACGCCGAGTATCGGCAGTATCGCCACCGCCAACACGATGATCCCCATGCCGCCCATCCATTGCAGCATTTGGCGATAGAACAGAATGGCCTTCGGCAGCGAATCCAGTCCCACCAGCGTCGTCGCACCGGTGGTCGTCAGCCCCGAGAAGGATTCAAAGAAGGCGTCGGTCAGCGACAAGTTGGGCCGTTCAGAAAACAGGAACGGCAATGCCCCCACGCTGCCCAGCACGGTCCAGAACAGCACGACGATCAGGAAGCCTTCGCGGGGTTTCAGTTCGTGTTTCTGTTTGCGGTTCGGCCACCACAGCATCAGACCGATGGTCAGCGCCACGAAGAAGGTTTGGCTGAACGCGCGCCCCGCCCCATCGCGGTAAATCAATGCCACCAGGCCGGGAATAAACATCGTCCCGGAGAACAGGATGACCAGCAGACCAACGATACGGGTTATGGCGCGAAAATGCATTTCAGCACGATCCTTAGCAATTCAATTGGGAGGAATTATTGCGAAATGGGGGTTAATTGCAAATTACCGCGACTAAGATCACGCAATTTATTCCCAAACAGCTCGACCTCCGTGGCCGGCAACGCCAGATGCAGCACGACGGCGGCGCCGTATTCGCCCTGCAGGATCCGACCTGCGGTTTGCTGCAGCAAGTTCTCCACCAACGCCAACTGCGCATAGTCGCACTGCAAGATATATTCGGCTTCCGGCACCTTTTGAGCCAACGCCAGCTGCTTCAACGCCTGTTGAACACCGTTGCCATAGGCTTTCACCAATCCGCCGGTGCCCAACTTGACGCCGCCGTAGTAACGAACGACCACGGCGGTCACTTCCCCGATGCCGCTGCCCATGAGCTGCGCGAGGATCGGTTTGCCGGCGGTACCCGACGGCTCTCCGTCGTCGGAGAATCCCAGCTGCTGCGAGTCATCGGGGCTGCCGGCGACGAAGGCCCAACAATGGTGCCGCGCCGCCGGGTGCTCATCCCGCACCTGCTGAATAAACGTCTTTGCCGCTTCTACCCCGCTGGTCGGCGCCAGCAGGGTGATAAAACGGCTCTTCTTTATTTCTTCGGTAAAGCAGGTTGCTTCCGCCGGTATCGGATACGGCCGCATCAGGCCAGGTTCAGATCGCGCGTCATGTTCTCGATGCGCTTTTCGTGGATTACGATGTTGTCTTCGATGCGGATGCCGCCATACGGCTTCAGCGCATCGATGCGATCCCAGGCGAAGTGCTGCTTGAACTCACCGCTGCGGCACGGCGCCAACAGAGACTCGATGAAGTACAGACCCGGCTCGATGGTCAACACCATGCCCGGCTGCAACACGCGGGTGCAACGCAGGAACGGATACTTGGCCGGCGCCGCCAGATGGGTGCCTTGCTCGTCCTGCATAAAGCCGGCGGCGTCGTGCACCTGCAGGCCCAGCGGGTGGCCCAGCCCGTGCGGCAGGAACGGCGTAGTGATGCCCGTTTCAACCATCGCCTCTTCGCTGAGGCCGTTCACCAGCTTGTGATTCTTGAGCAGCTTGGCGATGCGCTGGTGCATCTGCACATGGTAGTCGGTATAGCGCACGCCGGTTTTGATGGTGTCGATCAGCGCCAGCTGTTCACCGTTGAGATCTTTCACCAGATGGGCGAATTCGCTGCCGCTTTGCGCCGCGTAGGTGCGGGTCAGATCGGCGGCGTAGCCGTTGTATTCCGCGCCGGCGTCGATCAGGAAACTCAGGGATTCGGCCGGCGGCTGATGATCCAGCTTGGTGTAGTGCAGTACCGAAGCGTGTTCGTTCAGCGCCACGATGTTGTCGTAAGGCACGTCGGTATCGCGGTGGCCTGTCGCCGTGAGGTAGGCCAGATTGATGTCGAACTCGCTCATGCCGGAGAGGAAGGCTTCATGCGCCGCACGATGGCCGGTTACCGCCGTCTTCTGCGCTTCGCGCATGCAGGCCAGCTCATAGCCGGTTTTGATCGAACGGTGGAAATCCAGGTAGTTCAACACCGCTTTCGGGTTGATGTTTTCCGAAGGGATGCCGAGATCGCGGGCGCGCTGTTGCGCATAACCGATATAGCCCACGCGCTCGCGCTGCGGCGGAAGCTGCTGGGCGATAGCGTCGGCGTTGGCCAGCGGCATCAATTCAAGGGATTTGGTCCAGAAACTGTCCGGCAGCGGCTCTACACTGTGCCAGTAGTCAACCGGGGAGTAGAACCACAGCTTCGGCTTGTTGACGCCATCAATCCACAACCAGCAGTTCGGCACCGACGTCACCGGCACCCAGGCTTTGAAATGCGCGTTCACTTTGAACGGATAGCTATGGTCGTCCAAAAATACCTTTTGCAGTTCACCGGAGTGAATCAGCAGCGCATCCAACTTGTTGCGCTCCAGCACTTCGCGCGCGCGTTTTTGCAGCTCTGCCAGGTGGTCGTTATACAAAGAAGCCAGCGTTTCCATCACATTACCCTTATGCCTTAGCACGAAAGAAGTCATCTTAACACAGCGCTCCGGCGCACCAACCTCATCGCGTTGGGCATGCGGAGCAGCTCGCAATTCCCGGCAAATGCCGTTACATCCGCAGTTTAACCTTAGCCAGCCGAGTGCCATCTTCAGCCCCGCATCGTCGTCGCCATGACACCAGCCGCCTTATTCAGCCTAACCTCACCTGAATGATAAATCGCCGCTGGCAAGTGTATGAAGACCGACAACCGCCAGCAAATGCCGATAGCACATAAAATATAACTTCGTTTTAAATCAAAACGCTAACTTGGTGAGATGTGATCAGACCAGCAAATATGCAATCTCTCATTTGCATATTTTTAACATAAAAACCACACTCCTCATCATCTGGTCATACCAGATCATACGCTGATTCAGGAGATAGACATGCTCTACCAAGGCGAAACATTACAACTGCACTGGCTCGATAACGGCATCGCCGAGCTGGTGTTCAACGCACCGGGCTCGGTCAACAAGCTGGACACCCGCACCGTCGCCAGCCTGGGCGAAGCGCTCACCGTGCTGGAAAACCAGCCTGAGCTGAAAGGGCTGCTGCTGCGTTCCTCCAAAGCCGCGTTTATCGTCGGCGCCGATATCACCGAATTCCTTTCTCTGTTCGCCGCACCGGCTGAAAAGCTGCAAGAGTGGCTGGTGTTCGCCAACAATGTCTTTAACCGGCTGGAAGATTTGCCGGTGCCGACCATTTCGGCCATTAACGGCTATGCGCTCGGCGGCGGTTGCGAATGCATTCTGGCGACCGATTTCCGCGTCGCCTCACCGGACGCGCGCATCGGCCTGCCGGAAACCAAATTGGGCATCATGCCGGGCTTCGGCGGTTCCGTCCGCCTGCCGCGCCTGCTGGGTAACGACAGCGCGCTGGAAATCATCGCCGCCGGCAAAGACGTCAGCGCCAAAGAGGCGCTGAAAGTCGGCCTGGTGGATGCGGTGGTGGCACCGGAAAAACTGGCCGAAGCGGCGCTCAACATGCTGCAACAGGCGATCGACGGCAAGCTGGACTGGCGCGCCGCGCGTCAACCTAAGCTGGAGCCGCTGAAACTCAGCCCGATTGAAGCGGCGATGAGCTTCACCACCGCCAAAGGCATGGTGCTGCAGACCGCCGGTAAACATTACCCGGCGCCGATGACCGCGGTGAAGACCATTGAAGCCGCCGCCAAGCTGGGCCGCGATGAAGCGCTGAAACTGGAAACCGCCAGCTTCGTGCCGTTGGCGCGTTCCAACGAAGCGCGCGCGCTGGTCGGCATCTTCCTCAACGATCAGTTCGTGAAGGGCCAGGCGAAAAAGCTGGCCAAGAATGTGGATGCGCCGAAACAGGCGGCGGTGCTGGGCGCCGGCATCATGGGCGGCGGCATCGCTTACCAATCGGCGCTGAAAGGCGTGCCGGTGATCATGAAAGACATCAGCGACAAGTCGCTGACGCTGGGCATGAGCGAAGCGGCCAAGCTGCTCAATAAGCAACTGGAACGCGGCAAGCTGGATGGCCTGAAAATGGCACAGGTGCTGTCGACCATTCAGCCGACGCTGGACTACGCTGGTATCGAACGCGCGCAGGTGATCGTCGAAGCGGTCGTCGAGAACCCGAAAGTCAAAGCCGCCGTGCTGTCGGAAGTGGAAACCCTGATCGGTGAGGACACCGTGCTGGCGTCGAACACCTCGACCATTCCGATTAATCACCTGGCAAAATCGCTGAAGCGCCCGCAAAACTTCTGCGGCATGCACTTCTTTAACCCGGTACACCGCATGCCACTGGTTGAAATCATTCGCGGCGAACAGACCAGCGATGACACCATCGCCAAGGTGGTGGCCTACGCTAGCCGCATGGGCAAAACGCCGATCGTGGTGAACGACTGCCCGGGCTTCTTCGTCAACCGCGTGCTGTTCCCGTATTTCGCCGGCTTCAGCCTGCTGCTGCGCGACGGCGCCGACTTCCGTCAGATCGATAAAGTGATGGAAAAACAGTTCGGCTGGCCGATGGGCCCGGCCTACCTGCTCGACGTCGTGGGCATCGACACCGCGCATCATGCGCAGGCGGTAATGGCCGCCGGCTTCCCGGATCGCATGAGCAAAGACTACCGCGACGCCATTGACGTGATGTTCGACAACCAGCGCTTCGGTCAGAAAAATCAGCTGGGCTTCTACCGCTACAGCCAGGACAGCAAAGGCAAACCGCGCAAGGACAACGACGAGCAGACCGATGCGCTGCTGGCCGAAGTGAGCAAACCGCGCCAGACCATCAGCGACGAAGAAATCATCGCGCGCATGATGATCCCGATGATCAACGAAGTGGTTCGCTGCCTGGAAGAGAAGATCGTCGCCAGCCCGGCGGAAGCCGATATGGCGTTGGTCTACGGCATTGGCTTCCCTCCGTTCCACGGCGGCGCGTTCCGCTACCTGGATACGCTCGGCACCGCCAACTACGTTGAGCTGGCCCAGCGTTACGCACACCTCGGCGCCCTGTATCAGGTGCCGGCCGGTCTGCGCGCCAAGGCCGAACGCAATGAAAGCTACTACCCGGTGGCGACACCGCTGTCCGACGTCGCTACCCGCCAACCGGCATGAGGTCATAAAGATGGAAAACGTAGTTATTGTTGATGCCGTACGCACGCCGATGGGCCGCTCCAAGGGCGGCGCCTTCCGCCAGGTGCGCGCCGAAGATCTCTCCGCTCACCTGATGCGTGAAGTGCTGAGCCGCAACCCGGCGCTGGACGCCGCCGAGATCGATGATATTTACTGGGGCTGCGTACAGCAGACGCTGGAACAAGGCTTCAACATCGCCCGCAACGCCGCGCTGCTGGCCGAGATCCCGCACCGCGTGCCGGCGGTGACCGTCAATCGCCTATGCGGCTCTTCGATGCAGGCGCTGCACGACGCGGCGCGCGCCATCATGGTTGGCGACGCACACGTCAGCCTGATCGGCGGCGTGGAACACATGGGCCATGTGCCGATGAACCACGGCGTGGACTTCCATCCGGGGCTGAGCCGCAGCGTGGCCAAAGCCGCCGGGATGATGGGGCTGACCGCCGAAATGCTGGCCAAGATGCACAACATCAGCCGCCAGATGCAGGATGAGTTCGCCGCCCGCTCCCACCAGCGCGCGCATGCGGCGACGCTGGCGGGTTACTTCAAAAACGAGATCATACCGACCAACGGTCACGACGCCGATGGCGTGCTGACCCGTTACGATTTCGATGAAGTCATTCGCCCGGAAACCACCGTCGAAAGCCTGTCGGCCCTGCGTCCGGCGTTCGATCCGGTCAACGGCACCGTCACCGCCGGCAGTTCTTCCGCCCTGTCGGACGGCGCTTCCGCCATGCTGCTGATGAGCGAATCGCGCGCCAAAGCGCTCGGTTTGAAGGCCCGCGCCCGCATCCGCTCGATGGCGGTCGTCGGCTGCGATCCTTCCATCATGGGTTACGGCCCGGTGCCGGCCAGCAAGCTGGCGCTGAAACGCGCCGGTCTGAGCGTGCAGGACATCGATCTGTTCGAGCTGAACGAAGCGTTCGCCGCCCAGTCGCTGCCGTGCATCAAGGATCTGGGGCTGATGGACAGCATCGACGACAAGATCAACCTGAACGGCGGCGCCATCGCGCTCGGCCACCCGCTGGGGTGTTCAGGCTCCCGCATCTCGACCACCCTGTTGAACAACATGGAACGTCGCGACGCGCAGTTCGGCCTGGCGACCATGTGCATCGGCCTGGGTCAGGGCATCGCCACCGTCTTTGAACGCGTTTAGCTGTGTCTATCTTGGGATGACCGCGTCACCACTTCAAATCGCGGCATCCCGCCAAGTTTAGTTGCCGTTCTTCCCGCCTGTCAGGGGCGGGTTTTTTATGCCTGACGTTTGCCAGCGCCCAAATAATAACGGGGCGACCCTCGGCCACCCCGTTCACTGCACATCGCATCGGTCAGATAAACGAAAACGCGTCGCCGAACATATGCGCTTCCAGCGCGCCGCGCTCGGCGCAGAAACGCTCACGGGCGATTTTCGCCATCTCGAAACGCCCGGCGATATAGATGTCGTGCTCCGCCAGCGTGCCGAAATCCTGCAGCACCGCGCTGAGCACGGTGCCGCTGCGGCCGCGCCATTCGGCTTCCGGCTGCTCGACCACCGGGATCACCTTCAGATTCGGATGCTGCAACGACAGCGCTTCCAGCTCGCTCAGATCGTACAGGTGCTTCAGCTCACGCCCGCCCCAGTAGATAGAAATATCGCGATCGGGCTGCTGCTCCAACGCGGTCAACAGGATTGAACGCGCATAAGAGAAACCGGTGCCGCCGGCGATCAGCACCAGCGGACGGCTGCCTTCTTCCCGCAGCCAGGCGTCGCCGTGCGGCACGTCGACGGTGATCGCCTGCTCTTTCAGGATGCGATCCATCACCGCCATGGCGTACAGATTCAGCTCCGAAGCGCCGATGTGCAGCTCAATGTAATCTTGCTGCGTCGGGGTTGATGCCAGCGAGAACGGACGCTTGTCGCGCTCGTCCATCACCACCATCAGATATTGCCCTGCCTTGAAAGAAAACGGCTGCTCAGGCACCAGACGTACCCGATAAACCGTATCGGTAATGGCCTCTACCGAGGTCACTTTACAGCTCAATATTGTCATGCGTTCCCTCTGTCGGGTCATCAATGCAAAGCTGAGAACAGGGCCTGACGCTACAGCGTCGGTTCCCTGTCACTGAAGATTGCGAGCTCATCCCAGATTTCGTCGACGCGCGCACGTACCTTTTCATCCATCTGAATCGGACGGCCCCATTCGCGATCGGTTTCACCCGGCCATTTATTGGTGGCGTCCAGCCCCATCTTCGAACCCAGGCCGGAAACCGGCGAGGCGAAGTCCAGATAGTCGATCGGCGTATTCTCCACCAGAACGGTATCCCTTGCCGGATCCATTCGTGTGGTGATCGCCCAAATCACGTCGTTCCAGTCGCGCGCATTAACGTCGTCATCGCAGACGATAACAAATTTGGTGTACATAAACTGCCGCAGGAACGACCAGACGCCCATCATCACGCGTTTAGCGTGGCCGGCGTACTGTTTCTTCATGGTCACTACCGCCAGGCGGTACGAGCACCCTTCCGGCGGCAGATAGAAATCGACGATTTCCGGGAACTGCTTTTGCAGAATCGGCACGAACACTTCATTCAGCGCCACGCCCAGGATCGCCGGCTCATCCGGCGGCCGGCCGGTGTAGGTCGAGTGGTAGATCGCGTTGCGGCGCTGGGTGATGTGGGTGACGGTGAACACCGGGAACTGGTCGATTTCATTGTAGTAACCGGTGTGGTCGCCGTAGGGGCCTTCCGGCGCCATTTCACCCGGCTCGATATAGCCTTCCAGCACGATTTCAGCGCTGGCGGGCACTTCCAGATCGTTGGAAAGGCACTTGACCACTTCGGTTTTATTGCCGCGCAGCAGCCCGGCAAAAGCGTATTCAGACAGGGTATCCGGCACCGGCGTCACCGCGCCGAGGATGGTGGCGGGATCGGCGCCCAGCGCCACCGCAACCGGGAAACGCTCGCCGGGGTGCGCCTGGCACCACTCCTGATAATCCAGCGCGCCGCCGCGATGCGACAGCCAGCGCATGATCACTTTATTCTTGCCCAGCACCTGCTGGCGATAGATGCCGAGATTTTGCCGTTCCTTATGCGGGCCGCGGGTCACCGTCAGCCCCCAGGTGATCAGCGGCGCGGCGTCTTCCGGCCAGCAGTGCATCACCGGAATACGGCCCAGATCGACGTCCTCGCCCTGCCATACCTGCTCCTGACAAGGCGCGGATCCCAGCACCTTGGTCGGCATGTTCAGCACCTGCTTGAACTTCGGCATTTTGTCGAACAGATCGCGGAAGCCTTTCGGCGGCTCCGGCTCTTTGAGGAACGCCAGCAGTTTGCCGACTTCGCGCAGCGCGCTGATGTCTTCCTGCCCCATGCCCATCGCTACGCGATTGGCGGTGCCGAACAGGTTGCACAGCACCGGCATGTCGTAGCCTTTCGGGTTTTCAAACAGCAATGCCGGGCCGCCCGCCCGCAGGGTGCGATCGGCAATCTCCGTCATTTCCAGGTAAGGATCGATCGGCTGGCTGATGCGTTTTAGTTCCCCTCTCTTCTCCAGCAACGAGAGGAAATCGCGTAAGTCACGGTATTTCATGCTGATCATTATAACGGCCAGTGGGGAGGGCATTATAAGCCCTCTTCACGGTTGTTGCTGCAATTTTGTTAACGCCGCCCGCCATCGGGTGGCCCTCAGCCGCAGTTGAACGGCACCAGCGCAGCCAGCGCACGCGTATCCTGATATTCGCGTGCCTCCTCGCCGTGGCGGAACACCTTGAAGCCCTGCCCGTTGGCGCTGAAGTAACGCAGCTCGTTGCCTTCAACGTGCAGCAGGCTGCCTTCACGCAACGCCACCACCGATTCGCTCGGGTTGATCGCGCAGAACTCCGCCAGGCGCTCGTCACGGGTTTCGCCCATGTGGCCGCTGATATGCGCGTCGATGTAATGCGGGTTGATTTGCACCGGGAACAGCCCCAGCGCCGGCAGCACCACGCTGCAGCGCACCGGCATATCATTGGTGGTGCGAATGCTCGGCGTGGCCACGTTGCAACCGGCGCTCCAGCCGACGTAAGGCACTTCACGCTCGCGCACCGCGCGCTGGATGGGCACGATCAGGCCTTGCTCGTGCAGCATTTGGTTCAGCAACCAGGTATTGCCGCCGCTGACCAAAATGCACTCCGCCTGCGCGATCGCCGCCGCCGGCGAAGCCGCGTGATGGATACTGATGACTTCAATGCCCAGCGTTTGCGCCAGCTCCTGCGCACGCTGGTCGTAGTCGTAACGGATCAGCGCATAAGGGATAAAGACGGCGGATTTGATGCCGCGACGCGCAATCATCGCCAGCAGTTGGCTTTTGGCATACCCCAGCAGCTCGGCTTCGCCAGACAGCTTGCCGTTGCTCAACAGAAACAGCTCCATTTATCTTCCCTCGATCAAAAACGATGAATAGCGTCACAGCCGGTGGCGCAACGCCTTGCCATACTGTGACGGTAACAAATTTTTAGCCCTCTGTTATACCAGCGCCGTATCGATAAGTGTGTGACCCCTCGCTAATAGCCGCATATTCATAGAGATAGGTGATGTTACACGCTGAAACTTGCATCACTATGTATCCGGAAGCGCTTTTGATATGCTTACCGGCTGGCAGAAAGGCATGTGAAATTATGGAATCCTGGTATCTACTTTATTGCAAACGCGGTCAGCTGTTGCGGGCGCAGGAACATCTGGAACGGCAGCAGGTAAACTGCCTCAGCCCGATCATCACGCTGGAAAAGATCGTGCGCGGCAAGCGTATCGCGGTCAGCGAACCCCTGTTTCCCAACTATCTGTTTGTGGAGTTCGACCCGGAGCGCATTCACACCACCACCATCAGCGCCACCCGCGGCGTCAGCCACTTCGTGCGCTTCGGCGCGCTGCCGAGCGTCATCCCGAACAAGGTGATCGATGAGCTGCGCACGCATGCCAGCGAAACCTATGTCGATCCGGAAACCCCGCAGCCGGGGGATACCGTCCTGATCGTCGACGGCGTGTTCGAAGGGCTGCAGGCGATCTACACCGAGCCGGACGGCGAGGCCCGCTCCATGTTGTTGCTGAACCTGATCAACAAACAGGTCAGCCAAAGCATCGACAACCGACAGTTCCAGAAGATGTAATGCAAAAGGCGCCCTCAGGCGCCTTTTTGTTGGCTCATTTCACGCTTAGCGACGCATCGCGTCGTCGTGCAGCCACTGGGCGACACGCTTGGCGAAGTAGGTCAGCACGCCGTCGGCGCCGGCGCGTTTGAAGCACATCAACGACTCCATCACCGCAGGCTGCTCCTGCAGCCAGCCGTTCTGAATCGCCGCCATATGCATGGCGTACTCGCCGGACACCTGATAAGCGAAGGTTGGCACGCCGAAGGTATCCTTTACGCGGCGCACAACGTCGAGGTACGGCATGCCCGGTTTCACCATCACCATATCCGCGCCTTCCTGCAGATCCTGTGCAATCTCCTGCAGCGCTTCATCGCTGTTGGCCGGATCCATCTGATAGGTCTTCTTGTTGCCACCCTTCAGATTGCCGCTGGAACCCAGCGCATCGCGGAACGGGCCGTAGTAACAGGAAGCATACTTGGCGGAGTAGGCCATAATCTGGGTATTCACCAGACCCTGCAATTCCAGACGATCGCGGATCGCCCCGATGCGGCCGTCCATCATGTCGCTCGGCGCCACGATTTCCGCGCCCGCTTCGGCATGGGAAAGCGCCTGACGCACCAGGATGTCTTTGGTCACATCGTTAATCACATAACCCTGCTCATCGATTACCCCATCCTGCCCGTGCGTGGTGTAGGGATCGAGCGCTACGTCAGTCAGAATGCCCAGCTCAGGCACCGCGTCTTTCAGCGCGCGCACCGTGCGCTGCACCAACCCTTCCGGGTTATAGGCTTCTTCCGCATGCAGCGATTTCAGACCTGGCTCAATCACCGGGAACAGGGAGATCACCGGCACGCCGAGTTTGGCGATGGTTTCCGCTTCCTTGACCAGCAGATCGATCGTCATGCGCGATACGCCCGGCATCGAGGCCACTTCTTCCTGACGGTTGCTGCCTTCCATGACAAACACCGGATAAATCAGGTCGTTGACCGCCAGTTGGTTCTCGGCCACCAGGCGGCGGCTGAAGTCATGACGGCGCACGCGGCGCATACGGCGACCAGGGAAGGTGCCCGGAAATGCATAGCTCATAGTTTTCTCCTAGCTCAAACCAGCCGGAATAGCCGGCGGGCGTTCTCATCGGTTTTTTGCCCCAGCCATTGCGGCTCTTCCTGTCGCCAGACGGCGACCTGATGCACGATATGGGGCAGGAAACAGGGTTCGTTGCGGCGAGATGCGGGTTTAGGCTGTAAATCCCGGGGCAACAGATAAGGGGCGTCAGTTTCCAGCAGCAGACGCTCGGCCGGGATCTGCGGCAACAGGGCGCGCAATTCCAGGCCGCGCCGCTCATCGCAGACCCAACCGGTAATCCCGATCGACAGGCCCAGCGACAGGCAGCTTGTTAATTCTTCGGCGGTGCCGGTGAAGCAGTGCACCACGGCCGCGGGCAGTTTATCCAACCACGGCGTCAGTAGCTCGGCAAAACGTGCGTGTGCGTCGCGGCAGTGGAGAAACACCGGCAGCGCCAACTCCGCCGCCAGCGCCAGCTGCGCGGTGAACGCCGCTTCCTGCTGCGCGGGCGTCGAGAAATTGCGGTTAAAATCCAGGCCGCATTCGCCGATCGCCGCCACTTCAGGGCGCGCGGCCAACGCATAAATCTGCTCGGCGGTGTGTTCATCCCAGCCGCTGGCGTAGTGCGGATGCACGCCGGCGGTAGACCAACAGTAGCCCGCATATTGCCGCGCCAGTTCGGCGGCCTCGCAGCTCTCCGCCAGATCGGTGCCGGTAATCAACATCCCCGTCACGCCCGCGGCGCGGGCGCGTTCCACCACCGCCTGGCGATCTTTGGCGAATTGGCTGCTGGTGAGATTAACGCCGATATCAAACATAGTTTTTTCCAAAGCAAAAGCCGCCCAGTGGGCGGCTTAGCAATCAATGTGGATCATGAGGCTGGGGGTTCGTCACCCTCGTCTTCTTCTTCCGCTTGCGGACGACGCTTGCCGGTATAGAAGCGAGCGAAGAATACCCCCACTTCAAACAACAGATACATCGGTATTGCCAACAGGGTTTGCGAGAACACGTCCGGCGGCGTCAACAGCATGCCGACCACAAACGCGCCGACCAATACATACGGCCGTTTCTTCTTCAGATCTTCCGGCGAGGTGACGCCACTCCAGCACAGCAGAATGATGGCGACCGGCACTTCGAAGGCGACGCCGAACGCCATAAACAGCGCCATGACGAAATCGAGGTAGTTTTTAATGTCGGTCGCAATGGTCACCCCCATCGGCGCGGTCTTGGCAAAGAAGCCGAAGGCCAGCGGGAACACGATGAAGTAGGCGAAGGCCATGCCGAGGTAGAACAGCAGGCTGCTGGATACCAGCAGCGGCATCATCAGGCGGCGTTCATGCTTGTACAGAGCCGGCGCGATGAATGCCCACACCTGATACAGAATCATCGGCGCGGAGACAAACACCGAGACGATCATGGTCAGCTTGATCGGCGTAAAGAACGGTGACGCCACGTCGGTGGCGATCATGCTCGCCCCGGCCGGCAACTGCTTGAGCAGCGGTGCAGAAACCAGCTGGTAGATGTCGTTGGCGAAAAACACCAGCACCACGAACACCGCCAGCACGCAAATAATCGAGTTCAACAGCCGCTTGCGCAGCTCTATCAGATGACTGATAAGGGGTTGGGTATCTTCAACAGCCATGTATTAACGATCGCCACTAGGTTGGTGAGACGCTGGGGTTTTATCCGCAACAGGTTCGACAGGTGCCGGCGCGTTTTCCACCGGTGCTTTAGCCGGTTGCGCCGCCACGGGCGCAGCCGCAACGGCCTCAGGCTCCGCTGCCGGTTTTGGCACGGCGGCGGGCGCGCTGGCGCGGGTTGCCACTTCCGCCGGCGTCACGCCGTCGTGCAAAGCTTCCGGATCGGTGATCTGCAGGTTATGAATGGTGTTCGCCAGCTCTTCTGTCTCGCCCCGGTAGGTGCGTTTCAATGATTCCGCCGCGTCTTTCAGCTCATCCATCGATGCCTTCAGTTCCGGCGTCAGGTTCTGCAGGCCGGCCTGTTCGGCTTTTTTCAGGCTGTCCTGCAGCTCCTGTAGCTTCAGTTCCTGAGACAGTTCGTGCTGCACCGAGGCCGCCAGCGAGCGCAGCGCGCGGATCCAGCCCGACACCGTTCTGACCGCGACCGGCAACCGTTCCGGCCCCAGAACAATCAGGCCGATCACCAGCACCAGCAGCAGCTCACTAAACCCAATGTCAAACACGGTTTATACCTGCTCTTTGTTCTTCGACTCTTCCGGTTTCACTTCCGGCTGCTTATCGGTAATAGGCTTGGCCGCGAAGTCAGCGTCATCCAGGCTGCTTTTTTCAGCCGTGTTGGGGTTCGACGGCGTATCGTCGCCGATCGCCTTTTTGAAGCCCTTGATCGAGGCGCCGAGATCGGAGCCCAGCGTGCGCAGTTTTTTGGTGCCGAACAGCAGCACCACGATCACTGCGATGATCAACAATTGCGTAATACTAATACCGCCCATTTCAATTACCTCTAATTTTAAAGGGTCTTTTAAAGCCAGCCCGCATTATAGGCTCGGCCTTACCAGAGTAACGAATTAAATCAGGTGGTTCGCTTCCAGCCAATCACCCAGCATACGATGCCGGCGGCCATCATCCAGGCGGGAAACACCTCGATTTGCCCCAGCAGCAACAGCGTACCGCTTACTAACAGTGTAGCGCCAACGCCGAACAAATAACGTGACTGCCCCTGACGAACCCGCTGAGCCTGCATTTGGTTGGTCAGCTTATCAACGCTTTGTTGCAACAGTTTATGCTGTTGCAGGCTGTCGTAAAACAGCTCGGGCAGTTCGGGCAGCTTCTCCGCCCAGAACGGCGCTTTCTCTTTCAGCGCGCGCACCACGGCAGGAATGCCGACCTGATCGCGCAGCCAGCTCTCGAGGAACGGCTTGGCGGTAGTCCACAGATCCAGCTGCGGGTAGAGCTGGCGCCCCAACCCTTCAACATACAGCAAGGTCTTCTGCAATAACACCAGCTGCGGCTGCACTTCCATATTGAAGCGGCGCGCAGTGTTGAACAGGTTGAGCAGCACGTTGCCGAAGGAAATTTCCGCCAGCGGCTTCTCGAAAATCGGCTCGCACACGGTGCGAATGGCGAATTCGAAGTCTTCCACGTTGGTGTCGCGCGGCACCCAACCGGAGTCGACGTGCAGTTCCGCCACCTTGCGGTAATCGCGGTTGAAGAAGGCGATGAAGTTTTCCGCCAGATAGCGCTTGTCATCCTTGTTCAGCGAGCCGACGATGCCGCAGTCGATGCCGATATAGCAAGGATCTTCAGGATGTTCGTAGCTGACGAAAATATTACCGGGATGCATGTCCGCATGGAAGAAGCTGTCGCGGAATACCTGGGTAAAGAACACCTGGACGCCGCGTTCCGCCAACAGTTTCATGTTGGTGCCCTGCCGTTCAAGCGTGGCGATGTCCGAGACCGGAATGCCGTAGATGCGTTCCATCACCAATACGCTTTCACGGCAGTAGTCGGAATAAACTTCCGGTACGTACAGCATCGGGCTGCCGTCGAAATTGCGGCGCAGCTGAATGGCGTTGGCCGCTTCGCGCAGCAGGTTCAATTCGTCCAGCAGGGTTTTCTCGTACTCGCGCACCACTTCACGCGGGCGCAGACGGCGGCCGTCCGGCAACAGCTTCGGCACCCAGCCGGCCAATCGGTACATCAGCCGCACGTCGGCCTTGATGATCGGCCCGATATCCGGCCGGATCACCTTCAGCACCACTTCCTGGCCGGTGGTTTTCAACCGCGCGGTATGCACCTGCGCGATCGAGGCAGAGGCCAGCGGCTGCTGGTCGAAATCGTCGAACCAGGTTTCCAGCGGGCCACCCATCGCCAGCTCGATATGTTTACGCGCCAGCGCGCCGTCGAAAGGCGCCACCCGATCCTGCAGCAACGTCAGCTGATCGGCAATGTGCGGCGGAAACAGATCGCGACGGGTCGACATCATCTGGCCGAACTTGATCCATACCGGCCCCAGCTCCTGCAGCGCCAGCCGCAGACGTTCGCCCAGCGGCTTGTCCTTGTGCCGATTAGGCATCCAGAACAGCAGACGGCGGCCAAAGCGCAGCGGCAGCGTCAAACGCATTTTAGGGATCAGTTCGTCCAGCCCATAGCTGAGAAAAACGCGGACGATAAAATACAAACGGCGCAGTTCGCCTGGGGTCATCGCTTGCCCTCCAACTTGTCCATGCGGGCAAACAGCGCTTCCGCGCTGCGGGCGAGAGCATCAACTTCTTCGTTGAACCACACCACTTCCAGCGGCCCCGGTGCCAGGCGCCACTCTTCCGTCAACGTCTCCGCCATGTCCTGCTGCCGGCGCATAAAGCCGGCTTTCAGCAGCGAGGCGCCTTTTCCCAGCGCCTGCGTAATGCCCTGGGCGGCGATATCGCCGATGTAAGGCGCCAGCCACTCCGCCGGATCCCACTCCGCCAGATCGAGCAGGCCAACCAGCTGTTGCACCACCTGAATATCGCCTTCCACCGTCAATTCGCCGCTGCGCATCAGCACCGGCAACTGCTGGCGATCGCGCAGCTTCAGTAAGACGGGAATGCGGCTGCGCACCGTGCAATCGGCGCTGTCTTCGGACTGCCCAAGCACGTCTACGCGCAGTTCGCTGAACACCAGCACCAGCGGTGAAGCCAGCTCTTCCAGTTCGATGCGCAGCACCTTGCCCGCCAGGCGTTGGCGAGCGGCTTTCATGCTGCGATCGCGAAACAGCAGGTTATTCAGCGAGGTTTCCAGCGCAGCGGTCAGCAGAGGGGTAAACAGCATCGGCATCTCCCTCTCAGAACTTGAAGCCGCGATGCAGGGCGACAATCCCACCGGTCAGGTTGAAATAGGTGACGTTTTCAAAACCGGCGTTGCCCATCATGCCCTTCAGGGTTTCCTGATCGGGGTGCATGCGGATCGATTCCGCCAGGTAGCGGTAGCTGTCCGGATCTTTCACCACCAACTCGCCGATCTTCGGCAGCACGTGGAAGGAGTAGGCATCGTAAGCCTTGCTCAGCGGCGCCAGCAGCGGCTTGGAGAACTCCAGCACCAGCAGGCGGCCGCCCGGCTTGAGCACGCGGAATATCGAGCGCAGCGCTTTGTCTTTGTCGGTGACATTGCGCAGGCCGAAGGAGATGGTGATGCAATCGAAGTAATTGTCCGGGAACGGCAGCGCTTCGGCGTTGGCCTGCACGTAATTGATGTTGCCGACGATGCCGCGATCGCGCAGTTTCTCGCGCCCCATCTTCAGCATCGAATCGTTGATGTCCGCCAGCACCACCTGCCCCTGCTCGCCGACCATGCGGGAGAACTTGGCGGCCAGGTCGCCGGTACCGCCGGCCAGATCCAGCACGCGCTGCCCGCGGCGCACGCCGCTGCAGTCAATGGTGAAACGCTTCCAGATACGGTGGATGCCGAACGACATCAGGTCGTTCATCACGTCATACTTTGCCGCTACCGAATGAAAAACGTCCGCCACCATGGCCTGTTTTTCGTCTCTAGCGACGGTGCGAAAACCGAAATCGGTGGTTTCCTGCGGTTGATCTGCCATTGTCCTGCCTGCTATTCAGTCAATTTTGTGTGGATGAGTGTACCAGAAGCTCGGAGAATACCCCACCTCGCCACGGCCTCAGCCGTGCGAAACGAAGCCCGGTTCCCCGGCGGTATCGTCATCGTCTTTCGTCTGCGGCAGCGCGGCGACATCGTCGTCGTTCGCCTCTTCCGCTTCATCGTGTTGCGCGCCGGCTTGCTGCGCCAGCAGCGGGTTTATCGGCCGTTTGACCTCAACCCCCAGCGCGCGGAAACCTTCAATTTGGCCGATAAGATTACCACGGCCTTCGCTCAGTTTGTTCATCGCCTGACGATAACTGCCCTGCGCCTTGTCCAGGCTCTGCCCCAGCGCGGACATATCGTCCACGAACAGCCGCATCTTGTCATACAGTTTCGCCGCGCGATCGGCGATGCGCTGCGCGTTCTGGCTTTGATGCTCATAGCGCCACAGGTTGGTGATGGTGCGCAGCGCCACCAGCAACGTGGTCGGGCTGACCAGCATGATGTTGTGCTTGAGCGCTTCGCTGATCAGCTCCGGTTCGCGATCGATAGCCAGCAGGAAGGCGGGCTCGACCGGAATGAACATCAGCACATAGTCCAACGAGCGCAGCCCCGGCAACTGCTGATAGTCCTTGCGGCCCAGCATGCGAATGTGGCCGCGCAGCGAGGCGATATGTTCGCTCAGCGCCGCTTCGCGCTCCACCTCGTCTTCACCGTTGAAATAGCGCTCGTAGGCGATCAGCGACATCTTGGCGTCGATCACCACGTCCTTGCCCTGCGGCAGGCGCACGATCACATCGGGCTGCATGCGGCTCTGGTGATCCACCCGCACGTTGACCTGCGTTTCATACTCGTGCCCTTCGCGCAGGCCGGAAGCCTCCAGCACCCGGCTCAGCACCACCTCGCCCCAGTTGCCCTGCGTCTTGTTATCGCCTTTGAGCGCCTTGGTGAGGTTGATAGCTTCGCGCGCCATCTGCGCGTTCAACTGCTGCAGATTGCGTATCTCGTGCGTCAACGTGTGGCGCTCCCGCGCCTCCTGGCCAAAACTGTCCTGCACCTGCCGGCGGAAACCGTCCAGCTGTTCACGCAGCGGCAGCAGCAACCGATCCAAGCTTTGCTTATTTTGCTCGTCCACCTTGCGGCCGCTGTGTTCAAAAATGCGGTTGGCGAGGTTTTCAAACTGGGTGGTGAGGCGCTGTTCGCTGTTGATAAGCAGGCGCTGCTTCTCTTCCGCCGCCATACGCGTCTCTTCCAGACGGATAGTGACTTCGCGCAGCTCGGCCTCCTGCGCGCTGTTGACCTCGCGCTGGGCGCGCAGCTCCTGATTAAGCAGTTCACATTCGTTGCGCCAATGGTTGAGCTGTTGCAGCTTTTCATGCCCGGCCGCCAACTGGCTGTGCAGGTTGCGTAGCTCCAGCTCGCTCTGCCGCAGCTGCTGCTCGTGGCGCTGCAGAGCCTCTTGCCGCGCCGCAGTTTCCTGCTGCGCTTGCTGCAACGCTTGCTCCAGCAACCGCAGTTCGGTTTCATGTTGCGCATTCGCCTGCTGCACCCGCAGACTGGCGATCAGCCACCCCAACAGCATGCCGATCGCGACACCGCCAATCCCATAAATCAGACTGGTATCCACCCTGCCTCCTGTTGCACCTTGCCGTTCCGGCGTTTCGCACGCCCATTGCCCGTCACGTTAAGGGGAGGCTGTATGGATGTCCAGCCTGATTTTGCCCGCCGAGCACAATATTGCGCGGCGCTGCGCAATTTAGCGAGAAATCAGCCCAGCCACTGGCTGAGCCACTTGATGCCGAATGCCCCCGGCGCCAGAATGCCGAACGCCCAGATCATCGCCGACGTGACGTTGGCTAACTGGAAATAACGCTGCGGCATGCCGCAAATGCCGCCCACCAGCGGCACCACGGCGCGCAGCGGGCCGAAGAAGCGGCCGATGAAAATGCCCAGCACGCCCCAGCGTTCAAAGAATGCGTGGCCGCGCACCAGCAGCTGCGGATTGCGCGACAGCGGCCACATATGGGCCACGCGATCCTGATAGTGATAGCCGATCCAGTAAGAGAGCCAGTCGCCGAAAAACGCCCCGACGGCGGCGGCGGCCCAAATCGGCCAAAAGGCGATGCCGCTTTCGCCGATCAGCGCGCCCAGCGCCAGCAGGATCACCGTGGCCGGCAGCAGCAGCGACAAAAACGCCAGCGACTCGCCGAACGCCAGGAAGAAGATGATGGGAATGGCCCAGCCTTCGTGCTGACGCACGACGTCGCTGACCCAGTTGATAACGTCATTGAGGCTCAATGCGGGGCTCCTGATACGCGATAATTCGCCGCCTAGGATAGGCCGGGGCGAGTTAAACCCCGGCTAAACGCGCGGCGATTTACTCGAGGTAGAACGCCTGCAGCGCTTCGCGCTGGGCTGCGCCCAGGCCGTATTCCGCTTCCAGCCAGCGATCGGTGGAACCGTATTGCTGACGGATGCAGCCCAACGCCGTCATCAGGAACTCCTCGCGCGCGCTGAGCACGTAGGCGAATTGCTCCAGCGCCGCCGCATTCAGCTTGATAGACAGCTGATCCAGCATCTGCTCGCGGAAAGTGGCCAGCGTGGTTTCGGTCAGCAGATAGTCTTCCAGCACCGTCGCTTCGTCGGCCCCCAGCGCGAACAGCACCAGTGCCGAACCGACCCCGGTGCGATCCTTGCCGACCGCGCAGTGCTGCACGATGGCGCCGCCGCCAGGATTGCTCAACAGTTGCGCCAGCCGCTGATAGGCCGCATTGCCGAACGGCAGGCGGCGATACAGCTCCAGCATGAACGCGCGGGCGTCGAAGGCGGCCAGCGTCTCGTTGGTGAGCTTCTCCAGGTTTGCGTTGACTTCGCTGCTCAGCGGGTTGGCCGGCACATGGTGATAGTCGGCGCCACTCCACAGAATATCCGGCTTGGCCTGCACCTCGTCGGCATCGCGGTAGTCCAGCACCGAGCGCACCGGCACGCCGGCGAGAAAGGCGCAGTCGTTTTCCGTCAGCCGCTCGAGGGAACCGGAGCGGAACAGCAGGCCGCGCTTGATGCGGCGCCCGTCGGCCACGCCGTTGCCGCCGAAGTCGCGGAAATTGATGCCGCCGTCGAGCGGCGCGAGCGAAGGATGAAGCAGGATCTGGGCGGTCATAAACGTCCTCGTTGTTTTTGTTATGACAACGCGCGGCGGCCATCGGCGCAGCGCTGAGGAGTATCACCGTAACAGATTCGCCGCGAATGGAAAAACGGGCCGCGTCGGCGGCCCGTGGGGGAAAGGCGATTACAGCAGGCGGCGGGCGGCGTCCACCACGATCTGCACCGCTTTGCTTTCGGTGTTTTTCATGGTCTCGGCGTTCGGGATCTCTTGCTGGGTGCGGTTGACGATCACCCCAGCCACCATGCCGGCGCGCAGGCCCTGGCTGGCGCACATGGTCAGCAGCGTGGCGGATTCCATTTCATAGTTCATCACGCCCATCGCCTGCCATTCTTCCATCGAGCCTTTGAAGCGGCTGACCACACGGCCGGAGTAAGTGTCGTAACGCTCCTGGCCCGGATAGAAGGTATCGGAAGAGGCAGTCACGCCGATGTGCGTGGTGGCGCCGCTGGCCTTGGCCGCTTCCACCAGCGCGGTGGTGCAGGCGAAGTCCGCAACCGCCGGGAACTCCATCGGCGCGAAGTGCAGGCTGGCGCCGTCGAGGCGTACCGCCGCCGTGGTGACCAGCACGTCACCGACGTTGATGTTCGCCTGAATGGCGCCGGTGGTGCCGATGCGCAGGAAGGTGCGAATGCCCAGCTGCGCCAGCTCTTCCACCGCGATAGAGGTAGACGGGCCGCCGATACCGGTGGAGCAGACGATCACCGCCTTGCCGTCCAGCTCCGCGCGCCAGGTAGTGAATTCACGATGGGAGGCCAGATGCACCGGATTTTCCATCAGCTTGGCAATCTTCTCTACGCGCTGCGGATCGCCCGGCACGATGGCAAGCTGGGCCCCTTGTAAATCGTTCTTGGTGAGGCCGAGATGAAAAACGTCAGACTGAGACATACGAGACTCCTCATGGATCATGTTTATTGGGAGGAACAAAAAAGCACTCTACTGAAAATCGCCGCTTAATTTCGTGACAACAGTCACTATGAAAAGAGAAACAAATTACATGCTACATATTTTTTGTGATTTTTATCACAAAAAAAAAAGAACTATGACGCATCCGGAACGCGCCGCTAAACCTCAGTCTAGCCGACAAACTCGGCTGCTCCTCGCCCGTTGGTTGCCGGCTGAAACTATTTAGCTCATCAATCCGAAATAACCCCAACTTATCGGTTGCTTAGGGACAAAAAAGCCTTCTAACGCACCTTATGGCACTTACGCGGGGCAAAACGCGTAATAACATGATAAAAAGCGCTTAAAAATGCCGCAAAGCCAGATAATTAGCCGTTTTTTATCGACTTGTCCGAAAGTGCGCCACGCAGCGCCAATAATGGGTAATCTTTCCTATAGTTAATCTCAGCGCTTTTTTCTATTGCACGGAGACCGCAATGAAAACCGAACATGTGATAACATTAGAACAGGCTCAGGGGGGATTCGCCCCGGCCGCCGCGCCATTGGCCGCCTCCGCGATTATCACCGACGAACAGGGCATTCACGCCGGGCAAACGACCATCCCTTCCCAAGGCGATGCGCTGCCGGCCTACGTCGCCAAACCCGCCGACCAGAGCGGCCCTTTCCCCATCGTGCTGGTGGTGCAGGAAATCTTCGGCGTTCATGAACATATTCAGGATCTGTGCCGCCGCCTGGCCAAGCAGGGCTATCTGGCGATCGCGCCCGAGCTCTATTTCCGCCAGGGCGACGCCAACGACTACACCGATATCGGCGAGCTGTTCCAGCAGTTGGTGACCAAGGTGCCGGATCGTCAGGTGCTGTCGGATCTGGATCACGCCGCGCACTGGGCTATTCGCCACGGCGGCGACGCCGGCAAGCTGGCGATCACCGGTTTTTGCTGGGGCGGCCGCATCACCTGGCTGTACGCGGCGCATAACCCGCAGTTGAAGGCGGCGGTCGCCTGGTACGGCAAACTGGTCGGCGAGAAAACGCTGAACTCGCCAAAGCATCCGGTCGATGTCGCCACCCACCTGTCGGCACCGGTGTTGGGGCTGTATGGCGGGCAGGACAGCGGCATCCCGCTGGAGACGGTGGAAACCATGCGTCAGGCGATCCGCGCCGCCAACGCCGAGGCCGAAATCGTGGTGTATCCCGAGGTCGGGCATGCGTTCAACGCCGATTATCGTCCCAGCTACAACGCCGAAGCGGCGGAGGACGGCTGGCAGCGCATGCTGGCGTGGTTTGCCCAGCACGGCGTCAAATAATTTCCCCCGCATAAAAAAGGGCGCCGAAGCGCCCAATCATCACACCAGTAAATCTATAAGCGGCGGTTTATCCGCCGCACGACATCACGCTTGCTCGCGCAGGCGCTGTGCCGCCAATACCATGTTGGCCAGCGACTGCCGGGTTTCCGGCCAGCCGCGGGTTTTCAGGCCGCAATCCGGGTTAACCCACAGGCGTTCCGCCGGGATGTTCTGCGCCGCTTTACGCAGCAGCGCTTCAATCCATTCCACGCTCGGCACGTTCGGCGAGTGGATATCGTAGACGCCCGGCCCGATTTCGTTCGGGTATTCGAACTCTTTGAAGGCTTCCAGCAGATCCATATCGGAACGCGAGGTCTCGATGGTGATCACGTCGGCGTCCAGCGCGGCGATGGAGTCCATGATGTCGTTGAACTCGCAGTAACACATGTGGGTGTGGATCTGGGTGTCGTCCCGCGCCACGGCGGCGTTCAGTTTGAAGGCGTCCACCGCCCAGTTCAGATACGCCGCCCAGTCGGATTGGCGCAGCGGCAGCCCTTCGCGTAGCGCGGGTTCGTCGATCTGGATGATGCCGATGCCGGCTTTTTCCAGATCTTCCACCTCATCGCGCAGCGCCAGCGCAATCTGCTTGGCAATCACTTCGCGGGTCACGTCTTCACGCGGGAACGACCAGCACAGGATGGTCACCGGCCCGGTCAACATGCCTTTCACCGGCTTGTCGGTCAGCGACTGGGCGAATTTGGCCCATTCGACGGTGATGGCTTCCGGGCGGCTGACGTCACCGATGATCACCGGCGGCTTCACGCAGCGGGAGCCGTAGCTCTGCACCCAGCCATTCTGGGTAAACACGAAGCCGTCCAGGTTCTCGCCGAAATACTCCACCATATCGTTGCGCTCGGCTTCACCGTGCACCAGCACGTCCAGTCCGAGGCGCTCCTGCTCGACGATCGCCTGTTTGATGTGCTCACCGATGCTGGTGCGGTAGTTGTTGCCGTCCAAACGGCCCTGTTTGAAGTCCAGACGCAGGCCACGGATCTCGGTGGTCTGCGGGAACGAACCGATGGTGGTGGTCGGCCAGGCCGGCAGGTTGAAACGTTCGCGCTGCGCCCTGGCGCGCTCGGCGTAAGCGCTGTGGCGTTCGCTGTCCTGCGCGGTGATCGCCGCCAGGCGGCGCTCGACCTGTGGGTTGTGCACGCGGCTCGACTGACGGCGGGCGCGGATCGGCGCGCTGTAGGCGTCCAGTTCGGCCCGTTTCGTCGCGTCAGGCGCGTTCAGCGCCGAGCTCAACAGCGCCAGCTCGGCGCATTTTTGCAGCGCGAAGGCGAACCAGCTTTTCACTTCTTCGTCCAGACGGCTTTCCACGCTCAGATCGATCGGGCTGTGCAGCAGTGAACAGGAGCTGCCGATCCACAGTGGGCGGCTGCCCACCAGCGGCTGCAGACGTTCGAACCAGCGGCTCAGATCGGCGCGCCAGACGTTGCGCCCGTTGATTACCCCCAGCGACAGCAGCCAGTCTTGCGGCAATGCGGCGCTCAGCGCGGCGATATCGTCATGGCCGGCGACCAGATCGACATGCAGCCCCTGCACCGGCAGCGTGCGGACGGTATCGAGGTTGTGGCCGACGCTGTCGAAATACGTGGTCAGCAGCAGCTTCACCTGCCCCTGCAGCGCGTCGTAAGCCGGTTTGAACGCATCCAGCCAGGCTTGCGGCAGTTCCAGCACCAGCGCAGGCTCATCAATTTGCACCCACTCGACGCCACGTTTCGCCAGCTCGGCCAGCACCTGTTGGTAAACCGGCAGGATGTCTTTCAGCAGCGACAGGCGGTCGAACGCCTCGCCCTTCACCTTACCCAGCCACAGATAGGTCACCGGGCCCAGCAGCACCGGCTTGATGCGATGGCCGAGCGCCAGCGCTTCGTCCACTTCGTCCAGCAACTGAGTCCAGCCCAGCTTGAACTGCTGGCCTTGCTGGAATTCGGGCACCATGTAGTGATAGTTGGTGTTGAACCATTTGGTCATTTCCGCCGCGGCCGCCGGCTCGCCGGTCGGTGCGCGGCCACGGCCGATGCGAAACAGCGTGTCCAGATCGATCGTGCCATCCGCATTCTGATGGCGCGCCGGCACGTTGCCCAGCAGCAGGCTGGTGGTCAACACATGATCGTACCAGGCGAAATCGCCGACCGGCACCAAATCCACCCCGGCCTGCTGTTGCTGTTGCCAATGACGAGCGCGCAGCTCGCGGCCAACCGCCAACAGCTCTTCCTGCGTTGAGTTGCCGGCCCAGTAGCTTTCCTGAGCTTTTTTCAGCTCACGTCGTAGCCCAACGCGAGGAAAACCCAGTGTGTGATTCAAAATTGCCATCGTCATATTCCCCATTTAGCCGTCCAGATGTTTACACATCCATAATCAGCAGGTACTGTATTAACCACAAGCGCAATTTATTCACTGTCAATGTGAAGGACTCTCATGATCGAACTGAAACATTTACGGACGCTGCAGGCCCTGCGCAACAGCGGTTCGTTGGCGGGGGCGGCGGCCCAACTTCATCAGACGCAGTCTGCCCTGTCGCACCAGTTCAGCGATCTTGAGCAACGTCTGGGCTTCAAGCTGTTCGTGCGCAAGAGCCAGCCCCTGCGCTTCACCGCCCAGGGCGAGATCCTGCTGCAGCTGGCGGAGCAGGTGCTGCCGCAGATCCAGCAGGCGCTGCAGGCCTGCCACGAGCCGCATCAGACCACGCTGCGCATCGCCATCGAATGCCACAGCTGCATTCAGTGGCTGACGCCGGCGCTGGACAACTTCCGCCGGCGTTTCCCGCAGGTGGTGATGGACTTTACTTCCGGCGTGACTTTCGATCCGCAGCCGGCCTTGCAACAGGGCGAGCTGGATCTGGTGATGACGTCGGATATTCTGCCGCGCAGCGGCCTGCACTATTCACCGATGTTTGATTTCGAGGTACGCCTGGTGCTGGCGCCGGATCATCCGCTGGCCGGCAAGCCGCACATCGAGCCGGAAGACTTGAGTGACGAAACGCTGTTGATTTACCCGGTGCAGCGCCAGCGGCTGGATATCTGGCGGCATTTTCTGCAGCCGGCGGGCGTTAGCCCGGCGTTGAAGAACGTCGATAACACGCTGCTGCTGATCCAGATGGTATCCGCGCGGATGGGGATTGCGGCGCTGCCGCACTGGGTGGTGGAAAGTTTCGAACAGCAGGGGCTGATAGTGACCAAAACCCTGGGTGACGGCCTGTGGAGCCGCCTGTATGCCGCCGTGCGCGACGGCGAACAGCGCCAGGCGGTGACCGAAGCCTTTATCCGCTCGGCCCGCCAGCACGCCTGCGATCATCTGCCGTTTGTGCGCGACGCGGCACGCCCTGGCGCCGCCGGCGCCAAAGCGTTGACGGCCGACGTATAAACGTGCCGGGTGGCCCGCCCGCTTAGCCGAGCCGTTTCGGCGCCACCCAGCGCCGGTGCACCCACAGCGAAGCGACGATCACCGCCCCGCCAATGATAAAGCTCGGCCAATGCGGCTGCTGTTGCCAGATGGCCAGGTTGACCAACAAACCGGCCGGCACATGCATGTTGTTCATGATGCCGAGCGTGCCGGCATCCACCTGCTTCGCACCATAGTTCCACATAAAGTAGCCCAGCCCCGATGCCACCACGCCCAGCCAGATCAACACGCCCCACTGCAGATTGGTGGTCGGCAGCTGCTGCGGATTGCCCCACAGGAACCAGGCCACCACCGCCACCACCGCCGCCCCCAGGTAGAACCAGGAAAATGCGGTGTGCTGCGGCAAGGGGTGCACCTCCATCAGGCGCTTATAGCCGACCATGCCGATGGCGAAGCTGATATTCGCCGCCTGCACCAACAGCAGCCCCCACCAAAAGTGTTCGCTCAGCTGGTGATAGCGGATGATCGCCGCGCCCAGCACCGCCAGCAGCGCGCTGAATACGTAGCCCCAACGCAGGCGTCGGCCGCTCAGCAAATCGTAGATCAAGGTGATGTACAGCGGCGTCAGCACGGTGAACAGCAGGAATTCGGGCACCGTCAGGTAGAGATAGGCGCGGAAGCTGAACAGGTACATGATGCCCAGTTGGAAAGCGCCCACCAGCATATACAGCAGGATCACCCTGGGCTTGATATTGCGCCAGCGCAGAAACGGCAGGAACACCAACGCCGCCAGACCGATGCGCACCAGCGCCGAGAACCCGCTGTCGACCTGGCCCGCCAGGTACTCGCCAATCAGGCTGAAAGAAAACGCCCACAGGATGGTGGTTATAACCAAAAGCAGCACGATGGGTTCACCCTAAAAAGACCGAAAGGGCGATTGTAACGGAAGATGCGCGCCGCGTTGGCGAAAAGGCGGTTTACATCTGAACAAAAGACAAACTACCGGCAAAATTTCACCGTTGGGTTAGGCTTAATAAAAAGGCGAGGTAACCATCATGAAAACTTCTCACATCCTGTTTGTTCTGCTGTGGCTGCCCGGCCTGGCTGCGGCGGCCAACGGCGTAACCGACCTGCGCTCACAGCAGCAGTTGCTCAACCAAAACAGCCAACAGGCTCAGCAACAGCGCCTGTTGAACAATCGGCAGATGGATCAACGCCGCCTGCAGCAGCAACGGCAGTTCGACAATCAACGGCAGCAGCTGTTGCAAACCACGCCGAACGGCGGGCAGCTGCTGCCCAACGGCAACCAGCCGCGCGATCCGTTCAATCGCACCGCGCCGGCGGTGCCGCAGGCGCCGATGCCGGCTACGCCCGCACGCCCATAACGGTGAGGATCAGCGGCGTAGTGATCGCCGCCAGCACGGTGGACATCACCAGGCTGGTGGCGGCCGGGCCGGTGAGCGTATTGAACTGGCGCGACATCAGGTAGACGTTCACCCCCACCGCCATCGAGCCCAGCAGCACCACAACCCGGGTCTCCATCGGCGGCAGATCCATCATCCAGGCCAGCAGCCAAATCACTAATGGCTGCACCAGCAGTTTCAGCACGCAGATGGCGCTGCTCAGCCGCCAGCCTTCGCTGATGCGGTACTCGGCAAGCCCCATCCCCAGCACCACCAGCGACAGCGGCGCCGCCACCTGGCCGAGCATGCTGATCGGCCGATCGACGAAGGCCGGCAGCGGCAGGCCGGTCAGGCTGAACAGGGTGCCGGACAGAATGCCGACGATCAGCGGATTGGTCAGCACGCTGCGCGCGGTTTTAGCGAAGCCGCTCAGCGTCGGCGAACCGTTGCGCGCCCATTCGATCGACACCGTCACCAGCGTCCACAGGATCAGGCCGTTGAACACCAGCACCAGCGCCACCGACGGGATCGCCGCCTCCCCCAGCATCACGCTGGCGATCGGCAAGCCGAGCATCACGTTATTGGAGAAAATGCCGCCCAGCGCAAACACCGATCCGGCGACGCCATCCAGCCGAAAGAGGTGCCGGGCGACGAGACGGCCGAGCACGAACACGATCAGGCAACTGCCGAAAAACGCGATCAGCAGCCGGGCGTCGACCGCCGGGCGCTGCGAGAAGTCGCACATCATGCGAAACAGCATGGCGGGCAAGGCGAGGGAAAACACGAAGCGCGTCAGGCCATCGGTGATGCCGGCAGGCCATTTCCCCCAGCGAATCAGCCCATAACCCAACGCGATCAGCACAAACAGCGGTAAAGACAGCACGATCTGGTGCCACAGTGACAGGATAAAGCCAGACATCGCATTCCTTCCGGTGGTGCGGCGGCAAGGCTTGTCGTCGCGGGATTCATCGGTGCCGGATTAAAAATCCGGGCCGATTAAATCTATCCGGTCGGTGCAAATGCAGTCAACGCCCCAGTCGAGCAGCAGGCGCGCGCGATCCGGTTGGTTGACGGTATACACCAGAATGCGCAGCCCGGCATCTTTCAACGCTTTTACCCGCTCGGCGGTCAGCGCTTTGTGATCGATATGCAGCGAGACGCAATCCAGGCGTTCGGTCAGCTCGCGCCAGTTGTCGTCCCAGTCCTCCAGCAGCAGGCCGCGCGGCAAATCCGGCACGGTGCGCTGCGCCGCCGCCAGCGCTTCTACCGAGAAGGAAGAGAGCAGCGGGTCGGTCTGCCCTTGCCACAGCAGCCGCGCCGCCAGCGCCACCACCCGGCCGGTTTCATCGTCGCTGCCGGTGGTCGGTTTGATCTCGATATTGGCCATCAGGCCGTGTTCCTGGCAGCGTTCCGCCACCTCCGACAGCAGCGGCAGCCGCTCGCCCTTGAAGGCCGAGCTGTACCAGTTGCCGGCGTCCAGCTGCACCAGTTTGTCCCACGGCAGCTCGCCCGCCACGCCCCAGCCGTTGCTGGTGCGATCCAGCGTGTCGTCGTGCAGCAGGAAAATTTGCCCGTCCTGCGCCAGCTTGGCGTCGAACTCGATCATCTTGTGGCCGTGGCGCGCGCCAACGTCGATCGCCGCCAGGGTGTTTTCCGGCGCCAGAGAACCGCCGCCGCGGTGGGCGACAATATGAGGGTAAGGCCAATGTCTGGTCATCAATCCATCCGTAATCCGCTGTCGGTGTCAAAGAAGTGCAGCGCCTGAGCAGGCAGCTGCAAATATAGCGTACTGCCCGCCGCCGGCAAGGTTTCGTGCGATAGCCGCGCGATCACCCCGTGGCCACCCCACTGGCCGTGCGCCAGATTGTCGGCCCCCAGCAGCTCCAGCGTCTGCAGCTGCAGCGGCACGCCCTGGCCTTGCGCCACCAACTGAATATGCTCCGGCCGAATGCCCAACGTCAACGGCCGCCCCGCCCACTGCGGTTTGGCCACCGGCAACGGCAGCGCCATGCCGTCCGCCAGCAGCAGCTGGCCACCGTCGGCGCTCAGGGTGCCTGGCAGCAGGTTCATCGCCGGCGATCCGATAAAGCCGGCGACGAACAGCGAAGCCGGCCGTTGGTACACTTCGCTCGGGGTGCCGATATGCTCCGCCACGCCCTTGTTCATTACGATCACCCGCTGCGCCAACGTCATCGCCTCCACCTGATCGTGGGTCACGTACAGGCTGGTGGTTTTCAGACGACGATGCAGCTGTTGCAGCTCCAGGCGCATCTGCACCCGCAGCTTGGCATCCAGGTTGGACAGCGGCTCATCGAACAGGAATACCGCCGGTTCGCGCACGATGGCGCGCCCCATCGCCACGCGCTGGCGCTGGCCGCCGGAAAGCTCGCGCGGTTTGCGTTTGAGCAGCGGCTCCAGCTCCAGGATCCGTGCCGCGTCTTCCACCCGCTGGCGGATATGATCCTTGCCGAAACCGCGGATCTTGAGGCCGTAGGCCATGTTGTCGTACACGCTCATGTGCGGATAGAGCGCGTAGTTCTGGAACACCATCGCGATGCCGCGATCCTTGGGCTCCAGATCGGTCACGCGCCGGGTATCGATATAGATATCGCCGCTGGTGGTGCGTTCCAGCCCGGCCACCATCCGCAGCAGCGTGGATTTGCCGCAGCCGGACGGGCCGACCATCACGATGAATTCGCCGTCCGCCACGTCGAGGTCGATCTGTTTGATCACCGGCGTTTTACCGTCGTAAGACTTGGTGACCGCCTGTAGTTTTAATCCTGCCATCGTCGTTATTTCTCGCTATCAACCAGACCGCGCACAAACCAGCGCTGCATCAGAAGCACCACCGCCAGCGGTGGCAATAAAGTCAGAATCATCGCCGCCATCACCTGGTTCCACTGGGTCGGCGCGCCGGAGGTGGAGATCATGCTCTTGATGCCCGCCACCGCGGTGCCCATCGAGGCGTCGCTGGTGATCAGGATCGGCCACAGGTATTGGTTCCAGCCGTAGATAAAGGTGATGACGAACAGCGCCGCCAGATTGGTTTTCGACAGCGGCAGCACGATGTCCCAGAAGAAACGCATCGGCCCGGCGCCGTCGATACGCGCCGCCTCCAGCAGCTCATCCGGCAGCGTCATGAAGAACTGGCGCAGCAGGAAGGTCGCGGTGGCCGAGGCCATCAGCGGCAGCGTCAGGCCGGTGTAGCTGTCCAGCAGGTTGAGGTTGGAGATCACCTCCACCGTCGGGAAGATACGCACCTCCACCGGCAGCATCAGGGTGAGGAAAATCAGCCAGAAGAACAGGCTGCGCAGCGGAAAGCGGAAGTACACGATGGCGTAAGCCGACAGCACCGACACCGCGATCTTGCCGAAGGTGATCGCCAGCGCCATGATCACGCTGTTCAGCAGCAGCAGCGAGAACGGCACCTTGAGGTTGCCCACGCCGCCCTGCCAGATATTGCGGATGTTTTCCCACAGGTGGCCGCCGGGCACCAGCGTCATCGGCACCTGAAACACCTGCTTGTCGTCCAGCGTGGCGGCGACAAAGGCCACGTACAGCGGGAACAGCACCACCAGCACGCCGATAATCAGCATCACATGGCTGAAGATATCCAGCCCGCGTCGATTCTCAATCATTGATAGCGCACCTTACGTTCAACGAAGCGGAACTGGATCACCGTCAGGCCGATCACCAGCAGCATCAGGATCACCGACTGCGCGGCAGAGCTGGAGAGATCCAATCCGGCGAAGCCTTCGCGGTAGATCTTGTAGATCAACGTAGTGGTGGACTGCACCGGCCCGCCGCCGGTGGCGGCGTCGATCACCGGGAAGGTATCGAAGAAGGCGTACACCAGATTGACCACCAGCAGGAAGAAGCTCACCGGCGCGATCAGCGGCAGCACCAGATGGAAGAAACGCCGCACCGGGCCGGCGCCGTCGATGGCCGCCGCCTCCACCAGCGAGCGCGGGATCGACTGTAGCGCCGCGAGGAAAAACAGGAAGTTATAGCTTATCTGCTGCCATACCGAGGCCAGCACCACCAGGAACATCGCCTGGCCGCTGTTTTGCGCATGGTTCCAGTTATAGCCCAGCCCGTTGAGGAAATGGGTGATCAACCCCAGGCCGGGGTTGAACAGAAAGATCCACAATACCGCCGCCACCGCCGGCGCCACCGCATAGGGCAGGATCATCAGCGTGCGATAGAGGCGGCTGCCGCGCAGCACGTAGTCCACCAGCGCGGCGAAGAACAGCGAAACCGCCAGCCCGATGCCCGCCACCAGGAAGCTGAAGATCAGCGTGGTGTAGAACGAGTCGAGGTAGTAAGGATCCTGAAACAGCTGCTTAAAGTTATCCAGCCCGACAAACTGGCTGGACAGGCCGAACGGATCGAGGCTCTGCACCGAATACCACAGCGCCTCGCCGGCGGGCCATAAAAAGAAGACGGCGGTAATCAGCAGCTGCGGCAGCACCAACGCATAGGGCAACCAGCTGCAGCCGAAACCGGGACGGGAAGATGACATAGCAGTTAAACCATTAATCGGGTACGGAAGGATCGGCGTGAAGACGCGAGCCCGGTCTGCCGGGCCCGCGACGCAGGGTTACTTGGTCGATGCTTCGAAACGGCGCAGCAGCACGTCACCGCGCTGCACGGCGGCGTCCAACGCCTGCTGAGGCGTTTTCTTGCCGGTCCATACGCCTTCCAGCTCCTCATCCACCACGCTGCGGATCTGCGGCATGTTGCCGAGGCGCAGGCCCTTGGTGAACGGCAACGGCGGCTTGTTCAGCATCTGGCGAGTGGCGACGTCGGCGCCCGGGTTCTTGTCGTAGAAGCCCTGCTGCTTGGTCAGATCGTAAGCCGCGGTGGTGATCGGCAGATAGCCGGTCTTCTGGTGCCATTCGGCGGCGATTTCCGGCTGCGCCAGGTACTGCAGGAACTCGGCCACGCCCTTGTAGGTGGCGGCGTCTTTACCGTTCATCACCCACAGGCTGGCTCCGCCGATGATGGCGTTCTGCGGCGCGTTTTTCGCGTCGGCGTCGTACGGCATCATGCCGACGCCGTAGTTGAATTTGGCGTAGTGCTTGATGTCCGCCAGCGAACCGGAAGAAGCGGTGGTGATGGCGCAGTCGCCGTTATAAAACTTCTCGGTGGATTCGTCTTTGCGGCCGAAGTAGGTGAAATCGCCCTTCTTGTTCATCGCCTCCAGCAGCTCGATGTGATTGACCTGCAGCGGCTTGTTGAACTCCAGCTTGGCGTTGGTGCCGCCGAACCCGTTGTTTTCGCTGGCGAACGGCACGCCGTGCCAGGCGCTGAAGTTCTCCAGCTGGATCCAGCCCTGCCAGCCGCTGGCGTAGCCGCACTTCATGCCGGCCTCACGCAGCTTGGCGGTATCCGCCGCCAGCTCCTGCCAGGTTTTCGGCGGCTGGTCCGGGTTCAGGCCGGCCTTCTTGAAGGCGTCTTTGTTGTAGTACAGCACCGGCGTGGAACTGTTGAACGGCTGCGACAGCAGATGGCCGCTCTTGTTGTCGGTGTAATAGCCGGCTACCGTCGGCACGAACACCGACTCGTCGAAGTTGATGCCGGCCTCTTTAAACACTTCGTAGACCGGTTTGATGGCCTTGCTGGCCATCATGGTGGCGGTGCCCACCTCGTAAACCTGCAGGATCGCCGGCGCCTTGCCGGAGCGGTAAGCGGCGATGCCCGCCGCCAGGCTCTGTTCGTAGTTGCCTTTGTAAACCGGCACAATCTTGACGTCGCTGTGCGACTGGTTGAAGCGATCCGCCAGGGAGTCCACTTCCTTACCCAGTTCGCCTTCCATCGAATGCCAGAACGGGATCTCGGTCGCCGCCAGCGCCTGAGTGCTGACCGCCAGGGTCAACGCGACGCACAGCGTGGTTTTGCGAATAGCGTAGGTGAGCATGCCTAACTCCTGAAAAAAGCTGGTGTAAAAGCGCGTGAGCGAAAAGAATCAGTTTTTTGTTCGGAAGCTAACATGCCATGCGCGGATGACAGAAAAATAACTAAAAAGTGACAGCCATGTGACAGGAGAGTGAAGTGAAGATGGCAGTTTGATGTCGGCGGCGGGCATGCGCTCCGCCGCCGCGGGGATTACAGCGAACGGCGCAGGCGCGCCACCGCTTCCTGCATTTGTTGCTCGGTGGCGGTGGCGAACGACAGGCGGAAGGTCGAACGATCCGGGTTGTCGGAGAAGAAGTATTCCCCCGGCACGAACACCACGCCCTGCTGCAGCGTGGTATTCAGCCATTCGGTGGCGTTGAACGGCTGGCGGAAACGCGCCCACAGGAACATGCCGCCCTTCGGCTTATCGAAGGTGATGTAGTCGCCCAGCTCCTGCTCCACCAAACCGGCCAGGATCTCGCCCTTTTGCTTGTAGGCGGTGCGGATCTTGTCGATCTGCGCCGGCAGGCGATCCAGGCCGAGGTAGCATTCGACGATGCTCTGCGACAGCGCGCTGGCGTGCAGATCCGCCGCCTGTTTGATGATCGCCACTTTATGCAGCAGGAACGGCGGCAGAATCGCCCAGCCCAACCGCAGGCCCGGCGCCAGGATCTTGGAGAAGGTCGAGGTATAGATGATGTGGTCGGTGTTGCCCAGCACCCGCTGCGACACCTGATGCAGCGTCGGGTGGCGCTCTTCGGTGAAACGCAGCTCGCCGTACGGATCGTCTTCGATGATCAGGAAGTTATGTTCGGCGGCCAGCTTCACCAGCAGTTCGCGGCGCGCGGCGCTCAGGGTGATGCCGCTGGGGTTGCCGAAGTTCGGCACCACGTACACGCCCTTGATGCGCTGGGTTTTCAGCAGCTCGGCCAGCTCTTCCACCACCATACCGTCGCTGTCTGACGAGACCGACATGATGTTGGCTTCCGCCAGCTCCAGCGTTTGCAGCGCCGCCAGGTAGGTCGGGCGCTCCACCACGAACACGTCGCCGGGGTTGACGATGGCGCGCATCACCAAATCCAATGCCTGCTGCGAGCCGGCGGTGACCATCACCTCTTCCGCGCGCGCGGTGACGCCGCGCTCGGCGCACAGCGCGCAAATGCGCTCACGCAGCAGCGGGCTGCCCTCGGTCAAGCCATACTGGAACGCGCTTTTCGGCTGTTCGGTGATCGCCTGCTGGGTGGCGATGCTCAATCCTTCGAAATCGAACAGCGCATCAGAGGGGATGCCGCCCGCCAGCGAAATGACGTGTTCCATCTTGCTGTGTTTAAGCAATTCACGGATGGCCGAACTTTTTACGTTAACGATGCGCTGCGCGAGTAACCCTTCTGTCTTCATTTCTTCTTCTCGTACCTGATTATTTTAATTCGTAGGGGGGCGGATTAACCGCCCAGATACGCCGACCTCACTGCTTCGTTGGCTAACAATGCAGCCCCCGTATCTTCCAACACCACGCGGCCGTTTTCCAGCACATAACCGCGGTCCGCCAATTTCAGCGCCTGATTGGCGTTTTGCTCCACCAGGAAGATGGTCATGCCCTCTTCCCGCAGCTGCTGAATGATGTCGAAGATCTGCTGGATGATGATCGGCGCCAGCCCGAGCGAGGGCTCGTCGAGCAGCAGCAGCTTCGGCTGGCTCATCAGCGCGCGGCCGATGGCCAACATCTGCTGTTCGCCGCCGGACATGGTGCCGGCGCGCTGGTTTCGGCGCTCCAGCAGGCGCGGGAACAGAGTGAACACCCGTTCGATGCGCTGTTGATACTGCCGGCGATCGGCGAAGAAGCCGCCCATCGCCAGGTTTTCTTCCACCGTCATGCGCGAGAAGACGCGCCGCCCTTCCGGCACGATCGCCACCGCTTCGCGCATGATGCGCGAGGTTTGCCACTGGGTGATGTCCTGATCCTGAAAGACGATGCTGCCTTCGCTGGCGCGCGGTTCGCCGCACAGGGTGCCGAGCAGCGTGGTTTTACCGGCGCCGTTGGCGCCGATTAACGTCACGATTTCACCCTGGCTTATCGTGAGGCTGACCTGATGCAGCGCCTGAATTTTGCCGTAATGGGCGGATACCTGATTGAATGACAGCATATTATTCTTCGCCCAAATAAGCCCGGATCACGTCCGGGTTGTTGCGGATCTCCGCCGGTGTGCCCTGCGCCAGCGGCGTGCCCTGATTCACCACGTAAATGCGGTCGGAGATGCCCATCACCAGCTTCATGTCGTGCTCGATCAGCAGCACCGATACCTTATGCCGATCGCGCAGCTCGACGATCAGGTGATCCAGTTCGTCGGTCTCTTTCGGGTTGAGGCCGGCGGCCGGTTCGTCCAGCATCAGCAGCTCCGGCCGGGTCACCATGCAGCGGGCGATCTCCAGCCGCCGCTGCTGCCCGTAGGCCAGGTTGCCCGCCGAACGGTTGGCCATCTCCAGCAGGCCGACGCGCTCCAGCCACTCCGCCGCGTGCGTCAGCGCCTCGGCTTCGGCGCGGCGGAAGGCCGGGGTTTTCAACAGCCCGGCAAACACGCCGCTTTTCAGGTGCTGATGCTGTGCCACCAGCAGGTTCTCGATCACCGTCATTTCACGGAACAGCCGCACGTGCTGGAAGGTGCGCACCACGCCCATGCGGGCGATGGCCTGCCCCGCCAGCCCTTCCAGGTGGCGATCGCGCAATTTGATGGTGCCGTCGGTCGGGCGGTAAAAACCGGTCAGGCAGTTGAACACCGTGGTCTTACCGGCGCCGTTGGGGCCGATCAGCGACACGATTTCGCCTTCGTTCAGCGTCAACGCCACGTTGTTGACCGCCAGCAGCCCGCCGAAACGCATCGACAGGCCTTCCACCTGCAGTAAAGGTTGAACGCTCATGCCTGCTCCCCCTTGCCCGCGTGAATGTCCGCCGCCTGCAGCTTCAGCTGCGGCCGTTTCATCGGCAGCAGCCCCTGCGGCCGCCAAATCATCATCAACACCATCAGCGCACCCAGCAGCAACATGCTGTATTCATTCAGATCGCGCATCAGTTCGCGCGACACCACCAGCAGGATCGCCGCCAGAATGACCGCGAACTGCGAGCCCATGCCCCCCAGTACGACGATCGCCAACACGAAGGCCGATTCGACGAAGGTGAAAGATTCCGGGCTGACGAAGCCCTGGCGCGCGGCGAACAGCGTGCCGGCAAACCCGGCGAAAGCGGCGCTGATGGTAAAGGCGGTCAGCTTGATGCGCGTCGGGCTGAGGCCCAGCGAGCGGCAGGCGATCTCGTCTTCGCGCAGCGCTTCCCAGGCGCGCCCGAGCGGCATGCGCAGCAGGCGGTTGATGACGAACAGCGTCAGCACCACCAGCAGCAGCGCCACCAGATACAGGAATATGATGCGATCGCTCGGATCGTATTTCAGGCCGAAGAAGTTATGGAAGGTATCCCAACCGCCGTCGCGCACGCTGCGGTTGAACTCCAGGCCGAAAAAGGTCGGTTTCGGGATCTGGCTGATGCCGTTCGGCCCGCCGGTGATCTCGGTATTGTTCAGTAGCAGGATGCGCACGATCTCACCGAAGCCGAGCGTCACGATCGCCAGATAGTCGCCGCGCAGCCGCAGCACCGGGAAACCGAGCAGGAAGCCGAAGGCGGCGGTGACGATGCCCGCCAGCGGCAGGCTCTCCCAGAAGCCGAGGCCGTAATAGTGATTCAGCAGCGCGTAGGTGTAAGCGCCGATGGCGTAGAAACCACCGTAGCCGAGCACCAGCAAGCCGGACAAGCCCACCACCACGTTGAGGCCGAGGCCCAGCATCACGTAGATCAGCGTCAGGGTGGCGATATCCACCGTGCCGCGCGATACCAGGAACGGCCAGGCGACCGCCGCGACGATGAGCAGAGCCGCCAGCAGCTTTTGCCGCGGCGTAGTGCCGTCGAAGCTCGGCAGCACGAACGCCGGGCCGGAGACTTTTTTCAATCCCTGCTGCAGCAGCGGGCGCAACAGCTGGAAGAAAAAGACGATGACGCAGCCGATGCCGATCCACATCCAGCGCACTTCCGCCGCGCCGTGCACCACCAGCTTGGTGCCGTCCAAGCTAAGCTGCATGCCCATCAGGAACGACGCCATCACGAACAGCACCGCCGTGGCGATCAGCGCATTGAGCAGATTGAGTTTCATACTTTCTCAACCTCCGGACGCCCGAGGATGCCGGTCGGCATGATCAGCAGCACCACGATCAGCAACGCGAACGACACCACGTCTTTGTATTCGGTGCTGAGATAGGCGGAGGTCAGCGCTTCCGCCACGCCCAGCACCAGGCCGCCGATCATCGCGCCGGGAATGCTGCCGATGCCGCCCAGAACCGCGGCGGTGAAGGCTTTCATGCCGGCCATAAAGCCGATGTAGGGGTTGATGACGCCGTAGAACTGGCCGAGCAACACCCCGGCCACCGCCGCCATCACCGCCCCGATGACGAAGGTCAGCGAGATCACCCGGTCAGTGTTGATGCCCAGCAGGCTGGCCATCTTCAGGTCTTCCGCACAGGCGCGGCAGGCGCGGCCCATGCGCGAATAGCGGATAAACAGCGTCAGCGCCAGCATCGCCAGGAAGGTCACGAGCCAGATGGTCAGCTGCATGGTGCTGATGGTGGCGGCGAAGCCATTGCTTTCCCCCAGCACCCACTGGCCGGTCACCAGGCTGGGCAGCGCCAGATCGCGTGAGCCCTGCGTCAGGCTGACGTAGTTTTGCAGGAATATCGACATGCCGATGGCCGAGATCAGCGCAATCAGGCGCTTGGAGTTGCGCACCGGCTTGTAGGCCACCCGCTCGATGCTCCAGCCGTAGGCGCTGGCGATGACGATCGAGACCAGAAACGCGGCGCCGATCAGCAACCAGCCGACGTCGATGCCGAGCATCATCAGGGCGGCGATCACGATAAAGGAGACATAGCTGCCGATCATGTACACCTCGCCGTGGGCGAAGTTGATCATGCCGATGATGCCGTAAACCATGGTGTAACCGATGGCGATCAATGCATAGGTGCTGCCCAACGTTAAGCCGTTGAACATCTGCTGCAGAAAATAGAGGAGTTGCTCTGACATACTCTGAACCCTTGGCTGCGAAACCCGCCGGCGGAGAACCGGCGGGTAAAGGGAGACGGGGCCGGCAAGCCGACCCGCCGGGCGCAGCGAGCCGCGCCCCACCCTAATCATTATGGCTTATTTGATCGGTGTGGACGTGCCGTTGGCATGCCACTCGAATACGCCGAACTCGAAGCCTTTCAGATCGCCCTTGTCATCCCAGCTCAGCGGCCCCATCACGGTCTCCACCGGCTTGCCGGTTTTCAGATCCTTGACGATGTCCGCCGGCTCCTGGCTGCCGCTGCGCTCCATGCCGGTGGTCAGCGACTGCAGCGCGGCATAGGTGGTCCAGACGAACGGGCCGGTCGGATCCAGCTTCTTGGCTTTCAACGCATCGACGATCGGCTGGTTGGCAGGCACCTGATCGTAGCGCTTCGGCAGCGTCACCAGCATGCCTTCCGAAGCGGCCCCGGCGATGTTGGACAGCGAGGAGTTGCCCACGCCTTCCGGCCCCATGAAGCGGGTGGTCAACCCGGCCTGCTTGGCCTGACGCAGGATCTGGCCCATTTCCGGGTAGTAACCGCCGAAATACACGAAGTCGATATTCTCTTTCTTCAGGCGCGCCACCAGGGTGGAGAAGTCTTTGTCGCCGGCGGTGATGCCTTCGAACATCGCCACTTCGGTGCCCTGTTTTTTCAGGCTGTCGCGCACCGAGCGCGCCAGGCCTTCGCCATATTGCTGCTTGTCGTGCACCACGGCGATGCGCTTCGGCTTGATGTCGCTGAGGATGTATTTGGCGGCGGTCGGGCCCTGATCCGAGTCCAGGCCGGTGGTGCGCATGATCATCTTGTAGCCGCGGGTGGTCAGATCGGCGTTGGTGGCCGCCGGGGTAATCATGATCACGCCTTCGTCTTCATAAATATCGGACGCCGGCTGGGTAGACGAGGAGCACAGGTGGCCGATCACGTAGCGAATGCCGTCGTTGATCACCTTGTTGGCGACCGCAACCGCCTGTTTCGGGTCGCAGGCGTCGTCGTATTCCACGCCGACCAGCTTGTCGCCCTTGATGCCGCCCTTGGCGTTGATGTCGGCAATCGCCTGGCGCGCGCCGGTAAACTCCATGTCGCCATACTGCGCGACCGGGCCGGACATCGCCCCGACGATCGCCACCTTGATGTCTTTCGCCATGGCCGCCTGGCTCATGGCCATCGCAATACAACCCGCCAGCAATGCCTTACCTGTTGTTAATTTCATCCGCAAATCCCCATCTGTCGTTGTGAACGTACCTGTTATGTTTGCCTGCGCCCGATCGTTATTGACCGCTTTTGTTATAAGTAATAATGATTTAGGCGCTTTGTCGGCATTATTTTCTAATAAGACTTTATTTTTCATGCCATTAAACAGGAATTTTCTTCTGCAAATCAACTTCATCAGGCAGAAACAAGCGGTGTAAACAGGATAAAATTCGAATTAAATCTGCGCTCTTTACCTTGAGGCGTAGTGCGTTGTGCTGGTTAACAATCCGTTTACTAACTATTTACTCGGAAAATGCCCCGTGCAAAAAACATATTGCACAGTAATCGTACAGAAAAACTTACACAACGCTCTGCACAAGATCTATTACACTGTCGGCATCATTTAGCTGCGCGGAAATTCTGCATGAAACTGACCATCGAGCGCCTGACCGCGCTGTCCCCGCAAGACCTTATCGACCTCGGCAAAATTTGGCCGCACCAGCAGCCGGAACAGTGGCAGAGCTGGCTGAGCGACGGCAAGGCGCTGTTCGCCGCCCGCTTCAACGAGCGGCTACTGGGGGCGGTGAAAATCGCGCTGCAGGACGACCGCGCCGAGCTGCAGGACCTGCTGGTACGCGAAGTGACGCGCCGCCGCGGCGTCGGTCTTTACCTGGTGCAGGATGCGCAGCGTCAGCTGCCGCAGGTCGCCCACTGGCAGCTGTCGACCGCCGGCCTGGCGCCGCGCGAACGCGGGGAAGTCGATAACTTCATGCGCGCCTGCGGCTTCGCACCGCAGGGCGATCTCTGGCAAAAATGAAACGCCGGCTGGCGGCGCTAATCTTGATTGTGCTGGGGCTGGCGGCCGCGCTCCTCGGGCGCCAGCAGGCGCTGCGCCTGGCCTCAGGCTGGGATCAGCAGGTTTATGTCTGGCAGCGGGTCTGGACGCCGCTGCACGCCGATGCGCTGGCGCACAGCCGCGATCTGTTCGGTGGGCTGCGCGTGCTGGCGCTGCAGGTACATCCGCGCGAGGGCTGGCGGGAGATCCCAGCCGATCTCAGCCTGCTGAAGCAGGACGGCCGCCCGCTCTGGCTGGTAGCACGCCTCGACGGCCAGCTGCCGCAGCTGGACCAAGAAGCCATTATCCAGCGTCTGCTGGCGCTCACCCAACGCTGGCAGGCGGCCGGGCTGCCCGTCACCGGCGTCGAGATCGATCATGACGCCGCCACCGCCCGCCTGCCGGACTACCAGCGCTTTCTGCAGCAACTGCGCCAACGGCTGCCCGCCGCTTTGCAGCTCGGCATCACCGCCCTGCCGGCCTGGATCGGCTCGCCCGACCTGCCCGGCGTATTGCAACAGGCCGACAGCTCCGTCCTGCAGGTGCACGCGGTGCTCTCGCCGCAGCAGGGGCTGTTTGACGGCTCCTTGGCGCTGCGCTGGGTGCGGCAGTACGCCTCCGTCACACCGAAGCCGTTTCGCGTCGCGCTGCCGGCCTACGGCATGGCGCTGCTGGGGTTTGATGCGCAGGGCGCGCAGGTGGAGAGCGAGTCCTCGCTGCGCGTGGCGGGCAACGGCCGCGAGCTGACGGTCGCGCCGCAGCAGATCGCCGATTTTCTGCAAGCGCTGGCGCAGCAAACGCCGCCCCGGCTGCGCGGCATTATCTGGTTCCGCTTGCCGCTGGCGGACGATCGGCGCGCCTGGTCGCTCGCCACGCTGCGAGCGGTGATCGAACGGCAGCCGCTGAACGTCGACTGGCAGGTAAAATTTAGGCCTCAGCCACAGCAAAACGGGCTGTATGATCTGATAATTCATAACAACGGGCCGGTGGACGCCCCGCTGCCGCAAGAGGTGGTCATCCGCGCCGACGACTGCCTGGCCGCGGACGCGGTCGGCAACTACCGGCTGGAATCCGCACCGCAACGGCAACGCTTTATCCGCATCAGCGGCGACCAACTGCGCGCCGGGCAATCCCGGCCGCTGGGCTGGCTGCGCTGCCAACAACTGACGCCAGGAGGCACCCTTGTCACACCTTGATTCGCGCGCGGCACGGAACACCCGCCGCCTTCTTCCGCTGGCCATGCTGATCGGCGCCGCGCTGGCGCTGCCGCTGAACGGCTATGCCTGCGGCCCGGATTTCCCTAACCGGCTGCTGATCGACCGCAACGGCACCCTGCTGTATATGCCGGAGGGCAATTTCGCCTTCGAAGCCGGCCGGCTGGTGCCGGCGGATAAGCAGCTGCCGCACTGGCAAGCCCCCCCGCCGCCGATGCCGCCGAAACCGATGCCGCAGTCGCCGGAAACGGTGGCGATCGGCAAAATGCGCGCCGCCAAAACGGTGGAAGAGGCTGACGCCGTCAATACTCAGGGGTTGTCCAACGCCGCACGCCTTTATCAACTGGGCGCCGTCGCTTTCGCCAGCCACGATCCGCGCGCCACAGACTATTTCCAGCAGGTGCTGAAGCTCCCGGCCGCCGAACAGGGCGACTGGGGGCTGCGGGCGCAGTATTCACTTGGGCGGGTGTTGATGGCTGACCACGGTACGCCGGTGAATGAATCGGGTGAAGCGGCCCCCGCCGCCGAGCATCCGCCTAAAGCCGAACTTGAACAGGCGCTGGCGGCGTTCCAGCAGGTGATCGATCGGGTGAAAAGCGGCACCGCCGATCCCGACCAGCTGGCGCTGAGCAGCCTCGGGCAGCAGGCGCGCATCCACCTGTGGCTGGGTGACGTCGCCCCCGCTGCCCACCTGTACGCACAGCAGGCGGCGCAGGGCGATCCGAGCGGCGGGCAGTCGCTGCAGTACGTCTCCAGCTACCTGGTCAATCCCGACCATCTGGAAACGCTGAAGCAGGTGATCGGCGATCCGTTGATCCAGCAGCTGGTGACCATTGAGCTGTTCGCCCGCAGCGGCAACCTGCAAATGGCGGATACCGACGGCAACGGCCGCTCTGCCCAGATCATCAGCCAGATCCTGACGCTGCTGGACGGCACGGTGAAAAGCGGCTTCGCCGGCAGCGATCGGCTGGCGGCATTGGCCTACCGCTCCGGGCAATACCCGATGGCGGCGAGCCTGCTGAAAAACGCCGGCGACGGTGGCCTGGCGTGGTGGCTGCGCGCCAAAATGGCGCTGCGCGACGGCGACGTGAAAGCCGCCACCGCCGCCTACGCCAAGGCGGCAAGCGCGTTCCCCGCCGACGAAAGCTGGGGCGAACAGCGTAACGCCGACTTTGTCGCGGAAACCATCGTCCCCGAGTGCCGGGTGGCCGGCGAACAGGCTATCCTGGCGCTGAACCGCGGCGACTATCTGCAGGCGATGGACCTGCTTTATCGCGGCAAAGCGCTCTACTGGGCCGACGTGGCCGATGTGGCAGAGCGCGTGCTGACCGTCGATGAGTTGAAAGGCTTTGTCGATAAGCACGCCCCGGCGCCGACGACGCCGCTCAAGCCGGTTAACCCGGACGACTACGGTGGCGGCCAGCAAATCACGCCGGAAGTTCAGCTGCGCGAACTGCTGGCGCGGCGCTTGATGCGCGCCGGGCGGGCCGCGGAAGCGCAGGACTATTTCGATATCCCCAACTACCGGCAAGCGGCGCAGCAGTACGCCAATGAGCTGAAGGCCGCCAAGGACAAGTCCGCCGCGCCGCTGGCACGCGCGCAAGCTTACTATCGCGCGGCCAACCTGCTGCGCGCCCAGGGGCTGGAGTTTACCGGCTATGAGATGACACCGGACTACGCCATCTATGGCGCTGGCTATTCCTATCTGGGGGATGCGTTCGATACTCGCGAGCTGAAGCATAAAAGCTGGATCGACAGCGCAGAAGCGGCGCGCGCCAAGGCGGCGCTGCCGGCGCAGGACAACCGTTTCCTGCACTATCGCTGGCAGGCGGTGGGGCTGGCGCAACAGGCGGCCGATCTGCTGCCGCCGAAAAGCCAGGCCTATGCCGCCGTGCTGTGTAACGCCGCCAGCTGGGTTATCAAGCGCGACGCCAAAACCGGCCGGGCGCTTTATCAACGCTACATCAACACCGGCACTCGCTACCCGTGGGCGGCGAAATTCGGCTACGACTGCCCAGCGCCGGACTTCGCCGCCGTGGCGCCATAACGCCGAATTTCAGGCATGAAAAAGCCCGGCTTGCCGGGCTTTTTTTTCGAATATCGCATCGACTCAGGCTTCAATCGCCATTTTCAATTTCTTCATGGCGTTCTTTTCCAGCTGGCGCACGCGCTCGGCGGAAACACCGTACTGATCGGCCAGCTCCTGCAGCGTCGACTTGTTGTCGTCGTCGAGCCAGCGGGCGCGGATGATATGCTGGCTGCGCTCGTCCAGACCTTCCAGCGCATAGGCCAGTTTGTCTGCGGCGTTGCTTTCCCAGTTATCTTCCTCAATGCCTTCAGCGAAGTCTGAGCTCTTGTCCTGCAGGTACAGCACCGGCGCCATCGACTGGCCATCGCGGGCCTCGTCGTCCGGAGTCGGATCGAACGTCATGTCCTGCGCCGCCATGCGAGACTCCATCTCGCGCACGTCTTTGCTGGTTACGCCCAGCTCGCGGGCCACCAGTTCCACTTCGTCCTGGTTGAACCAGCCCAAACGCTGTTTGGTTTTGCGCAGGTTAAAGAACAGCTTGCGCTGCGCTTTGGTGGTCGCCACTTTCACGATGCGCCAGTTGCGCAATACGTACTCGTGGATTTCCGCCTTAATCCAATGCACCGCAAAGGAAACCAGACGCACGCCGACTTCAGGGTTGAAGCGGCGAACGGCTTTCATCAGGCCGATATTGCCTTCCTGAATCAGATCCGCCTGTGGCAGACCATAGCCTGAATAGTTGCGGGCAATATGAGCGACAAAGCGCAGGTGAGACAGGATGAGCTGCTTAGCGGCATCCAGATCGCCCTGATAATGCAGCCGTTCAGCCAGCTCCCGCTCTTCCTCTGCCGTCAGCATCGGATAGGCGTTGGCTGCCCGGATATAGGCTTCCAAGCTACCTTGGGGTACTAAGGCTAAAGTTTGCATTTCTTTGGTCATTCAAACCCTCTCTATGAGAATACAAAATCATGCAGGTGATTATTACAGCGGGGAAATGATTGATTCTACGGCAGTTGCTGAAGCAAAAGCGGTTCCACACGCCGGGCACCTTAACATTTGCTGCAATTTTTGACCGTACTCCGCCCTAAAAGTTCACCCTTTTTTGCAAGCATTGTTGCTGACAATACGTGACGAGAGTGCAGGCCGATAGGGAATTTGTGCGCTAAGAAGAGAGGTGTTGTGCTGACTTCGCTTGAGGTCACTCTTCTCCCGCAACGCGATCAAAAGCAGCAGGAGAAGAGTATACCAAAAAAATCTTACTGTGGTGTAAATCGGCGTAAATGTTGCACCGTCGCCAGCCAGGCGGCGATCCAACCGATCATCGCGGAGATGATCAGCAGCAACAGCGCCTCGTCCCAGCCCAGCCCGTGCAGGGTGAAGGTGGTGCCGAACACCTTGGCCACCCCGGCGACCACTGACTCCAGCTGCCACACCAGCGCGCCGGACAGCACCAGCGACAGCAGCGCGCCGGCAAAGCCGAGCATCGCCCCGCCGTTAAGGAACGGCCGCAGGATAAAACCGTCGGTGGCGCCGATCAGCTTCATCACGTTGATGGTGTCGCGGCGGCTGAAGATGCTCAGACGCACGCTGTTGCCGATCACCAGGAACACCGCCACGATCATCAGCACGCCGATGATCGCCGCGATCTGGCCCGCCAACCCGGTCAGCGCCGCCAGGCGGGCAAACCAGCTGTCATCCATACGCACTTCTTCCACGCCCTGCACCGCCGCCACGCGATCGCGCAGGGTGTTGAGGGTATCCGAACTCTGGAAGCTCATCTTCGGCGTAACGATCGCCACCGCCGGCAACGGGTTCTCTTCCAACATGTCCAACGCGCCGCCAAAGCCCGACCAGTTGCGGAACTCGCCGCGCGCTTCTTCACGCGACAGGTAATTCACCTTCTCCACGCCGGCTTCCGCCTTGATGGCGTCGAGCACTTTCAGCGCCGCGTCGTCGTCGAGCGATTTATCCAGGTAGACCGTCAGCTGCGGCGTCGGGTACCACTGGCTGGCCGCGGTGCTGACGTTTTTCCACACGATGTAGCACACGCTCGGCAGCGTCAGGGAGATGGCGATCACCATCACCGTCAACAGCGTCGCCAACGGCTGGCGCAGCATGTCTTTGATGGCGTTCATCCAGGCGTAACGCCACTGCTCGCGCCAGCCGCCGCGCAGCGCCTTGCTCTTGGCGGTTTTTGCGTTATTGGCCATGGTGAGCGCCCCCTTGCATGCGGCCCTGGCTCAGCGTCAGGATGCGGTAATTGCGGCGGGCGATAAGCCCGGTGTCGTGCGTCGCCATTAATACGGTGACGCCGACGCGGTTGAATTCTTCAAACAGGCGCAGAATGCCTTCCGACAGCGCGTCGTCCAGGTTGCCGGTCGGTTCATCCGCCAGCAACACCGCCGGCTTGTTCACCACCGCACGGGCGATGCCCACGCGCTGCTGCTCACCGCCGGACAGCTGAATCGGGAAGTTCTTCGCTTTATCCAGCAAACCGACCTTGTCCAGCGCGGCGGAGACGCGGCGGCGGATGTCTTCGGTACTGGCGCCGGCGATGATCAGCGGCATCGCCACATTGTCATACACCGTGCGATCCAGCAGCAGGTGGTGATCCTGGAAGATCATGCCGATCTGCCGACGCAGGAACGGCACCTCGCGGTTTTTCAAACGACTGATGTCGTGGCCGCCAAACCAGATGTGGCCGGCGCTGGGCCGTTCGATACCACAAATCAGTTTCAGCAGGGTACTTTTCCCCGCGCCGGAATGGCCGGTCAGAAACGCCATTTCCGCCGGGCGCAGATGGAAATCGACCCCCTGCAGCGCTTGCCGTCCGCCCAGATAAGCTTTACTGACCTGTTCAAAGCGAATCATCCGTATTAATCCTCTCGGGCAAAAAGTGCCTCAATAAAATCGTCAGCCTTAAACGGCCGCAAATCTTCGATGCCTTCCCCGACGCCGATATAGCGAATCGGGATACCGAACTGATCGGCGATGGCGAAGATCACCCCGCCCTTGGCGGTACCGTCCAGTTTAGTCAGCGTGATGCCGGTTAAGCCCACGGCCTCATTAAATAATTTCGCCTGGCTGACCGCATTCTGGCCGGTGCTGGCATCGAGCGTCAGCATAACCTCATGGGGGGCCTGGTCGTCCAGTTTTTTCATGACGCGGACGATCTTCTTCAGCTCTTCCATCAGGTGCGATTTGTTCTGCAGACGGCCGGCGGTATCGGCGATCAAGACATCGATGCCGCGCGCCTTGGCGGCCTGCACCGCATCGAAGATCACCGAAGCGGAATCCGCCCCGGTATGCTGCGCCACCACCGGGATGCGGTTGCGTTCGCCCCACACCTGCAGCTGCTCCACCGCCGCGGCGCGGAAAGTATCCCCCGCCGCCAGCATCACCGACTTGCCTTCCGCCTGGAATTGGCGCGCCAGCTTGCCGATGGTGGTGGTTTTACCCACGCCGTTCACGCCGACCATCAGAATGACATACGGGGTTTTCCCGCTGACATCCAGCGGCTGATCGACCTTGGCCAGAATTTCGGACATTTCCTCCTTCAGCTTGCCATACAGCGCTTCGGCGTCTTTCAGCTGCTTGCGGCTGGCGTGCTGGGTCAGGGAGGTGATGATCTTGCGCGTGGTCTCCACGCCGACATCGGCGATCAGCAGCTGTTCTTCCAACTCGTCGAACAGGTCGTCGTCGATCTTTTTACCGCGGAACAGCCCCATAAAGCCGGAGCCGAGGTTTTGCTTGGTTTTCAGCAGGCTGCGCTTCAGGCGAGCGAAGAAGCCCTCTTTGGTCGGCCGCTCCTGCTCTTGCACAGCGGCCGGCACCACAGGTTCAAGCGGCGCTTCTTCTTCCGGCTCCGATTCTGGTTCGACGACGGGCTCGGGCTCAGCGGCTGGCTCGGGCTCAACAACCGGCTCTGGCTCGACAACCGGCTCGGGTTCAACGACCGGCTCAGGCTCGACAACCGGCTCAGGCTCAACAACTGGCTCAGGTTCAACGACCGGCTCTGGCTCGACAACCGGCTCGGGTTCAACGACCGGCTCAGGTTCAACGACCGGCTCGGGCTCAACAAACGGCTCGGGCTCGACAACCGGCTCAGGCTCAACAACTGGCTCAGATTCGACGACCGGTTCGGGCTCAACAACCGGCTCAGGCTCGGCGATCGGCTCGGGTTCAACGACTGGCTCGGGTTCAACAACCGGCTCGGGCTCAACCACCGGCTCGGGCTCGACGACCGGCTGCTGCTGCGCCACTACCTGCTCGGTCACGCTGACAATCTCTTCGGCCAACGCTTGCGCCGTCGGGTGTTCGGCCGCCGCCGGCAGGTTTTCCGCGATGGGTTCGCCGGCCTGGCCGCTATCCCACTCTCCCGGGGTGTCGACGGAGGCGGCAGGTTCAGATTCCTGGGCGGGGAGCTTGTCATCCAGCTTGGCGGTGGCCGGTTCAGCCGGCGTCTCCGCGGCCTGAGGCTCCGCCTGCTCTACCGGCTGCTCAGGTTGCTGTTGCTCTTCTTCCTTTTCCTTCTGGCCAAACCCCAGCCAGGAGAAAAACCCACGTTTCTTATCTTTTGCCATGTTATGACTCTACTCCGTACTGAAGGCTCGCTTACCCTACATACCTGAAGGATATATGCTGACAATAATCCGCCGAGTCTATCACTTTCCCTCGCGCAGCAACACGCATCCGGCACGCTTTCCGGTGTGAAATCAGACAACAAAGTTTTACCGTTCCCCCCGAAGCCCGTCACCGGTAGAATAGGGGCAACTTTTCGTTAACCTCTACGGCTCCGCGCCGCAAAAGAAATCAAACAACGCTTATGACAAGACTCTCGCCACGGGCGGCGGCCAAAAAACCGCCCCAGGTCGCAGCCGGACAGATCCGCATCATCGGCGGCCAATGGCGCGGTCGCAAGCTTCCGGTGCCGAACAGCCCGGGGCTGCGCCCCACCACCGATCGGGTGCGCGAAACCCTGTTCAACTGGCTGGCGCCGGTGATTCAGGGCGCGCGCTGCCTGGACTGTTTCGCCGGCAGCGGCGCATTAGGGCTGGAAGCGCTGTCGCGCTACGCCGGCAGCGCCACGCTGTTGGAATTCGAACGGCCGGTGGCGCAGCAGCTGGAAAAAAATCTGGCGCTGCTGCAGGGCAAGGGGGTGGTTATCAACACCAACGCGCTGAGCTGGCTGGCGGGCGAGGGCCAACCGTTCGACGTGGTGTTCCTCGATCCGCCGTTTCGCAAAGGCCTGCTGGCGGAGACCACCTTGCTGCTGGAGCAGCGTGGCTGGCTGGCCGACGAGGCCTGGATCTATGTAGAAGCCGAGGCAGAAAGCGCCGCGGCGGACGTGCCTGCCAGCTGGCAGCTGCACCGGGAGAAGGTCGCCGGCCAGGTGGCCTATCGCCTTTATATTCGTTCGCAAGAGAAAACCGACCATGCTGATTAATCTGGGCCGTCTGCTGATGCTGTGCGTGTGGGGCTTCCTGCTCTCTAACCTGTTCCATCCTTTTCCCAAGCCGCTGAAGTATTTCATCGACGTGGCGCTGTTCTTTATGGTGGTGATGCACGGCCTGCAGCTGGTGCTGTTGAAATCCACCCAGCCGAAGGATCAGCCAATCAGCTACTGGCAAGAAGCCAAGATCTTTATCTTTGGCGTGTTCGAGCTGCTGGCCTGGCAAAAGAAACAGCCGCCCATCAAGAAGAAATGACCGCTACGGCTGAACGCTGAAAGAGACGAAGCGCGTGCCCTGCATGTTCAACGTGCCCTGCGCGCCTTTTTCTATCGGGTTGTATTGCCACTGTTTCAGCCGAAGCGTGATGTCTTCACCGCCCTGGTTCGGGCTGAACACCACCTCGTAATACATCGGCTCATTGACCAGCGGTTCGCGCTGCGGCGCGCGGGTCCTGGCGACCGGGAAGCTGCGCTTGTCGCTCACCGTCACCTGCAGGCTGCGCATCGGCGCGCGATCGTTTTCCGCCTCCCGCTGGCGCTGTTTGAAGTAGCGTTGCGTGGCCAGCACGGCGATCAGCGCAATCACGGCGACAAAAAATAACGGTGGCTTGCTCATCGGTTTCCCATTTCCTTCACGGCCAAATCGGCGTAAACATAGCATTCTCAAGAAAGCATTGTCGATCGTCGGCAGGCTACCTACACTGAAATAAGAAGTGACATTGGTGACAGTTTGGAGCCGGTTGTTGCGGCTCCCTCATGCATAAGGAAGACATAAATGAGTTGGCCGTTCCTTGCCGTATTCTTTTCCGGTTGGCTGTTCGTCGACGCCTCATACCGTGGCCCGCGCTGGCAGCGCTGGGTGTTCAAACCCGTCACGCTGCTGCTGCTGTTGCTGTTGGCCTGGCAGGCGCCGGTGCTCGGCGCCGCGGGTTATCTGATCGTGCTCGGCCTGCTGGCGACGCTGATCGGCGACGCGCTGCTCCTGTTGCCGCGCGAGCGGGTGCTGTACGCCATCGGCGCCTTTTTCCTGTCCCATCTGCTGTATACCCTGAGCTTCGCCAGCCAGATGACGTTCAGCCTGTTCTGGCCGCTGCCGCTGGCGCTGCTGGCGATCGGCGCGTTGCTGCTGGCCACCCTTTGGACCCGGCTGGAAGAGATGCGCTGGCCGATCGTCACCTACGTGGCGATGACGCTGCTGATGGTCTGGCTGGCGGGCGAGCAATATTTCCTGCGCAGCACCGATTTCGGCTTCTCGCTGCTGACCGGCACCTCGCTGCTGCTGCTGGCCAACGTGGTTTGGCTGCTCAACCGCTACCGTTTCACCTTCCGCGCGGCGGACGCCATCGTGGCTTTCTGTTACTTCTCCGGCCACTTCCTGATCGTGCGTTCGCTCTACCTGTAACTCTCTGCCGCGGGTTCGGCGCGCCGAACCCGTTTTTCATTATCAAGCCAGCGCTTTCAACGTCAGGGCATCATCGGCGCCCAGCTGATTGCGATACAGATCGCCGTCGCGCGAGAAGAACGCCAGCGTGCTGCCATCCGCCCGCAGCAGAGCGATGCCGTCCGGCGCCGGGCGCCAGCCCACGACTTCCGCCGCAAACACGCTTTGCAAACACCGTTGCCGATCCACCAGCTGATAGCCGTTGGTTTCACTTTGCTCATTCGCCAAAAACTCGATTTGGCATTGCCGCTCGCTGTCGGCCACCTGCCATTGCCCCGCCAGCGACTGCGCGGTCGGCAGCGCCAGGCTGCCGGCCATGACCGCACTTGTCACCATCATGCCGCCCGCCGCCAAAGCGGTGCGCGTTAAAGTACCTTTCATACCGGGCTCCCGCATCACGCCCGGCCGAGACTGCGCCGGGCGTTCCGTTGCTGTGTTACACGATAAAGTCAGTGGCGACGTCAACCTGGCCGACGATTTTCACCAGGAAGTCCGGCGCCTGATGGCCACCGATATTCACCGACAAATCGGTCACGTTGTTGGAAGCGTTGTAGCTCAGCAGCGCTTCGCCGGCCGTGCCGCTGAAGTGATCGACGAAGTGAATGAAATCGCTGCTCTGCGCCTCTTTGTTGAAGAACGACAGGTCAATTTTGTCGATCCCTTTCTGGAAGTCGCGGATCCAGTCTGAAGCGCCCGGTGCGGAATCGCCGGCGGCAGAGAACACGAAGATGTCTTTGCCGGCACCGCCCCACAGCTCATCCGCCCCGCCGCCGCCGAACAGCACGTCGTTACCCGCGCCGCCTTTCAGCACGTTGTTGGCCGCGTTGCCGACAATCACGTCGTTGCCGGAACCGCCAATGGCGTTCTCAATGGTCACACCGGCAGCGATCGAGACGTTGCCCTTCAGGCCACCCACATCGGAGAACGATTTCTCGTTCAGGTTGATGCGCTGGTTAGCGGTGTAACCGGAGAAATCGAAGGTATCGTTACCGCCCGCATCCCAGGCCGCAAAGATCACTTTCTGCGAGTTGCTGGTGGTGCTGAGGAAGTCGCGACCGGTGTTGGAGTTAAAGCCGTACACGGTGTCGCCGGTGCGGGTCGACAGGTTGGCGCCATACAGATGCTGAATGGCGGCAATGTCATCCAGCAGCGGAGCCGCGGCATAGTGGCCGCCGTTGTCGCCACCGGTGTTGGTTTCACTCCAGTAGCTCATCAGGCTGAACTGGCGGGTATCCTCCGCATAGGTGACGTCGCGATAGGTCGGGTTACCCTCACCGGCGTTGTAGTCGCCCGGGTGGCTCAGGCCCAGCGCATGGCCAATCTCATGGGTGAACGTCTGACGGCCGTAGTCTTCGGTCGCCGGATGCTTCACGTTGGATTGGTTGACGTTGTACCAGGTCTGGCCACCCAGATCCTGGCCCTGCCAAATGGTGTTCGGCAGGAAGGCGTAGGCCTGGGTGCCGTAATCATAGTGGCCGGGACGATCCTGGCTGTAGTTGCCGAAGGTGATGTTGGCCTTTTGTCCGGCCGCCACTTCGGTGAAGGTGATATTGGCGACGTCGGCCCAGGACTGCAGCGACAGCTTAGCCTGCTGCTGCTGTTCCGCGCTGAACTTGCTCAGCCCGGTGTCGCCGGCGACGTTGGTGGAAGAGAACTTATAGTCCGGGAAGGAGAAGGTTAATTTGACCGGCTGGCCAAATACCTTGTAACCGTTCCAGGTTTGGTTCTCACGGGTAATAAACAGCCCAGCTTGCTCGTTAGAAAATGAATCCTTGCCATTAATCTGAATCCCGTTGCCCCGCTCATGATAATGCAGCAGGTCGTCTACAGCATCGTAGCCGGTTGTCGCGGCCGCAAGGCTGGATTCAGTAATTTCAATTGCCTTTTTAGTAGATTGCATTGGTTCGATTCCACTCATTACCTGATTGATATCAATCAGACAGATAGACATAACCTCCCCGTAAGCCACGGTTAATGAACCTCAGGCTTGCTGGAAGGGGCTTATGCGCCGTTGCCGGCAGTGTGTTAGGTAGAATTAATGCATATATATCAGCAAATAAGATCACCATTAAAAATGGTAATCGATTCCAATTATAGGCAGGGTCGCAAAACTGCACATAAAATAATCAACCATTTATTATCGCAACGAAAGTTTGTTATGCTGCTTTTTTGGCTTCTTTACAAAACAAATGAAACTTGATGAGGAGAAGTTGGCACCAAACTTCAATAGCAATGCGGCCTGCAGACTCAAGCGAATCATGCTGGCTTTCCCTAGGGTAAAAGGTAAATTTTGCTAAAGCGTTATAGATTAATAACTCTTTATTATTAGGTCGGGCGATTTTTTAGTTTCTATAGGAATATTATTTTCTTATTTAAACTATCGGCGGCGAGCCTGTTTCCCCAAATAGGGGATAAGAAAAGCCGATAGATTAAAATTCGCATTATTCATTATTGAATGAATCCCCCTTTCTACGCTTGAACGCCGTTAGCAATAATTCTCATCCGGCGCTTGACTCTGGAGTGGACTCCAGGGTGTAGAGTCAACTGAGCAAACCCGTTTAACAGCCCGAAGGGGGACGTTATGCACAATCAGCAAAACCATAATCATCAGGAACATCACCACGCCGAAGGCGGATGCGGCTGCAACCACAGCCACAGCAAAACGCAGCATGGCTGCAGCAGCGAACCGAAAAACGCCGCCGCGCAGGCCGAACAGGCCCACCATCATCACGATCATGGCGATAGCGGCTGCTGCGCCGCCACGCCCGACGATCCGGACGAGGAAAGCGACAGGCTGGCCGCCGCTCCCCCTTCCGGCAGCCAACGTTTCAGCTGGAAAGTCACCGGCATGGACTGCCCCAGCTGCGCCAAGAAAATCGAAAATGCCGTCACCGCACTCCCCGGCGTCGACAGCGCGCGCGTGTTGTTCGCCACCGAAAAGCTGGTGGTCGACGCACAGTCCGACATCAGCCTGCGGATCCAGGACGCGGTCGCCCAGGCCGGCTTTACCCTGCTCGGCACTCAGAACGCCAAAGCCGCCGCGCCGAAAACCTCACGCTTCGGCGAATTCGCACCGCTGCTGCTGTTAACTACCCTGATGGTCGTCAGCTGGGTGCTGGATCGGGTTAACCCGGAGCTGGGGCGCATCGCCTTTATCGCCACCACGCTGGTCGGATTGGCGCCGGTCGCCGCCAAGGCGCTGCGTTTGATCCGCTCCGGCACGCCATTCGCCATCGAAACGCTGATGAGCGTGGCGGCCATCGGCGCGCTGTTCATCGGCGCCACCGCCGAAGCGGCGATGGTGCTGCTGTTGTTTATGGTCGGCGAACTGCTGGAATCCTACGCCGCCAACCGCGCGCGACGCGGCGTGACGGCGCTGATGGAGCTGGTGCCGGAAGACGCGCTGCTGCTGCAAGGCACGGAACGCAAACGCGTGCCGGTCGCCAGCCTGCGCCCTGGCGACGTGATTGAAATCGCGCCCGGCGGGCGCCTGCCGGCCGACGCCGAGCTGCTCAATCCGTTCGCCAGCTTCGACGAAAGCGCCCTGACCGGCGAATCGGTGCCGGTCGAGCGCCAGCAGGGCGAGAAAGTGGCCGCCGGCAGCCTGTCCGTCGATCAGGCGGCGCAGATGAAGGTGATCTCCGAGCCCGGCAAAAACGCCATCGACCGCATTCTGCAGCTGATTGAAGAGGCCGAAGAGCGCCGCGCGCCGATCGAACGCTTCCTCGACCGGTTCAGCCGTTATTACACCCCGGCCATTATGCTGCTGGCCGTCGCGGTGATCCTGCTGCCGCCGCTGCTGTTCTCGCAGCCGTGGGATACCTGGATCTATCGCGGCCTGACGCTGCTGCTGATCGGCTGTCCGTGCGCGCTGGTGATCTCGACCCCGGCGGCCATTACATCCGGGCTGGCGGCCGCCACGCGGCGCGGCGCGCTGATTAAAGGCGGCGCGGCGCTGGAGCAACTGGGCCAGATACAAACCATCGCCTTCGATAAAACCGGCACCCTGACCGAAGGCAAGCCGACGGTGACCGACGTGCTGCCGATCGGCGCGCTCACCGAACAGCGGCTGCTGCAGCTTGCCGCCGCGGTGGAGGCCGGTTCACATCACCCGCTGGCGCAGGCGATCATCAACCGCGCCGCCGCAAGCGGGGCCGAGTTGCCGCTGGCGCAGGCGCGCCGCGCGCTGGCCGGCGTCGGCGTGGAAGGGATCGTGGACGGCAAGACCGTGCTGATCAGCGCGCCGGGCAAGCTGGCGCCGGGCCTGCTCGACGTTCAATGGCAGAGCAAGGTAGACAAGCTGGAAAACGCCGGTAAAACGGCGGTGGTGGTGCTGGAAGACGGCGCGCCCATCGGCTTGCTGGCGCTGCGCGACACGCTGCGCAGCGACGCCAAACAGGCGATAGCCGAACTGAACGCGCTGGGTATTCGCGGCGTGATGCTGACCGGCGACAACCCGCGCGCCGCCGCGGCGATCGCCGGCGAGCTGGGCCTCGACTATCGCGCTAGTCTGTTGCCGGAAGATAAGGTCAACGCGGTCACCGAGCTGAGCGAACTGCGTCCGACGGCGATGATCGGCGACGGCATCAACGACGCCCCGGCGATGAAAGCCTCCAGCATCGGCATCGCCATGGGCAGCGGCACCGACGTGGCATTGGAAACCGCCGACGCCGCCCTGACCCACAACCGGCTGCTGGGCGTTGCGGAGATGATCCGCATCTCGCGCGCCACCCACGCCAATATCCGGCAAAACATCACCATCGCGCTGGGGTTGAAAGGGGTCTTCCTGATCACCAGCCTGCTGGGGCTGACCGGTTTGTGGCTGGCGGTGCTGGCAGACTCCGGCGCCACCGCGCTGGTCACCGCCAACGCGCTGCGGCTGTTGAAAAAGCGCAGCTAAGTTCGGAAACCAATACGGGCGCGGCATAGCGCGCCCGTTGTCATTTCGGGGAAAGGGACTTTTCCTTCATCAACACGACCGTGTCGCCGTTATACACCTTTACGCAGCAGATAACGGTATGGCGCCTGCTCGGTCTCCTGCGCCACCAGCGTGTGTTCCATAAAGCGGCAGAACCCCGGAATATCGCGGGTGGTGGCCGGATCGTCGGCGATAATCAGCAGCGTTTCGCCGTTGTCCATATGGCGCACGGTTTTGCGCACCATCATCACCGGTTCCGGGCAACGCAGGCCCAGCGCGTCGAGCGTCTGGTCTGCCTGGGCAAATAAGTCAGTCATGCAATTTTTCTCGTTCAAAAACGATCGGCGAACGCTCGCCGCATCTCATTAGCGCCTAGTTTACGCCGGTAGTTTTTCTGCGCAAGATGCGTTAACGTTTGCGTTAAATTTAACCATTGCATTGGTTGCGCAAACGCGTATCATGCCGCCGCGCAGCGTTTTTTGCTGTTTTGACAAGACACACTGGGTTCCCTCACCCCACTGCTAAAAAGGCTACAATATGTATTCGTTTACCGCACAGCAGCGCTTCACGGCGTTGGTCTGGCTTTCGCTGTTTCATATCGCCATCATTACCTCCAGCAACTACCTGGTGCAGCTGCCGATCACCGTTTTCGGCTTCCATACCACCTGGGGCGCCTTTACCTTCCCGTTTATCTTCCTCGCGACCGATCTGACCGTGCGCATCTTCGGCGCGCCGCTGGCGCGGCGGATTATCCTGGCGGTGATGGTGCCGGCGCTGTTCATCTCCTACGTGATCTCCACCGTCACCTATCAGGGAGAATGGCAGGGCTTCGCGGCGCTGGGCAGTTTTAACCTGTTCGTGGCGCGTATCGCCGTCGCCAGCTTTATGGCCTACGTGCTCGGCCAGATCCTCGACGTTCACGTCTTCAATCGCCTGCGCCAACGCAGCGCCTGGTGGGTGGCGCCGGCGGCGGCGATGTTCTTCGGCAATATCAGCGATACGCTGGCGTTCTTCTTCATCGCCTTCTACAAGAGCAGCGATCCCTTCATGGCCAACAACTGGGTGGAGATCGCGCTGGTGGATTACAGCTTCAAGGTGATGATCTGCCTGCTGTTCTTCCTGCCGATGTACGGCGTGTTGCTGAACATGCTGCTCAAACGCATCGCGGCGCGCAGCGGCAGCCTGCAGCCGGGCTGAGCCGTGTTATTCTGGGCGGCCCTATCCTTTGGAGGCCGCCCATGATCCCAATCGTCCGCATCGCCACGCTCGAAGAAATCCACCGCCTTTACCAACGCATCCCCGAATTCGGCGGCCTGCATAGCCTGGCCGATCTGCAGCGGCGCATCGGCGGTGCCCCCGCCAGCCTGTTGATCGCCGAAATCGACGGCCAGCCGGCCGGTTTCAAACTCGGTTATCAACAGCGGGAAACGGTGTTTTACAGCTGGCTGGGCGGCGTGCTGCCGGCATTTCGTCGCCACGGCGTGGCGCAGGCCTTGTTGGCCGAACAGGAGCGCTGGGCGCGGGCGCAGGGCTATCGCCGGCTGACGGTCAAAACCCGTAACCGGTTCCGCGCCATGCTGACGATGCTGCTCGCCCACCACTATCAGATTGTTCAGCTGGAAAAGAAAGGCGAAGTGGCTGATTATCGGCTATTACTGGAGAAAAACTTGTGACAACATCTGCCTTGCATTTCAGCCTGGAATAGGTTGCGATACGACAGTGAATCCCTACCGGAAAGGAAGAAGGAAGCCCGATGCGTAAAGTAGCGAAATTGATGGGTATCAGCCTGCTGGCGCTTGGCCTCGCGGCCTGCGACGGCGACACCAAAGACACCAAGGCAGCGTCTGACGGCGCGGCGGCCAGCGCACCGGCTGGGCAGCAGGTCAGCCTGCTGGACGGTAAACTGGCGTTCACCCTGCCGGTCGGCATGGCGGATCAGAGCGGCAAGCTGGGCAACCAGGCCAACAACATGCATGTTTACGCAGACAGCACCGGCCAGCGCGCGGTGATCGTGATCCTGGGCGACAAGACCGCCGACAGCCTGGAGACCCTGGCCAAGCGCCTGGAGAATACCCAGCGCGCGCGTGACGCCAACCTGCAGGTGATCACCAACAAAGCGCTCGACGTCAACGGCGTGCCGCTGCGTCAGCTGGACAGCATCATCACCAGCGGCGGCGAAAAAGCCTATTCCTCCGTCCTGATCGGCTCGCTGAACAACAACATGCTGACCATTCAGGTGACGCTGCCGGCGGACAATCAGCAGCAGGCGCAGGCCGAAGCCGAAGGCATCATCTCCACCCTGAAGCTGAAGCAGTAATCCCACAGAGGGCTGGCTTGCCGGCCCTTTCGTTTTTATGCCAGCGCCTGCGCCAGCAGGGTGATCGGATGCTCACAGTGCTTGCTGGTGGACATTTCTATCTGCCATTTGCAGGTCTCGCAGTCGGTCACCACCAGATCCACTCCGCTCTCTTCGATCTGCCGGAACAGCGGCGCGCCGATGCCTTGCGAAGTGGCGTAGTTCTCCGATTTGAACCCGTAGGTGCCGGCGATGCCGCAGCACTGCGAATCCAGCACCACCAGCTCCAGCCCCGGTATCTGCCGCAGCAGCTCCAGGGTGTAGGCGGTCCAGCCCATCTTCTCCATATGGCAAGGCGTGTGATAAGCCACCCGCAGCGGCGTGCGCTTCAGCGGCAGGCTGCGCCCCTGATTGATCAGGCGATAGAGATAGCGCGTCGCCAGCTCCACCCGGTCGCGCACCGGAGTGGTGTCCACGTCCAGCAGATGGGGGTATTCGTCGCGCAGGGTGAAGGTGCAGCTCGATGAGGTCGCCACCACCGGGATGCCGCGCTCCAGCACCGCTTCATGCAGCGACTCGGCGTTAACCCTGGCCTGCTTTTTGGCCTGCTCGATAAACCCGTTGGCGATCAGCGGCACGCCGCAGCATTTCTCGCGTTTCAGCAGCTGCACGCCGATATCCAGCGCGTTGAATACCCGGATCAAATCCTTGCCCAGCTGCGGATGGTTATAGTTGACGAAGCAGCCGTGGAAAAACGCCACCTGCTCGGCATAGCGCCGCTGGGCCTGCGCCTGTTGCCGGTACCAGCGGCGGAAAGTGCCGAACGAGTATTTCGGCAGTTCTCGCCGGTGATCGATCTTCAGCGCCTTGTCCAGCAGCTTGCGCACCGGTTTCAGCCCGGTGGCGGCGTTGACGATCGGCGCGAACGGCGTCGACAGCGAGCCCATGATATCGGTGTGGCTGAGGATGGCGTCGCGCAGCGTCGGCTTGCTCTGGGCGAAGTCGGCGCGGGCGCGCTGAATGATATCGCCGATTTTGACGTCGGACGGGCAGGCCACTTCACAACGTTTGCAGTTGGTGCAGTATTTCAGCGCTTCGTCGTACAGCGCCGGATCTTTCAGCCGCAGCCGCTCGCCGTCCGGCCCCGCCTGTTTCGGCCCCGGATAGAGCGGGTTCACTTTGGCGACCGGGCAATAGGTGGTGCAGACGGTGCATTTGATGCAGCTTTCAAAGCTGTGGTCCTGATGCAGGCTCATGCGTTTTCCTCCGCGGCGATCTGCTGCGCGACGTGCAGCGCACCGATCAATGACACGCCGGCGCCGCAGCCTTGCTGCAGCGGATCGTAGCCGCCGGCGACCGCGCCGATGGCGTACAGATTGTCGAACGGCATGCCCTGCTTCATCGCCCGCAGCCTGCCGTCGGTGCGCACGCCAAATTGCAGATAAGGCTGCGGCGCGAACAGCTCGCGCCGGCTCCAGTCGGCGCGATCCGCGCGGCTGTGTACGTCCAGCCCGAAGATCGGCTCGCGCACCCCGTCGAAATCCGCCACCAGCCCGTTGCTGAAGAAGCTGCCGCTGGCCAACACCACCTGCTGCGCCCGCAGCGGAATATCACCGTGGTTGCGGGTATACAGGCCCGTGACGCGGCCGGCTTCGCACTCGGCGCGCAGCACGCTGTCGCCGGGCATGAAAACGCCGCCCAGCTGTTGAAAACGCCGCCGCAGCGCCTGATGCAAGCGCATGCCGGGCACCGAAGGCGGCAGCGTCGGCAGCAGCCGGATCGGCTTGCCGACCGCATCCTGCAGCACCGCCAGCGACGCGTCGTCCTCCAATCCCAAACAGGCCGGCAGAAAGAGCGCGTCGGCTGCCCCCGCCAACCGCCGCAGTTCCTCGGCCATCGGCGGCAGACTTTCCATCAAATCCAGCACCCGGGCGATGTTTACCGCGCGGAACTCGCTGGGGTTATTGCGCAATCTGTCCAGCGCCGGCATGTGCAGATAGGCCACCTCCGTCTCTACGCCGAGCTCCCGGCTCAGAGAGTCGGCGGCCATCTGCGGCTGGAAGTCGAGGAAGCCTTCGATGCCGATCACCGCAATGCGCCGCCACGGCAGTTGGCCGGTCAGCGGCAGCGTCGGGATCGCCTGCGGGCTGAGCCAGGTGGCGCGACGCGTGCCAAGCGGCGTAATGCGCAGATGGTTGTTGGCGCCCTCGCCCTGCAGGTTCAGCCCGCAGCGCTCCAACAACCGCTGCGCGGCGGCGGACAACGCCGCCACCCGGCCGGGCCCGATCAGGGCATACGGATGCTGCGGCGCCTGCTGCGCCAGCTGCGGCAACGCCGCCAGCGGCATTTCGACCGGCGTGCCGTCCGGCAATCTCGCCAGCAGGTCGAGCGAGCCGGAGGAGAAGTAGAGCGCGCTCTGGCCGGAACTGACCACCGCACAGCGCTTGCCCTGTTCGGCCACGGCAATGGCGCAGCTCAGGCCCGCCAGGCCGCCGCCAATCACCACCACGTCAAATCGCATCATCCGCCTCCTGCTCCTTGTCGGCCTGGGCTTCAAGCCCGCATAGCCCCTGGTAAACCCAGCTGGTAAATTCACTCTCGCGCAGCGCGTCGCCCCAGGCGATCGGCCGTACGCCTTTCCACCGTTCGTTGAGGAACTGTGACAGCTGCGCGATGGACTGCTGCGGCGTGCTGACGTTAAAGCGCGTCAACAGCCCGGCGGCGCGGCAGGCACAGAGTTCGCCCTGGCAGGTGCCCATGCCGACGCGGGTGCGGCGGCGCAGATCCACCAGGTTATTGACGGTCAGCGAGTTGACCGCATAGCGCACTTCCCCGGCGGTCACCGCCTCGCATTCGCACACCAGGCTGGTGTCGAGCCGATCGGCCGCCGGCACCTGGCTGGCGCGATCGCCGTGGCGGTAAATTGCCGAGCCACGAATGCTGGCGGGCAGAGAAACCACGCTGCGCACCGTCTCCTCCGCCGACTGGCGGGAGCCGGGCAACGCATCCTGCGCGGTGGTGCAAGGGCGGTTTACGCCAAGCTTTTCGCACACCTTGTCGGTGGCCCACTCCGCCATCAGGCGGTAGGTCATCAGCTTGCCGCCGGTGATGGTGATAAACCCTTCCAGCCCGTCGCGGGCGGCGTGATCGAGCAGCACGATGCCGCGGCTGACGTTGCGCCCGCTGGGGTCGTCGTCGCTGGCCACCAACGGCCGTACCCCGGCGTAGGCGCGCAGAATGCGGGTCTGCGCCAGGGTGGGCGCCAACAGCGCCCCCTCGCGGATCAGAATGTCCACTTCCTGCGGGGTCACCAGCATGTTGTCAATTTGGTCGTAGTCGATATGGGTCGAGGTGGTGCCGATCAGCGAGATGGTGTCGCCCGGCACCAGGATGTCGGCGTCTGCCGGTTTGCGGCAGCGGTTGATCACCATGTTGTTGATGCGGTGGCCGAGGATCAGCAGCGCCCCCTTGGCCGGGAACATGCGGATGCGCAAATCGGCGTATTCGGCGATCTGCTGGCCCCAGATGCCGGCGGCGTTGACCACCACCGGCGCATGCAGCGCATAGCGCCGCTGATTCTGATGGTCGTAAACGCGCACGCCCGTCACCCGATCGCCGCTGCGCAACAATCCCACCACCTGGTGATAGGTCAGGATCTGCGCGCCATGTTCGCGCGCGTCCAACATGTTGGCGGCGGTCAGCCGGAAGGGATCGACGGTGCCGTCCGGCACGCGCACCGCGCCGATCAGCGCCGGGTTAGCCGCCGGCTCCAGCCGCAGCGCCAGCTGCGGGTCGATCGCTTCGGCGCCGATGTCGGCCTGGCGACAGGCGGCGATAAACTGTTGCTGATAGTCCAGCGAGTCCTGCGGCAGGGTGATGAACAGCCCATCGGTGCGCTCGATGCAGTGGTGGGCGATGCGTTTCAGGATGCGGTTCTCTTCGATGCACTCGCGCGCCGACTCGCCGTCGGTCACCGCATAGCGCGCGCCGCTGTGCAGCAAACCGTGGTTGCGGCCGGTGGCGCCGGTGGCGATGTCGTGGCGCTCCAGCAAAATGCAGCGCAAGCCGCGCCGCGCGCAGTCGCGGGCGATGCCTGCGCCGGTGGCGCCGCCGCCGATGATGATCACATCCGTTTCGCCGCCGTCAAAATAGCTGCTCATGTCGCTCCCTCAGGATCGGTAGTTATGAGCCTATTGAGCCACGGTTATAAGGGTCTTTGTTTGATAAGGAACAAGAACGAACACCAAACGAAATAAAAATGTCCACAAAAAACCATCAATGTGATCATAATCACGATTTTTGGACGTTTTTCTATTTCATAACGTTAACGAATCGCTCAAAATCCGCCGTGGTTTCATAAAAGTGTAACAATTGCGCCATTCGTCACAGCGACACCAGGCGTATTTGACGACAATGGCGCTCGTTATGGAACACAAAAACACCACATTCGATATCCGCTCAATCATCAAATGAACGTAAAAGGTCATATTGATGTGATAACAGATAAAGCCATCGGAGGCGCTCATGTTGAGTATTTTTAAGCCGGCCGCACACATCGCCCGTGTGCCGAGCGATAAGGTAGACCCGCTCTACCGTAAGCTGCGCTGGCAAATTTTCCTGGGGATCTTCTTCGGTTACGCCGCTTACTATCTGGTGCGTAAGAACTTCACCCTGGCCATGCCTTACCTGATCGAACAAGGCTTCAGCCGCGGTGACCTCGGCTTCGCGCTGTCGGGCATTTCCATCGCCTACGGCTTCTCCAAATTCATCATGGGTTCGGTCTCCGACCGTTCCAACCCGCGAGTGTTCCTGCCTGCCGGCCTGATCCTGGCGGCGGCGGTGATGTTGTTCATGGGCTTCGTGCCGTGGGCCACCTCCAGCATCGCCATCATGTTCGTCCTGCTGTTCCTGTGCGGCTGGTTCCAGGGCATGGGTTGGCCGCCGTGCGGCCGCACCATGGTGCACTGGTGGTCGCAGAAAGAACGCGGCGGCATCGTCTCCATCTGGAACTGCGCCCACAACGTGGGTGGCGGCCTGCCGCCGCTGCTGTTCCTGCTGGGCATGGCCTGGTTCAACGACTGGCACGCTGCGCTTTACATGCCGGCCTTCGGCGCCATCCTGGTGGCTCTGATCGCCTTCGGCCTGATGCGGGACACCCCGCAATCCTGCGGCCTGCCGCCGATTGAAGAGTACAAAAACGACTATCCGGACGACTACAGCGAAAAAGACGAAGAAGAGCTGACCGCCAAACAGATCTTCATGCAGTACATCCTGCCGAACAAGCTGCTGTGGTACATCGCGGTCGCCAACGTGTTCGTCTATCTGCTGCGTTACGGCATTCTGGACTGGTCGCCGACCTACCTGAAAGAAGTGAAGCACTTCGCGCTGGACAAGTCTTCCTGGGCCTACTTCCTGTATGAATACGCCGGTATCCCGGGCACCCTGCTGTGCGGCTGGATGTCGGACAAAGTGTTCAAAGGCAACCGCGGCGCCACCGGCGTGTTCTTCATGACGCTGGTGACCATCGCCACCGTGGTGTTCTGGATGAACCCGCCGGGCAACCCGACCGTGGACATGATCTGTATGCTGGTCATCGGCTTCCTGATCTACGGCCCGGTGATGCTGATCGGCCTGCACGCGCTGGAGCTGGCGCCGAAGAAAGCCGCCGGCACCGCCGCGGGCTTCACCGGCCTGTTCGGCTACCTGGGCGGCTCGGTCGCGGCCAGCGCCATCGTCGGCTACACCGTAGACTTCTTCGGTTGGGACGGCGGCTTCATGGTGATGATCGGCGGCGGCGTGCTGGCGGTTATCCTGCTGCTGCTGACCATGCTGAACGAAAAGAAACACCACGCGGAAATCGCTGCCGGCAAACGCGGCTAACCGTCACACGACTTTTGCATGATTTAAAGGCCGCCCTGCGGCCTTTTTACTACCCTGCCCCCAACAACACGGAGAAAACGGAATGCGGACTCAAGTCAAAGCCCTGCTGACAGGGATCATTCTCGCTACCTCAATGGTCAGCGCCGCGCAGGCGGCGGACAAAGTGGTGATCGCCCACCGCGGCGCCAGCGGCTACCTGCCGGAACACACCCTGCCGGCGAAGGCAATGGCCTACGCGCAGGGCGCCGATTACCTCGAACAAGATCTGGTGATGACCAAAGACAACGAGCTGGTGGTGCTGCACGACCATTACCTCGATCGCGTCACCGACGTCGCCGAACGCTTCCCGGACCGCGCGCGCAAGGACGGCCGTTATTACGCCATCGACTTTACGCTGGCGGAGATCAAATCGCTGAAGTTCACCGAAGGCTTTGAAATCGAAAACGGCAAGAAGGTGCAGGGCTACCCTGGCCGCTTCCCGATGGGCAAATCCGACTTCCGCGTACACACCTTCCAGGAAGAGATCGAGTTCGTGCAGGGTCTGAACCATTCGACCGGCAAGAACATCGGCATCTACCCTGAAATCAAGGCGCCGTGGTTCCACAAACAGGAAGGCAAGGACATCTCCAGCAAAGTGCTGGCGGTGCTCAAGCAATACGGCTACACCGGCAAAAACGACAACGTCTACCTGCAGTGCTTCGACGCCAACGAGCTCAAACGCATCAAGAACGAGCTGGAGCCGAAGCTGGGCATGGATCTGAAGCTGGTGCAGCTGATCGCCTATAACGACTGGCAGGAAACCTACGAGCAGAAAGCCGACGGCAAGTGGGTAGAATACGATTACGACTGGATGTTCAAGCCGGGCGCGATGCAGAAAATCGCTCAGTATGCCGACGGCATCGGCCCGGACTACCACATGCTGGTGGTGGCGGATAAATCCAAGCCGGGCCACATCGTGCTGACCGACATGGTGAAAGAAGCGCACGCCAGCAAGCTGGCGGTGCATCCGTTTACCATCCGCGCCGATGCGCTGCCGAAGTACGTGACCGACGTGAACCAGCTGTATGACGTGATTTACAACCAGGCCGGCGTCGACGGCGTGTTCACCGACTTCCCGGACAAGGGCGTGCAGTTCCTGCAGAAGCAGGGCCAGCACAAGTAATAACAAGGGCGCCGCAAGGCGCCCTTGTTATTTCCGAGAAACGCCCAGGTTATGTCAGAGGAACATCTTGCGCAGGTAGTGCGGCACCGCGTTATCGACGTTGGAGCCGATCACTTCCAGCTCCGGCAGCATATCCTTCAGGCGCTGATGCGCGTCGCGCATGATGCAGCCCTTGCCGGCCATCGACAGCATCTCCAGATCGTTCATGCCGTCGCCGAAGGCGATGCACTCTTGCAGCGTATAGCCGATGATCTTGGCCACTTCTTCCAGCGCATGCCCTTTCGACACGCCGCCCGCCATCACTTCCAGGCAGGTCGGGAACGAGAAGCTGACGTTGACCCGATCGCCCCAGCGCGCGTTGATGGCGTCTTCCACCTGCAGCAGCCGCTCGTGATCTTCGCAGGTGAAGTAGACCTTGCAGACGCCGTCGGTTTCCAGCAGGCCCGGTTCGAACAGCTGGTATTTGAACACCGACTCCTGGAAGAATTCTTCCTGCTCCGGGCTTTCGCGGTTGGTAAACCAATCATCGTTGCGGTAGACGTTGGTGGTGATCTCCGGATCGTCGTGCAGCATGCCGTACAGATCGCGGGCGATATCCTCGTCCAGGTTGTGGCTGAAAATCAGCTCGCCGGCGGTGTTGTGCACCCGCGCGCCGTTGGAGGTGATCATAAAGGCGCTGATCTCCAGGCTGTCGCGGATCTGCGCCACGTCGATATGGTGGCGGCCGGTGGCGAACACGAAATGCACGCCGCGCTGGGTCAGCAACTTCAGCGTTTCTTTGGCGTACGGCGACAGGGTATGGTCGGGAGACAGCAGCGTGCCATCTAAATCGGAAGCGACGACGTGATACATAGCGTTATGTTCTAACCTCTGATGGAGTTGTCGGCGGCAGCGCGCCGCCTAAGTGTTGAGCAAAGAAGCGCAGGATTGCGTTCAGTGCTTCGGCGCGCATCGCGTCCCGCTCGAACAGGATCTCATGGCGTGCGCCGTTGATAACCCACGGGAGCCCCCCTTCGCAAGGGCGCCCCGCGTCTGACAGAGCCTGACAAAAAGCCTGATGCGAACGGTTGTCGACCACCCGTTCCTCACCGGCCTGCAAAAGCAACAGCGGCGTTGTTATCTCCCCGGCCTGAGCGATAATCTGCCGGCCGGCGCGGATGCTCTCCCGCACCCAATGGTAGGTCGGCCCGCCCACCTGCAGCTCGGGGTAATCGGCGTAATAGCGCAGGCTGCGCCGATAGCGCTCGCGGCTGTGGGTCAACACGTTGACCACATAGGGCAACGGACGCCACTGGCCGGTGCCCACCGCGTAGTAGTCGCGGATCGCCGGGCGCGTCTCCACCCAGTCGAGAATACGGTCGGCCAGCCAGCCCGGCATCGGCAACTGGATGCCGAACATCGGCGCGCAAAACGCCGCCGCGTCGAATGCCTGCGGCCGACGCTGCAGGAACTGCGCCAGGATCGCGCCGCCCATCGAATGCGCCAGCGCGAAGCGCTGCCGATAACCGCGCGATTCGACCTCGCGCTGCCAAAGCTGCTCGAAATCGTCCACGTAGTCGGCGAAGTTTACCACATGACCGCGGTGCGTATCCGCCAGTAAACGGCCGGAGCGCCCCTGGCCGCGATGATCGACGATCACCACGTCGTAACCGCAGTGGAACAGATCGTAGGCCACCTCGGGGTATTTCACGTAGCTTTCGATGCGGCCGGGGCTGACCACCACCACCCGCTGATGTCGCGCGGAGCGAAAACGCACAAAGCGGATCGGCACGCCGTCCACGCCGCTGAACTCGCCCTCTTCCCGCAGCCGCCAGAAGTCCAGCAGCGGCCCGGTGGCGAAGGCAGCGAACTGCGTTTCACGCGTTAACCAGTCATCGGAGCTGAGAGTGAACGAGGTCATCGAGAGCGTTTTCCCTGTGGGGCCGGCGGAAAATGTGACCGCTGGCACAAGAAATCATACTAGCGTATTGTGATTCAATTCTTACAAAAAACGGCGCCGCCTCGGCGCATTGTGGCACAAAACGACACTTTCAGGGAGCCGAAGAACCATGACCTTGGACTGGTGGTTAACCTATCTGCTGACCACGCTTATCCTCAGCCTGTCCCCCGGCTCAGGCGCCATCAACACCATGAGCACCGGCATCAGCCACGGCTATCGCGGCGCCGCCGCGTCGATCGCCGGGCTGCAGGCCGGGCTGAGCGCGCACATCGTGCTGGTAGGCATCGGCCTCGGTGCGCTGATATCGCAATCGCTGCTGGCGTTCGAGCTGCTGAAATGGCTGGGCGCCGCCTACCTGGTGTGGCTCGGCATCCAGCAATGGCGCGCCGCCGGGGCGCTGGATCTGCATGCGCTGGCGGGTAGCATGCCGCGCCGCCGTCTGTTCCGCCGCGCGGTGCTGGTCAACCTGACCAACCCGAAAAGCATCGTGTTCCTCGCCGCACTGTTCCCGCAGTTCATTTTGCCCAATCAGCCGCAGGCCGAGCAGTATCTGGTGCTCGGCGTTACCACCGTGGTGGTGGATATTCTGGTGATGATCGGTTACGCCACCCTGGCGACGCGCATCGCCGGCTGGCTGAGAACGCCGCGCCAGATGCAGCTGCTCAACCGGCTGTTCGGCTCGCTGTTCATTCTGGTGGCGGGGCTGCTGGCGACCGCCCGCAAGGCCTGAAAAAAAGGCCGGGCATCGCTGCTCGGCCTTGGGCATGTCACTGCCGGTCAGCGGGTAAAGATCAGGTGTAACCCGAAGCCGGTGAACAGCACGCCCGCCACCCCGTCGATCCACTTGGCCAACCGCTGGTAGCCGCGGCGCATCGCCGGCAGCGCGAACACCACCGCCACCAGGCTGAACCAGACGAAGGTCTCGGCGACGATCAGCAGGAACAGCCCCCAGCGCGCCCCGGCGCCGACGCTGTCGCCGACGAACAGCGAGAACACGCTGCCGAAATAGATCACCGCCTTCGGGTTGGACAGATTGGTCAGGAAGCCGCGAATAAAGCTGCGCCCGGCCTTCGGCAACGCCACCTGGGCTTCCGCCGCCGGCTGCGCTTGCTGCGCCCGCGCGGAACGCAGCAGTTGCCACCCCATCCAGCACAGGTAAATGCCGCCGCCGACCATGATGATCTGATGCAGCCAGGCCATCTTCTGCAGGATCAGATGCAGCCCCATCAACGCCACGCCGGCCCATACCACGATGCCGAGAGAAATGCCGACCACGCCCATCATCGCCTCGCGGCGCGAGCGGCTGGCAGCGGTTTGCGACACGAAAAAGAAGTCCGGCCCCGGGCTCATCAGCGCAATCAGATGCACCAGCGCCACGGTGAGAAACAGCATCAGCATGATTTATCGCCCTCAGTCTTCGTCATTGTCGAGATGGTCGCGGATCATCGCCATAAAGGGCGCGCCGAAACGCTCCAGTTTGCGCTGGCCGACGCCGTTGACGCTCAGCAGATCGCCGGCCTTGATCGGCATCTGTTCGGCCATTTCCAGCAGCGTGGCGTCGTTGAACACCACGTAGGGTGGAATATTTTCTTCGTCGGCGATCGATTTGCGCAATTTGCGCAGCTTGGCGAACAGCTTGCGATCGTAATTGCCGCCGTAGGATTTCTGGTTGGCGCTGCCGCGCGACTTCAGGCTCTGGATACGCGGCACCGCCAGCTGCAGCGCCACTTCGCCGCGCAACACCGGGCGCGCCGCCTCGGTCAATTGCAGCGCCGAGTGCATGGCGATGTTCTGGGTGATAAAGCCCAGGTGGATCAGCTGACGCAGCACGCTGGTCCAGTGTTCGGTGGTTTGATCGCGGCCGATGCCGTACACCGGCAGCTTATCGTGGCCGTATTCGCGAATGCGCTGGTTGTTGGAGCCGCGCAGCACTTCCACGATGTACCCCAGGCCGAAGCGCTGGCCGACGCGGTACACGCAGGACAGCGCCTTGCGCGCATCCTCCAGCCCGTCATAGCGCTTCGGCGGATCGAGGCAGATGTCGCAGTTGCCGCAGTTCTCGTGCTTGCCTTCGCCAAAGTAGTTGAGCAGCACCAGACGGCGGCAGGTTTGCGCCTCGGCGAACGCGCCCATGGCGTTCAGCTTGTGGCGTTCGATATCCAGCTGCTGTCCGGCGGGTTTTTCCTCCAGACAGCGGCGCAGCCAGGCCATGTCGGCCGGATCGTACAGCAGGATGGCTTCGGCCGGCAGGCCGTCGCGCCCGGCGCGGCCGGTCTCCTGATAATAGGATTCGATATTGCGCGGAATGTCGAAATGCACCACGAAGCGCACGTTGGGTTTGTTGATGCCCATGCCGAAGGCGACGGTGGCCACCACCACCTGCAGATCGTCGCGCTGGAACGCTTCCTGCACCTGCGCACGGCGATCGTTGTCCAGCCCGGCGTGGTAGGCGCCGACGCTCAGCCCGCGGCTTTGCAGACGCGCGGCGGTGTCTTCCACCTTGGCGCGGCTGTTGCAATAGATAATGCCGCTCTTGCCGCGCTGATCCTGCACGAAGCGCCACAGCTGATCGAGCGGCTTGAATTTTTCCACCAGCGTGTAGCGGATGTTCGGCCGGTCAAAGCTGCTGACCTGCACCAGCGGATCCTGCAACGACAGCAGGCGCACGATATCGCCGCGGGTGGACTCGTCGGCGGTGGCGGTCAGCGCGATCACCGGCATCGACGGGAAGCGCTGTTTCAGCTGACCCAGCGCGCGATATTCTGGCCGGAAGTCATGACCCCACTGCGAAATACAGTGCGCCTCATCCACCGCCAGCATCGCCGGCGGGCAGTGGTCGAGCAGGTTGAGGAAGCTTTCCATCATCAGCCGTTCCGGCGCGATGTACAGCATCTTAATGGTGCCGTTGCGGCAGCCGGCCATGACGTCCAGCTGCTCCTCGCGGGTTTGCGTCGAGTTGTAGCAGGCGGCGGAAACGCCGTAGGCCAACAGTTGGTCGACCTGGTCCTTCATCAGCGAGATCAGCGGGGAAACCACCAGGGTCAGGCCGTCCATCACCAGCGCCGGGATTTGGTAACACAGCGACTTGCCGCCGCCGGTCGGCATCACCACCAGGCAATCCTGCCCGCCGATCGCGGCGTTGATAATCGTTTGTTGGCCCGGACGGAATTGCTGGTAGCCGAAGGTATCGCGCAATACCTGCTCGGCCAGCAACTCTCTGTTAATCACTGCTGCGGTTGACACACACTTCCCCATTTTTTCATCGGTACACACCCACCGGGTATGATTACATAATATCGTTCAGCATGACACCAACGCCCACCCGTGTCTGCCGGAAGTTATAGTCGATCAGCGATTCGCCGTAGCCGCTGAACACCTGGGTATAGAATCGCACGTTGCGGGTGATCGGATAGCTCCAGCCCAGTTCCGCGCCGCCGTAGCCGCTGTTCCAGTTGTAGTGGCTGTCGACGCTGAACACGCTGTCGCCCCAGGCGTAACCGACCTTCAGCCGGTAGTATCCCATGTATTTGGTGATGTCCGGGTTGTCGTCGTTGCTCGAGCTCTCCGAGAAACGGAACCAGGGCTTGAGATCCACCTGCCAGTTGCCGTTTTGCGCCATCAGCCGCGCATAGCCGCGATTCCAGCTGCGCGACGTCGGGTCCGAGCGGCCGTTGGATTGATGGTTAACGCCGATTTCAACATCGCGCAGCGTCCAACCGGCAAAGCGGTAATCGGTCGCCCACCCCACGAACAGCTGCGGCTCGTAGTTGGTCTCGCGGAACGGCGAAGACTCGCCGCGGTTGGACAATTGCCACCAGGAGCGCTGAGTATAAGACGCGCCGAGCACCGAGTTGTCGCCGGCAATGCCCCGCCACAGCGGAAACGCCAGGCTAAGCTGGTATTTCACCTCGTCCTTGCGCGCCTTGTCGGCCCAGTTGTATGTCTTGATGGCCTCTTGGTTGATATCGCTGGTGTCGGTATACAGCAGGTAATTGGGATCGTAAGGGTACAGCGTGAACGGATTATCGTGCTCCTGCAGCAGGTTGGCGATAATGCTGCCGCGCACCGCCGGCTTATCGTGAATCTGCTGCTCTTTGGCTTCCGCAGCCAATGCCAGCGCCGGCATCAGCAGCGTGGCGGAAACGATCCCTGACAAAATGCGCATAACCTCTCCTCACTCCAACGAAAAAGGGCAATCCCGGAAAAAATCAGGCCATTTTACACACAAAGGAGGCTTTACCGCAGCGCAGGCCGGTTTTATTGGAATAGTCTGGAAAGCAACAAAGGTTAAGCATAAAATCAACATTCCATTAACCTGGACTGACCAGTTAGCTCCCTTAAAACGCAAAAGAAAAACGGAAACCCGCTATGTCGACCACACCACTGACCCTGGAAGCCGCCCGCCGCAAGATCGGCGAAATCTTTGTCTACCACATGCCGTTCAACCGCGAGCTTGGCCTGGAGCTGCGCCGCTTCGACGATGATTACGTCGAGCTGAGCTTCACCAACCAGCGCAAGCTGGTGGGCAACGCCGCACAGGAAATTCTGCACGGCGGCGTGATCGCCGCGGTGCTCGACGTCGCCGCCGGGCTGGCCTGCGCCGGCGGGGTGCTGACGCGCATGGAGCCGCTGATCGAAGAAGAGATCGCCGCCAAACTGTCGCGCATGGGCACCATCGATCTGCGCGTCGACTACCTGCGCCCCGGCCGCGGCGAACACTTCGTCGCCTCCGCCAGCGTGCTGCGCAGCGGCAATAAGGTCGCCGTCGCGCGCGTAGAACTGCATAACCACGACGGCCTGCATATCGCGACCGCGACCGCCACCTATCTGGTCGGCTGATGATTGTGTGCGGTGGGCGTCTTCAGTACACTCACCGCATCTTACGTTCCCCACCGAGTGACGTCATGGACGCAAAGCAAACGCGTCAGGGCATTTTCTTCGCCCTGGCCGCCTATTTTATGTGGGGCATCGCCCCGGCCTATTTCAAACTGATTCAGCAAGTATCCGCGGACGAGATCCTTACCCACCGGATCATCTGGTCGTTTTTCTTCATGCTGGCGCTGATCACGCTGGGCCGCAACTGGCCGAAAGTGCGCGCCGCCTGCCAAAATCGCAAACGGCTGCTGCTGCTGGCGGTCACCGCGCTGTTGATCGGCGGCAACTGGCTGCTGTTCATCTGGGCGGTGAACAACCACCATATGCTGGAAGCCAGCCTGGGCTACTTCATCAACCCGCTGGTTAACGTGCTGTTGGGGATGCTGTTTCTCGGCGAGCGCTTTCGCCGCATGCAGTGGGTGGCGGTGGCGCTGGCGTTCACCGGGGTGCTGGTGCAGCTCTGGCAGTTCGGTTCGTTGCCGATCATCGGTCTGGGGCTGGCGTTCAGCTTCGCCTTCTACGGCCTGCTGCGCAAGAAAATCGCCATCGACGCCCAGACCGGCATGCTGATCGAAACGCTGTGGCTGCTGCCGGTGGCGGCGGCCTATCTGTTCCTGTTCGCCGACAGCCCCACCAGCCACCTGAGCGCCAACCCGTGGTCGCTGAACCTGCTGCTGGTCGCCGCCGGCATCGTCACCACCGTGCCGCTGCTGTGCTTCACCGCGGCGGCCACCCGGCTGCGCCTGTCGACGCTCGGTTTCTTCCAGTATCTCGGCCCGACGCTGATGTTCTTGCTGGCGATCACCTTCTACGGCGAAACCGTCGGCCAGGACAAACTGGTGACCTTCGGCTTTATCTGGGCGGCGCTGATCCTGTTCACCCTCGACGCGCTCTACACCCAGCGCAAGCTGCGCTGAGCCCGGCGCCGCCGGGTTACAGCCAGTTCTTGCGCTTGAAGTACAGGTAAGGGGCCAGACCGGCCAGGATCATCAAGGTGATGGCGCCCGGGTAGCCGAACGACCATTTCAGCTCCGGCATGAATTCGAAGTTCATGCCGTAGCTGGAGGCCACCAGCGTCGGCGGCAGGAACACCACCGACACCACCGAGAAGATCTTGATGATGCGGTTCTGCTCGATGTTGATGAAGCCCATCGCCGCCTGCATCAGGAAGTTCACCTTCTGGAACAGCGATTCGTTGTGCGGCAGCAGGGATTCGATGTCGCGCAGCACTTCACGCGCCTGCTCCAGCTGGCCGGTCGGCAAACGCGCCTTGCGCACCAGGAAGTTGAGCGCGCGCTGGGTATCCATCAGACACAAACGCACCTTCCAGCCGATATCTTCCAGCTCCGCCAGCGTCGATAGCGCGGCGTCGTATTCATCGCCCTGATGCCCTTCCATGATCACCCGGCTGAGCTGTTCCAGATCGCTGTAGATGTTCTCTATCTCGTCCGCCAGCTGTTCAATCTTGGTTTCGAACAGATCCAGCAGCAGTTCGTAGGCGTTGCCTTCGAGCATGGTCTGGTTGCGGGCGCGCATGCGGTACAGACGAAACGCCGGCAGTTCACGCTCGCGCAAGGTATACAGGCGGCCGTCGCGGATGGTGAACGCCACCGTGGAGTTGCCGGCGTGATCTTCCGCATCTTCAAAGTAGAAGAAGGAGTGGATATGCAGACCGTCTTCATCTTCGAAGAAACGGGCGGAGGCTTCGATGTCGTCCAGTTCGGGACGCGTCGCCAGACTTTGTCCCAGCTCATTCTGCACGCGCTCACGCTCGCCCTCTTCCGGCTCGACCAGATCAACCCACAGCGATGACGTGAGATCATCCGAGTCGTCCAGCTCCAGACGGGACAAGCGGCGGTTATCTAATTTAAAAGCGCTCAGCATGTGCCAAAACTCCGTGAAGGTAACGGGTGCGGACAACGCGTTGAAGCACAGAAACAGAGGGGATGCGTATCACCGATTTGTTTCAGACCATGAAGAGATCTGACTCATAGCGACGCTTTGCGGGGTCGCCGACAACCACGAAGGCTATCAGCAAAAACGGAGAGCCTTAGAAGTTATACCTGCGGCGCAGGTCAGTGAGCCAGTATCTACTGGGTGTGTCCAAGGCGTCTGTCCTCAATGATAATAGTGCGCGCATGTTACGCCGAGAAGAAAAAGCCTGTCAACACGTTAGGCGGGATAATTGCGCAACAAATCATCACGATGTTCAATGGCAAAAATGGCGCCTAAACCGTACTGAAAAAGTCGCGGCGATCGCTTACCGCCACCAAGAATGTTGCTAAGATGACATCACCCTAATGGTACGACAAGCATGCGGATTTAAACGATGAAACAGATTACCGCCCATGAACTGACCGCGATGAGCGAACAGGCCGCCAGCGTGCCCCGCCTGCGCGCGCACCGCACCTTACACGAAGAGTTGAGCGACCCGGTGCAACGCCTGGCGATCGCCATGGAACCCGGCACCTATATCCGCCCGCACCGTCACCCGCAAACCTGGGAACTGCTGACGCCGCTGCGCGGCCGTTTTGTCGTGCTGCAGTTCAACGATGACGGCGTCGTAACGCAACGCACCCTGCTCGGCGAAGAAACCAAAGTGCTGGAGATGCCGGCATTTACCTGGCATGCGGTGTTGTCGGTCGATGCCGGCGGCGTAGTGTTCGAAGTGAAGCAGGGCCCGTATCAGGCGTTGACCGAAGAGGACTGCATGCCGTGGGCGCCGCAGGAAGGCGGTGAAGGCACCGAAGCGGTGATGCGCTGGTATGCCACCGCGCAGGTCGGCGATCGCTACCCTCACTGATCCTGAACGATTGCAGGGGCTGCCCCCTGCAACGCGCCCCTCTCTTTTATACCGTTTCCAGGCGAGCGTAGGCCGCCACCAGCCACTTGATGCCCTCGCCCGGGAAGGCGATCTGCAGCCGGCTGTGCTCGCCACTGCCCTCCAGATTGACGATGGTGCCTTCGCCAAACTTGGGATGGCGCACGCGCTGGCCCAGCTTGTAACCGGTATCGTTCTCGCTGATCGGCGTGCCCATGCGGCGGTGATTGACCGGGCGCGATACGCTGGCGCGCAGGCGCACTTCTTCCACGCACTCTTCCGGCAGTTCGCCGATAAAGCGCGACGGCCGGTGGTAAACCTCTTTGCCATACAGACGGCGCGTTTCGGCATAGGTCAGCGTCAGCTTCTGCATGGCGCGCGTTACGCCCACATAGGCCAGGCGGCGCTCCTCCTCCAGACGGCCGCCTTCATCCAGCGACATCTGGCTCGGGAACATGCCCTCTTCCATGCCGACGATAAACACCAGCGGGAACTCCAGCCCCTTGGCCGAGTGCAGGGTCATCAGCTGCACCGCGTCCTGATAGGCGTCGGCCTGGCCTTCGCCCGCTTCCAGCGCCGCATGCGACAGGAACGCCTGCAGCGGCATCAGATCCTGATCTTCGTCCTGATAGCTGAACTGGCGCGTCGCCGTCACCAATTCCTCAAGGTTTTCGATGCGCGCCTGCCCCTTTTCGCCTTTCTCCTGCTCATACATGATGAACAGCCCGGAATCGCGGATCACCCGGTCGGTCTGCACGTGCAGCGGCATGTCGGCGGTTTCGTGCGCCAGCGACTCCACCAGTTCGATAAAGCGCTGCAGCGCCGACGCAGCGCGGCCGGCCAACACCTTGTCCTGCATCAGCTCACGCGTCGCCTGCCACAGCGTCAGCTGGCGATCGCGCGCCGCCTGGCGCACCACGTCGAGGGTGCGATCGCCGATGCCGCGCGTCGGGGTGTTGACCACGCGCTCGAAGGCTGCGTCGTCGTTGCGGTTGGAAATGAGGCGCAGGTAGGCCAGCGCATCCTTGATTTCCTGGCGTTCGAAGAAGCGCTGGCCGCCGTAGATGCGGTACGGCATCGCCGTCTGCAGCAGCGCCTCTTCCAGCACGCGCGACTGGGCGTTGCTGCGGTACAGGATGGCGCAGTCGTTCAGCGCGCCGCCGTTGTCCTGCCAGGTCTTGATGCGGTTGACCACGAAGCGCGCTTCGTCGAGTTCGTTGAAGGCGCAGTAGATGGAGATCGGTTCGCCTTCGCCGCCTTCGGTCCACAGGTTTTTGCCCATGCGCCCGTCGTTGTTGGCGATCAGGGTGTTGGCCGCTTTCAGGATGTTGCTGGTGGAACGGTAGTTCTGCTCCAGGCGGATGGTTTCCGCGCCGGGGAAATCTTTCAGGAAGCGCTGGATGTTTTCCACCTGCGCGCCGCGCCAGCCGTAGATCGACTGGTCATCGTCGCCGACGATCATCACGTTGCTGTTGCCGCCCGCCAGCAAACGGATCCAGGCGTACTGGATGCTGTTGGTATCCTGGAATTCGTCCACCAGCACGTTGGTGAAACGTTCGCGGTAGTGGTTGAGGATATGCGGCTTGTTCAGCCACAGCTCGTGCGCGCGCAGCAGCAGCTCGGCGAAATCCACCAGCCCCGCGCGATCGCAGGCTTCCTGATAGGCCTGGTAGATGCGCAGCCAGGTGGCCTCTACCGGGTTGTTGTAGGTCTCGACGTGCTGCGGGCGCAGACCCTCGTCTTTCTTGCCGTTGATGTACCACATCGCCTGACGCGGCGGCCACTGCTTCTCGTCGACGTTCAGCGCCTTGATGATGCGCTTGAGCAGCCGCAGCTGGTCGTCGCTGTCGAGGATCTGGAAATCCTGCGGCAGGTTGGCTTCCAGGTGGTGGGCGCGCAACAGACGATGCGCCAGGCCGTGGAAGGTACCGATCCACATGCCGCCCTGGCTGGTGCCGATCAGATGTTCGATACGGTGGCGCATTTCCGCCGCCGCCTTGTTGGTGAAGGTCACCGCCATGATCGAATACGGCGAGCAGTTCTCCACCGACAGCAGCCAGGCGATGCGATGCACCAGCACCCGCGTCTTGCCGCTGCCCGCTCCGGCCAGAACCAACAGGTTGCTGCGCGGCGCCGCCACGGCTTCACGTTGTTTTTCATTCAGGCTGTCGAGCAGATCGGAGACGTCCATAGGCACCACTAATGGTTAAGGGAAAACCCGCCGCTGACGGGTTTTTCACTGGAAATTTATACAGAGTTCTGGCAGGGATTATAACAATGCTGTCAGCGATGCCAACTGCGAAATCTCAATATGCGGCAGCAGGCGGCTGTCGGCGGCCTGCATCAGGCAGCGTTGCCGATCGTTGATCCAACAGGCCTGCAGCCCCGCGCGCAGCGCGCCGGCGACGTCGGTGGTCAGATCGTCGCCCACGTGCAGGATCTGCTCGGGCGCCACGCCCAGCCGCTCGACGGCCAGGTGATACATGTCCTGATACGGCTTGGCGCGCCCGTCCGGCCCGGAGCGCAACACGAACTGGAAATAACCGTCCAGGCCGCACTGCGCCGGATCGGCGTTGCCGTTGGTGATCGCCACCAGCGGGTAGCGCGCGGCCAGCGCCTTCAGCGTGGCGTGGGTCGCTTGCGGCACCTCGATGCGGCTGCGCCACAGCGCGAAGTTTTGCATGGCCGCATCGGCCCCGATCGCCGCGTCGGCATCGCGCAGCCCCTGCCGGCTCAGCGCCAGATGAATGGCGCGCCAGCGCCACTGGGTGACGTCGTGGTAGATCTCCGGATCCTGCTCGCGCAGCTCCTGGCGCAGGCGGTGGAAATCCGCCGACTGGAAGCTGTTCAGACCGGGGTGGTAGCTCTGCAGGAAGGCCACCGACTGTTGTTCGGTTTGCCGGATCACCGGGCGATTGTCATACAGCGTGTCGTCCAGATCGAAAGTCAGCGCCGCCAGCGGGCGCAGCGGGCGATAAAAATGCATCAGGATTTCCCCCGTTTGGCGCGCGGATGCGCGGCATCGTACACGTTCGCCAGATGTTGAAAGTCGAGGTGGGTATAAATTTGCGTGGTGGTCAGGTTGGCGTGGCCGAGCAGCTCCTGCACCGCGCGCAGATCGCCGCTGGACTCCAGCATGTGAGTGGCGAAGGAATGGCGCAGCTTGTGCGGGTGAATATGGCTGTTGACGCCCTGTTTCACGCCCCATTCGGCGAAGCGCTTTTGCACGTTGCGCGTCGAGATGCGCCGCCCCTGATTGGACAGGAACATCGCGTCATCGTCCGGTCCGAACAGATCGCGCATCGCCAGCCAGTGTTCCAGCCAGGTGACGGCGGTGCGCCCGATCGGCAATTTGCGCTCTTTACTGCCTTTCCCCATCACCCACACCTCGCCGGCCGCCATATCGACATGGCGGCAATCCAGCCCCACCAGTTCGGAGAGGCGCAGACCGGCGCCGTACATCACCTCCAGCATGGCGCGATCGCGCACCGCCAGCGGATCGTTGAGATCGATCTCCAGCAGCTGGTTCATTTCATCGACGTCGATGTTTTTCGGCAGATGGCGGCCGCTGCGCGGCGTGCGGATGCCTTTGGCGGGGTTGGCGTGCAATACGCCCTGGCTGACCAGCCAGTCGAGGAAACTGCGCAATGAAGAAAGCCGCAGCGCCAGGCTGGCGGACTGCAGGCCGGCGCGTTTGCTGCGCGCCGCCAGCATGCGCACCCGGGCGGCGTCCAGCGCCGCCCAGTCGGTGACGCCGATCTCCTGCGCCAGGCGCATCAGCGCCGCCAGCTGGCGCGAATAGCTAAGCTGCGTCAGCGGGCTGAGTTGCCGTTCTACCTTGAGATAACGCAGAAAAGCGTCCACCGGCTGCTGCAGGCTGGGCGCAATCGGCGTCATGCGCGTTCGACCCAGCGTTCCAGCAGCGCCGGCAGCATGCGCGCCAGTTGATTGAGCATCACCGTGCCCATGCCCTGCTGATAGTGTTGCGTATCGCGGCTGCTGAAGATCACCATGCCCAGTTCGCCGTCGTCGCCCAGCATCGACAGCGCCACCGAGCCAATCTGGCCAATCTGTTTGGCCTGCGGCAACAGCAGCAGCAGTTCGGGGCCGTTCAGGCCGCCGAGGTAATGTTGTTCGCTGCCCAGCCGCTGAATGCGAAACGGCTCGAACGCCGAACGCGTCAGCGCCAGATGGGTGAAATCGGAAGGCGCGCCGATCTTCCAGCGCTCGGCGAACAGGCGCACCGTGGCGCCGGCCAAACCAAAACCGCGCGCCCAGCGCTGCAGCCGGTTGAGCATGTCCTGCAGGCTGTCGGCGGTGGCCAGATCGGCCTGCAGGTGCAACAACCGGGCGAACAGCCCTTCGTTGGCGCTGGCCTGCTCCATCAGCAGCGTGATCTCTTCTTCCAGCCGCTCGATGTGATTGCGCTGGCGGGCCAGATGCCATTCCACCAGCGAAACGGTGCCGCGCACCGGGTGCGGCACGCGCATCTGCTCAACCTGGCGCGCGTTGCGAATAAAGAAATCCGGGTTCTGCAGCAGGTACTGCATCACGGTGTCGTCATCCAGCGCCAGGCCGGCGACGCTCTGTTCTTCTACGCTTTTCATAGATGAATAAATCCGTCATAGACATGGGTTGCCGGGCCGGTCATAAACAGCGGGTTGCCCGGCCCTTTCCAGCGAATATGCAGGCTGCCGCCCGGCAGTTCTACATGCACCTCTTCTGACAGCAATTCCTGTTGGATCCCCACCGCCACCGCCGCACAGGCGCCGCTGCCGCAGGCCTGCGTTTCGCCGGCGCCGCGCTCGTAAACGCGCAGCTTGATATGATCGCGGCTGACCACCTGCATAAAACCGATGTTGGCCCGTTCCGGGAAGCGCTCATGCCCTTCCAGCACCGGCCCGAGCAGCTCCACCTTGGCGGTTTTTACATCGTCCACCTGCAAAACACAATGCGGGTTGCCCATCGACACCACGCCGCACAGCACGGTGTGTTCCGCCGCGCGCATGATGTAGGTCTTTTCCGCCTTGGCGGCGCGGAACGGCACCGCCTGCGGATCGAAATTAGGCTCGCCCATGTTGACGCACACCAGATCGTCGTCGGTGACGCTGAGCACCATGCGCCCGGTTTGGGTGCTGACGCGGATGTCGCGTTTGTTGGTCAGCCCTTTCAGCCGCACAAAGCGCGCGAAGCAGCGCGCGCCGTTGCCGCACTGCGCCACTTCGCTGCCGTCGGCGTTGAAAATTCGGTAGTGAAAATCCAGCTCGGGATCGTAAGGCGGTTCTACCACCAGCATCTGGTCAAAGCCGACGCCCAGGTGCCGATCGGCCAGCCGGCGGATCAGCTCAGGTGAAAAATAGACATTCTGTGTAACGGCATCGACCACCATAAAGTCGTTGCCCAGACCGTGCATTTTGGAGAACTGCATATCATACTCCGCTATCTGGACGCGCTATCCGTCTTGATTTTACGGCGGCGCTCGCCACCGCAAACAGGGTGTTACTGGTCGACCATCGACGGTTTTTGCTGAGAGCCAGACTGCTCCTGCTGGTTCTTTTGCACCTGATCGCCCGTTTGCACCGGCGGCTTGGCCGGTTTTTGGCTGGCGGGGTCGGCAGGCGGGAAGTAAAGCGGGCCTTTCAGACCACAGCCGGCGAGGCCGGTAACCAGAACGGCCATCAGCGCATAGCGTAGTTGTTTTTTCATTTGCATTAATGCCTGTAATTCATGCGTCCAAGGTCTCTATAATCGCAGGTGGATCATGAAAAGCAATAGGAATTGAATATGAACGACAGCGAGTTTCACCAGTTGGCCGACCAGCTGATGCTGAATATTGAAGAGACACTGGACGATTTTGACGGCGATGCGGACATCGATTACGAAACCAATGGCGGCGTAATGACGCTGAGCTTCGAAAACGGCACCAAAATCGTCATCAACCGCCAGGAGCCGCTGCACCAGGTGTGGCTCGCCACCAAGGCCGGCGGTTACCACTTCAACTACCGCGACGGCGTTTGGCTATGCGATCGCAGCGGGCAGCCGTTTTACCAGCTGCTCAGCGAAGCGGCCAGCGCGCAGGCCGGCGAGGAATTGCGTTTTTCCTGAGGCTAAGCAGGGCTCGGCAACCGAGCCCTTGCGGCGTCAATGCAGCTGGAACTGCTGTTTCAGCGGCTGCGCGGCGCCGTCGGCCACCGTCACGCACAGGCTGGACAGCACGTTGCTGCGGAACGGGATCACCTGCGTGCGCCCGTCGAGCTGCACGATCTGATAGAACTGCGGCAGGTTGAAGTTGATGAAGCTGGAGCCGTAGGTGAAGCGATCGTGCGAGGATGAATAGAAGCGGCTGACGTCGCGCACCAGCTCCTCTTTACTGCCCTCGCAGTGGTGATACACCTCCACCCGATTCGACTCGTCCAGAATATAGATGTTGAAGCCCTTGTCGTCTGAGGTGTCTTCGAAGAAGAACTGGATGATCCCCTCGCTGGCGAAGCCGTCCACCACCGGCGGCAAATGCACCTGATCGGTTTCCACCTTGATAGACAGGCCGTGCAGCTTGTTGTTGGATATGGCGCCGTAAAACTCCACCGCGTTCTCCAGCTTTTGCACCGATACGCTCAGGCGCTCGAAGAACAGCCCCCAGGTCTGCCCGGCGACGCGCACCGCCTTGAAGCGGCCAGGCTCCAGGCGGGTGCTGGACAGGCGTAGCTCGATGCACTCCGACACCAGCTGCTGGATACGGGTGCGGATCAGGCCGCGCAGGTGCTGGCTGTAGCAGAACACTTCCACCGACTCCGGCGGCGCGGCGTCCTGGTGCATTTTGCCGAGAATGGTTTTCAGCGCTTCCAGCACCGACTGCTCGCCGCTGAAATGCAGGGTGCGCACTTCGTTCCAGGAGTTGCGGTACAGCAGATCGATGCTGCCTACCAGGCACTGCTGCTGCTGGCCGAAGCTGAACACGTCCAGCTTGCGGAAATCGAAATGCACCACCTGATTGCGGAAGGCGGCGGTCGGATCGTTTTCCAGGTTGACGATGATCGCCAGATGGCGAATTTCGCACGGGCTGTACAGCGCTTTCGGCGTCGGCGCCGGCAGGCGCAGCGGGAAGTGATGGGAAACGTCGGCCACCAGCTCCTGCAGCTTGGCGGTGTCGCACAGGTTGCCGCTCTTGATGTGCAGGCGGGTCTGCGGCGTCAGCAGGCCGTTGAAATAGGCCCAGGCCACCAGCTTGTTCAGGTAGCGGTTATATTCCAGCGGCTGATGGCTGACAATAGAATCCATGGCCGGCGCCTGATTATACAGGTACCAGCCGGTGCGGTTGGCGCGGCCAACCGGCACGTGAATAAAGGTTAAGTCGTTTTCCGACAGGTCCGGCGAAATCTGCGGGTTCACCAGCGTCACCTTGCCGGGCAGCGCTTCGAACGCCGCGTACAGTTTGCGGGTCAGCACGCCGATATCCTGCGGGCTGGCGCTGACGCTGAGGTTGTTGCGGCGGGCGAAACGGATCAGGTTGCGGTAGCTCTGCATCATCGCGTCGAGCAGCTCGTTATGCGCTTCGCGCACCCGTTCGATTTTCCAGTTGGCGCGGTTGTCCAGCATCGCCAGACGCTCTTCGCTCCAGCCCCATTCGCTGACCAGCTGGCTGAGGATCTCGCGCCGCCAGCCGACGCAGGCCTTGGCCAACGACAGCTTTTCACACACTTTCAGGTAGAAACAGCGGCGGGCCAGATCGAGGCGGGTGGTGTCGTTGATGTCGGTCAGGTAGCGGGTGACGCGCTCGAGCATCATGCAGTAGGCGTCGAGCCCGAAGCTGACGATCTCGCCCTGATGCAGGCGATGTTTGATGTCCGTCGCCAGCAGTTGGGTATTGGGGTATTCCCAGGAATAGGCTTCCAGCAGCAGGGTCTTCAGCACCGCCTTGTAAGGCGAATCGATGCTCTTGTACAGCTGCCACAGGCTGGCGCCGAAGTACTCTTCCGCCGACAGCGAACTCAGGCCGCCAAGATCCAGCCACTCGTTCGGCGTCAGCGCGCCCTGCGCGTACAGCGACAGCACGTATTCATCGTAGTGCGCTTCTTCTTCGCCCGGCACCATGTTCCACAGGATGCGCTTGCCGGCCAGGCGCACCGCGGTGCGGTAGAATTCGTCGAGCAACAGGATATGCTGCGTCGAGCCGCAGTCTTCGCCGCCCAGGCTGCCGCTTTCATTATGGCGGAAGCGGTTTTCGTCGATCAGGAAGAAGCTGACTTCCACCCCCATCGAGGCGGCCCACTTCTCAAGCAGGCTGCATTTTTGCTGCAGGCGGGTGCGTTCTTCGTTGTCCAGCCAGGACTGGTGGCAGACCCAGATGTCGAGATCCGAGCTGCAGCTTTGGCCGATAGACGAGGTGCTGCCCATCGAATAGACGCCGGTGATCGGCAGCTCGCCGCTGGCCGGTTTGTCAAACGGGCTGCCCCATTTGTCTTCTAAATCGTTCAGGTAATCTTGTTGAGTTTCATCAGGCGTGTAGAGGCAAATGCCGTGGGGAACGTTACCGTTCAGGTAACCCGGCATCAGCGGGTGGTGGTGGTGCAGTAAGGTGGGCAGCAGACTGTATACCCGTTGAAACGCGGGCTTCATAGCCGCCAGGGCGCGATCGACGCGTAGCTGATTGATCGCATCCAGTCTCTGCTTCAATGTCTCGATGTAGAGGTACAAGACGTCTCGCCTGATTATCCCGGTGTTTAGAAAAAAACCCGTATTCCATAAGCGCCGTTAGTGTAAGAAGAATATTTGGCGACTTATTGCTGGAAACGTGATCAATTTAACACCTTGCTGATTGACCGTAAAGGAGGTAACGCTTCACAATTATTGTAGCGCTTCCCTAAACGATTTACCCGCAGTGTTAACTGCCCCAAAGCACATCACACGTCCCTTTGATTCCGTTGTCCTTTTTCCGCCTCCGGCTTCTTGCACTGACAGTATTGGCTCTCAGTGGTAGGATGGATGGCGAAATATAAAAACGGTAACAAGCATGTTAGACAAAATTATTCGAATTGCCACCCGACAAAGCCCGCTTGCACTCTGGCAAGCACATTATGTGCAGCAACGTCTGATGGCCTGCCATCCCGGCCTGCAGGTCGAGTTGGTGCCGATGGTGACGCGCGGCGACGTTATTCTGGATACGCCGCTGGCGAAAGTCGGCGGTAAAGGCCTGTTTGTTAAAGAACTCGAGCTGGCGCTGCTGGAAGGCCGCGCCGACATCGCCGTGCACTCGATGAAAGACGTGCCGGTCGATTTCCCCGCCGGCCTGGGTTTGACCACCATTTGCGAACGCGAAGATCCGCGCGACGCTTTTGTTTCCAACCGTTTCGCCTCGCTCGATCAACTGCCGCAGGGCAGCGTGGTCGGCACTTCCAGCCTGCGCCGCCAGTGCCAGCTGCGTGAACGCCGCCCGGATCTGATCGTGCGCGACCTGCGCGGCAACGTCGGCACTCGCCTGGCCAAGTTGGACAACGGCGACTATGACGCAATTATTCTGGCGGTGGCCGGCCTGAAACGCCTGGGGCTGGAGCAACGCATCCGCAGCCCGCTGAGCGCCGAAGAGTGCCTGCCGGCGGTCGGCCAAGGTGCGGTCGGCATTGAATGCCGTCTCGACGACAGCGTCACCCGCGCGCTGCTGGCGCCGCTGAACCATGCGGCCACCGAAACACGCGTGCGCGCCGAACGGGCGATGAACACCCGTCTGGAAGGCGGCTGCCAGGTGCCGATCGGCAGCTATGCCGAACTGGATGGCGACAGCCTGTGGCTGCGTGCCCTGGTCGGCGCGCCGGACGGTAGCCAGATGGTGCGCGGCGAGCGCCGCGGCCCGGCCGCCGAGGCCGAACGGATGGGCGTTGAGCTGGCGGAAGAGCTGCTGGCGCGCGGCGCGCGCGAGATCCTGCGCGAAGTTTATCAGGGAAATCCGCCGGCATGACGATCCTGGTAACCCGCCCATCGCCTTCGGGAGAACAGTTAGTGAGCCGGCTGCGCGCACTCGGCCGGGTTGCCTATCATGCACCGCTGATCGACTTCGCCCCCGGTGGCGATCTGCCGCAGCTGCCGCAGGCGTTGCAGCAGTTGAACGCCGGCGATCTGGTGTTCGTGCTGTCGCAGCATTCGGTGAACTATGCCGATTCGGTCATCGGCCGCGCCGGGCTGAGCTGGCCCGCGCACCTGAATTATTACGCCATCGGCCGCACCACCGGGCTGGCGCTGCACCGCATCAGCAGTTTGCCGGTGGAATACCCGCGCGAACGCGAGATCAGCGAAACGCTGCTGCTGCTGCCGGCGCTGCAAAAGCTGGCGGGCAAACGCGCGCTGATTTTGCGCGGCAACGGCGGCCGCGAGTTGCTGGGCACGACGCTGAGCGAGCGCGGCGCCGACGTCAGCTATTATGAATGCTATCAACGCAGCCCCGTGCACTACGACGGCAGCGAGCAGAGCGCCCACTGGCAGCGCGCCGGTGTGGATACGCTGGTGGTGACCAGCGGTGAAATGTTACAACAGCTCTATACTTTAGTTCCTGATTACTATCGTTCTTCATGGCTGCTGCGTTGCCGCCTGGTAGTAGTGAGCGAACGCCTGGCTACCCTCGCCCGGGATTTGGGCTGGCGTACGATTCGGGTAGCTGACAACGCCGATAATGACGCGCTGATCCGCGCACTACAATAATCTGACTATGGGATGTGCCACTATGACGGAACAAAATACCCCATCCGCCCCGGTTGAAGAGCCAACCACCGCGGTTGAGAGCTCCCAGCAGCCAGCCGCTGCCAGCCGCAAAGGCAAGAACACCGGCCCGGTGCTCGGCGCGATCGCTATCGTGCTGGTCATCGCCCTCGGCGCGGGCGGCTATTACCACACGCACCAGCAGGCGCAACAGCTGATCGCCGCCAATCAGGCGCTGCAGCAGCAGCTTGAAGGCGTGAAGCAGAGCCAGCAGCAGGAAAGAAACGCGCTGGAAGGCCTGTTGCAGCAGCAGGGTAAAACCCTGGACGCCGCCGATCGCGAGCAGGCTAACCTCGCGCGCCAACTGAGCGAGCTGCAGGAAAAAGTGGCGACCATCTCCGGCAGCGACGCCAAAACCTGGCTGCTGGCGCAGGCCGATTTCCTGGTGAAAATGGCCGGCCGCAAGCTGTGGAGCGATCAGGACGTGACCAGCGCCGCCGCGCTGCTGAAAAGCGCCGACGCCAGCCTGGCTGACATGAACGATCCTAGCCTGCTCGACGTGCGCCGCGCCATTACCGAAGACATCGGCACGCTTGCTACGCTGACCCAGGTCGATTACGACGGCATCATCCTCAAGGTCAATCAGCTGTCCAATCAGGTGGATAACCTGCGCTTGGCGGACAACGACACCGACGAAGCGCCGATGGATCAAAACAGCAGCGAGCTCTCCGGTTCGATCGCCGAGTGGCGGCAGAACCTGGCCAAGAGCTGGCGCAATTTCATGGCCGACTTCATTACCATCCGCCGCCGCGACGCCAGCGCCGAACCGCTGCTGGCGCCGAACCAGGACATCTACCTGCGCGAAAACATCCGTTCGCGCCTGCTGGTGGCCGCGCAGGCCATCCCGCGCCACCAGAACGAGACCTACAAGCAATCGCTGGAAACCGTCTCCACCTGGGTGCGCGCCTATTTCGACACCACCGATCCGGCGACCAAGGCCTTCCTGGAAGAGCTGGACAGCCTGAGCCAACAGTCGATCTCGATGGACGTGCCGGATCAGCTGAAAAGCCAGCCGCTGCTGGAAAAAGTGATGCAGACCCGGGTGCGCAACCTGATGACCCAGTCCCCTGCCGCTCACCAGGAGGGTTAAGCCATGTTACGCGTGCTATTTCTGTTCCTGGTGGTGATCGCCAGCGTGGTGCTCGGGCCGATGTTGGCCGGGCATCAAGGCTATGTGCTGATCCAGACCGACAACTACAATATCGAAACCAGCGTCACCGGCCTGGCGATCATGCTGGTGCTGCTGTTCGTGGTGCTGCTGGCGATCGAGTGGATCCTGCGCCGTCTCTTCCGCACCGGCGCCCGCACGCGCGGTTGGTTTATCGGCCGCAAGCGCACTCGCGCGCGCCAGCAAACCAAAGCCGCGCTGATCAAGCTGGCGGAAGGCGACTACAAGCAGGTCGAGAAGCTGATGACGCGCAACGCCGATCACGCCGAACAGCCGGTGGTGAACTACCTGCTGGCCGCCGAGGCCGCACAGCAACGCGGCGATGATTTCCGCACCAACCAATATCTGGAGCGCGCTGCCGAAGCGGCCGACACCGATCAGCTGCCGGTGGATATCACCCGGGTTCGCATCCAGCTGGCGCAGGGCGAGAACCATGCCGCGCGCCACGGCGTCGATCGCCTGCTGAACCAGGCGCCGCGTCATCCGGAAGTATTGCGCCTGGCGGAACAAGCCTATCTGCGCACCGGCGCCTATGCGTCGCTGCTGGAAGTGCTGCCGTCGATGCGTAAAATCGAACTCCACAGCGAAGAGCAACTGCAGGCATTGCAGCAGCAGGCTTATATCGGGCTGATGAATCAGGCGATGGCGGACGAAGGCAGCGAAGGCCTGAAGCGCTGGTGGAAAGATCAGAGCCGCAAGACGCGTCACGAAGTGCCGCTGCAAATCGCGATGGTGGAACACCTGATCGAATGCAACGACCACGAACTGGCGCAGGAGATCGTGCTCGACAGCCTGAAGCGCCAATACGACGAGCGCCTGGTGCTGCTGCTGCCGCGGCTGAAGTCCGGCAACCCCGAGCAGTTGGAGAAAGCGCTGCGCCAGCAGATGAAGCAGCACGGCGCGACGCCGCTGCTGAACAGCACGCTGGGGCAGTTGCTGATGAAACACGGCGAATGGCAGCAGGCGGCCGACGTCTTCCGCGAAGCGCTGAAACAGCGCCCGGATGCCTACGACTACGCCTGGTTGGCCGATACGCTGGAAAAACTGCATCGTTCGGATGAAGCGGCGCAGATGCGGCGCGAAGGACTGATGTTGACGCTGAAACAGAACGGCGGCGAATAGCGCCCTGCACGATTGAAGAACAGCGCGGCTCTTGATGCCGCGCTTTTTTTTGCCAGTTAACATCCTGAGGCGCAAAAAAAACACTTGCCGTAGGGCAAGTGTATAAAGAAGCAATCAGGTCTAGGACAACAGGGGCGGTGCCTCACTCAACGTTTTGCCCTGAGCGTGATGACGGGTTAGTCATCGTTCTCGTGGGCGATAGGCACCCTAAATCGGCTCTGCGTCATTCCCAGGGTTTATGAGGCCTAAGGCGAACATAAGAGGTGGAATGAGCATCTACGCTATTGATATTGCACTTGGCGTGCCAACTTTAAGGCTGAGGCCATTCCCAATAAAAAACGGGTCTCAATGCATTGAAATATATTAATTTTTAATTTAACCCTGTCTTTCCTGTTATATGCCACTCTCTGGCATTCCATACCAGCAGCCGTAATAAGAATGTCGCCTCAAAACGACGACTTAAGCCAAAGCCCATTTTATCTTTTTAAATCAATCAATTATTTGTCTCAGCCTGACGACAGCGCTGGATGGCGCTGTCGCTGAAAACCAACACGCTTGCCGACAGAGACAAAGTGCCCATCCTTAGATACGCAAAAAGCCCGCGCATTGCTGCACGGGCCTACCTTCGTCTCGCTTCGCGAGGTTCGAACCTCCTGCGGAGGTACTCATCCTCATAAACTGCAGGCGTAAAAAAACCGACTTGCGTCGGTTTTTTTGAAAGTGGTCGGCGAGAGAGGATTCGAACCTCCGACCCACTGGTCCCAAACCAGTTGCGCTACCAAGCTGCGCTACTCGCCGATTTGTGTTGCTCATACTACCCGATTTATCAGACCATTGTCCATATAAATCTTATATTTATCAGATATTTTGCGTGGTGCGAAGAGAGGGACTTGAACCCTCACGTCCGTAAGAACACTAACACCTGAAGCTAGCGCGTCTACCAATTCCGCCACCTTCGCACTGTCAAAAAATACTGCTAAATCGTCACTTCGTCAGGAAGTGGGGTGGCTAATGGGACTCGAACCCACGACAACTGGAATCACAATCCAGGGCTCTACCAACTGAGCTATAGCCACCATTACTACTTCTTACTCACGCGGTAATATACCACCGCAGCTCCTGCGCACAAACTTAATGGCGCGCCCGACAGGATTCGAACCTGAGACCTCTGCCTCCGGAGGGCAGCGCTCTATCCAGCTGAGCTACGGGCGCGTAGCGCCGTTGCGGGAGGGGATACTACGGATTTACGCCAATCCTGTCTAGTGCTTTTTCGCAGAAATGTTGCGTTTGATTACGCTTTGCTCACTCCCGCGCACAAAAGCGCACTCCGTAGCCCCTTTTCGCCGTTTATTGGCGCGTTTCTACCCGATTTTCAACCGGATGATGTTTCTTGTGCATGCCGAAAGCGAAGTAGCACAGGCTGACGCCGGCTAAGAAAATCGCCCCGACCAGCAGGGAAATGCGCGTATCCGGGTTGATTCCCATGCCGACCAGCACGCAAACCAGAAAAGCAATGGTCAGATAGTTCACATACGGGAACATGATCGACTTAAAGCTGTGGTTTTTGATCGCTTCCTTATGGGCGCGGCGGAAATAGAGTTGGCTTATCAGCACCACGAACCACGGCACCATGCCCGGCAGCACGCTCGCGCTGTAGACATAAACGAACACCTGCTCCGGATTCGGGATGATGTAGTTCAGCGCGGAGCCCACCAACAGGCAGCCGATGGTGACGGCGATGCAGTTCACCGGCACGCCGCTGGCGGAAAGCTTGGTGAGCGCCGCCGGCAGTTGGCGGTTCTTGGCCAGGGCGTACAGCATGCGGCCGCCGCTGTACATGCCGCTGTTGCAACCGGAGAGCGCGGCGGTCAACACCACGAAGTTGATGATGCCGGCGGCGGCAACGATGCCGATCTTGGCGAAGGTCAGCACGAACGGGCTGCCGGTGGTGCCGATGCCGTTCCACGGGAAGATGGTGACAATGACGAAGATCGCACCGACATAGAAGATCAGGATGCGCCACAGGATATTGTTGATCGCGCGTTTCAGCGTCACCTGCGGGTTCTTGGCTTCCCCGGCGGTGATGCCCACCAGTTCAACCCCCTGATAGGACGCCACCACGATGCACAGCGCAAACAGGAAGCCTTTCCAGCCGCCGGCAAAGAAACCGCCGTGCGCCGTCAAATTGGCGAAACCGATAGGTTCACCGCCGTTGCCGAAGCCGAAGAAGATCACCCCCAGCCCCACCAGAATCATCACGATGATGGTGGTGACCTTGATCATGGCGAACCAGAACTCCAGCTCACCGTACAGGCGCACCGCCGCCAGGTTGGCCAACGCGACCATCGCCACGGCGATCAGCGCCGGCACCCACTGCGGTATTTCCGGGAACCAGAACTGTACATACACCCCGATGGCGGTGATTTCAGAAATGCCGACGGCAATCCACATAAACCAGTAGCCCCAGGCGGTCAGGTAACCGAAGTAGGGATTCATGTACTTATGCGCGTAAACGGCAAACGACCCGGCGACCGGCTCGAGGAACAGCATTTCCCCCATCGAACGCATAATGAAGAACACGAACAGCCCGGCGATAATGTAAGCCAGCAGCACCGACGGCCCCGCCCATTTCAGCGTACTGGCCGAGCCCATAAACAGGCCGACACCGATGGTGCCCCCCAGAGCGATAAGCTCGATATGCCGGGCCTCAAGGCCCCGGTGTAGCCCTTGCGGTTTCTCTTTGTGTGCCATAAATCCTCAATAATTTTTCTCGGGTCGTGTTTGCCTGCCGGCCGCTGCCGGTCGTTATTGTCATTATTAAAAGAATAAATCATCCCCTGCCGATCGGATTGGCATCAACGGGTTGTCGGAGCGAAGTGACCGTGAGAAGGACATCGTTCAGCGCTGTCGCATCAAGCTTCAGCGGCCAGGGATAATTTCCGGGCGGTATCGTTTCGCATTTCGTCGCTATAAGCAAACCGCAATTTAAAACTTTATGGAATAAATGCGACGACGTTTAGGGCCGAGGGTTATAGATATGCGGGAGAAACGCGCAAAAGCAGATTATTGGTACAGCAGACCGGAGCGGAACAGCACTTTCCGCCCCGGATGAGGGGTTACATCTTGCCGCTGTAGTAGTAGCCGACAAACTTCAACAGCTTCAACTGCCGGCCGATGCGGCTGGGTTGGCTGAGCAGGCGGTAGAGCCATTCCAGACCGAGGTTCTGCCACACCTTGGGCGCACGCTTCACATGGCCGGTAAAGACGTCGTAGGTGCCGCCCACGCCCATATACAGCGCCTGCGGATGCACCTTGCGGCAGTCGCGCATCAGAATCTCCTGCTTCGGCGATCCCATCGCCACCGTCACGATCGCGGCGCCGCTGGCACGAATACGCTCGAACAGCGCCTCGCGCTGATCCGGTTTGAAGTAGCCGTCCTGGCTGCCCACCAGGTTGACATTCCACTGGCTGCGCAGCTTTTGCTCGGTTTCCGCCAAAACCTCCGGCTTGCCGCCGACCAGGAAGACCGGCGTGCCTTCACGGCCGGCGCGTTGCATCAAGGCTTCCCACAGATCGGCGCCCGCAACGCGCGAAACGTCCGCCGCCGGGTATTTGCGGCGAATCGAGCGCACCATGCTGATGCCGTCGGCGTACTTGTACTCCGCCTCATCCAGCAACGCATGCAGCGCCTGGTCCTCTTCCGCCTTCAGGATCTTTTCCGCGTTCATGGCCACCAGCGTGCCCTGTTTTACCCGGCCGTCGTCGAACAAAAAGTCCATGCAGTGCGCCATATCGCGAAAGCCCCACAGGCTGAAACCGCGCAGCTCATACTGCGGCACCGAAATCTTTGCTTCCATCGTTCTCATTACCCTTACAAAAGACCGTTGGCCCGAGGCGGCGACGCCAGCGCGCGGGTGCGCGTCACTCTGGCCTTGATCAGCCCGGCGGTATCGAACAGCCAATACAGCAACTTCGCCAGCACCAGACAGGCGCCGAAAATAATGCAGAAGAACACCACGCGCGACACGAATGAATCCACCCCTTCCCGCGCCAACACGATCATGTTGAACACCGCGCCGAAGCAGAACCCCTGCAGAATGGCCGCCTTATAGCGGTTCGGCTCGGTTTTGCCCAGCTCATACAGCCAGTCGAACCACTTGATGATCATGCCCACCAGAATCGCGCCGAGCGGGATAAACAGCGCGCCGCCCATCACCACCAGCGAACCGATCAGCGTCGGCGAAATCGCCAGCCCGGAGTGGTTGTTCAGCACTTCCCAGGTGAAGTAGTTGGCCGAGTTCAGCACCACGTCCGGCCGGCCGGGCCAGAGCCAGGTAGGGATAAAGACGTAGAAATCACGCAAGATCGGCGCCAGGCCCTGGAAATCGATCTTGTCGTAATTTTGCAACAGCAGCGCCAGGTTTTCCCACGGCGAGAAGGTATCGCGGGTCAGGTAGAGGAAGGTATAAAACGCCTCCGCGCCGCTGACGTCCAGGCTGTAGCGCTTCAACGCCAGCCAGAACATGCCGACCACGCCGAATATGCCCGCCGCCGCCAGCATCCACAGCGTGATCCAGCCGCGCACGATGCCGATAAACAGGAACAGCGCGAAGGCGATGATGATGTTGGCGCGGGTGCCGCCGACGATCACGTAGGTCAGAATGCCGAACGCCACCGTCGCCACCAGGAACAAGAACCAGGCGCGCAGATCCTGCCGCAGGAAATAGACCACCAGCATCGCCGGAATGAAGAAGTAAAAGAACCGCTTGAGCGCCACGCCGGACACGTCGCTTGAGAAGATCTGGCTGTAGGAATTGAGCTTGAACAGCAGGAAGCCGTTCTGCATGAAGAAGATCCCAACGGTACCGATCGCCACCAGCGCCAGCAGCACCCAGGTCATATGGGTTTCCACCCGGTTCATGGTAAACAGCGCAGCGCGCGGCTGCGTGCGGCGCTTGCGCAGCCGGGTCTTGTAGGTAACGTAATAGATGGCGTAAAACGCCGTCGCCGACAGCAGGGCGTACAGCAGAAACTCCACCGGCACTACCTCGACGTCAAACTGGAACACCAGCAGGCAGGTCAAAGGAAAACCGAAATAAAACGTCAGCAAATACAGCAGCGAGAAGAAGACGTTGAAGTTAAAGCGCACGCGCCGAAACTCCTGATAGGTCAGCGTCAGGATAAACGTCAGGCTGACCAGATAGACGACGAACAGGCCGCCGAATTGCGCCAACGTCATGAGTGCTCTCCCGCCGCCAACGCCAGGGCTCGCTGCCAACCGTCGACATAGTTCGGATTGAAGAAGGCGATCGCCTGTTTATCCACCGCCGCCAGCTGACGCTGCGCTTCACGCACCACCGCCTCGTCCAGCGAATCGCCGTAGAACAGCACCGGCAGATGCTGTTCCGCCAAATCCTGCCAGAACGGGTTTTGCCGGCTGAGCACGAAAGGCACGCCGAACTGAATCAGCAGGCACAAGGTGCCAATCCCCTGCTGGCGATTGAAAATGAAATAGCCGAGATCGCAAGCGCGCAGAATATTGAGATAATCCTCAAACGCCACCTGCTGCGTGAGCAGCTGCAGGTTTTTCTCGCCGAACAGCGGCAACCCGGCGGCGCGCACCTGCTCGATGTAGGTATCGTTATTGCCCGGATAACCCATCGGCAGGATCACGCGCACGTCGGCGCCGAACTGCTGATGAATCGCCTGCAGCGCTTCGATATGCCGATTGCTGCGATCGCCGGAGTTACCCACCAGAATCGTCATCGGCCCGGCCAGGTTTTTCTCGACGTGAACGTCGGTCAGCGCCGGATCCATGCGGGTCGGGAAGTACAGCAGCGAGGCCGGCACCCGCGCATGGCGCTGCTGGTAGTGGATCACGTCGCCGCGGGTAGCAAACACGTTCCCTACTCGCCCCTGCGCAATGCGGCGCAGCAGATAGAACAGCCGGAATTTCCAGCTGGTGGCGTCTTCATACAGATCGGCGCCCCAAATATGCCAACTGACCTGACGCGCCTTGATCTTGCCGCTCAGCAGCGCCAGCCACAGCCCCGGATTGAACTGGCCGTGCAGGAAGAAGCGCGCATCGCGATCGGCCTGAGCGCGCGCGATGACCGCCGCCGCCAGGCTTTTCTTGTCTGCGTAGGGCTCAATGTTCAGGGCGGGGAAATCACCCAGTGCCGCCACATCCTTGGCCGCCACCATAAAATGCCGCGTCTGCTCAGCCGGCAAACGCGGCGCCAGCACGTCGTTGAAGAAGCGCAGCACCGTCTGGTTATGATGCGGGATATCGGATCCCAGAACGTGAATCAGTGTGGTCATACTCGTCTACGATAGATAAGAAATACGCAGCTACAGAGCGCGAAATACACGATGTAGGTTGCCATATAGGCCTGAGCCGCCCCCAGCGCGCCGTGCAGCGGGATCAGCCAGTGCGAGAACAGCGTCAGCAGCAGAAACTGGCTGACTTCCGTCAGGATATAGAAGCGCAGCGACGCTTTGGCGATCACCAGATAGCCGAACACATAAGCCCCGACTTTCAGCACGTCGCCCACCAGCTGCCAGGCAAACAGATCGCGCATGGCGACGAATTTATCCGAGAACAGCAGCCAGATGGCGAAATCACGCAGCAGCCACACCGTAAAGCTCGCCGCCGCTACCGCCGGCAGCACGAATTTCAACGAGCGCACGATCTCCCGCGAGATGGCGCCCTTGTCCGTCAGCCGCGACAGCGTCGGCAGCAGATAGACGGTAAACGAGGCGGTGATGAACTGCAGATAGGCATCGGAAATGCTGCTGACGCCCTGCCAGATCCCCACTTCATCCCAACCGTAATGCGCGGCCAACAGGTTACGCATCATCACATAGGCCACCGGCAGCGTCACCGAAGTGATCAGCGCCATGACGGTGAACTTGCCGAGGTTGCCGGCCACGAGTTTGTCCCAGCGCGGCGCCAGGTAGCGCAACGGCAGCGTTTTGCGCCGCCACAGCATCAGCCCGGCCGGCAGCACCACCAACGCCGGCACCAGCGCCAGCCCCGCCAACGCGCCTTCATAACCGCCCAGCTTGAAGCACAGGTAATAAGCCACCACGCCGAGCAGGCTGCCGCCGATCACCGCCAGCGCATTGCCCATCGCGTCGCGATAGCCTTTCAGCACCGCCATAAACAGGTTGGCGTAGGCGATGCCCATCTGAATGAAAGCGACGGCGCGCACCACATCGACGTAATCGGCATGCCCGAACAGCCCGATGCTGATCGGTTCGGCGGCGAACAGAAACACCAGCGCCAGCAAGGTCGAAAAGCCCAGCACGATGCTCGACGCGGTGCCCACCGCCAGACGCAGACGCTGCGGATCCTGGTGGTACTCCGCCACGTATTTGGTGATACCGTTAAAAATGCCCGCGCCGGACAGCACGCCCAGCACGGTAATCAACTGGCGGAAGTTACCCGCCTGCCCCACCCCGCTGGGGCCAAACGCCACCGCCAGCAGTTTCACCACCAACAGCCCCACGCCGATTTTGATCAGCGTGGAGCCAGCGGTCCATATCGATGCTTTTGCCAACGACATATCAGGCAAAGAAACTCAGGATGGTATTGATTACCGTACGCTGATTGACATCAGACATATTGTAGAACAGCGGCAAGCGCACCAGGCGCGCGCTTTCCTGCGTGGTGTAACGATCTTCGCCGGCAAAGCGGCCAAAGCGTTCGCCGGCCGGGCAATCATGCAGCGGGATATAGTGGAACACCGCCATGATTTCGGCTTCCTTCAGGTAGTCGATAAAGGCCGTGCGCTCTTCGATATCGCGCAGCTTGATATAGAACATGTGCGCGTTATGCACGCAGTCGGCCGGGATTACCGGCAGTTCGATGCGGCCTGACCGGGCCAACGGCAGGAAGCAGTCGTAGTACTTCTGCCACAGAGCCAAACGGCGCTGGTTGATGCGCTCCGCCACTTCCAGCTGGCCCCACAGGTAGGCGGCCTGCAGGTCGGACATCAGATAGCTGGAACCGATGTCGCGCCAGGTATATTTGTCTACCTGGCCACGGAAGAACTGGCTGCGGTTGGTGCCTTTTTCGCGGATGACTTCCGCCCGATCGATCAGGGCCGGATCGTTCACCAGCGTCGCGCCGCCTTCGCCGCCGGCGGTGTAGTTTTTGGTTTCATGGAAGCTGAAGCAGCCGATATGGCCAATGGTGCCCAATGCCTTGCCTTTGTAGGTCGACATCACGCCCTGCGCGGCATCTTCCACCACGAACAGGTTATATTTCTTCGCCAGCGCCATGATGGTATCCATCTCGCAGGCCACGCCGGCATAGTGTACCGGCACAATCGCGCGGGTTTTATCGGTGATCGCCGCTTCGATTTTGGTTTCGTCGATGTTCATGGTGTCTGGACGCAGGTCGACGAACACCACTTTGGCGCCGCGCAGCACAAAGGCGTTGGCAGTGGAAACGAAGGTAAAGCTTGGCATGATCACTTCGTCACCCGGCTGGATATCCAGCAGAATGGCGGCCATTTCCAACGACGCGGTGCAGGAAGGCGTCAACAACACTTTCGCGCTGCCGAAACGCTGTTCCATCCACTGCTGGCAGCGGCGGGTGAAACCGCCGTCGCCGCACAATTTGCCGCTGCCCATGGCAGCCTGCATATATTCCAGTTCAGTGCCAACAACCGGTGGAGCGTTAAATGGAATCATGTCTACCTCTGTATAACCAGTACGCGGTGCTTTCAATCACGGCACCCTGTCGTTGATAGAGTCGTAATGCGGCGATATTGCCCACCTGGGTCGCAACCCGCAGGCGCTGCATCCCCTGCTGCCGACATTCGGCGATCGCCGCCGTCATCAGCCTGGCGCCCACGCCCCGGCCGGATGCGCCGGGGAACGCCGCCAACAGGCCAATGCGCATTTCCTGGCCGCCAATGTCACGCAGGCTGACAAAGCCTTCGGGTTGCCCCTGGCTATCCAGCACCAGCAAGCATTGATGATCAAAGGTGCCCTGCACCGCTTTTTCGATCCAGGCCGCATAGAATCGCCCGCTATCGGCGCGATCGTACCACGGGGCGCGAAATCGGCTGGCAGCGAACACCTCACCGGCGGCAGCGCGCAATGACGGGATGTCCTCGGGAACGGCCTGACGCACCGCAACCGCCGAAGCGGCATCGGCCATCGCGCTTTCAGGCGCAACGTTCACCACCAGGTCCACTTCCCCTTCGACCAGCCGGAATCCCAGCGTCGACAGCGCATCGGCCCATCCCAGGCGATAAGCGGGAATTTTGGCCTGCACCAACGCATAGGCATCCAAATCAGCCTCGGCTACGGGTGCCGCCGAGCTATCGAAATGTAATTTGGCGCTCTCTAATTGGAAGAAGTCGCTCTCCCAAACCAGCGGCTCAATACTGGCGTGGACGCGCATGCAGTAAATCCAGTAAATATTTGCCGTAACCGGTTTTGGCCAGCGTCTGAGCCGCGCGTTTTACGCCCTCATCATCCAGCCAGCCATTGCGCCAGGCGATCTCCTCGAGACAGGCGATTTTAAAGCCCTGGCGTTTTTCTACCGTCTGCACGAAGCTGCTGGCTTCCAGCAGACTGTCGTGCGTGCCGGTATCCAACCAGGCGAAACCACGCCCCAGCAGCTCGACGTTCAGCTCTCCGCGTTCCAGATACATCTGGTTAATGCTGGTGATTTCCAGCTCGCCGCGCTCCGAAGGCTTCACCTGTTTGGCAAACTCCACCACCTGGCTATCGTAGAAGTACAGGCCGGTCACCGCCCAGTTAGACTTCGGTTTAACCGGTTTTTCTTCGATCGACAGCGCGCGGAAGTGGTCGTCAAACTCCACCACGCCAAAGCGCTCGGGATCCATCACCTGATAGCCAAACACGGTCGCGCCGGTGGTGCGTGCTGCAACGCTTCTCAACTTGGGACTGAACCCCTGACCAAAGTAAATATTGTCGCCCAAAACCAGACAGCTCGGCTCACCGGCCAAAAATTCTTCACCGATCAAAAATGCTTGAGCCAGGCCATCGGGACTTGGCTGTTCGGCATAGCTGAGATTGATACCGAATGCTTCACCACTGCCCAAAAGCCGCTTGAATGAAGGCAGATCTTCCGGCGTGGAGATAATCAGAATATCTTTGATTCCCGCCAGCATCAGCACCGACAACGGATAATAGACCATCGGTTTGTCGTAGATCGGCAGCAGTTGCTTGGACACGCCGCGCGTGATCGGATGCAGACGCGTACCGGAACCGCCGGCCAGAATAATACCTTTCATACTTGCTCCAAAACCCGCCGCGCAGCCGCAGAGCGACACGGCGTTAAATTAATCTGACAGCCCCAAACGCTCGCCGGCATAAGAACCGTCTTGCACCCGGCGCCACCAGGTCTCGTTGTTCAGGTACCAAACTACGGTTTTGCGAAGGCCGCTTTCGAAGGTTTCCTGCGGCCGCCAGCCCAACTCACGATCGATTTTGCCGGCGTCGATGGCGTAACGCATATCGTGACCCGGGCGATCCTTCACGTAAGTGATCAGATCGCGGTAGTTCGCCACGCCCTGCGGCTTGTTCGGCGCCAGTTCTTCCAGCAGATCGCAAATGGTCTGCACCACTTCGATATTCTTGCGCTCGTTATGGCCGCCGATATTGTAAGTTTCGCCTACCACGCCTTCGGTCACGACCTGATAGAGCGCGCGCGCGTGATCTTCGACATACAGCCAGTCACGCACCTGCGCGCCGTTGCCGTATACCGGCAGCGGTTTGCCGGCTACCGCATTCAGGATCACCAACGGAATCAGCTTCTCCGGGAAGTGATAAGGGCCGTAGTTGTTCGAGCAGTTGGTCACGAGGGTCGGCAAACCGTAGGTGCGCAACCAGGCGCGCACCAGATGATCGCTCGACGCCTTGGAGGCGGAATACGGACTGCTCGGCGCATACGGCGTGGTTTCGGTGAATAGATCGTCGGTGCCGTGCAGGTCGCCATACACTTCGTCGGTGGAGATATGATGGAAACGGAAAGCCTGCTTCTTCTCTGCAGCCAACGGCTGCCAGTACTGGCGCGCCGCTTCCAGCATAGTGTAAGTGCCCACCACGTTGGTCTCGATAAAGGCCGCTGGGCCGTCGATAGAACGATCGACGTGGCTTTCCGCCGCCAGGTGCATCACCACGTCCGGCTGATACTGGGCAAATACCCGATCCAGCTCGGCACGATCGCAGATGTCGACCTGCTCGAAAGCATAGCGCTCGCTCTCGGCCACCACCGCCAGCGACTCGAGGTTACCGGCATAGGTCAGCTTATCCACCACCACCACGCTATCGCCGGTGGCCTCGATGATGTGCCGCACAACCGCGGAGCCAATGAAACCGGCACCACCGGTAACTAAAATACGTTTCAACGCCAGACTCCCTTAGTATCCACCACCCAGCTTTGCTTGATCTCTTCCGGCCGGATGGCCTTGAACTGCTGGTGATCGACCAACATCACGATCACATCGGCCTGCTGCAACGCTTCCGCGATTGGCGTCAACGTCACATGGCCGGCCAATGACTTCGGCAACTGTTCGACGTTCGGTTCCACCGCCAGCGTTTCGCCGACGTGCCATTCGGCGATCAGATGTACCACTTCTACCGCCGGGCTTTCACGCAAATCATCGATATTCGGTTTGAAGGCCAGGCCGAAGCAGGCAATTTTGACCTCGGACGCGCGCTTGTCGGTGGCGGCCAGACAATCGGCCACCGCCGCTTTCACCCGGTCGACCACCCACAGCGGTTTGCCGTCGTTCACCAGGCGTGCGGTGTGGATCAGGCGTGCCTGCTGCGGATTCTGCGCCACGATAAACCACGGATCGACGGCAATGCAGTGACCACCGACGCCCGGCCCCGGCTGCAGAATATTCACCCGCGGATGGCGGTTCGCCAGGCGGATCAGTTCCCAGACGTTGATCCCCTGCTCAGCGCAGATCAACGACAGTTCGTTGGCAAAGGCGATATTTACGTCGCGGAAGCTGTTTTCCGTCAGCTTGCACATCTCGGCGGTGCGCGAGTTGGTGATCACACATTCGCCCTCGAGGAAAATCTTGTACAGCGCGCTGGCACGTTCCGAGCACTTCGGCGTCATGCCGCCGATCACGCGGTCGTTTTGAATCAGCTCCACCATCACCTGCCCCGGCAACACGCGCTCCGGGCAGTAGGCGATATTCACGTCCGCCGCTTCGCCCGCTTGCTGCGGGAAGCTGAGATCGCTGCGCGCCTGCGCCAGCCAGTCCGCCATTTGTTCGGTGGCCCCCACCGGCGAGGTGGACTCCAGGATCACCAGATCGCCTTTTTTCAGCACCGGCGCCAGCGATTTCGCCGCCGCTTCGACATAGGCCAGATCCGGCTCGTGATCGCCCTTGAACGGCGTAGGCACCGCGATCAGGAACGCATCGGCCGCCAGCGGTTTGGTCACCGCCCGCAGGAAACCGCCGTCGACGGCGTCCTTGACCACTTTGTCCAGATCCGGTTCGACGATGTGGATCGCGCCGCGGTTAATGGTATCTACCGCATGTTGGTTAACATCTACACCCACCACTTTTTTCTTGCGGGAAGCGAACGCCGCCGCCGTTGGCAAGCCGATATAACCCAGGCCGATAACCGAAATAGTGTCAAAACTCATAGTGTCACCTGATGATTCTTTAAAGCTTCGAGGATACGCTGACAGGCATGTCCGTCACCGTATGGGTTATGCGCCCGACTCATCGCGTGATATTCGCTTTCGTCCGTCAACAGCCGGGTCACCGCTTCAACAATTTTGGCCACATCGGTGCCGACCAGACGCACCGTGCCCGCATCTATCGCTTCCGGGCGTTCGGTGGTGTCGCGCATCACCAGCACCGGTTTACCTAACGATGGCGCCTCTTCCTGAATGCCACCGGAATCGGTCAGGATCATGTAAGCCTGGGTCATCAAATAGACAAACGGCAGATAATCCTGCGGCTCGATCAGCATGACGTTGTCGATGCCTTTCAAAATGCGATTCACCGGCTCACTGACGTTCGGATTGAGATGCACCGGATACACCACCTGTACTTCCGGGTGATTGCGGGCGATCTCCGCCAGCGCGCTGCAAATTCGCTCAAAGCCGCCGCCAAAGCTTTCGCGGCGATGACCGGTGACCAGGATCAGTTTCTTGTCGGCGTCGAGGAACGGATAACGCTGTGCCAGGCCAGCCCGCAGCGCGGCATCGCTCATCACGCGGTCACGCACCCAGAACAGAGCGTCGATCACCGTATTGCCGGTCACGAAAATACGGTTGTCCGGCAGCAGTTCGCGCAACAGATTTTGGCGCGAGTTCTCGGTTGGCGCGAAATGGTACATCGCCAGGTGGCCGGTCAGTTTGCGGTTGGCCTCTTCCGGCCAGGGAGAATACAGATTGCCGGTACGCAGCCCGGCCTCGACATGCCCGACGGGGATGCGTTGATAGAACGCCGCCAGGCTGGTCGCCAGCGTAGTGGTGGTATCGCCGTGCACCAGCACCACGTCCGGTTTGAAGTCTTCCAGCACCCCTTTCAGCCCTTCCAGGATGCGGCAGGTGATTTCCGTTAGCCCCTGGCCGGGTTTCATGATGTTCAGGTCGTAATTCGGCGTGATCTCAAACAACCGCAATACCTGATCCAACATCTCACGATGCTGTGCCGTTACGCAGACTCTTGCGTCAAAAGCCTCATCCTGGGCCAGTGCATGTACCAGCGGTGCCATTTTGATGGCTTCAGGTCTGGTGCCGAAAACAGTCAACACTTTCACAGCGAATCTCTTTTGGTCGGTTAATCGCAGGCCCCGCCTGCGAATCGGGCGCTCACGCGCCCTGCATCAGATTATTATATTATTTTTAACTACGCGGCCGACGCGCCAAGGCAACGCCCGCGCCAACCAAAGCGCCCATCGCGCCCCACAGAATCAGCCAGAAGACCCGGCGTGGGCTGTCGCGTTTTACCGGCTCTTCCGGCGTGCGCAAATAACGATAGGTCTGGAACTTCTCATCCAACGTCGGGCCAACGTTCAGCGTCGCCAGCATCGCGCGGTTCTGATCGTAATCCAGGTCATAGGTCGGGCCGGAGGCCTGCAGGCCTTCCAGACGCGCCTGCAGCATAGGCCGGCCCAGCAGGAACAGATCCGAATCCGGCAGTTGCTCGGCCGGAGTGTCGGTCTGCGCGCGGCTGATCCCCTGGCTTTCGGCGATTTTCAGCGCCTGCTGCGTGGTGTTCAGCTCGCGCTTGTAAACCGACTCCGCCACCGCTTCCTGCCGCTTGACCTGCGCCTTCATTGAGGTAGTGCGAGCGGCCCACGCCCCCTGGATCTCTTCGTTCAGGTGCAGGGCAGCGCGGTGGCTGGCGAAGGCCACGTATTGACGCAGCAGGCGGTTGGCGTCCGCGGCAGTTTCCGCCGTCAGCTTCACGCCGTCGTTCGGCACTTTCTTGTCGTCGCGCGGCGTGAACAGGATGTTGTTGATCAGCTCGTCGAGCAGCGCCGCATCCGCGCGGGCATCCCCTTCCTGACGTTGCTTGTAGTAATCGCTCTGCAGCCAGAAATCGCGACGCGTATCGTAAGCCGCCAGCTGCATGATGAACTCATTGTAGGCTTCGTCCGCGATGCTCGGCTGATCGCCGGCCGTCGCCGGCAGCGTGCGCACATCCAGATTGCGCAGGAACTGCTGCTGGGAGTAGTAACCGCCCAGCGCATTTACCGTGGGTTTGTCGGTGATTGCGGTCGCGCTCCATTCTTGCTTTACCAGATAAGAGACGATCAGCGCGACCGCCGCGAACAGCACCGCAATGCCGATAATCCACGGTTTGCCGCGCCACAGGGTGCAGCACAGGCCGCGGATATCGAGTTCGTTATCCACCGCCGGGGTATGCTTGTCAGACGTTGTTTCTGGATTCATCACAGCCAAAAAGCCTCTGGTTAAGATACTTGCTTGTTATCGCTCGAACGCCGCAGGCGACGCTTGATACGCTTAATGTACCGCGCAACCCGCCAGGCGCGCTTGATGCAGTAACCGTACAGGAAGAAAGCAAGCAAGAATAATGCCAACATAACCCACTCTGGGATAAAAGTCAGGCGTTCGCCGATCACGCCAACCGCCGCCAGCAATGCGGCCGCCAGGGTAATCAACACAAAAGCCTGCCGCGGCGTAAAGCCGGCTCGCATGATCAGGTGGTGAATATGTTGACGATCGGGAGAGAAGGGGCTCATCCCCTTGCGTAAACGACGATACATGATTGCTATCATGTCCATCAGCGGAATAGCGATGATCCACAGTGCGGTCACCGGATTAATCGAGTGTGCCTTGCCCTGCGAGCTTTGCAGCAGCAGCCAAATGGCGGTAAAGCCGATCAGGGTACTGCCGGCGTCCCCCATGAACACCTTATAACGGCGGCCGAGAATGCCGAGGTTGAGCAAAATATAGGGAACGATGGTGGCGATCATCGCAAAGCACCAGAACGCCATCTCATGGTGGCCGCTCAGGTACAGCAACAGACCCAGCGCGCCGAAGGAGACGCACGACAGCCCACCCAGCAGGCCATCAATGCCGTCGACCATGTTGAAGGCGTTGATCGCCGCCCATACCGCAAACAGCGTCACCAGATAGCCGAACGGCCCCAGCAACATCTCCCAGTCGCCCAGTACATGGCCGAAGCTGCGCAGATACAGACCGGCGAACACCATCATGGCGATGCCGACCAACGCCTGCACCAGGGCGCGGATTTTAACGCTGATGTCGAAACGATCGTCGAGCGCGCCCACAAACACCAGAATGCCGGCGCAGGTAAGATAAAGCTTGGCGTGCGCGATAGGTTGTTCGGAAATCCAAAACGCGAAGCACAATCCGGCATAAACGGAAATACCGCCGACCAGTGGAATCAGCCCCTGATGGCGTTTGCGATAATTGGGTTTATCTACCAGACCAATACGTTTTGCCGCCTTGCGGGCAACAAAGAGAAAAGCCAAAGAAAACAGGAAAACAAATAGAATTTCAGTACTCATAGTGAGTAAGTTCACAGTTAACAGATCTCTGTAGAAGATAAGGCAGCTTACCACGGGCAATAGCTTGTGCCATCGACCCCCGCCACCTTTCGGTCATTTCCTATGACAACGGTGATTCATGCCTATTTTCTTCGCATCGGCTGACAAAACGACAGCAGCAAAGCCGACCGGCACCGAGCCGACCGACAAACAAGATGAATTCTCAATAAGTCGAGGAAACAACTTACTTTTCCATTACTGCTACTTATCGTATCCGCCAAAAGCGAAAAACGCCACGACTAGGCGTGGCGTTCAGCGAATTTTTTAACGAATTATGAGCGTTTCATCATATCGAAGAATTCATCGTTGGTTTTAGTCATCGCCAACTTATTAATGAGGAACTCCATCGCGTCAATCTCACCCATCGGGTGAATGATTTTGCGCAGGATCCACATTTTTTGCAGCTCTTCGGAAGTGGTGAGCAGCTCTTCTTTACGGGTACCGGAGCGGTTGTAATCGATCGCAGGGAATACGCGCTTCTCGGCGATTTTACGCGCCAGGTGCAATTCCATGTTGCCGGTACCTTTGAATTCTTCGTAGATCACTTCGTCCATCTTCGAACCGGTATCGACCAGCGCGGTCGCGATGATGGTCAGGCTGCCGCCCTCTTCCACGTTACGCGCCGCACCGAAGAAACGCTTCGGACGATGCAGGGCGTTGGCGTCCACACCACCGGTCAGCACCTTGCCGGAAGCCGGTACCACGGTATTGTAGGCACGCGCCAGACGGGTGATGGAGTCGAGCAGAATGATCACGTCTTTCTTGTGCTCAACCAGACGCTTGGCCTTCTCGATCACCATTTCGGCCACTTGCACGTGGCGCGAAGCCGGCTCGTCGAAGGTCGATGCGATCACTTCGCCTTTCACCAGACGCTGCATCTCGGTCACTTCTTCCGGACGTTCGTCGATCAGCAGCACCATCAGCACGCAGTCTGGGTGGTTGTAGGCGATGCTCTGCGCAATGTTCTGCAGCAGCATGGTTTTACCGGCTTTCGGCGGCGCCACGATCAGGCCGCGCTGGCCACGGCCAATCGGTGCCGCCAGATCCAGTACGCGCGCCGTCAGGTCTTCGGTCGAGCCGTTGCCGCGCTCCATCCGCAGACGGGAATTGGCGTGCAGCGGCGTCAGGTTCTCGAACAGGATCTTGCTGCGGGCGTTTTCCGGCTTGTCGTAGTTGACTTCGTTGACTTTCAACAGGGCAAAATAGCGCTCGCCTTCTTTTGGCGGGCGAATCTTACCGGAAATGGTGTCACCTGTGCGGAGGTTGAAGCGGCGGATTTGGCTAGGGGATACGTAGATGTCGTCGGGACCGGCGAGGTAGGAACTGTCTCCAGAGCGGAGGAAACCGAATCCATCCTGCAATATCTCGAGCACGCCGTCGCCGAAGATATCTTCTCCGCTTTTCGCATGTTGCTTCAGAATGGAGAAGATAATGTCCTGCTTGCGCATGCGGGCAAGGTTTTCCAGCCCCATATTTTCGCCGAGAGTAATCAGCTCAGAAACCGGCGTATTCTTTAATTCGGTAAGATTCATAGTGGTGGGTTCTTAAACTCGGGGTATGTCTCGAACTTGTATCGTGAATGGTATGGCAGCGAGATGCGTGCCTGTTTACTGGACGTTCGATCACCGGGCGCAGAGCCGTCGCGGTAAGAAATGGCTTACATCGGGCGCACGCATTGACGGTTGAAGATCGAAGGTACCTTAAAAATGATTTTTGCAAAACCGTTTGATTGCCAAAACACGGGCTGAGTTCAGTTTACTTTCAACGCCAGTGATTCGACACAGAGTATAGCTTTAGATTCAAACTCTTTAGATTTAAAACTTCGGGCAAGTTCTATATGCAGTGTGGTTAAACTTAACACGCTTCTTGGCAGGCGTCTAGCGGTGAATTGAACATCACCGCCAGGCGCCTGATACTGGGCTTCCCGCCCGATTACAGATTCGCGTTCAGGAAATCTTTGAGCTGACCTTTGGACAACGCGCCAACCTTGGTCGCGGCCACTTCACCGTTCTTGAACAGCAACAGCGTAGGGATGCCACGGATACCGTACTTGGGCGCGGTAGCCGGGTTCTGATCGATATTCAGCTTGGTGATGGTCAGTTTGCCTTCGAACTCTTCGGCAATCTCATCCAGAATCGGAGCAATCATCTTGCACGGCCCACACCATTCAGCCCAGAAATCGACCAGGATCGGCCCTTCCGCTTTCAGCACGTCAGCGTCGAAGCTGCTGTCAGTCAGGTGAATAATTTTATCGCTCATGTTCTACTCCACAGGATTATGTCTACCTTGTTGGTGTAGCATTAACCAACTCAAGGTGATTTTATTGCACCGCGTTTATTTCAACGGATGTGCTTTCGTAAAGCAATAGTTAGCTGATATTCTACCACACTATGAGCAAAACACACTTGACTGAACAGAAGTTTTCCGACTTCGCCCTGCACCCGTTAGTCCTTGAAGCCCTTGAGAAAAAAGGGTTTCACAATTGCACGCCCATCCAGGCGTTAGCATTGCCGCTCACGCTCTCCGGGCGTGACGTTGCAGGTCAGGCGCAAACCGGTACCGGAAAGACGCTGGCGTTTTTGGCGTCTACTTTTCACTATTTGCTGACTCACCCGGCGAAACAGGATCGCCAGACCAATCAGCCGCGCGCCTTGATCATGGCGCCTACGCGTGAACTGGCGGTGCAAATCCACTCCGACGCAGAAGCGCTCTCCCAGAGCACCGGCCTGAAACTGGGCCTGGCCTACGGCGGCGACGGCTACGACAAACAGCTGAAAGTGCTGGAAAGCGGCGTGGACATTCTGATTGGCACCACCGGCCGTTTAATCGATTACACCAAGCAGAACTATGTCGATCTCGGCGCGATGCAGGTTGTCGTGCTGGATGAAGCCGATCGCATGTACGATCTCGGCTTTATCAAAGACATCCGTTGGCTGTTCCGCCGCATGCCTGCGGCCGATCAACGCCTGAACATGCTGTTCTCCGCCACCCTGTCCTATCGCGTACGCGAGCTGGCCTTCGAGCAGATGAACAACGCCGAATATGTTGAAGTGGAACCGGAACAGAAAACCGGCCACCGCATTAAAGAAGAGCTGTTCTACCCGTCCAACGAAGAAAAAATGCGTCTGCTGCAGACGTTGATCGAAGAAGAGTGGCCGGATCGCGCCATCATCTTCGCCAACACCAAGCACCGCTGCGAAGACATCTGGGGCCATCTGGCCGCCGACGGTCACCGCGTGGGCCTGCTGACCGGTGACGTGGCGCAGAAAAAACGCCTGCGCATCCTTGACGACTTCACTAAAGGCAACCTCGACATCCTGGTCGCCACCGACGTCGCCGCGCGCGGTCTGCACATTCCTGCCGTCACCCACGTATTCAACTACGATCTGCCTGACGATTGCGAAGACTACGTGCACCGCATCGGCCGTACCGGCCGCGCAGGCGCCAGCGGCCACTCCATCAGCCTGGCGTGTGAAGAGTACGCGCTCAACCTGCCGGCGATCGAGACCTATATCGACCACAGCATTCCGGTAAGCAAGTACAATAGCGATGCGCTGCTGACCGATCTGCCGGCGCCGAAACGCCTGTCGCGCCCGCGCGGCGGCAACGGCCCACGTCGCAACTCCGCGCCTCGTCGCGGCGGCGCGCCGCGCAACAACCGTAAACGCTCGAGCTGATCGCCATGCTCAGCTCCAGCACGCTTTATGCTGCCATCGATCTCGGCTCCAACAGCTTCCACATGTTGGTGGTGCGCGAGGTGGCCGGCAGCATTCAGACCCTGGCGCGGATCAAGCGCAAGGTGCGCCTGGCGGCCGGGCTGGATCAGAACAATCACCTGTCGCATGAGGCCATGCAACGCGGCTGGCAGTGCCTGCGGCTGTTCTCCGAACGCCTGCAGGACATTCCGCGCGAGCAGATCCGCGTCGTCGCCACCGCCACGCTGCGCCTGGCGTCCAACGCCGATGAGTTCCTGCAGGCAGCCGAGCAAATCCTCGGCTGCCCGGTACAGGTGATCAGCGGCGAAGAAGAAGCACGGCTGATTTATCACGGTGTCGCGCACACCACCGGCGGGCCGGATCGGCGGCTGGTCGTCGACATCGGCGGCGGCAGCACCGAACTGGTCACCGGCACCGGCGCACAGGCATCGCAGCTGTATAGCCTGTCGATGGGCTGCGTCACCTGGCTGGAGCGCTACTTCAGCGATCGCAACCTCGGGCAAGAAAACTTCGAGCGCGCCGAACAGGCCGCGCGCGAAATGGTGCGGCCGATCGCACCGCAGCTGCGCCAGCAAGGTTGGCAGATCTGCGTCGGCGCTTCCGGCACCGTACAGGCGCTGCAGGAGATCATGGTGGCGCAAGGCATGGATGAGCGCATCACCCTGCCCAAGCTGCGCCAGCTGAAACAGCGCGCCATTCAGTGCGGCAAGCTGGAAGAGCTGGAGATCGAAGGGTTGACGCTGGAGCGCGCGCTGGTGTTCCCGAGCGGCCTGTCCATTCTGTTGGCCATCTTCCAGGAACTGGGCATCGAAAGCATGATGCTGGCCGGCGGGGCGCTGCGTGAAGGCCTGGTTTACGGCATGCTGCATCTGCCGGTGGAGCAGGATATTCGCATCCGCACCATCCGCAACCTGCAGCGCCGCTACCTGATCGACACCGAGCAGGCCGAACGCGTCAGCCAACTCGCCGCCAACTTCTCGCAGCAGGTCGCCAACGAGTGGCAGCTGGATGCGCGATGTCGCGAGCTGTTGCACAGCGCCAGTCTGATCCACGAACTCGGCCTCAGCGTCGATTTCAAGCAGGCGCCGCAACACGCCGCCTACCTGATCCGCCATCTGGACTTACCCGGCTTTACCCCGGCGCAGAAAAAACTGCTGGCCACCCTGCTGCAAAACCAGAGCAACCCCCTCGACCTGTCGCTGTTGAACCAGCAAAACGCCCTGCCGCCGCGCACTGCGCAGCGTCTGTGCCGCATTTTGCGCCTGGCGATCATCTTCGCCAGCCGCCGCCGCGATGACACGCTGCCGGCGGTGCGGTTGCGCGCCAATCAGGACGATGAACTGACGGTAATCTTGCCGCCGGGTTGGCTGGAACAGCATCCGCTGCGCGCCGAGGCACTGGAGCAGGAAAGCCACTGGCAGAGCTACGTCCACTGGACGCTGCGGTTGGAAGAACAGCGTTGAAATGACCAGGGCGCGATTCACGCCTGAGGTTAATGGCAAACCTGATGACATTGCCAGATTTACAGAAGACAGCATATAAAAAATAAGGAAAATAAATTCATTGATTTTCGGCTGATAACCATAAAGGAGGAAAAACCACGCTTTTTCCTCCTTTGTCAGTCATCTAGCCCTGTCTTTTTAATTCCCGCCTTTGGCCTTGGCCAGCTGGGCGCGGATATTGGCCAGATGGCTCTGCCCTTTCTGCATCCGCTCCTGCGGGCTCACCACTTTGCGCTCGGTTTCCCATGCCAAATCGTCCTGCGGCAGCTCCAGCAGGAAGCGGCTCGGCTCCGGCCGCACCAGCTCGCCGTACTGACGGCGCTCGCGACACAGGGTGAAAATCAGCTCTTTTTGCGCGCGGGTGATCCCCACATAGGCCAGACGCCGCTCTTCATCGACATTGTCTTCATCGATGCTGCTCTGGTGCGGCAGCAGGCCCTCTTCCATGCCCACCAGGAACACATAAGGGAACTCCAGCCCCTTGGAGGCGTGCAGCGTCATCAGCTGTACCTGATCCAGCTCTTCTTCGCTTTCACCGCGTTCCATCATGTCGCGCAGGGTGAAGCGCGTCACCACCTGGGTCAGCGTCATCGGCTCGTCCAGATCGCTGCCTTCCAGCATCTCCGTCATCCAGCCGAACAGCGTATTGACGTTCTTCATTCGCATTTCGGCGGCCTTCGGGCTGGTCGAGGTTTCAAACAGCCAGCTCTCATAATCCACGCCGCGGATCAGATCGCGCACCGCCGCCACCGGCTCACGCTCCGCCTGCTGGGCGATGCCGCCCAGCCAGTGGGTGAAACGCTGCAACGATTCCAGCCCGCGTCCGGTCAAGTACTGGCTCAGCCCCAGATCGAAACTGGCGTGGAATAAACTCTTGTTGCGCTGGTTGGCCCACTCGCCGAGCTTCTGCAGCGTCGCCGGGCCGATCTCGCGCTTGGGGGTATTGACGATGCGCAGGAAGGCGCTGTCGTCCTCCGGGTTGGTCAGCACGCGCAGGTAGGCCAGCAGATCCTTGATCTCGGGGCGCGAGAAGAATGAGGTGCCGCCGGAAATCTTGTACGGGATGCGGTTCTGCATCAGCATCTTTTCAAACACCCGCGACTGGTGGTTGCCGCGGTACAGGATCGCATAGTCGCCGTAGTTGGTCTTTTTCACGAAGTGGTGGGCGATCAACTCCCCCACCACCCGCTCGGCTTCGTGATCCTCGTTGTTGGCGGTCACCACCTTGAGCTCTTCGCCATACCCCAGCTCGGAAAACAGCCGTTTTTCAAACACGTGCGGGTTATTGGCGATCAGAATGTTGGCCGCCTTCAGGATACGCTCGCTGGAACGGTAGTTTTGCTCCAGCTTGATCACCTGCAGCGCCGGGAAATCTTCCTTCAGCAGCACCAGGTTCTGCGGCCGCGCGCCGCGCCAGGAGTAGATCGACTGGTCGTCGTCACCCACCACGGTAAAGCGCGCGCGGTTGCCCACCAGCAGCTTCACCAACTCGTACTGGCTGGTGTTGGTATCCTGGTACTCATCCACCAGCAGGTAGCGGATGCGCTGCTGCCAGCGTTCGCGCACCTCTTCGTTGCGTTGCAGCAGCAGCGTCGGCAACAGGATCAGGTCGTCGAAGTCCAGCACGTTGCACGCCCGCATATGGGCGTGGTACAGGCCGTAGCAGTGGGCGAACAGCTTGTCGCGCTCCGAGCGCGCCAGCGCCGCCGCCCGCTGGGGATCGATCAGGTCGTTTTTCCAGTTGGAAATGGTCGAAATCAGCTGCGCCACCAGCGTTTTGTCACTTTCCAGCCACTTTTCGGTCAGCTCTTTCAACAGCGCCAGCTGATCCTGATCGTCGAACAGCGAGAAGTTGGACTTCATCCCCAACGCCACGTATTCCCGCTTGATGATCTCCAGCCCCAGGGTATGGAAAGTGGAAATCATCAGCCCGCGCGCCTCTTTGCGCCCCAGAGTTTGCGACACGCGCTCTTTCATCTCGCGCGCGGCCTTGTTGGTAAAGGTCACGGCGGCGATGTGCCGCGCCTGGTAGCCGCAGTGGTGGATCAGGTGGGCTATCTTGTTGGTGATAACGCGCGTCTTGCCGGAACCGGCACCGGCCAACACCAGGCAGGGCCCGGTAACGAATTCGACGGCTTGTTGTTGGCTGGGGTTTAATCGCATGGTGCTGGCTTGCTCGGCTGTAAAACGTGGAAGGGAATTGTAGCAGAAAGCGCCGATGAGATTTAGCGGGTATAATCAGCGCAATTTTCGCATCGACAAAGGCAATACCATGGCAAAAACGGCGTGCGCCCTGCACATTCTGGTAGACAATGAAAAGCTGGCCAACGAGCTGCTGGCCAAGCTGAAGCGCGGCGTCAGCTTCGACACGCTGGCGCGCAAATACTCGAGCTGCCCGTCAAAACGCAACGGCGGCTCGCTGGGCGAATTCAACAAGGGCGCGATGGTGCCGGCGTTCGATAAAGCGGTGTTCAGCATCCCGCTGCTCAAACCTTATGGCCCGGTCAAAACCCAGTTCGGTTACCACATCATCAAGGTGCTGTACCGCAACTGAGGGGGCCTGAGCCCCCTGTTGGGCATTACTGCGCGCCGGCGTCCGTCGCCGGTGCAGCCACCGCGGCGTCGGCCGGTTTGGCTTCCTCCGTCACCACCGCCGGCGCCGGCATCATGATGCCGTCATAGGTTTCCTGCAGCTGCTTCATGCTCATTTCCGGCTCGCCCTTCGGCTGCATCAGCACCAGCGTCGCCTCCTGAGAAAGCTGCAGCTTCAGCGCCTGATTCAGCGTCTCCAGCGTCAGGCTGGACAGGAACTCCTGGCGCAGCTTCTGATACAGCTCCGGCGCGATATCCACCACCCCGCTCTGTTGCGAACGCAGGCGCTGGCTCATCAGCACATCGGTGTCGGTGCGGGCGTAGGTCGCGAACAGCTTGCTCAGCTGATCGTTTTTCTGCGCCAGCAGCGCATCGAATTCTTCTTTCGACAGGCCGTTGTCACGCACGTTGGCCAGCTCGCGGGCGATAAAGCCCAGGCTGCCGTTAAGATTGTTGTTCGGCGTATCCAGATGGATGGCGCACTGCCCGCGCTGGTACTGCACGCGGCAGTCAAAGCCCAGATGCAGGCTCTTCTGGTCGCTTTTTTCCAGCGTCTGCTGAAGATGCCAGAACAGCGCCTCGCGGGCGAGATCGCCACGCCAGTAACGGAGCAGGCTCTGCGAATCGCGAATCGGATGCCACGGCGAATCCCACATGATCGACAGCGTATCCTGTTTCACCTGCTCGCTGATCAGGCTCACCGGCTGTTGCGGCAGCGGCGTCAGAGTCGGCATCGGGGCCGGAGTTTCACGTTTGCCCTGCAGCGGCGAGAACGCCTTGTTGATCTGCTCGCCCAGGCTGCGGCTGTCGACCTTGCCGACAACGAACAGCGTCATGGCATCCGGGGTATACCACTGTTGATAGAATTTCTTCAGCTGTTCGAGGTTGACCGGCCGTTTCGCCGGCTGCGCAGGATCGTGCGCCAGCAGCGTCGAGCCTTTCAGGCGGTAACGCCACCAGACGTCTTGGGTATTGGGCGGGAAAGTGCCGACCGGATTGATGGTGGAGTTCATCACCGCGTGCACCGTATGCTCGTCGATCGCCAGTTTGCCGGTGGTGTCCGCCAGCCAGGCCAGCGCTTCTTTCAGCAGGTCAGGCCGGTTATTCGGCAGGCTGAGATTATACATGGTGAAATCATACGAGATGATAGCCGGCGGCAGCGGCCGCTCGTTATCCACGCTCTGCTGCCACAGGGCGCGCAGCTGCGGCGCGGTAAAGCTTTCACTGCGCGTCAACGCCAGCCGCGGCAACAGCTGGGCGAAGCCGGTCTGTTGCGAAGACTCCACCAGAGAGCCGGTATTGACGATCAGCCGCAGTTCCACGCGGTCGCTTGGCCGCTGCGGCGTATCGAGAATTTGCCATGAAAACCCGTTGGCCAGCGCCCCCTGCTGCCAGGCAGGATCGGGTTGTAGTGCTTCAGCCTGCACGCTGCTACTGGCTGCAGCCAATAGCAGCCCACCAACTATAAGATGAATTCTGGTGCCCTGCATGTGAACCCCTACTTAATGACTATCCAATTTCTTATGCAAATGCGTGTATTCCATTCAATGGAATCATAAAAATACGCCCTGAGTTTCACAGTGGGGCGGAAAGCAGAAAGTGTACCATCGTGTTAGACCGCGCGCCTTTGCGGATGTCACTCATTAGAGTGAAAAATAATAGATAGCGGGGTTTTTAATGCAAGAAATCGTTACGAGGCAGGGGGAAAACCTCACCGGCCGCGGCTGCGGCCGGTGATTCGCCGTCAATATCAGGCGGAAGGCAGCGTTTTGTCCTCGCCGGCGTTTTTGTTGTTCAGCGTGGCTTTCAGCTGTTTCTCATCCAGTTGGCCGCACCACCTCGCCACGACCACGGTCGCCACCCCGTTGCCCACCAGGTTGGTCAGCGCGCGGGCTTCCGACATGAAGCGGTCGATGCCGAGGATCAGCGCCAGGCCGGCCAACGGCAGGTGGCCGACGGCGGAGATGGTGGCGGCCAACACGATAAAGCCGCTGCCGGTCACGCCCGCCGCCCCTTTGGAGGAGAGCAGCAACACCACCAGCAGGGTAATCTGATGCATGATGTCCATGTGGGTGTTGGTCGCCTGCGCGATAAACACCGCGGCCATGGTCAGGTAAATAGAGGTGCCGTCCAGATTGAAGGAGTACCCGGTCGGGATCACCAGGCCCACCACCGATTTCTTGCAGCCCAGCCTCTCCATTTTATCCAGCATGCGCGGCAGCGCGGACTCGGACGACGAGGTCCCCAGCACGATCAGCAGCTCTTCTTTGATGTAGTTGACGAATTTGAAAATGCTGAAGCCGTTGGCGCGGGCGATGCTGCCCAGCACCACCACCACGAACAGGATACAGGTGATATAGAAGCACACGATCAGCTGGCCGAGTTGCACCAGGGTGCCGACGCCGTATTTACCGATGGTAAACGCCATGGCGCCGAAGGCCCCCAGCGGCGCCAGGCGCATGATCATGTTGATGATGCCGAAAATCACCCGCGAGAAGCTGTCGATCACGTTGAAGATCAGCTGCCCCTTTTCACCCAAGCGATGCAGGGCGAAGCCGAACAGCACCGCGAACAGCAGCACCTGCAGAATGTTGCCGCTGGCGAATGCGCCGATCACGCTGCCGGGGATGATGTCCAGCAGGAACGGGATGATGCCCTGCTGCTGCGCCTGCTCGGCGTAGACTGCCACCGCCTTGGCGTCCAGCGTGCCGGGATCGACATTCATGCCGGCGCCCGGTTGCACCAGGTTGACGATCACCAGGCCGATAATCAGCGCGATGGTGCTGACGATTTCAAAATACAGCAGCGCGATGGCGCCGGTGCGGCCCACCGCCTTCATGCTTTCCATGCCGGCGATGCCGGTCACCACGGTGCAGAAGATCACCGGGGCGATAATCATCTTGATCAGTTTGACGAAGCCATCGCCCAGAGGTTTCATCTCGGCGCCGAGGTCAGGGTAGAAATGGCCAAGCAGGATACCCAGCGTGATCGCCGTCAGCACCTGAAAATAGAGGCTCTTAAAGATCGTTGTTTTCATATGAACATCCTATGGGGGGAAGACACGCACCAGGCAGCAGTCTAAAAATCCAGCCTGTTCATTGCTTGCGCGGAAAATAACACCCACTTAACAACATGGAAATAATTTGTTGCACCTGCCCCTGGGAGTTGATGTGAATTTAAGAGCTGAAACGCGTCAGTCGGGGTGCAAAGCTGAAAATTGCGTAATGCTTTGTTTGCACTAACGCAAAAGAGGTAGAGGAGAAATAGCGATTTTCGGACGGGGAAAAGTACCGGAAAGGTAAACGCGGCGCTTACGGCGCCGCGCGGCAAAACTCGGCTTCGAACGCTGCGCGCGGCAGCGGCCGGGCGAACAGGAATCCTTGCCCGCTGCGAATGCCGTGCTGCAGCAGGCAGTCGCGCTGCTCGGCGTTTTCCACGCCTTCGGCCATCACCGGCAACGCCAGCACTTCGGAAATCGCACTGACGATGCGCACCATCGCATCGTCGGCCGGCAGCCCCTGAATGAAGCTGCGGTCGATTTTAATCAAATCGATCGGCAGGGATTTCAAGCGGTTCAGGTATTCCAGACTGGAGTAGCCCATGCCGAAGTCGTCAAGCGCGATCGACAATCCCAGATCGTGCAGCTCGCGCAGCAGCGCCAGCGCGCGGTCGAGATCGTCGATGCGCACCGTCTCGGTGATCTCCAGCAGCAGCTTGCGCGGGTCTATCCGATACTGCGCCAGCAGGTTTTTCAGATGCGGGACGAACGCCTCATGCTGCATCTGTATACCGGAAACGTTGACCGCCAGCGGCAGCGCAATGCCGCGTTGCTGCCAGTCCGCCAGGATGCGGCAGGACTCTTCCAGCACCCAGTTGCCGAGAGGCACGATCACGCCCAGCTCTTCCGCGAGCGGGATAACGTCGGCCGGCAGGGTATAGCTGCCGTCATACTGCTGCCAACGCAGCAGCGCTTCGGCGCCGATCACCTCGTTGGACTGCATGTCGATCTGCGGCTGCAGGAACAGCGTAAAATGCCGCTGCTCGATGCCGTGCAAAATCTCGCTCTCCTGCGTCAGCCGCTTCTGCGTGCGCTCCGTCAGGCTGGGCTCGAAGAACAGGATCTGATTTTTTCCATCACGGTGCGCGGACATCATCGCCGAGGTGGCGCTGCGCAGCAGCTGTTCCGCACTTTCCCCCTGATTGAGGTAGTGCGCGATGCCGATGCTGGCGTTGGGCCGCAGCGCCAGACCTTCCAGGGTCAAGGGCGCGTTGATCTCCGCCATGATGCGTCGCGCCAGCTGCATGGCGTGGAACGGCCGCTCGGTCCCCTTGGCCAGGATGGCGAATTCGGTATTGCTCAGCTGCGCCAGCACGCCGTTTTCGTCGATGCAGCCGCGCAGCTTCTTCGCCAGCGCCAACAGCAGCGCTTCACGCATCGCCGGGCTCATCACGCCCGAGGCTTCATGCAGCGTCTCGATGCCGATCACCAGCAGGTTAAAACGCTCGGGGCGCAGGCTGGAGGCGATATGCTGTTCCAGCAACGCGTTCAGCAATGCCGGATTCGGCAGTTCGGTCACCGGATGGCGGGTGCTCAGGCGGCTCATGTCGGCATGCGCCTTGGCCAGCGTCTGTTGATTACGGTTGTAGTTGCGCACCAGCAGGCCGAGCTCGTCGTCCTGGTGCAGCGTCGGCAGCATCAGCTGGTGGTAGGGCGCTTCGTCCTGCGAGATGTTTTCCAGCTCTTTGGCCATCGCGCGCAGCGGATGCACCATCAACCGGTTCATGCACCAGGTGATGGCCACCGACAGGATCAGCGCCAACAGCAGGTAGGTCGATAGCATGGTCGACAAAATGCTGCGGATAAACTGGTACATGCGGAACGAATCGGCCTGCAGCACCAGATAGGCCAGCGGCTGCTGGTTGGCCGGCACCCGCTCCAGCGAATAGAGCGGCACGGAAATTTGGATCGGCAGCTCAAACAGCCGGGCGATCAGCGTCGGCACCGGCCGCTCCGGCGGGAAATTGGCGTGCAGCGCCTGAAATTCGTTCGGCAAGACGATATCCGCCCGGCTGAGAATGCCGACCGGCAACAGCGTGTTCAGCACCTTTTTGGCTTCCGGCACGTCCATGCGCAGCACCGCTTCCGCCAGCGGCTGGCGCACGGAGTGCGCGATATTCTCCAGTTGCTGGGCGTAGTCATCCCTGCGCTGCTGCACAAAGTGGAATAACTGGATCACGATAAAGATGCAGATCGTGACCAGCGCCACGCCGGACACCGTCGCCATCTGCTTAATCGTTAACGAACGCCTGACCCGCAAACCTGCTCTCCGTGAAATCGGGCTGAAACAAAAAAGGGGGCTGACTCTCACCCGCCCCCTCGAACCGGGCTGATTATACTCGATCATCGGCTGTTTTTATCTGGCTATGCCGCAGGCAAAACCAAGAAAATCGCGGGTTTCAGTCTTTTCCTAAAGCGAACAAACGCGACCCGGACACAGGGTAACAAAACTCCCCGGTGTCCGACACTCCGAATCTTTCCCCTCCCGGCTACTTGAAGTCGGCGTAAGGCGTCAGCGGCTGCGGCGGCAAATCGAGATCCCCCTGCCAGCCGGCCAGGGAATAGCGCAGATAAATCAACGCGTGGCTCGGCGTATAGTCCTTCGCCTGTTGAATGTCGATACCGGCGCCGAGCGTCCAGTGCGAACTGAGACGGCGTTCGACGATCGCCCGCAGCGTATAACCGACGCCGCTCGAGGAGCTGCCGTCCTCAACGGCGAACTTATCGGGCAGCGAATCCGGGATCAGCCCCTGCAGCGGATAGCGGCGCTGGCTGTCGGTTTTCGAATGGGACAGCGAAACCGAACCGCCCAGCTCCCACGACCAGTTCTCGGTGCGCTGGCGATAGTTGACCGGCAGCGACAGCGACAGATATTGCTGCGGGCTGTAATAGCCGCCCTGCCCCAGCGAATAGCCGCTCAAATCCTTCTGGTAGTGCCACAGCATGGTATTGAGCCCGACGCTCAGACGGCGATTGTCTTCGTTGATCAGCTTGTAGTAGTAGCCGGCCATCAACCGCTGCCGCTGGTTATCCGCCACGTTCTTGCCGGTAATCTGGTGCGCGCTGAGATCGGCCCACACGCCGTTCGCCTCGCCGCGATCGTAGCTGGCGCTCAGGCTGACGCCGGTGGCGCGCACGCCGCCCCAGGTGACGCCGGTATTCGGATCCTTGGCGCCGCCGAACGCCAGCAGCGAGCTGGAGATCGGCCGCCGCGAAGCCGCCAGCGTCCAGCCGATGTGGTTCCAATCGCCGCTGTAGGCCAGGCCGCCGGTCCAGTCGACCACCTCAAAGCCCATCGGCGTCGTGCCGATATCGGCGGCCCAGCGATCGTTTTTCCAGCCGGCCGCCACGCTGGTACCGGTGGTTTTCTGGTGTTCATCGCCGCGGCACCCTTGCGTGTGGCAGGTGCCGAAGGTCTCGTAGTATTTGCCGCTGCCGTCGGTCGAGAAGCGGCCGGCATCCAGCTGCACGGTGTCGGTGCGCAAGAAGGCGCGCCCGTCATACAGCGGCATGTCCATCTGCAGCATGGTGTCATGCGCGTTGAAATCGGAAATGCCGCCGGTGCCGCTCGAGCGCCAGTAATCGTGATCGAGCGTGACGTTCACGTCTTGCTGCCGGTACAGATCCGCGGCCTCGGAGCGGATGCCGCGTTTCAGCCAGTCGTCGCTCGGATTATTGCGCGTCAAATAGGTGTAACTGTCATTGTCCTGCGGCAGCGTCGGCGTGATGCCGCTGGCCACCATCGCCTGGCGGTAATCCTGCTGCGCCCGCTCAGGCTGTTGCTGAGCCCGCTCCAGCCGGGCGGCGTCACGGTAGATCAGCGCCTTGGTCTGCCCGACGGGCTCCGAAGCCGCCGCCGTTTTCAGTCGGTCGAAGATAGCTTCGGCCTGCTGCGGATCGCCGACCGCCCCCCAGGCGTTGGCGACCCGCCGCTGGCTGTTGAGCGAAGCGTCTTGCGGCTGCGGTTCGGTTTTCAGCCGTTGACGCGCCGCTTCCAGATCCCCCTGCGCCACATAGGCTTCAATCTCGCCCAGTTGCGCATCCGGGTTATTCGGTTCACGCCGTTTCACCCGCTGATAGTCGCCCAGCGCCGCCGCATACTCCCCGCGCGCCAGCGCCCAGTCGGCCAGCAGCAAATCGATGCGGGTGTCCGCCGGCTGCCGGCGCAGATAGGCTTCCGCCGCCGGTTCGTCGCCGGCCGCCCGCAGCCCCTCGGCATGTGCAATCACCGCCTGCATTTTTAGCCGCTGCGCCAGTTCGCGCATGTTGTCGTTCCACTGCGCCGCAGGCAGCGTATTGAGCTGCGCCAGCGCCTGGTCGTCGCGATCGCTGCCGGAAAGGTAGAGCGCATAGGCATAGGCCAACTGCGGATTGGCGCGCTGACGCTGCGCCAGCTGCCGGAATAAGGCGTCCGCCTGTTGCGGCTGCCCGGCCTGACGCAGCGCCTGCGCATAGCGATAGGTTAGCCAAACGTCGTCGGGATCCATCGGCTGGGCGCGGCGATAGATTTCCGCCGCCTGCCGCCACTGCTGTTGCGCCGCCAATGCCTCCGCCTGCTGTTTCAGCATATCGAGCCGCAGTCCGTCGAGGGTGCTGCGCAGTTTGGCCTGCTGGCTGCCTGGCAGCCCATTAAGGTAGGCCAACGCTTTTTCCGGCGACTGCCGTTGATAGATATTCACCAGGCCGCGCAGCGCGCTGCCGTTACCGGGATCGCGCCGCAGCGCCTGCCGATAAAACCCTTCCGCTGCGGCGTCATCTTTGCTCGCCACCGCCACATCGCCCAGGCCGATGAACGCGTCGCCGTCGCGGTCGTCGAGTTGGCGCGCCTGCTGGTATTTCTGCCTGGCCAGCGCGAGATTGCCGGCCTTCAGCGCCTTGTCGCCTTCGTCTATCGCCAGCCAGTAACTGGTGCTCTTGATCAGGCTTTGCCACTTGCCGCTGTCGTAGCCGTTCGTGTCGGCGGCAAGCGCCTGGCGGAACAGCTTCAACGCCTGCGGGCGGTTGCCGGCGCGCGAATAGGCCTGGCCGAGCGCGCCCAGCACCTCGGCGTCGTTCGGCGTCGCCGCCAGCGCCTTTTGCAACGCCGGAATGGCCGCCCGGCTGCCGCCTTTATCCACCTGCGCCAGGCCGCGCACCCGCGCCTGATACGCCGGATCGGCCAACAGTTTCTGCTGTCTGGCCAGCTCTTCGCGGGCGCTGGTCGCCTGATCGCCGGTATCGAACACGCCGAGGAAACGGTTGAGCGCCGCCACGCTCTGCGCGCTAACCGGCATCGCTTTGACCTTGTCCAACCACAGATCGGCGGCATCGCCGCGCCCGGCCGGATCGGCGGCGATCTTCTGCAGCAGCTCATAGGCCTGCGCGTCCTGGTTCTGACTGAACAGCATGCGCGCCAGCGACATGCGCAGCGCCACGTTGCCGGAATATTGCTGATCCAGCGCCTGCAGCTGCTTCAACGCCTTCGCCTCCTGCCCCGGCAAACGCGCCACCAGCCGCCAATATTCCACCGCCAGCTCGAGCGTCGGCGGCTCGCCGTGGAACAGCGCATCGTACTGCGCCTTGGCCTCCGGCAACCGGCCGGCGGTCGCCATCAGGCGCGCCTGCTGCAACTTCTGCCGGGTTTCCGGCTGCGTCAGCAGCATGTTCATTTGCGCCTGGCGATAGGCGCTGGACTGCGGCGCGAGGGTTTTCAGCTTGTCCAACTGCTGCTGCGCCAGCGCCATATTGCCCTGCCGCAGCGCCAAACGCATGCGCGCGGCGATCACGTCCGGGTTGTTCGGATCCATCAACTCTAGCCGGTACAGCGACTGGCGCACCAGATCGTCCTTGTTGCCGGCCTCGCCAATGCGCACCTGTTCCAGCAGCCACTGCTCCGGGGCCACGGCTTCCGCAGCGCGCGCCTGCGGCAGCATCGCCAGGCTCAGCGGAATCAAATTCAGCCAGTTTATTTTGAAGTTGTGCATTGGCCGTCCCACGAGGGTTGCAATTCACCCTGACGATTAAAGCGATAACGTTGTTGATCCCACCCCTGGCCGAACAGCGTCAGCGAGGCGCTGAAATAGGCGTCGTCACCCGGCGGATGTTCGCTGATGCGTTGCCGCTGTGTCGCCAGCGCCTCGGCCTGCGTCGCCAACATCGGTAGCATCGAGGCAGAAAAGCCGACCGGGCCGGCGCCGGTGGTTTTGCCGCTGGCGGTATCGGTTTTTTCCGGCGGCACGCCCTGTTTGGCGGTGAGCTGCGCCATCGGCTGAAAACGTTCGAGCAGCGCCGCCTTGTGCTCATCGTCGTCCGCCAGCATGCCGGCCCACAGATAAACCCGAATGGCGTCGTAGCTGCCGACGTTCGGCTTGACGGGATCCGGCTGCCAGCCGGCGCCGACCCGCCACACCACCCAGTCCGGCGAGAAACCGTGCGGCGCGGTGCCCAGCCACAGCCGTTGATTGACCTGGCGCATCGCGCGCCACGGGCCGTTCAGCGCCGCAAAACGCGCCAACAGCTGCGGCGGCAGGTAGCTGGGATTCAGCCGCCAGCGATCGTCCGTCACGAACCCGACTTTGCCCGGCAACAGCATCAGGCCCAGGCCGGGAATGTCGGCCACCTCCTCGCGGCCGATGCGTTGCAGCAGCAGCGTCCCCAGGGTTTGATAGCGCCGGCTTTTCCACAGGCGGCCGGCTTCGAGCAGGTTGTAGGCGATCCACAGATCGGCGTCCGACGCCGAGTTGGCGTCCAGCACCTTCCACTGTTTGTCATCGCTCTCGCCCCACAGCCAGGCGGGCAAACGGGCGCTGAGATCGCCCGCCGCCAGATTGTTCTCCGTCCAGGCCAGCAGCAGATCGAAGGTCGGCCGGTCGTTGGCCACCAGGGCGAAGAACAGGCCGTAGCTCTGCCCCTCGGAGGTGGTGATTTTGTTCGGGCTGCTCGGATCGATCACCCGCCCCTGCGGGCTGATGTAGAACTGCTTGTACTGTTGCCAGCCCGGCCACTCGCAGGCCGCCGCGGCGCTGAAGGCGCACAGCAGCAGCATGCCGAGCGACAGGCGTTGCAGCATGGCGTTCACCGCCGTCAATCCCGATCTTCAGGCGCCAGACGACGCCGGCTGAAGGCCTTCAGGCCACGCCACAGCATCAGCCCCAGGATCACCACCAGCACCACCGCGATCACCGCCAGCAGCACCGGATGGGTGGAGAGGGCATACCACAGCCGCTCCCACCACGGCAGGTGGCCGACATAGTAAATATCGCCGACGCGCAGGCTGTTGACCCCCGATTCGCGGATCACCGCCACCGAGCCGAATACCGCGGCGCGCTTGCCGCTGTCCAGCAGGGCATTGTTCAGCAGCTCATAGCCGCGCGGGCTGTCCGCCAACAGCGCCACGATGCTGCGCTGGTCGTTGAACGGCGACTGCACGCCAATGATCGCCGACATCGCCCCCTCGGAGCTGACGGCGGTCTTGCTGTCCGGCCGGGTGTCCTCCGCCAGCGCTTCCGCGCTGGGCAGCGGCGGCTGCCGCGTCGGCTGTTTCACCCAGCTTTGGGTCGCGTCCACCAGCAGGCTGATTTTCTTGTCGTCGCGCAGCTCCGGCGGAATGGTACCGACCATCAGGATATCGTCGTCGCGATCCTTCGCCTGCGACCAGTCATCGCTCAGCGTGAAGGCCAGCGCCGGGTAGCCGGTTTGCGCGCCGATCACGCCCAGCGCGTTCAGCAGCGCGCTGACCTGCGCCGGTTGCGGTTTCTGATTCACCAACACCAGCGTTTGCGACAGATCCGCCAGGCGGCTGAACGGGAAGCCGGCGTTGGCGAAGGCGCGCAGATCCGGCATCGCCATAAAGTGGCGGTAGCCGGAGAAATCGATGGTGGACGCGCCGTCGATCACCGCGTGGTTTTGCGTGAAGGAGTAGGTTTCACAGCGCCCTTCCGCGCCGCTGGCCAGCAGCGTGGTGTAATCGAAGTCAAAGCGCAGCTGGTTGGTGGCCCCCAGCCGCAGCGCCGGGATATTGACGTTCTTGTCGGAATCGAGCAGTCCCTGCGTCAACGGCAGGCGCAGCAGCTGCGCGCCCTGCTCGTGCTCCGGCACCAGCGAGTAAGCCTGCACGAACTGGTTGTTCAGGCTGACGCTCAGCCGCGAACCGTCCTGAATGCGCGGCGCGGTGTAACGGTATTTCAGGTGCATGTCGATGCCGGTGCTGCGGATCAGGAACAGGTCCGGCGGCAGGTTCATGGTCAACGAAATCGGGCCGGGCTCGATACCGCTGGTTTGCAGCTGCTCGGCGTACTGCTGCAGCTCGGCGAAGGTCATCGGCCGATCGGTGCGCACCCAGTTCGGCGCGTCGTACGGCTGGCGCGGCGCCAGCTGTTCCACCTTGTCCACCGTTACGTTCTGGCCGCGGAACAGGATGTTGCCCTGCGCGATGCCCTTCACCGCGGTGATCAAATCGTTGTCGTCACGCCCCTGAATCAACAGCAGTTTGACGTACGGATTGTCCGGGTGGCTGATCATCTCCACCGTCGGGCCGTTGACCGCCGGATAATCGCGCAGGAAATCCGGGCGCTGCGAGTTGGTGGCGAACACCACCGCGTGCTGCGTCGGCAGCGCATTGTACAGCGTCGGGAAGGATTGCCCGCGCCACTGCGCCTTGCTGCCGAACCAGGACGCCAGAATGCCCGCCGCACGCTGCTGGGCGAGATCCGGCTGGCCGGCGAACACCATCGGCAGCGTCAGCGGCCGATTATCGCGGCTGTCGAAGAACGGCTCAGGGAAGTGCGACAGCTCGTTTTTCACCGGCAGCGTCTGGAAACGCAGCTTCAGCGCGCTGGACTTGCTGACGTCGAGCCACAGCGAGGTGCTGGCCGGGTTTTCGCAGATATTTTGATAATGGCCGACGAACACCAACCGAACGCGGTTAAAATCGGTGATATAGCGCGGATCGATCGCCATCTGGATGCGATTGGGCTTGCCCAGCTGCTCCTTGGCTATCGTGGTCACGCCCATCAGCTCGTCGTTCAGGTAGACCTTGACGTGCGACTCCACCGGGATCAGCGCCGGCGACGGCGTAAACTCCATATCGAGCATCGCCTGCGAGACCACCTCGTCGCTGCGCACGCCGAATTCGATCTGCCCGTCCGGCCGGGTGCCGCGCAGAACAAAGGTGCCCGGCGGCGGCGCTATCTGCGCAAACGGCAGCGACACGTCGCGCACCGGCGCATTCGGATCCTGCGGCACGGCGGTTGGCGGTGGCGCGATCGCCATATCGGCCGCCGCGGCGATCGGCGGCTGAGCCGCCACGGTCGGCGCGGTGGCGGTTTCGGCCTGCGACAGGGTGCTGATGCCTAAGGCCAGAGCAGTTAACCAGGTTATTTTTCTCGTCATCGTATCATCATCAATGTTGGAGCCTGTTCACCGGGCGAGTGAGCGGGCGGTTGAACTCGCAGCTAACCCACTGTTTCTTGTTGACCCAAGGTCGGATCCCTGCCGACGCCGCGCGGAATAAACGACACGACCCAGGCGGTCAGCGAGGTGACCCCGACCAGCAGACCGCGCACCAGCGGCGGCGCGTAGTCCGCCATGCGCACATACCCCCGGAAGCCCAGCGCCAGCACGTCGCGCAGGCTTTCGATCGGCCGGTCTTCGGGGAACCCGTCCTGCCACAGCGCCCAGGTATCGGCGCGGGCGAAGGTGCACTGAATGAAATCGATGTGTTCGCGGGTGGAGAGGTCGACCAGGCGCACCCCCACCTTGTTGCCGAAGGCGCGCGTCACCACGCAGGGGAAGCTGTACTCCTGCTGGCCGCGCTTGAGCAGCAGCGAGAGCCTGTCGCCGTCTTTCAACGCGTTTTCCACCCGCATCTCAATGCCCACACCGCCGTCGGAGTAATCGCGCAGCGTGCAGGGATACAGATGGCCGTCGGCGCGCGCGATCGCCGCCGGCATGGCGATTTCCACGCGGTGCGCCTGACGCACCTGCTTGGCCTCCACCGCCACCGCCACCGCACCGCCGAGAATCGTCATGTTGTACAGCACCCACACCAGGCTGATGATCACCGTCATCACCTCGTCCGTCGGGCCATAGGCCAACCGCCAAACGCCGAACGCCAGCCCGGCCAGGTTCAGGATCACCAGGAACATGTAAGGCCGGGTGATCACCCAGTCGACGTGCTCCTCCTCCACCAGCCCGCCCTTGGCGGTGACGTTGAATTTGCCCTTGTGCGGATTGAACAGCGCCACCGTCGTCGGCCGCGCGATATACCAGGCCAGCACCGTTTCATAGATTTCGCTCCAGAACGAATGGCGGTATTTCCCCTGGATACGCGAGTTGGTCAGGCTGGCGTGGATCATGTGCGGCAGCACGTAAAGCGCGATCGCCAGCGCCGGCGCGAAGATGATGTAAGCATGCAGCAGCAAAAACGCCAGCGGCGCGGTGAGGAAGATCAGCCGCGGAATGCCCGACAGGAAGTGCAGCATGGCGTTGGCGTAGCACAGGCGCTGCGCCAGTTTCAGCCCCTTGCCCAGCAGCGGGTTGTCCAGCCGGAAGATCTGCACCATGCCGCGCGCCCAGCGAATGCGCTGGCCGATGTGCGCCGACAGGCTCTCGGTCGCCAGCCCGGCGGCCTGCGGAATGCGGATATAGGCCGAGGTGTGCCCGCGCCGGTGCAAGCGCAGCGAGGTGTGGGCGTCTTCGGTGACGGTTTCCACCGCGATGCCGCCGATTTCGTCCAGCGCGCTGCGGCGCAGGATGGCGCAAGAGCCGCAGAAGAAGGTCGCATCCCACATGTCGTTGCCGTCCTGCACCAGCCCGTAGAACAAGGTGCCTTCGTTGGGCGTCTGGCGGAAGCGGCCGAGGTTGCGCTCGAACGGATCCGGCGAGAAGAAATGGTGCGGGGTCTGCAGCATTGCCAGCTTTTTGTCTTTGAAGAACCAGCCCATGGTCAGCTGCAGGAAGGATCGCGTCGGCACGTGGTCGCAGTCGAAAATCGCCACGAACTCGCCGGTGGCCTGCTTCAGCGCGTTGTTGATGTTGCCGGCCTTGGCGTGTTCGTGGGTCGGCCTGGCGATGTATTTCACCCCCACTTCGGCGGCGAACGCCCGGAATTCGGGGCGGTTGCCGTCATCGAGGATATAGATATTCACCTTCTCTTTCGGCCAGTCGATGCCCAGCGCCGCGTAGATGGTGGGCTTCACCACCCCGAGATCTTCGTTGTAAGTCGGCACCATCAGATCGATGGTCGGCCAGCTGGCGCTATCGGCGGGCAGCGGCACCGGCTGGCGGTTAAGCGGCCAGATGGTCTGGAAATAGCCCAGCACCAGCACCACCCAGGCGTAGGTTTCCGCCACCAGCAGCAACAGGCCGCACACCAGGCTTAGCGGGTCGTCCCAGTTCAGCGTGGCGGTATAGCGCCACCACAGGTAGCGACAGGAGACGGTCAGCGACAGCACGATCAGCATCAGCGCGGGCAAACGCCCCGGCACCCGGCGCACCACCATCGCGATCCCCCACAGCAGCAGGACGAACACGAACTGCGCCGGCAGATCGAACGGTTGCGAGATGCACAGCATGGCGAGGATCGCCGCCAGCACGCTGACCAGAATAAACAGCGCGCGCCGCATGCCGCGGTTCATGCGGCCGAGGCGCTCCACCGAGCGCTGTTCCACGCCGGCGTTCTTCAGCCGCTGCGGCAGGCCCTGCAGCCAGTCGGCATAGCGCTGCTGCAGGCGGCGCCAACCGGCGAAATAGTCGCGCTGCACCGGCGCGCGGCCGCTGCGAAACAGCAGCAGCCACAGCCCCTGCAGCAGATAACGCAGCGCATCCGCCGGGCGCGGGCGTTCGGCGGACAGATGCGGGAACCAGTAAGCGCGGCCGGTACGCACGCGCTGCCAGGCCGGCGACTCGAAGCGCAGCAGCAGCCAGCCCAACGCCACCAGCAGCGTGGCGAAAAAGGCGGTCAGCGCCGATGCGCCATTGCGGCGATAGCCGCGGTAGCGCGTCTGCACCGCCTGACGCACCGGCGGCACCAGCAGCAGGCTCAATACCCGGCTCATGGCGCAACGCCCCGTTTGAGGTTGATCAGGCACCAGTTGGCCAGCGTCAGCACTTCATCCGCCGCCAGGCTCTCGGGGCGGTACTCGCCCAACGGCTGTTTGACCGCCAGCGCTTCCGCCAACGCTTCGTCGCGGTGGATCACCACCGGCAACAGACCGCTCAGCGTTTGCAGCCACAGCTGATGCAGATCCTGCTGCAGCTGGCTGGCGGAGGAGTAGTGATTGACCAGGAAACGGCAGTCGTTCGGCAGCGTCTGTTGATGGAGCCGTACCTGGCAGTTGGCGTCGGGGTTCAACAGCATGAACACGCAATCGGCAAGCTGCAGCGCCTGCTGCGCCAGCACGCCGTCCCCAACCGGGACATCCAGCAGGATCCAGCGCTGCGGATCGCCGGCGATCAGTTGGCGCAGGTTGTCGCGCCAGCGTTCCGGCTGCTCCCGACACTGACGCTGCACTTCCAGCCGTTCCGCCGCATTCAGGCAGCCAAAGGGCAGAAAGTCGAGGTTTTCACAATAACGCAGCGCGCCTTCCTGCCAGCCGCCGCCATCCCGCTCCGCGCGAGCCCAGCCGCGCGCCAGCTCGAATGGCGTGTTGAAATGCAGGCGCAGCAGATTATCCGGCGTGAAATCGATCGCCAACACCGACTCACCCAGCTGCTGCAACGCCCAGGCGAGCGCCGCCGTGACCGACGTCGTCCCCATTCCACCCCGCAACCCTTGCAGCGCGATCACCGGCATAGATCAATGGCTCCCCGTGGTCTGCGCCAATTCGGCCAACAGTGGCCAGCGCGTCATCATTTGCGTTAACCGCTCCTGCCGGGAAATATCGACATAGCTTAATTTCGGCAATGAAAAAGCCTGGCTGAGCGCCTGCAGGTCATCCTGGCTCTCCCCAGGCGCCGCTGCACGAAAATGGGTGGGTGCGTTATTCATTCTTCCGCCTTGGCGAAAATAGGCTATGTTAATTAACTATAGCAACGATACAAAAAGAGAGAGGCAATAAGATGATTCTCAACAAATATTGTTGCAGAGCGTAGGAGATTTGTTATTGCCAGAGTAAAAATGGCTATCTTTATATATAAACGCCTTTAGTCGGCTTTCAACGAAAGTAGAACACATCCTATGGCGCACTCTTTTTCTCTAGGCATTCGGCAGATTTGGGAAGAGCTGTCGGTGATGCAGGCCCCCGGGCTTTATTGGATCAATATCGACAGGCAAAGCGACGCCGCGCTGCTGTGTCGCCAGGTCATTGCCGCCCAGCCGGCCACCCGCAAAGTCGCCCTGATCTGCAGCGGCGACAAACCCGATCGCCTGTTGGCCGAGCTGGCTTCGCCCGCGTTGCAGAAGCTGCCGCTGTATCAATTACCGGAGAAAAAAGCCGCGCTGACGCAGTTGAGCGACGATCTGATGCGCGCCCTGCGGCCGCAAAATCGCTTACTTATCCTGCTGGCCCACGCCAGCCTGTGGCAAACCTTCACCACCGAAGAGCTGCGTGAGTGGACGCGCGCCCTCGCCGCCTGGCTGCGGCGGCAGGGCTGCACGCTGTTGATTCTCAGCCACGGCGGCGGCATCAATAAGCTCAAAGGGCAGCTCAGCGCGCAGCATCGCATCCTGAACGGCCTGTCCAGCCTGCAATGGCAACAGGACAGCGCGCAATATCTGGTGAACTGGTGGAGCACCGAAAACGGCATCAACGCCAATCAGCTGCTGACGCTGTATGCCGCGGAAGGCGGCTGGCAGGGTGAGGATGAAAACAGCCAACCCTCCCCCACCGCCTTGCGCAGCGATGAAGGCCTGTATCTGGCCGAGCGCAGCATCCTGGAAGGCGCGCCACCGCTGTCCGCCAACTGGCAGTTGCTGGACAGCAACGACGAACTGGCGCAGCACGGCATGCTGAGACTCTCGGCGACGTTGATTTTCGCGCTGTACCAAAGCGACCAAATCGATCACCTGGCGCACCAGATCCACACCCTGCGCCGCAGCCGCGGCAACGGCCTGAAAATCGCGGTGCGCGAGATGAGCGCCAGCCTGCGCTACAGCGACGAGCGGCTGCTGCTGGCCTGCGGCGCCAACCTGATCGTGCCGCACGTCGCGCCGCTGTCGCGTTTTCTGACCATGCTCGAGGGCATCCAGGGGCAGCGCTTCTCGCGCCATGTGCCCGCCGACATCGATGCGCTGCTGGCCGGTTTGCGCCCGCTGCAGCTTAAAGGCTATATGCGGCCGGAACCGTTCAGCCAGGCGGTGCTTTCGCTGATGGGCAACACGCTGCTGCCCGAGGACGGCAAAGGCGTGATGGTGGCGCTGCGGCCGGCCACCGGCCTGCGCGCCGAACAGGCGATGACCCTGTGCCACCTGCGGCGCTTCGGCGACGTGATGACCGTGGTGCAGGGGCGGCTGGTGCTGTTTCTCTCCACCTGCCGCATCAACGATCTGGATACCGCGCTGAGGTTCATCTTCCGCCTGCCGGTGGATGAAGCCTTCAGCAACCGGGTGGTGTGGCATCAGGACGTCGATATCATTTCGGAAATCAAACGTATGGCCCAGGGGCGCTGGCAGATTTCGGCCACCGGCACCGCCGGCGCCGCGCCGCGCCCCCGCGAGACGGCGGCCGAGGCGCCCGCAGAACGGCGGCAGCCGGTCGCCTTCACGCTGACGCTTGGCCCGCAGGAGGAACCGCATGCTGAACCTTAACGACATCGTGCAACTGATCCTGCTGTGCGCGCTGATCTTCATCCCGCTGGGCTACGCCTTTCACCGGCGTTTTCCGCATTTGCGTCAATACTGGCAAAACCTGTTGTTATCGCCACGCTATTTGAAATCCGCCGGTTTGTGGGTGCGCACAGGCTCCTCATCTCAGATTAAACGTAAGAAGCAGCCATGAATCCAAACTCGAAGACGCAATCCGATAACGCTCTATGGCGCTACTGGCGCGGACTGGGCGGCTGGAACCTGTACTTTCTGGCCAAATTCGCCCTGCTGTGGTTCGGCTACCTGAACTTCCACGCGCTGCCGAATCTGGTGTTCATGGCATTTCTGCTGATGCCGATCCCGCCGCAGCGCCTGCATCGCTGGCGCCATTACCTCGCCATTCCGATCGGCATCGCGTTGTTCTACCACGACACCTGGCTGCCGGGCATCAACAGCATTCTCAGCCAGGGTTCGCAGCTGGCCGGCTTCAGCGCCCAGTATCTGCTGGAACTGATCGGTCGCTTTATCAACTGGCAAATGATCGGCGCGGCCTTCGTGCTGTTTATCGCCTACCTGTTCGTCGCGCAGTGGGTGCGCGTCACGGTGTTCACCGTGGCGGCGCTGGTGTGGCTCAATATCGTCAACATCGCCGGACCGGCAGTCTCGCTGCTGCCCGCGACCTCCACGGCCGCGGCCGGCGGCGCCAATACGCCGGCCACGTCTGCGCCGGCGGCGGGGGATGCTGCGCCGGCAGACAGCCTGCCGCCGACCAGCGCCAACCTGACGGCCTACCTGAACCAGTTCTACGAGCGAGAAAAAGGCCGCACCACCGCGTTCCCGGCCAGCTTGCCCGCCGATGCCCAGCCGTTCGATCTGCTGGTGATCAACATCTGTTCGCTGGCCTGGGCCGATATGGACGCGGTCAACCTGCAAAATCACCCGCTGTGGTCGAAGATGGACATCATGTTCGACAACTTCAACTCGGCCACCGCCTACAGCGGCCCGGCGGCCATCCGTTTGCTGCGCGCCAGCTGCGGCCAGCTTTCGCATCGCGATCTGTATCAGCCGGTGAACCAGCAGTGTTACCTGTTCGACAACCTGGCGAAGCTCGGCTTCAAGGAACAGCTGATGCTCGATCACTCCGGGGTGTTCGGCAACTTCCTGAAAGAGCTGCGTGAACAGGGCGACATGCAGGCGCCGCTGATGTCGCAGGCCGGCATCGGCAACGAGCTGACGTCGTTCGACGGCGAGCCGATTTATAACGATCTCGAATTGCTGACCCGTTGGCTGGATCAGCAGCAAAAAGGCGGTGACGGCCGCACCGCCACCTTCTTCAACGTCATCCCGCTGCACGACGGCAACCGCTTCGTCGGCTCCAACAAGAGCGCCGACTACCCGCCGCGCGCGCAGAAGCTGTTCGATCAGCTGAACACCTTCCTCGATCAGTTGGAGAAATCCGGCCGCAAAGTGGTGGTGGTGATCGTGCCTGAACACGGCGCGGCGTTGGTGGGCGACAAGATGCAGATGTCCGGCCTGCGCGACATTCCCAGCCCGAATATCACTCATACGCCGGTCGGCATCAAACTGGTGGGCATGAAGGCGCCGCATCAGGGCAGCCCGCTGCAGATCAAAACGCCGAGCAGCTATCTGGCGCTGTCTGAACTGGTGTCGCGTCTGGTAGACGGCAAGGTCTTCAGCGAACCCAGCGTCGACTGGCAGGCGCTGACCCAGGGGCTGCCGCAGACCCCGGTCATCTCCGAAAACGACAACGCCGTCGTGATGCTGTATCAGGGCAAGCCCTACATTCGCCTGAACGGCGGCGACTGGGTGCCTTATCCGCAATAAGCGCGGCCTCATTCACCCAAAGCACGCCGCCGGCGTGCTTTTTTATTGGGTTTTTATAATAAAAATGGCGAACGCTATCGGCCGAAATAAACTTATTAACAGCAACCCGTTGAATTCTATTATTCGATTACTATTATCATGCGAAGATTCTTAAAAATATAACGTTTTTCAGAATTACGTTAAGAGCATAATTTAAAAGACGGGTTGTCACGATCGTCTACTGACCAACCCTTTGATTGAATAATAAAAAACGCCGGCGCTGTGCCGGCGTTTGGTTTAGACAGGAAAATCCGGCGCTTCACGCCCCCGGATGTTCGTCCTGATCGACCGCAAAGCAGGCCACCATCTGCTCACCGTACTGTTTGAGCTGCGGCTGCAGCTGAACGCAGGTGCCGAAGGCGCGGCGGCAGCGGGCATTGAACGCACAGCCCGGCGGCGGATTCATCGGGCTGGGCAGCTCGCCGGTCAGCTTGATGCGCTCGCGGCGCATATCCGGGTTCAATCGCGGCGTCGCCGACAGCAGCGCCTGAGTGTACGGATGGCGCGGATTGTTGAAGATCGCCTCTTTGCTGCCCTTTTCCACGCAGCGGCCGAGGTACATCACCATCACCTCGTCGGCGATGTGCTCCACCACCGACAGATCGTGCGAGATGAACACATAGGACAGCCCCAGCTCCTGCTGCAGATCCATCATCAGGTTCAGCACCTGAGCGCGCACCGACACGTCCAGCGCCGACACCGGCTCATCGGCGATCACCACGTCCGGGTTCAGCATCAGCCCGCGGGCGATGGCGATACGCTGACGCTGGCCGCCGGAAAACATGTGCGGGTAGCGGTCGTAATGCTCAGTCTTCAAGCCGACCTTCGCCATCATCTCCAGCGCTTTTTCCCGCCGTTCGGCGGCGCTGAGCGAGGTATTGATCAACAGCGGCTCCTCGAGGATCTGCCCGACCTTCTTGCGCGGGTTGAGCGATCCGTAAGGATTCTGGAACACGATTTGGATCTTCTGGCGGCGCAGCTTCTCGGCAGAGGCGTCCGGCTTCAGCAGATCCTGCCCCTGATAGTACAGCTCGCCGCCGGTCGGCACTTCGATCATCGTCAGCAGGCGGCCGAGCGTCGATTTGCCGCAGCCCGACTCACCGACCACCGCCAGCGTTTTGCCGCGCTCCAGGGTGAAGGAGACGCCGTCCAGCGCCTTGACCAGCCGCTCCGGCGCGAACAGGCCCTTTTTCACCGGGTAATGCTTCTTCAGGTCAATTGCCTGCAGTAAAGGTTGATTCTGGCTCATACGGTCGGCCTCCCCGCATCATCCAGCGGTGTGTGACATTTAACCTGACGGCCGGGAATGCTGCGCAGCTCCGGCTCCTCGTTGCGGCAGCGCTCGTTGGCGTAGGGACAACGCGGGTTGAGCAGGCAGCCGGTCGGGCGATCGTATTTGCCCGGCACCACGCCCGGCAGCGAAGCCAGCCTCGCCTTGTCGGCGGCGAACTCCGGCAGCGCGCGCAGCAGCGCCTGGGTGTACGGGTGGCGCGGGGCGCGGAAAATCTCCGCCGCCTTGCCGGATTCCACCACCTGGCCGGCGTACATCACGATGATGTGGTGCGCAGCTTCCGCCACCAGCGCCAGATCGTGGGTGATCAGCAGCAGCGCCATGTTTTCGCGCTGCTGCAGGTCCAGCAGCAGTTCGATGATCTGCGCCTGGATGGTCACGTCGAGCGCGGTCGTCGGCTCATCGGCGATCAGCAGCTTCGGCCGACAGGCGATGGCCATGGCGATCATCACGCGCTGGCTCATGCCGCCGGAAAGCTGGTGCGGGTACACGTCCAGCCGCGAGGCCGGATCGGGAATGCCCACCTGGGTCAGCAGGTCGATAGCGCGCTGGCGGCGAGTGCGGCGGTTGCCGCCCTGGTGCACCTTCAGCGCCTCCATGATCTGATAACCGACGGTATAGCACGGGTTCAGGCTGGTCATCGGATCCTGGAAGATCATCGCCACTTCGGAGCCCACCAGCTGGCGGCGCTCTTTTTCGGAGATCTTGCGCAGATCCTGGCCGTTGAACTCCAGCTTGTCGGCCATCACCTTGCCGGGGAAATCGATCAGGCCCATGATCGCCAGCGAACTGACGGATTTGCCGGAGCCGGACTCGCCGACGATGCCGACCACCTGACCTTGCTCCACGCTGTAACTGATGCGGTCTACCGCGCGGAACGGGGTGCCTTCGTCACCGAAGTGCACCGAAAGCTTGTCTACATTTAATAACGCCATCTCTCTCGTCCTCTGTTACTGCTTGAGTTTGGGGTCGAGAGCGTCACGCAAACCGTCCCCCATCAGGTTGAATGCCAGCACCGTCAGCAGGATCGCCAGGCCGGGGAAGGTCACCACCCACCAGGCGCTTTGCGCGAACTGCAGCACGTCGGAGAGCATGGTGCCCCACTCCGGCGTCGGCGGCTGCGCGCCCATGCCCAGAAAGCCGAGAGCGGCCATGTCCAGAATGGCGTTCGAGAAACCGAGAGAAGCCTGCACGATCAAAGGCGCCAGGCAGTTAGGCAGAATATTGACGAACATCTGGCGCAGCGCGCCGGCGCCCGCCACCCGCGAAGCGGTGACGTAGTCGTGGTTCACCTCCACCAGCACCGCTGCGCGCGTCAGACGCACATAGTGCGGCAGGGCGACGAAGGTCAGCGCCAGCGAGGCGTTGACGATCGACGGCCCGAATACCGCCACCAGCACCAGCGCCAGCAGCAGGCTCGGCAGAGCCAGCATGATGTCGACGACGCGCATGATAATCGCGTCCACCACGCCGCCGAAGTAACCGGCCAGCAGGCCGAATATCACGCCCATGATCAGCGACAGCACCACCACCAGGCAGCCGACCAGCAGCGACAGGCGCGCACCGTACATCAGGCGCGACAGCACGTCGCGGCCCACGTCGTCGGTGCCGAGGATATATTGCCAGCTGCCGCCCTCTTGCCACACCGGCGGCTTGAGCAGCGCGTCGCGGAACTGGTCCGCCGGCGCATGCGGCGCCAGCACGCCGGCGCCGAGCGCGATCACCAGCATCAGAACGATATACACCAGGCCGACCACGGCCCCTTTATTGCGCTTGAAATAGTGCCAGAACTCCTGAAACGGGGTCATCGGCTTCGGCGCACCTTTAACTGCAGACTCAGTGATTTGAGACATGAAAGCGCCCCTTATTTCTTGTGGCGAATACGCGGGTTGACCACGCCGTAGAGCACGTCTACCAGCAGGTTAACCAGAATGATCATACAGGCGACCAGCAACACCCCGCCCTGCACCACCGGGTAGTCGCGGCGCTGCAGCGCGTCGATCAGCCAGCGGCCCAGCCCCGGCCAGGAGAAGATGGTTTCGGTCAGAATGGCGCCGGCCAGCATGGTGCCGACCTGCAGCCCGATCACCGTCACCACCGGCAGCAGCGCGTTGCGCAGCGCGTGAACAACGATCACCCGCATGCGGCTCACGCCCTTGGCGCGCGCGGTGCGGATGTAGTCTTCGCCCAACACCTCCAGCATCGAGGAACGGGTCATGCGCACGATCACCGCCAGCGGGATGGTGCCCAGCACGATGGCCGGCAGGATCATGTGCATCACCGCGTCGACGAAGTCGCCCGGCTCGCCCCAGATCAGGGTGTCTATCAGCATGAAGCCGGTCAGCGGCTGGCTGTCGTCGAGGAAGACCGTGTCGCTGATGCGCCCCGACACCGGCGTCAGGTTAAGCTGCACCGACACCAGCATGATCAGCATCATGCCCCACCAGAAAATCGGCATCGAATAGCCGGTCAGCGAGATGCCCACCGCGGTATGGTCGAAGACCGAGCCGCGTTTGACCGCCGCCAGCACCCCGACCGGGATGCCTACCAGCACCGCGAAGATCATCGCGCAAATGCCCAGTTCCAGCGTGGCCTGAAAGCGCGGAACGAACTCGCTCCAGACGGAGATGCGGCTTTTGAGGGAGGTGCCCAGATCGCCTTGCAGCACGTTGGACACGTAGGAGAAATATTGTTGATAGAGCGGCTTGTCCAGCCCCATTTCCGCCATCAGCTGCGCGTGGCGCTCGGCGGAGATACCGCGTTCCCCGGCCATGATGGTCACCGGGTCGCCGGGGATCATATGGACGAATGCAAAAGTCAGCAATGTAATGCCGATAAACGTTGGGATAACTAACCCCAAACGTCGGAGTATGAACTGCAACATATCCCGAACTCTCTGTATCAATGCCCGGCAGCTCATCGTCCGCCAGGCTTATTAACGCTCACATGCCTTTGAACGATTCGACGGCCATACGCCGGAGACTGGTCAGCAGGGGCGCAAACCTGTTGCGCCCCTGCAAGTCCATTCGTGCGTCTCCGGTAAAGCGGTCGAAATCAGTCTACAGAGACATTCTCGAAGTGATGCTTACCGAGCGGATCCACGACGTAGCCTTTCACTTCCTTACGCACAGGCTCGTACACGGTGGAGTGTGCGACAATCAGCGCCGGAGCCTGATCGTGCATCACCACCTGCGCCTGCTTGTACAGTTCGATGCGCTTGTCGTGGTTGGATTCGGCGCGCGCCGGTTGAATCAGATCTTCAAACGGCTTGTAGCACCAGCGGGAGTAGTTGGAGCCGTCTTTCGCCGCCGCGCAGCTGAACAGCGTGGCGAAGAAGTTGTCCGGATCCCCGTTGTCGCCGGTCCAACCCATCATCACCGTCTGGTGCTCGCCCGCTTTGGCGCGCTTGAGGTATTCACCCCACTCATAGGTCACGATTTTGGCTTTCACGCCGATCTTGGCCCAGTCGGCCTGGATCATTTCCGCCATGCGGCGCGCGTTCGGGTTGTAAGGACGCTGTACCGGCATCGCCCACAGGTCGATGCTGAAACCGTCGGCCATGCCCGCTTCTTTCAGCAGCTCTTTCGCCTTGGCCGGATCGTAAGCGTAATCCTGCACCGCGTCGTTATAGCCCCACATGGTCGGTGGGATCAGGTTCTTGGCCGCCTGGCCCGCGCCCTGATAAACCGCGTCGATGATCGCCTGCTTGTTGACCGCCATGGTCAACGCCTGACGCACCTTCAGGTTATCCAGCGGTTTTTTCTCGACGTTGAACGACAGGTAACCCACGTTCAGGCCCGGCTGTTCCATCAGGTTGATGGACTTGTCTTGCTTCATGCGGGCGATATCGGCCGGGTTCGGGTACGGCATCACCTGACATTCGTTTTTCTGCAGTTTGGCGTAGCGCACGGAGGCGTCAGGCGTGATGGAGAACACCAGGCGATCGATCTTCGGCTTGGTGCCCCAGAAACCGTCGAATGCCTTGTACAGGATCTTGGAGTCTTTCTGGTATTGCAGCAGCTGGAACGGGCCGGTGCCGATCGGGTTCAGGTCGACTTTCTCCGGCGTGCCGGCTTTCATCATCACGTCGGCGTATTCGGCGGACAGGATGGACGCGAAGTCCATACCCAGGTCAGCCAGGAACGGCGCTTCCGGGCGGTTCAGCACGAAGCGCACGGTGTTGTCGTCCACTTTTTCAATCTTGGCGATCAGCTTAGGCATGTCCATGCCTTCAAAGTATTCGTAGCTGCCGCCGGACACTTTGTGATAGGCGTTGTTCGCATCCAACTGGCGTTCAAAGGAGAACACCACGTCGTCGGCGTTGAAATCGCGCGTCGGTTTGAAGTCTTTGCTGCTCTGCCACTTCACGCCTTTGCGCAGGTGGAAGGTGTAGGTTTTGCCGTCTTCGCTGACGTCCCACTTCTCAGCCAGGCCCGGCTGCAGTTCGGTGGTGCCGATTTTGAATTCGACCAGGCGGTTGTAGATCGGTACCGAGCTGGCGTCGTAGGTGGTGCCGGAGGTAAACAGCTGCGGGTTGAACCCTTCCGGGGAACCTTCAGAACAGTAAACCAACGTCTTGGCCTGTACGCTGGCCGCCACGGTCAGCGCGATCAGCCCAATGCCGAATTTCAGAACCCCCGATTTACCCAAGGAACGTGTCATCGTTAGTGCTCCATTGTGTGATGTGATGTGTGTCATTGCCGCCAGACCTGTATTTTTTATTGCGTGGCCTGTGCGATCGGTGCCCGAAGGCAGAAGGTGTACGAGGAGAGAATGCCGGATGGAACGCATCGCGGCGGGGACGTCTGAGCGCGTGGAATTCACTCAAACAACTCTCGCTCTTACCCCTGAGGCTATCAAGTTGCCAACTGTTTGGGGTGTCGTCAATATAACCAGTGGGGATTTACGCAGACTGTGAGAAACAGCAAACAAACATAAAAAAAACCTTTTGTTAACACTTCCAGCATGAAAATTTATGCTAAGCGGACATTTTCAGCGCATTGGTCTGACCCTCACAAACTTACTGGTTTTTAACTCCGTTAAAAAACGCCAAAACTTTGTTGCTGAATGATGAATATCTGAACGGTTATTTTTGTGATCGCCGTTAAAGACAGGAGGAAATGCTGAAGAATTACCCAAAAGGGTGAGTCCGATGAGCGCTTTTTGCGCCGGGCAGGCCCACAATCTGTGCGGCGTAAAAAAACTTTCGGCGGCGAAAAAGCCGGGGGCGAAAGGATATCCCCCGGCAACGCACTGCAACCGATTATTGAACGCCGGCGCTGTTGCCCAGGCTGGCGTTCATGCTGTTGAGAATATCGCCGTTGTCCGCATCGATCTCCCAGGAGAACAGGCCGCCCAACTGCTTATCCAGCACGTACTTGCCTTTGGCCTGCACCGAGCGGGCATCGTCGAAGGTGATCAGATCGCCGGTGGAAGGTTTGAACACGTAAGGCGCTTCCGCCGTGGCGTCGTAGGTGTACTGCCACTCGCCGCTCATGAACTGGTTGGCGATTTGGCGGTAGTCCACGATGCCGTTCTCCCAGGTGCCTTTAACCGGCCCGGTGGCGGTGCCGGTGAACGGAATGTTGTTCTGGTAGCCGTTCACCCCGGTCCAGCCGCGGCCATACATGGCGGTGCCGACCACGATCTTGCCCGGCTTGACGCCCTGCGCCAGCAGCGCATTGACGCCGTTTACCGTGGTGTAGGCGGTGTCCGGTTTCCAGGCCGGCGCATTCAGCGCGGTCTGATGCCCCAGGTTTTTCAGATCGAAGGCGCCGTAGAAGTCGTAGCTCATCAGGAAGATGTGATCCATCGAGTTCTGCGCGACGTTGTAAGCCACCTTGTCGATCTTGTCCTTGCCGGCGCTGATGGCGGAGGTCAGCTCATACTTGCGGCCGGTTTCCGCCGACAGCTGATCCAGCATCGCCCGCAACTCCTTCATCAACAGCACATAGGTCTCCCCGTCTTGCGGGCTGCCCAGGTTCGGGTTGGCGCCATTGCCGCCCGGGAACTCCCAGTCGATATCCACGCCATCGAAGAACTTCCAGGTCTGCAGAAACTCTTTCACCGAGCCGACGAAGCGATCGCGCTTCACCTTGTCGCCCATAAAGAAGAACGGGTCGGACAGCGTCCAGCCGCCGATCGACGGCAGGATTTTCAGGTCAGGATGCGCCTGCTTCAGCGCCATCAGTTGGCCGAAGTTGCCCTTGTAGGGGTCATCCCAGGCGGTCACGCCCTTCTGCGCTTTTTGCAGCGCGGCGAACGGATCGTGGATCGAGACTTTGAAGTCCTCGCGGCCCTGGCAGGAGCGCTGCAACGCCTGGAAGCTGCCTTCGATCTCTTTCAAGCTGTCGTTGATGCCGTTGCCGCCGCAGATCGGGATAAAGCCGTACAGCAGATGGGTCAGGTTCTGCGCCGGGATCTTGTCGACGGTGAAATTGCGCCCGTAAACGCCCCACTCGACGAAATAAGAGCCGACCACTTTGCCGGAATTCTGTTTATAGGGTTTATTCTTTTCCAGCAGCGGCTCTTTCAACGGCGCCAAATGGCTGCCGTCGGTGTCGGCCACCACAATTTCGGTGGCGTCGCTGGCGGTGCAGCCGTCGGCATTGCACAATGCCACCTGCATTTGATAACGGCCGCCTTTATTCACTTTAAAATTCGCCGTGCCGGAAGCGCCGGTTGAAGGGCCGCTCCACGCCTCTTTGCCATTTAATAAAATTTTTGCCGTCGTACCGGTGTCGCCATTCCATAAATTCCAGGAGACCGAAACGTCGGCAGCATTTTTTACCTTCACCAGATTATTATAAGCGGTGGCTGCCTGATCGACTTCGACGATGGCGAACTTGGTGTTGCCCCAGGCGATGGTCGGCTTGCCCGGCGCGGCGGCCTGCGCCGCGGAACACAGCGTGCTGCCGATCACCAGCGCCAACAGCGGTTTATTAAATTTGCGCATAACTGATTCCTTTATTCCGAGAGGATAAACATAAAAGAGTTAATCGACGCCACGCATTGCCGGAGCGAAATGATTCCGCAATAATCCACGAAGATTAACGTTAATAAATAGTCACGATATTTCCCACTCGGCGGGAATAACATATCCCGCGTTGTCCATTCAGACTATAGGTAAAAAAAACGTGAAAACAAGAGCGCTATCAACCGGGTTTTATTCGGCAAGCATGAATTTATTTAAATATGGAAATAAAAACCTAAAGGGAATAAGGAGTGTGAATTAATTAAGCGTAAAGAATAAATATATTTCACGAGGACGGCAGATTGAGGCACGCCATAAAGCGAAGCCGGCCATATCGGCGGAGGTACTCATCCTCATAAACCGCAGGCGAAAAAAAACCTGCTTTAAAAAGCAGGTTTTTCGAATGGTGGTCGGCGAGAGAGGATTACGCGCATCGTTGATGCGCGCCCTGCGGGCCGTTGCCAAAGCAACGTTGTCTCGCTTCGCGAGGCTCGAACCTCCTGCGGAGGTACTCATCCTCATAAACGACAGGCGAAAAAAAACCTGCTTTAAAAGCAGGTTTTTCGAATGGTGGTCGGCGAGAGAGGATTCGAACCTCCGACCCACTGGTCCCAAACCAGTTGCGCTACCAAGCTGCGCTACTCGCCGATGCGGGGCGCATCTTACTGCTGGCAGTTATAGGCGTCAATCACTTTTTTGCCCCTGCATTTCAAGTGGTGATAAAAGCGCCATAATGCGCTGCGCCGGGGGCTGCGCAGCGTATTTTGCTCAGGCTTTGGCCGGTTTCAGCGCCGGCGTCTGCGCGCGCAGGAACGGTAGCAGGAACAGCGCCGACAGGCAGGCGGCGATGGAAATCACCACGAAGAAGCCGTTCCACTGCCAGATCTCCATCACCCGCGCGATCGGGTAGCCGGACAGCGCCGCGCCCAGGTAGGCGAACAGGCCGACAAAACCGGTCGCCGCGCCCGCCGCATCCTTATGCGAGCACTCCGCCGCCGCCATGCCGATCAGCATCTGCGGGCCGAAGATGAAGAAACCGATGGCGAAGAAGCAGCAGGCCTGCAGCAGGTAGGTCACGCCCGGCATCAACCACAGCGCCGCCACCGACAGGAAGATACCGATGGCGAAGATCAGGTTCATCGGGCCGCGGTTGCCGCGGAACAGTTTGTCGGACCCCCAACCGGCCACCAGCGAACCGATAAAGCCGCCCACTTCAAACAGCGAGATGGCCGAGTTGGCGGTCATCAGCGAATAGCCCTTTTCCTGCGTCAGGTAGAGGTTGCCCCAATCGTTGATCGCGGTGCGCACGATGTACACCAGCACGTAAGAGACCGCCAGCAGCCAGATGTACTTGTTGGTCAGCACGTAGCGTTTGATGATCTCGCGGTTGCTCAGCCCCTGGCCTTCCGATTCCTGCACCAGCTCCATGGCGTCGTTGCGCCATTTGCCGACGCTCGGCAGCCCCAGGGTGGATGGCTTGTCGCGCAGGCGCCAGCACATCAGCAGGCCAAGCACCACGCCGATAATGCCGGGGATGATCATGCCGTAACGCCAGCTGAAGTGCAGCGAGATAAAGCCCACCAGCAGCGGGATCAGCGCGCCGCCGACGTTGTGCGAGGTGTTCCAGATCGCCCACCAGCTGCCGCGCTCGGAGCGCGAATACCAGCTGGTGAGGATTTTTGAACACGGCGGCCAGCCCCAGCCCTGGAAGAAGGCGTTGAGGATCCACAGCGTGCCCAGCATCAGCAGCGACGAACTGAGGCCGAAGAAGATATTCAGCACCCCGGTCATGATCAGGCCCAGCCCCATAAAGTAACGCGGGTTGGAGCGATCGCTGATCATGCCGGAAATGAATTTCGAGCAGCCGTAGGTGATGTAGAACAGCGTGCCGAGGATGCCGACGTCGGACATCGTCAGGCCCAGATCGCTCAGCATCGCCGGCATGATGAAGTTGAAACTTTTGCGCGTGAAGTAAAACGCGGCGTAGCCGATGTACATGGTGCACATCAGCTGGATGCGCCAGTATTTGTAGCTGGCGTCGATCTGCCGTTGATCGGTGACCTGCGGCGCGTCCGGGCGGCTTTTAAGGAAAGACCACATGTGGAACCTCAGAGGATTGAATAAAGTGCCGCTATGATGCTCCTCGCGCGCGCGGGAGGCTTACGCCGGATTCCCGACGCGGTTAGGAGTTTTTCCTAGTTTTGCGTTTGCGCCGGCGAAACTGTGGGCAAGATCACACTCAAACAGGCGCCCCCCTCAGCGGTGAACCGCAGGCTGCCGCCGAGGGCGCTGATGCGCTCCTGCATGCCGCGCAGGCCATAGCCCGGCTGATGGTTTTCCTCATCGAAGCCCACCCCGTTGTCGCGGATGGTCAGGGCGATCTGCGGCGCGGCGCCTTTGCGCGGCTGCAGGCGCGCATCCAGCTCCAGGCGGCTGGCGCCGGCGTGGCGGCACACATTGGTCACCCCTTCCTGGCACACCCGGTACAGCGTGATTTTCAGCGTTTCATCCAGCAGCTCGTCCGGCACCTGCCACTGCAGGCTGCTCACCAGTGACGCGTCCTGCGGCAGCGACTCCCGCAGCATCGCCGCCACCGCCGCCGACAGCGGCAGGTTGTTCAGCGCCGCCGGCCACAGCTGGGTCAGCACATCATGCACCCCGTCGTAGACCCGCAGCGCCAACGCATCGATGGCGTCGGCGCAGCCGACCACCGCCGGCTCCGGTGCCAGGCGTTTGACGATGCTGGCCTGGGTGCGAATCACGGTGATGGTCTGCCCCACCTCATCGTGCAGCTCGCGCGCCACCTCGCGCCGGGTTTGCTCCTCCGCCGTCACCAGCGCCCGCGCCAGCTGGCGGTTCTCCGCCAGCCGCAGCCTCAGCTGCTGATTCAGCTCGCGCTGGCGCTGAATACCGGCGCCCAGCAGCAGCCCGGTCAGGCTTTGGGCCAGCAGCGACAGCAGCAGATCGCGGTGCGACTCCGGCTGCGGCGGCTCGTTGACCATCAGCGCCACGCCGTTGAGCAGCGTCGCCAACAGCGCGCCCTGCCAGCCGTAGCGGTAAGACATGAACACGATAGGAATGGCCAGGCAGAACGGCGCGAAACGCCGCAGCTCGGCGGCGTTCACCTGCTGCTGCAGCCAGATGCTGAACGCAAACAGCAGCAGGTAGCTGGCCAGATGGCCCAGACGCAGCTCCACCGGCTTGTGGATCAGCCCCGGCTCCAGCGGCACCCAGATTTGGCGCGCCAGATAGTGCCACAACAGCAGGCAGGTCGGTGCGATGGTGAAACCGCCGGTCAGGCCGAGCAGCAGCGCGCGGGCGCCTTCACCGCTCACCAGCTGCCACACCAGCGCCTGCAGCAAGGCGGCGGCGCCCACCACCGCGCCCTGCAACAGTGGCCAGCGCCATTCGCTGTCGCTCTGCTGATGGCGCAACAGCCACGGCGAGGCCAGCAGGCTGAGCAGCACCGTCAACACCAGCACCGCCACCGACGCCCACAGCGCCGGGCCGTAACCGAACTGGTCCGCCAGCAGCGCCATCAGCAGCAGGTCGGCCAGCAGGATCCCCGGCCAGAAACGGTACGGGCTCTGCAGCAAAATACCCATGCGCAGGCCGAACGGGAACAGCAGCAGCGCCTGCCAGGGCGGGTCGATCAGCGCGGTGCCGATGCCCCACAGGCAAAACGCGCTGGCGGCGTAGATGAAAAACAGCGCCAGCTGGGTGATCAGGCGCTGCGTCACAGGTTCAGCATCCGTCTGGCCAGCTCGACGTTATTGTTGATACCCAGCTTGGCGAACAGGTTGGCGCGATGCACATGCACCGTCTTCGGCGACAACCCCAAGGCGGCGGCGATCTCGCGCACCTCCTGGCCCTGCGCCAGCAACAGCGCGATCTCGCGCTCGCGGCGGGTCAACGGATCGACCCTCACCCGCGCCAGCTGCTGCGCGATTTCCGGCATCAGGTAAACGCCGCCGCCGGCGACTGTGCGCACCGCGGTGATCAAATCTTCCGGCTTGCAGCGCTTGGAGAGAAAGCCGCCGGCGCCGCGATCCAGCGCCATTTCCACCAGCGCCGGGTTATCGTGCATCGACAGCATCACCACGCGGATGCCGGAGGGAATGTCCGCCAACAGATCCAGCCCGCTGCCGTCCGGCATCGAAATGTCGCAGATGCAAACGTCCACCTCCAGCCCCGGCAGGCCGGCGCGCGCCTGCGCCGCACCGCTGAATTCGCCCACCACCTGAATATCGGCTTCCAGCGACAGCAGCTGCACGAAGCCCGAACGCACAATGTCATGATCGTCGATAAACGCCACGCGCAGGGTCATGGAAATCTCCGGTTAACAGGGGGAAGTGCGCAAGTATACCGTATGCACACACCGGAATAATTGATGAAGAGAATGTATTGGGTGAAATTGCCGGGTGCGCAAGGCAGGCACCCGGCGGGAGGGGTTACTACAGGCTAGCGGGCGCCGTTTTATCCTGCGGCAGATGGCACCAGTTGTTTTTATCCACGATGCCGCCATCGGGAGACGTGTAGCCGAGGCAGCCGAGGATGGTGTCAAACAGCTCGACGTGGCGATGCGTTTTGCCGATGCGCTGCTGCGCCTGCAGCTGCTCAAAGGCGCTGAGGTGCTGCGGGTTCTCAAGGAATTTGTCCGACGCCCATACGATCATCGGCACGCGGAACTGCTCCGGCGGCGCCATCTCGCGCGGCGTACCGTGCAGGTGCGTGTTTTCACCGATCGATTCGCCGTGATCGGCGGCATAGAACACGATGGCCTTCTTGTCGCGCACCTGGTCTATCACATTGGCGATAAAGCTGTCGGTATACAGCACCGTATTGTCGAAGGCGTTGATCAGCTGCGCCTTGGTGCAGGAATCGTCCACCCCCATGCACTCCGGCTGATAGCGCGCATAGCTGCGCGGATAACGCTGCGAGTACAGGTAGTGCGAGCCTTTGGTATGCAGGATCACCAGGTGTTTGCCCTTCGGATAGCGCGCCAGCGACTCCTTCATTTCGTCCACCAACAGCATATCGTCGACCGCCTTGCCGTCGTTGCGCTTCTCGGACGCGATCATCTCGCGGAACGAATAGTTGTTCACCTCGGTGTTGTTGTAGAACCACACCTCGCTCTGCATGGCGAACAGCTCGGAAGAGAAGCCCAGATCCTTCAGTACCGCGAACACGTTCTGCTCTTTCAGCGTGCGCTGCGGGTTGTCTTCGGTGCCGCCTTCGCGCACGAACATACAGCGCAGCGACAGCTTGGTGGAGGTGTCGCACGACTCGCCGCGAAACGCCACCAGATTCTTCTCTTTAGACAGCCGCGGCGTGGTATCACGCTCATAGCCCAGCATGCCCATGTGGTCCCAGCGCGTGGTCTCGCCGATGATGAACACCACGTAGGTGTCGTCGATATCCGCCGGCGGTACGTAGGTGAAGTGTTTGCCCGGATCGAACATCGTGCTCTGATCCTGGCTTTCGTCATAGCGGGTATAGGCAAACAACCCCAGCGCCGACAGCCAGTTGGACGGCAGATACGAGTGCGCCACCACGCCGCCGTAGCTCGGCAGATCGACGTTGGAGAGCTTCTCTTGCACGCTCTGCTCGTCGTCCAGCATGCGCAGCGGCAGCCAGACCAGCGCCACCACCGCCAGCAAGACCAGCAGCGGCTTGATGCGATGACCGGGGGTTTTCAGCTGTTCTATCAGGGTGTAACGCAGGCTGTTTTTCCAGATCAGCAGCAGCGGCAAGGCGCTGAGCGCCACCATCCACAGCACGAAGTGCAGGCCGACCACCTCTTTCGACAGATCGATGTCGGTGGTCATCACCGACACCACGATGCCGTAGCCGATCACCACGTTGAAAAACGTCATGTAGTAGCTGGCGGCGACAGAAATCAACACCAGCAGCGAAGCGACGATGCGATAAAACAGCCGGCCGCCGAGCGATACCAGCCGCATGATGAAGAACGTGAACAGGACGATAGCGATGACTTCCGTCACCGCCGAAATCAACTTAATCCCCTGAATGCCGTGCGCCAGCGAATCAAAACGACGATAAAAAACGGACAGGTTGAGAAATATGCCGATATAGATCGCTAACAATAACGATAAATTCTGCTGTGATAGCGATTTAACTTTGTTCATGTAACGCGGTGGCTCCGGGGACGGTGTAGCGGTTCTGGATCAGTCAGACACTTATTAGGGCTTCTGGTTCAGCCAACCGGCAATAAGCGTTATTTTGCGGGTAATAATCAAGAGAATTCTCACAAAACGGGCAATTTTTACGCTTTTTGCAAACGGCTTTCAAGCGGGGCAGATAAGAAAATGGAGGGTCAAACCCTCCATTTTTTTCGCGATAAGGATAAAAATCTTACTTAACGTTCAGAGTCACATCGATATTTCCGCGGGTGGCGTTGGAGTATGGGCACACCACGTGCGCCTTTTTCACCAAATCCTCCGCCACGCTGCGCTCGATGCCCGGCAGCGAGATATCCAGCTGCACTTCGATGCCGAAGCCGTTCGGGATTTCACCGATGCCGACGGTGCCGTCGATCTTCGCTTCGGCCGGGATTTTGACCTTTTCTTTCGCCGCGACAAACTTCAACGCGCCGAGGAAGCAGGCCGAGTAACCGGCGGCAAACAGCTGCTCGGGGTTGGTGACTTCGCCGCCGGCGCCGCCCATCTCTTTCGGCACGCCCAGTTTCACGTCCAACACGCCGTCGGAGGAGGTCGCACGGCCGTCGCGGCCGCCGGTTGCGGTGGCGTGAGCGCGGTAAACCACTTTCTCAATAGACATCGTTCATTCCTTCTTGCTGGTTGGCGAGATGACTACGGCTTCCACGAGGTAAAGCCGGTCACATATTTATCTTTTGCGATTAAATCGCGCACTACTTATTTTTGACGCTTATTAACCAGTGTAGACCACCCCTGCCGTTCTTGCGTCCGGCGGCGGCGGGTCAAATCTGATCGATCAGGCTGCCGCGCAGCTTTTCCAGCTGCTGTTTGAGCGAGACGATCTCGTCCAGGCTGCAGTCGGTGGCGCACATCACCGCCTCGGGCACCGATTGCGCCCGCTCGCGCAGCGCGCGGCCGGCTTCGGTGAGTGCAATGATCACCTGCCGCTCGTCGGCGGTGGCGCGATAACGCACCAGCAAACCGGCGGTTTCCAACCGCTTCAGCAGCGGCGTCAGCGTGGCGGAATCGAGGAACAGCCGCTCGCCGATATCCGATACCGTCACCCGATCGCGCTCCCACAGCACCATCATCACCAGGTATTGCGGGTAGGTGAGTTCGAGCTGATTCAACAGCTTGCGGTAGACTTTGTGCAGCGCCAGGTTGGCGGAGTACAGCGCGAAACAGAGCTGCTGATCGAGCTGCAGCAGATTCTTCGCGTGGGGTTGTTCGGTATCGGTGCTTTTCATGTGTCTGAATATAGATAGCGCACGATGTAATCGCAAGCTATTTCTTGTGAGGTATGCTACCTTTTTTTTATGCAGAGGATGCTCGGAGGGAAAGGAAATGACGAACACGCTTGTAGAACGCGCGCGCCGCTACGCCACCAAGGCGCATGCGGCCATCGATCAGCGCCGCAAATACACCGACGATCCGTACATCGTCCACCCACAGGCGGTGATGGAACTGGTGCGCAGCGTGCCGCACACCGAAGAGATGCTGGCGGCCGCCTGGCTGCATGACACGGTGGAAGACACGCCCACCACCCTCGGCGATATCGAAAGCCACTTCGGGCCGAAGGTGGCGGAGTTGGTGCGGATGCTAACCAACGTCAGCCGCGCCGAGGACGGCAACCGCTTCGAGCGCAAAAACCGCGATCGGCGCCACAGCGCCGGCGCATCGCCGCAGGCCAAAACTATCAAGCTGGCGGATCTGATCGACAACACCCGCTCGCTGCTGGACTATGACAGCCACTTCGCTCAGACCTACCTGATCGAGAAACAGCGTCTGCTGGAGGTGCTGACCGAAGGCGACCCGACGCTGTGGCGCCAGGCCAGCCATATCGTTGAGCAAGGGCTGCTCCGCTTGCAGCAGCCGCCGCACAACGTGCCCGCCAGCTGGTTCGAACACGCCCGCCGGCGCTACCGCGAGAGCGATGCGGCCTGATCAGAAGGTCACCACCGTTTTCAACGCCGTCACCCAGGCGTCCTGCGTCTCGCTGACGCCCGCCGGGTGATGCCAGTACTGCAGGCCCGGCTGCAGCTGCAACCACGGCGTGACGTTCACGCGATAATAGAGCTCCGCCGTCACCGAGTGCCCCGGCACCGGCCGGTAGCTCGGATCGTGATAATCGCTGACGCCGTTGATTTGGTTGAGATAACGCTGATTATCTTTATAGCGGTCGCTCAGCTTCACCACCGAGACGCCCAGCCCCAGCCAGTCGTCCGGCCGCGCATCGAACAGCCCGCGATAGCGAATGCCGGTCGAGGTAGACCAGTGCAGGTAGTTGCTGCGCTGATCCCCCAGCCCCAGGCTGTAAAACACGCTCAGACCGCGGTTTATGTCGTCCGCATGGCGCGTCACCTGCTGATTGAAACCGGTATACAGGAACCAGGTGCGATCGTGGCTGCGATAGCCCTGCGGATCGCTGGCGCCCGGCCCGCCGGACACCCCTTCATAAAGATCGCTCTGGCGCGCGTTGGTGAACAGCACGCCCAGGTTATACACCCCCGGCAGCTGGTTGACGGCGTGGGTTTTCAGCTCCAGCTCCATCGGCAACAGGAAGCCTTTGCTGCCCTTGGTGGACCAACTCCAGGCGTGGCTGCGGCTGGGGGCGCTCGGGTTCTGCTCCATCACGCCGCCCTTGAGCGTCAGGCCGTCGGTCAGCTTGTATTGCAGCGTGGTGCCCCAGTAATGCACGTTCCAGTTGTACCAGGTCAACGAGTTGGCAGACTTGCCGCCGCACAGCGTCAGCGTCTGAAAATCGCAGGGGATGATCTGATCGAAATCCTGCACCTTGTTCATCATGCCGATGCGCCACTGCAGCCGGCGATCGAGGAAGGACCGGCTGAAGGTCAGCCAGCCCAGGCGGGTAATCGACTGCCCGCCAAAGCTCTCCTGCGACAGATCGGTCAGGCCGACGCGCGGATCCTGCAAGCGATCGCGGGTCAGGTTGTTGTCATGGTTGCGGTTGACGATATTGCCTTCGATCGCCGCGTCCGGAATGCCGGTCAGCACCTGCAAATCCTGGCTGAAGGTCAGCGAGAATTGGTCGATGTACGACGCCTGTTTATCGTGGTTGTAACCGCCGCCAGCGTTATACGACAGCTGGCTGAGGTAGCCGAGGTTATAGTGGAAACCGTGATCCTCCAGGATCGGCCTGATCCCCAGCATATCCCCCAACAGCCCGGGCTGCGGCGGTTCAAAGCCGAGCGCCACCCCTTCCCACTTGGCGGTGGGGGCTTCGACGTCCTTGCCGGTTTGCAGCGTTTCCGCCTGCGCCTGGCTACAGAGCAGCGCCAGCGCCGCCAGGGTTATGGAACGAGGTAATAAGCTTTTCATCATTATTATATTTCTCCGCATAACGGCTGACTGCGGGCAACAGCATTCCCTGGGAGAGAATTTCCCATCATGAACAGCAGCGAATAACGTTAGGTTAATGCCCGGCGCTTGCCGCCGGGCTTAGAGGTTAGCGTCGGTCTTTCAGGCTGGCGCCGTTGCTGTGGATCACATCGCGATACCAGAAGAAACTCTTCTTGCGGCTGCGCGCGAGGCTGCCGTTGCCGGCATCGTCCCTGTCGACGTGAATGAAGCCGTAGCGCTTCGACATTTCGGCCTTCGAGGCGCTGACCAGATCGATCGGCCCCCAGCTGGTGTAGCCCATCACCTCGACGCCGTCGTCGATCGCTTCCGCCACCTGCACCAGATGGTCATTGAGGTAGTTGATGCGGTAGTCGTCGTGGATGCTGCCGTCGGCTTCGACGCGGTCTTTGGCGCCCAGCCCGTTCTCGACGATGAACAGCGGCTTCTGATAGCGGTCGTACAGCACGTTGAGCAGGTAGCGCAGCCCGATCGGGTCGATTTGCCACCCCCACTCCGAGCTGGCCAGATGCGGGTTCGGCACCATATCGAGAATGTTGCCGCGCGCCGTCTCGTACTGCTCCGGATCGGCGGTGACGCAGCCGCTCATGTAGTAGCTGAACGAGATGAAGTCGATGGTTTCGCGCAGCGTTTGCCGATCTTCCTCGGTGATCGCCACCTGAATGCCGTTTTCACGGAAGAAGCGCTGCATATAGGCCGGGTAATAGCCGCGCGCCTGCACGTCGCCGAAGAACAGCCAGTCGCGGTTTTGCCGCTGGGTTTCCAGCAGATCTTCCGGCTTGCAGCTCAGCGGATACAGAATGCCGCCCAGCAGCATGTTGCCGATTTTGCCCTCCGGCACGATCTCGTGGCAGGCCTTCACCGCTTTGGCGCTGGCCACCAGCTGATGATGGATCGCCTGATAGATGGCGCTCTTGTCGCTCTCCTGCGGCAGGCCGACGCCGGTGAAAGGCGCGTGCAGCGACATGTTGATCTCGTTAAAGGTCAGCCAGTGTTTGACCTTGTGCTTGTAGCGTTCGAACACGGTGCGCGCATAGCGTTCGAAGAAATCGATGGTGCGCCGATCGCCCCAGCCGCCGTAGTGCTTCACCAGGCCGTAAGGCATCTCATAGTGCGACAGCGTGATCAGCGGCTGAATGCCGTACTTCGCCATCTCGTCGAACAGCCGATCGTAGAACGCCAGCCCGGCTTCGTTCGGCGTCTCTTCGTCGCCCTGCGGGAAAATGCGCGTCCAGGCGATCGAGGTGCGCAGGCACTTGAAACCCATTTCGGCGAACAGCGCGATATCCTCCGGATAACGATGATAGAAATCGATCGCCACGTCCTTGATGCCGCTGTCGCCCGCCGTGCGCGGCGTGATGGCGCCGAAGATGCCCTGCGGCTGCAGATCGGAGGTCGACAGCCCCTTGCCGTCGGCCTGATACGCGCCTTCTACCTGGTTCGCCGCTACCGCGCCGCCCCACAGAAAATGTTGCGGAAACTTGCCGTTCATCGCTTGCTCCTCAATTAACGTAATAAAGTCAGCAGCGGCGCCTGTTCCTGCACCGGAGACAGGCCGCTGGTCAACACGTCCACGTAGTCATCGCTGTTGCTGATGATGATCGGCGTGGTGGTGTCATAGCCGGCGGCATGGATCGCCGCCTGGTCGAACTCGATCAGCAGATCGCCCGGGGCGACCCGCTCGCCTTCCCGCACGTGGGCGGTGAAATGCGCCCCGTCCAGCTTCACGGTATCAATGCCGACGTGGATAAGGATCTCCGCGCCGTCGTCCGATTCGATGCCGATGGCGTGTTTGGTTTTGAACAGCGACGCCACGCTGCCGCTCACCGGCGCCACCACGCGCCCCTGCTGCGGCGCGATCGCCACCCCTTTCCCCAGCAGGCCGCTGGCGAAGGTCGCGTCGTTCACCTGATCCAGCGGCACGATGTCGCCGGCGATCGGGCTGAGGATGGCCTGTTTGCGGTTAAGCGGCGCGGCAGCTTCAGGCTGCGCCGCGTCTTCCGCCGGCGCAACGCCGAACAGATAGCTGGCCAGCGCAGCGAACACGAACGACAGCAGGGTGCCGCCGATCGCGCCCCATACCGTGGCGTCGATGCCGCCGCCGGGGATGATCTGCGCGAAGGTGAAGACGCTCACCAGGCCGAACGAGTAGACCGAGGTCTGGAAGTAGCCGATCACCGCACCGCCCAGCGCGCCGCCGATGCAGCCGAAGATGAACGGGCGTTTGTTCGGCAGCGTGACGCCGTACACCGCCGGTTCGGTGATGCCGAAAATCCCGGCGCCGATGGCCGAAGCGGACAGCGCCCGCAGTTTGGCATCGCGGGTGCGCAGCATCACGCCCAGCGTGGCGCCGACCTGCCCCATCACCGCCGGCAACAGCAGCGGCACCATGGTGTCGCGCCCCAGCACGCTCAGGTTATTGATCATCAACGGCACCAGTCCCCAATGCAGGCCGAAGATCACGCACACCTGCCACATCGCCCCCATAAAGGCGCCGGCAACGATCGGGTTAAAGGCGTAAATGCTCTGATAGCCGTTGGCCAGCAGGTGGCTGAGCCAGGTCGCCGCCGGGCCGATCAGCAGGAAGGTCAACGGCACGGTGATCGCCAGGCACAGCAGCGGCGTGATGAAATTGCGCAGCGCGCTGTGGATCACCCGGTTAAACAGCGGCTCCAGGCGGCAGGACACCCAGGCCGCGAAGATGATCGGGATCACCGACGAGCTGTAGTTGATGAAGGTCAGCGGAATGCCGAAGAAATACTCGCGCACCGCCCCCGGCTGCTGCGCCGCTTCGAACGCCGCCATCATCAGCGGATGCGTCAACGCGCCGCCGATAGCCATGGTGACGAAGGGGTTGCCGCCAAATTTTTTCCCGGCGGTGTAGCCGAGCATGATCGGGAAGAAGTAGAACAGCGAGTCGCTGGCGGCGAACAGCATTTTGAAGGTGCCGCCGCTCTCCAGCAGCCAGCCGCAGGCCAGGCTCAGCGCCAGGAAGCCTTTCAGAACCCCCGAAGCGGCCATCACCCCGAGCAGCGGGGTGAAAATGCCGGACACCAGATCGATAAAGCGGCTGAGCAGGTTGTCTTTTTTGCCGCCCACGTCGTCGCTCGGCGCGCCGTCGGCCAATCCGCCAACCCGGTTGACCGCGTCGAACACCTCCGCCACGTGGTTGCCCACCACCACCTGGAACTGGCCGCCGCTCTCTACCACCATGATGACGCCAGGATTTTTCTTCAGCGCTGCCGCGTTGGCGCGAGTGTCGTCACGCAGCTTGAAACGCAGGCGGGTGGCGCAGTGCACCAGGCTTTTCACATTGTCGCGGCCACCGACGCCGGCCAAAATCTCACTGGCTAATGTGTCATATTTCATACGGTTATCCTTAGACTTCGCGTTCTGCCGCTCCCCCCCGCACTGGCCTGGCGCTGAGGCGGAATTCGGCGCAAAAAAAAACCTAAACCTCGCGGCCTCTGCCCCATCGGGGAACAGAAACGCGAGGTTTAGGTTTTGCCTGCCGTAGCAGTAACAACCCTAAATCGGTTGAGTTATGACGTTAACACCGCGGATTTTGCCGGCGCAAGGCTTTGCGCCGGCAAATTGCCGAACTGTGATCGGGTGGGCAAAACCGTCCCGGGGTGGCAAATAAGGCCTGCCGCCCTCTATCGGCTTCAGCGCCACGGTGATATATCGCGCAGGCGATAGAATGGAAAGGGGTGGCGGAGTACCGCTCCGCTTCGCCCAAAAACATAAGATTAACTAACCTAATAATTCACTATCAAGCGAAAGCAAAGCGCTCACTCATCCACTGCCAGTCCTCGTTTTTTCGTCACAACCCGCAATCCATAAGGTAAATAGATCGCCAAACCTGATTGCGCATCGTTAACATCCCACGATATTCACCCGCGCAAAAATCACCGTGCGCAATTGACGATGGCGACAGAAACATCAGAGAGACTAATTAAAACGACTGGACAAAAGTCACGCGGGCGATTATTACTGGTCAACGCGTAATCGATTGTAGGGATGACAGCGACCATGACGTTGCGGACTGAGTTGGGACGGATTCTGATCACCGGCGCCGGCGGCCGGGTAGCCACGGCGTTTCGTCTGGCGATGGGCGATCGCTACGCGCTGCGCCTGGCGGAACGAGACATCAGCCTGCTGAGCGATCGGCAGCCGGGCGACGAAGTCATCAGCTTCGACATCGCCGATCTCGATGCCTGCCGCGCGGCCTGCGCCAATATCGACACCGTGTTGCATTTGGCGGCCGATCCCTCCCCCGATGCCGACTTCTGCGGTTCGTTGATGGACAACAACATTCTCGGCACCTTCAATATCTTCCGCGCGGCGAAAGACGCCGGCTGCCGCCGGGTGGTGTTCGCCAGCAGCGCGCAGGCGGTGGAAGGCTATCCGCTCGATTACCAAATCCGCCCGGACGACGCGCCGAAGCCGAAGAACCTGTACGGCGCCAGCAAAGCCTTCGGCGAAGGCATCGCCGCCTACTTCGCCCATCAGGAAGGGCTTTCCGCCCTGTCGGTGCGCATCGCCAACTTCACCACCCTCAGCCCGGGCGATCGGCTCAGCGCTCGCGACATGAGCGCGTTCCTCAGCCATCGCGACGCCGCCGATCTGCTGGAGCGCTGCATTCGCGTCGAAGGGGTGCAATATGCGGTGGTGCACGGGGTTTCCAATAACCGCTACACGCGTTTATCGCTGGAAGAGACCCGTCGCCTGCTGGGTTACGCCCCGCAGGACGATGCGTTCAGCCTGCTCGGCTTTGAGTAGGTGCGGCGAGCAGGCCCGCCGCATCTGCGTATTTAGCCGTTGGCGTAAACGACTTTTGCGGCGGTGCGGCTGGTGAACAACACCAGCAGCAGCGCCAATCCGGCGATAATCGCCCCCATCACCGGCACGAAGCTGTAGCCCAAACCGGCGGAGACCACCGCGCCACCGGCGGCGGCGCCCAGCGCGTTGCCCAGGTTGAAAGCGCCGATGTTGACCGAAGACGACAGCCCCGGCGCTTCGCTGGCCACGCGCATCACGCGCATCTGCAGCGGCGGCACCACGGCAAAGGTCGCCGCGCCCCAAATCACCATGCTCACCGCCGCGCCGATGTCACTGCGCGCCAGCAGCGGGATCAGCAGCATGATGGCCACCAACAGCAGCAGGAAGCCCTTCAGCGTCGCGCTCTCGGAACGGTCGGCGAACTTGCCGCCGAGGTAGTTGCCGATGGAGAAACCGACGCCGATCAACACCAGCATCACCGTCACGAACAGCGGCGTCGCCTCGGTGATGTGCTGCAATACCGGCGAGATGTAGGTATAGAGCGTGAACATCGCGCCCGCCCCCAGCACGGTCGTCAGCAGCGCGGTCAGCACCTGCGGGCGCACTAGCACCGACAGCTCGCGCTTGACGTCAGGGCGCGCCCCGGCGCTGCCTTTCGGCAACGAGAACCACAGCCCCAGCATGGCGATCACGCCCAGCCCGGCCGTCGCCAGGAACGACATGCGCCAGCCGATGGTTTCACCCAGCCAGGTCGCGGCAGGCACCCCGCCGATATTGGCGATGGTCAGGCCCATAAACATGGTCGCCACGGCGCTGGCCTGTTTCTCTTTCGGCACCACGCTGGCGGCCACCACCGAACCGAGGCCAAAGAAGGCGCCGTGGTTCAGGCTGGTGATGATGCGCGACAGCATCAGGGTGGTGTAATCCGGCGCGATGGCCGACAGCACGTTGCCCAGAGTAAAGATCGCCATCAGGAAAATCAGCGCGCTTCTGCGCGCCCGGTGCGACAACAGCAGCGTCATCAGCGGCGCGCCGACCATCACGCCGACGGCGTAGGCGCTGATCAACATGCCGGCCATCGGAATGGAGACGTCCACCCCTTTGGCGATGGTCGGCAGCAAGCCCATGGGAGAGAATTCGGTAGTGCCGATGCCGAACGCCCCTACCGCCAGCGCTAACAAGGGATAATTCACTTTCATGCAACAACTCCGGTTTACCGCTGCCGAAGCGCGGGAACAGTTAAGATGCCGAAAGTATGACATTGATCACACCAAAGATAAGCAGGCGGGAGGCTAAAAGACTTTTGCAAATTTGTTAAAAGTGAGGAGGTGAGATCGGCATTGGGCATCAAGGTTGCTTTACCGCGATCGCGGCGATGCGTGCGGAGAATGGCGTTAATGCGTCTGAAGGATAAGCGCCGAGGGGAATCACTCTGCACTTGGGGTATTTAACCTCCGCATACCATGTCCGGATAAATCCAATGAAAAACCAACGATATTCCTTACTGATTATGCGTTATCGGCGATAGCATGGAAAACCCTTGCCCTACCAACTCACTTATATACACGCAATGAATGTAACCAACAAAATCAATTCTTATATAATTCTGAAGTGAATTATATAAGCCAAATAAACACCATTGATATCAGAATACACAAAAACAAACTAACATAATGAAATTGAAAGCATTTTACAGATAGCCTCCAAAACAATTAAATTCAAAAATAATTACAATTCATAGATTAAAATGATAAATAAGTTGATATTTAAAAATTAAAAACGCAAATAAAAAAGTCAAAGAATCCAAATAAGAAAGAGAAAATATGCCTATCTTCCATATTCTCCCCTATGGGTTGAATATTTAAGCGAACATGTAAATATCTTTATGCCCGGCGCTATGGTGGCGCCGCTTTGATTAAGGAAAGATCGTATGTCTAAGTCACCTATTGGTACTACCGCCTCAACAGGACAGAAATGCCCGGAAAGCGGTGTCTGGGAAGTGGTTGGCAAACCCTCAACCACAGCGCCAATCGCCAAAGGCAATATCATGCCCCCCTATGGCGGCAAAGGCGTCACCTGGAAATTGATCCAACACGCCTAATCTGAACCCATTCAGCCTCTTTCTTTGAAAGAGGCTCTTCATCTGACTATCGGAATCGCCTCGTTTAGCGCTTTGCATTGCGCACTTTGCCCGCACGCAGTTCGATGTTCCGTTGCAGTTCGCGCAGCCCGCCGGCCAGGAAGCAGGCTTCCGCCAGCACGAACAGCGGGCCGATGATAAGACCCGTCACGTCGTCCATAAACGCCGGTTTTCGCCCCTCCCAGAAATGCCCGACAAACTGAAACAGCCAGCCGATGACGAAACCGCCGATGCCGATGCTCAGCCACGCCGCCGTCGACAGCGACGCCACCCAGGCGCCGAACACGAGGCACAGCAGCAGCAACGCCAGCATCATGATGCCAAGGCGCAGGCTCAGCCGCAGGTAATAGAGGGCCGCGACGATAACCACCGCGCAGGCCGGTGAAAACGGCAGCCCTCCCGCCCCCCACGCCGGCCGGGAGAGCAGCGCCAGCAGGCTGACGACGATCAGCGGGATGCCGATAAAATGCGTGGCGATATTGCGCGCATCGCGGTGGTAGGCGGCATAAGCGGCAAGTTGATCTTCCAGGCTTCGCATGTTGACCTCCGGTATGTACGGCCTTCGTCGCCGAACGCGCGCAGCCGCATGCGGCTGCCCTTACCCATAGCTTAGCGCGGGATCACCAATACCGGTTGGCCAATCTCATCCAGCAGGCCGCGCGTGACGGAGGCGTTCAACCAGCGCCCCAACGAAGACAGGTGGCGGTGCGAGATGATCAGCAAATCGCAGTTAAACAGCGCCATTTGTTCCGGGATCACCTCGATGGGCGCCCCGGCGGCCAGCAGCCCCTGGGCGTTGAAGCCCATCTGTTTCAGCGCCCGCGTCACCTGTCCGACCTGCTTTTCCGCCAGCGCCTCTTCGCGCTGGGCGGCGGGATATTCCTCGCGCTCGTCGCTGTCGAAACGCAGGCCGCTGCGGCTGAGCGTGAAGGCATTGTCTACCACCGTCAGTACGATCACGCCGCCGATGCTGCCTTGCAGACGCGCCATAAAATCCAGGGCATTGCCGCTGTGTTCAAAACAGTCCACCGCCAATAACACTCTCTCAATCATAACAACCCTCATTCGCCCGAGTTAAATCGCACCCTTGAAGTTGGCTTCGCCCTTTTTCCAATAACCCTTGGCAAACAGCGCAGCGCGGGAAATGCCCATTTCGTTGATAAAGCGCGCCTTCAGATAGGCGGCGACCTGGTGTTCGCAGGCCAGCCACACCTGCCCTTCGCCGGGCGGCAGCTCGCAATGGCTGACGGCCTGCACCAGCGGGCTGTTCATCACACTGTCGAAATGTCGGGTGCGGATTTGCCAGCTGTTCACCTGCAAAAAGGAGTAATCGACATCCTGAATCTCCTGCGCATCGCCCACTTCGGCGAACCACAGCACCGGCAACGGGGCAGACAGCGAGGCGAGGATGGTGCGCATGGCGGGCAGCGCGGTCTCATCGCCCAGCAACAGCAGCCAGCGGGTTTGCGGCAACAGACGAAAGCCGCCGGAGCAAGGGCCGGCGAACCCCAGCTTGTCGCCCGGCATCGCGTCGCGCGCCCAGTTCGACGCCGGGCCTTCGCCGTGCAGCACCATGTCGATATCGAAGGTGCGGGCGAGTTTGTCGATGCCGCTCAGGGTGTAAGCCCGTCCGGCCAGCGTGTCGCGCCACGGGAAGAACACCTTGACCCAGCTGGCCGGTTCCTGCGCGCGCGGATCGGCGATAAACTTATCCACATCGTCGCCGCTCAACGTGATGCGGCGGATCCGGGCGGTGACTTGCCGCACGGCGCTCACCCGGGCCTCCCGTTTGCGGCGGGTGTCCCTTTCCAGCATCTCATCGACAATTTTATTCAGCGTGTTGTGCATCAGCCTTCTCCTGTGGCGCCGCAGACGGATAGGTGTGTTCCCAGCCACCGCCCAGCGCTCGATAGATATTCACCACGGCGATCGCCGTCTCCTCCTGAGAAACAATTTGCGCGGACTGCAGATCCAGCAGCGCACGCTGCGTGCTCAGAACATGGATAAAATCGCTGGCGCCGTTCAGATAGCTGTCGCGCGCCAGCGCAAACGCGTGCCGGTTGGCGGCCAGCGCCTCGGCCAGGTGCGTCTGGCGGCGCTGCTGGGCGCGATAGCCGGAAAGCGCGTCGTCGATCTCGTGCCAGGCGCGCAGCACCGTTTGCTGGTAGGCGATGGCCATTTCCTGCTGCCGGTATTCGCTCAGGCGTACCCGCTGGGTGATTTTCCCCCCGTCGAACAGCGGCAGATACAGGGTGGGGCCGATGGCGAAGGTATGCGTGGACCAACTGCCCATATCCGCCAGCGCCAGCGCCTGATAGCCCGCGTTGCCGGTCAGCGTGATGCGCGGATAGTAGTCGGCGGTGGCGACGCCGATCTCGGCGGTCGCCTGATGCAAACGCGCCGCCGCTTCGCGAATATCCGGCCTGCGCAGCGCCAGATCCGACGGCACGCCCATCGGCACCGCGCGCGCCAGCGTCGGCAGCGGCCCCGTCGGCGACAACATCGCTTTCAGCGCGCCCGGCCGCTCGCCCAACAGCAGGCTGATGGCGTTGATCAAGCGTTCCTGCCGATCGACCAGCGTCGGCAGCAGGGCATCCACCTGCGCCAACTGCACCTGCGCCTGATCGATATCCAGTTCGTTGCCCGCGCCGCTTTGATAACGGCTTTGCGTCAGCTGCAGCGTGCGTAGCGCCGTGGCGCGGTTTTCCTGCGCCACCGCCAGCTGCTGCTGCGTGGCGCGCAGGCGCAGATAATCGCTCGCCACCTCCGCCGTCACCGACGTCAGCAGCGCGCGCCGATTCTCCTGCGAAGCGGCGAAGCCGGCGCGCGCGCTTTCCGACGCGCGACGCAGCTTGCCCCACATGTCCAGCTCCCAGCTGGCACTGAATCCGCCGCGCCAGAGGTTATAATCCGCCTCTCCGCCGTTGCCGGACGGATCCATGCTGCCCACCGAGGTGGCGCGCTGGCGCTGATAGGCGCCGTCCAGACTCAGATCCGGCATCAGCGCCGCCTCGGTCACGCCCAGCAGGGCGCGGCTTTGCTGCATGCGCGCCGTGGCGAGCTGCAGATCCAGGTTGCCGGCCGCCGCGCGCTGCACCAGTTGCGACAGCGGCGCGTCGTTGAATATCGACCACCAGGCCACCGGCAGCGCTCCGCCGCCGGCCTGCTCGCCCCAGTTATTGGGCAGCGCGTTCTGCGGCCGAGCGTAGTCCGGCCCTACCGCCCGGCAGCCGCTCAGCGCAATCAACAGCAGCGGGATCACGGCTCTGTTCATTGCAGGCCTCCGTCCAGCGTATTGATGCTGACGTCCGCGGACATCCCGACGCGCAGGGCGCTCAGCAAGGCGGCGTGCTCCTTGTTGCTATCAAACACGATCTTCACCGGGATGCGCTGAACGATCTTGGTGAAGTTGCCGGTGGCGTTCTCCGGCGCCACGGCCGCGAAGCTGACGCCGGAAGCCGGCGCAATGCTGTCCACCTGCCCTTTCAGCGTTTGGCCGGGAAAGGTATCGATATGGATGTCCACCGACTGCCCGTGCGCAATGTTTTCCAGCTGGGTTTCCTGGTAGTTGGCGATGATGTACAGCTTGTCCTGCGGCACGATGGCCAGCAGCGCATCGCCCGGTTTGACGAACTCCCCGACCCGCAGGCTTTTCTTGCCGACCACGCCGCCGATCGGCGCGGTGATTCGGGTGTAAGACAGGTTCAGCTCGGCCATCGCTTTCTTGGCCTGCGCCAGCATCAGCTCGGCATCGCTGTCCGCCAGCTTGGCTTGCAGCACCTGCTCCATGTTTCGCGCCGCTTTGAGCGTCGCCTCCGCCTGCGCCACATTGGCGGAAAGCGTGTGCACCCGCGTTGTCGCCTGCTGCGCCGCCTGCTGGGAGCCCGCGCCGCTGCTGGCCATTCTCTGGTAGCGGTTCTGCTCCTGGCGCGCAAACGCCAGCTCCGCCTGCGCCGCCTGCCGCTCCGCCTGCGCGGCGGCGATCAGCGCGCTTTGCCGGGTCAGATTGGCCCTGGCGTCGTCCTGCCGGGCGCGGGCGGATTGCTCCTGCGCCGTCGCCTGCGCCAGCGCGACGTTGAATTCACGCGGGTCGATCACCGCCAGCAATTCACCCTGTTTGACCCACTGGTTGTCCCTGACCAACACCTGCGCAATTTCACCGGCAATCTGCGGAGAAATACGCGAGATATCGGCGCGAATATAGGCGTCGTTGGTATTCTGCTGTGTTTCTTTAATAAAGAATTTATTGATTAATAACCCCAGCGTAATAACGGTAACCGCCAATACGGCGACGGCGACTTTCTTGTTAGCCATAAAAGTGACTCCACTTAATATTTATTTCTGATGATAAAATGTCAGGCGGCGACCGAACGCGGCGGATAAATACGGGTCGGCATAAATAAAATCAGCGCGGTCAGTAATAACGCCAGGCCGGCAACCAACAGATAAAGATCGGCGCTGGCCAGCACGTGGCCCTGCCGAGCGGCAAGCTGCGCCAACTGCTCCGCCGACCCCGATGCGCGGCTGTAGGCCGAGCCAAAGCCGTCGGCGATCGTGCCGGCGTGATAGTCCCCGCGCTGCCTGCTGAGCAGCGCGATGGCGCCGCCGGCCGCGGTGGCGGCGAAACCCTTCACCGCGTTGAACCAGGCCGCCGCAAACGGCCCGTCGGTCGGCAACAGCCCGCCGGTCGCCTGCATCAATAGGGGGATGATCGCCATCGGTTGAGCGACCGCCTGCAACAACGCGATAACGCGAAACGTGTCGCCGTTCCATTCCGGCGTCAGCTGGGCGGCCAGCACGCAGGCGGTGGCCATCAACAGCAGGCTGAGCGCCAGCACCCAGCGGCAATCCACCCGCGGCGTATTGCATATCATGGCGACAATCGGCAGCGTAATTAATTGCGGCAACGCCACCCACAGCATTAAGTCGGAAGTTTGTTCCTGACGATAGCCCTGAATCGCGGCTAAATATCCCGACGTAATATTGACTAGCGACACCATAATTAACAGCACGCCACCCAGCGTAATTAAGGAGAAGGACAAATTCCTTTTGCTTAATAACTGCAAATTGAAAAAGGGCAGCGGGTGATACCATTCATTCATCAGAAATAACGCCAATAATCCGCCGCCGCCCAATAATAAAACGTAGATCAGCGGCGAGTTCAGCCAGTCGAGGCGCTCCCCCTGTGAAATGCCCATCGTCAGCATGCCGAGCGCCATGCCGCCGAGCAGCAGGCCGCGCCAGTTGAACTGCCGCAGGCGCTCCAGCCGCAACGGATCCTGCGGTAGACCGTAGCCGATACACACAGCGGCGATCGCCATCAGCGGCAGGTTCCAATAGAAGTACCCGCTCCAGCCCCAGTGAAAGGCAAAGGCGGCGGCAGTGGCGCCCAGCGTGGCGCTCCAGGCGGAGACCCAGCCATAGGCGCCCAGCCCCAGCACCTTGATCAGCGGCGGCATAAAACGCAGCACCACCGTCATCAGCATCGGTGGCAACGCGCCGCCGGCGAAGCCCTGCAGGCTGCGCACCGCCAGCAGCGCGCCATACTGTTCTCCCAACCAGGGCGTCAGCAGTCCACCGGCCAGGTAAATGCCGCACATCGTCAACGCCACCCGGCGCAGCGAAAAGGTCGGCCAAAAACAGGGCGTAAACCCGGAACCGATCACAAAGCCGGTGACATAACAGGTGGTCAGCCAGCTGCCGGCATCGAAGCTCAGCAGCATGCCGCCCTGTATATCCGCCAGCGCGAACTTGCTGGCGTTTTCCCCCACGCCGCTGGCCATCACCGCCAAAAACACGCCGAACAACCCCAGCCAAGTTCGGCCGTTGATTTCGCCGGCGCTGGCGAGCCATCGATTTTTTTGGTGCGGCGTAACAGACACCTCAACCATTCCCCACTCCTGCTGTTTCAGCCTCAATCTTTGTTGTCGTGGGCAGTATCCGGGCTTACTTCGATTGTTTAAAATGAAATGATGTAATTAACTAGTTGCACAAAACGCAATCCATTGAGCGCACCACCACCGGAGAGGCCATGCCGCAAAAAATTGATTTCAACCTGATCTATGCGCTGAATCTGCTGCTGGAAGAAGGCAGCGTGAGCGGCGCCGCCGAGAAGATGAATCTGAGCGCGCCGGCGATGAGCCGCATTCTGGGGCGCATCCGCCGGCAGTTCGACGACCCGATCATGGTCAGAGCCGGTAAGCATCTGGTGCCGACGCCGCGTGCGCTGGAGTTGAAACGCCAGCTCGGCGAGATCATCGAGCAGGCTGCCACGCTGATCGCGCCGAATGAATCCTTCGAGCCCGGCAAGCTGACCAGAACCTTCACCATTCGCGCCAACGACATTTTTATCGGCGCGCTGGCAGGCGGCTTGCTGGAGACGCTGCGGGACATGGCGCCGCTGAGCGGCCTGAAGTTTATCGCCGAAAGCGACGGCGAGGATGACGCGCTGCGCAGCGGCAAGGTGGATCTGGTGATCGGTTCCTCACGCGACTGGCACCCGGAAATCAAGACGCAGAGCCTGTTCACCAGCACCTTTCAGGCGTTGGTGCGGCCGGGGCACCCGATCATTGGCCGGGTAACGCCCGAAACCCTGACCCATTACCCGCATATCAGCGTCTCCCGCCGCGGGCGCACCCAGGGGCCGATCGACGATGCGCTGCGCGATCTCGGCCTGCAGCGCAACGTCGCCCTGACCCTGCCGGGCTTTCATTCGGCGATGATGTTGACCATGAAATCGGACTTTATCCTGCCGCTGCCGCGCCACGTGCTGCAGGGGGTGAGCAACATCCACCTGCCGTTAGCAGAGATCGAGCTGCCGCTCGAGCTGGAATCGGTGTTCATCGTGCAGGCCTGGCATCCGCGCCTCGATCGCGATCCGGCGCACCGCTGGCTGCGGCAGACCATCAAGCAGTTCTTTTTGCAAAGGGAGTGAAGGGGTTAGGTGTTGGGGAGAGAAGACGCTCGCGGCAGAACCCAAATACGCCTGCCAGATAAGCCGGTAACATGGCATTTTGCCGAAGCCCTGCGCATACTCAGACGTCTTGGGTAAACCGCGCGACGCGGGCAATGGCATCGGTATTCCATTTCGCCAAGCACGAAACAGAAAGGAACTCATGCCCAGGGAGGCACAAATGACCAAAGCGTATTATTGGAAAAGTCAGGTGTGGGGAGCGGCCTATTTTTTTACCGCGCTTTATTACATCTATTCTTTCCAGGACATGGTGAATATCGCACTTTCGTTGATCCTCTCCATTCTGAGCTTTTTACTGTATCCCTGTGCTAAAAAAGGCATTGAAACGTTCGCCCTGCGGTTCACGAGTGAAGAATTTTGGCACCGCGGACTGTTCGCCGATACCATAGGCAAAAATGGCGTGCTGATCCTGTATTATGCATTCTGTTATGTCATGGCCGTGCCGCTGGGCGCCCTGTATCTGCTTGCCCTGTTCCTCAGAAATAAAAAGGCCGCGTAAGCGGTTTTTACGTCAAGGCTTACCGCCTCGTAGTCCTTCTTCATGAACGTTTCTTCTACCCACACAAGCCGCACTATCACAAAATGAGAGGAGTAAATTACCCCTACCGGAGCCGACAATCACAGGGGAGATTGGGAGATATTGATTGGCGGAAGATCACAGGAGTCGAACCTGCCCAGGACCGCTGGCGGCCCCAACCGGATTTGAAGTCCGGCCGCCCCACCGGGGACGAGGATCTTCCTTGGAGAAGGGAGAAGCAAGGCGCTGATTATAGCGCAGTTTGTTCGCTGTGCTAAGCGGGAAATGGCGGCCGCCGGCGATTCGGCGGCCGGGGAGAACTACTTCAGGAAATCCTTCACGTCCAGCAGGATGAACTCGTTGTCATCCGCCATATTGGGTTGGCGGCTGGAGGAGAACGGGAAGTTGTTGTCGTTACCGACGATGATGTGGTTGGCGTCCACCACGTCCACGTTCTCGATGGTGAAGAACGGGAAGGTCAGCACGCCGTCGTTCAGCGGCTTGCGCGCCAGCTTGTTCAGATCCTGGATGTTCATCAGGTCGATATAGGCCAGTTTGTCGACCGGTTTGCCGACGTTGGCGTCCGAGAAGGCGATTTTATACACCCGCTTGAACTTGGCCACCTGGCTGAAGCAGTTGTCGGTCGGCGCGCCTGCGGCGCAGGCTTTATCCGGCGTGCCTTCGCCGTTGTCGCGCTCGATCACCAGCCCGTGGGTGGCGTCGATCATATTGAAGTCGCCGATGGCATTCTGGTTGTCTTCCAGCACGTACTGCCAGCTGCGGCCGGTCCAGGCCTGCTGTTTCACGTCGAACTCCAGCACCCGCAGATAGCGTTTGCCGCCGACGTTCTCGAACTGCTCGCCGTCCCACAGCGCCCCTTCCAGCAGCGGGTACAGCTTGCTGCCGTCCGGCGAGGCGGCCATGCCTTCAAAGCCTTTGGAGCGCGCCACCTGGAAGTTCTGCTTGCCGTCCGGCGCGCCCGGCAGGGTTAGCGTCGGGTTGTCCGGCGATTTCACCACCTTGCCGTCCACCTGGGTGTCGAACACCGCCAGCACCTTGCCGTTCAGGTCGGCCTTGATCAGGTAAGGCCCGAATTCTTCGCCGATCCATAAGGCATCGTCGGCAAACTGGAAGCTTTCCGGATCGAAATCGCTGCCGGTCAGATAACGCTGCTCGGTACTCTCGTTAATGATGTGGAACGGCACTTTTTTATCCGGATCGTGCAGGAAAACCGTCTTCAGCGGCGCGACCGTGCCGTCTTTGAAATCGATCTTGTAGTGGTTGAGATACAGCATGGCGTCCGGCGAGTTGGCCTTGCTGCCGAAGCCGTTGTCGGTCAGCACCCAGTAGGTGCCGTCGGGCATGTGTTTGATGCCGGAGTGGCCCTGCAGCGGCTGGCCGTCGATCGGCAGGCCGAGGCCGGTCAGGCGATCGGCGGATTTGCCCGCCACGCTGCCCAGCTCGGTGACGCGTTTGCCGCTGGTGTACTTGCCGCTCAGTTGCAGATCGCTCGGCGCGTCCTTCGGCGTGGAAACGGTGGATTTCACCGGCAGCAGCGCATGCCCCGCCAACGTCGCCGGTACCGGCTGCGCCTCGGCCCACAGGTTGGCGCTCAGCGCCATGCAGCCGACCAGCAGCGCCAGCCGGGTTTTGGTGTTGTGCATGTCATTGTCCCTTTTCGTTGTTATCGCCCAGAAGTAAAAGCAACGTCACTATAGGGAGCGGCAATGACAGAAATATTATTCGGCGAACGCCCGCCGGTAGCTGTGCGGGTGGAAGCGCCAGGTGATGGCGATCAGCACCACCACCAGCAGCGCGTGGATCTGCCAGTCCAGCACGAAGCCACCGCTGTAGTCGCGCAGCAGGCCGGAGAGGTAGGGTGTCACGCCCGCCAGCAGGAAGCCGACGCCCTGCATAAAGGCCACCAGCCGCCCGGCCGCCGCCGGCTGGTGCAGGTGATCGAGCGCCAGCACCAGGCACAGCGGGAACGCGCCGCCCAGCCCCAGCCCAGAAACCAACACCCACAGCCACGGCAGCGTCTGCGGCAGGTAAATCAGGCCGATAAAGCCGATCAGTTGCATCATCAGCGCCAGCAGCAGCAGCGGCCGCCGGTCATGATTGCGCGCCAGCGCCGGCAACAGCAGCGCGCCCACCACCTGGCCGAAGGTCATCAGCGCCAGCAGCGAACCGCTGGCCTGCGGCTGCCAGCCGAGCTGCATGTAATACGGTGGCAGCCAGGCGATCAGGCTGGTATAGCCGCCGTTGATCAGGCCGAAATAGGCGCCGAGCAGCCAGGCGCGCCGGTTGCGCAGCAGGCTTGGCCCGCGGTTTTCTCCCGCCGCGCCCAGGCGCGACAGCCCGCGACTGACCGGCCACCAGGCCAGCAGCGCCACCAGCGCCGGTAACGCCCACCAGGCCAGCGCGCTGTGCCAGTCGTGCCCTATGCTCATCAGCCACGGAGTGATCGCCGCGCCCAGTCCGCCGCCGCCCATCAGCGCCGCCGACCACAGCCCGGCCACCAGCGCCATGCTGTTGAGGAAATTATGCTTGATGATACCGGGCATCACCGCCTGGATTACCCCGATGCCGAGCCCGCCCAGCACCGCGCTCATCAGCAGCTGCACGCTGCCGGGGGCCAGCTCGCGCCAAAGTGCGCCCAACCCAATCGCCAACAGGCTCAACGCCACGGCGTTACGTTCGCTGAACAGCCGGTTGATGGCGCCACCCGCCAACGCCATCAGGCCCATCATCAGCACCGGCAGCGTGGTCAGCAGCGCCGCGCCGCCAAAGCTCAGCCCGGTAGCCTGGCGCAGCGTCGGCAGCAACGGGCCAATCGAGGTCAACAGCGGCCGCATGTTCAGGCCGATCAACACCAGCGCCAGCAGCAGAGGGTTGAACCAGCGGCGCGAAGAAGGTGAATTAACAGAATGATTTAACACGGTATATTCCTGGTACTGCAAAATGAAGAGTGCGGCGTCACAGCGCGATCGCCGCAGCGTTGCGTTACTGTAGGCAACGCCGCTAGTATTGGGAAATTAAATAATAAAATAGCCAACAGTGGGAAAATGAATCGCTACCCGATGTTCAATCCGCAGCTGCTGCTCAGCTTCGTCGCCGTATGCGACAGCAACAGCTTCACCCGCGCCGCAGAGCGGGTGTTTTTGTCGCAGTCCACCGTCAGCCAGCAGGTGCGCCGGCTGGAAGAGATGCTGGGCAAGCCGCTGTTTGAGCGCTCCTCGCATCAGGTGCTGCTGACCGAAGAAGGCGTCAAGCTGTTGAGCTACGCGCGCCGCATCATCGCGCTGAATGAAGAGGCCCACGACGCGCTAACCGGCATCTGGCGCGACGGCGTGCTGCGGATCGGCATGCCGGAGGATTTCGCCGTGCCCACCACCGAGCTGCTGGCCGACTTCAGCCGCGAGCACCCACACCTGCGATTGGACGTCGCCAGCGGCCTGAGCGCCGATCTGCACAGCGCCTACGCGCGTGAAGAGCTGGATCTGATCCTGGTGAAGCAGCGCCGCCGACAACCGCCGCGCGCCGCGCGGCCGGAACCGCTGCTGTGGTTGGACAGCCTGGCCTTCCCGGCCATAGAGCAATCGCCGGTGCCGCTGGCGGTATTTCCGCTCAGCGGCCTGTACCGCGACGAGCTGTGCCAGGCGCTGGACAACCTCGGCAAACGCTGGCGCATCGGCTACAGCAGCGCCAGCCTGGCGGCGCTGACCGCCGCTTCCGCCGCCGGGCTGGGCGTCACCCTGTTGCCGGCCGGCTGCCGTCTGCCGACGCATCGGGTGCTGGGCGAAGCCGAAGGATTGCCGCCGATAGACAACTTCGAACTGGCGCTCTACTACCGCGACGGCGCCCCCGCCGCCACGCTGTCGCTGGCCCAGCGGCTGGCGGTGTTTTGCGGGTTGAAGTGAGGCCGCTTACGCCACTATCTGCGGATATTCACGTTGCAGCCAGTCGATAAGCCGCCCCCACAGCGCCTCTGTCTGCTCAAGGCAAGCCTGTACCGCCGCGTCCGTCACCAAGTCGCCGGAGTAATCCGCCACGTTGCGCTGCTTTCGCAATGCGTCCAGGCAGATCATTTCCTCGCGCGGCAGCCCTACGGTGAGCGGCAACGATTGGATCATGATCTGGTGATGGCCGGGCTTGCTGGTCAGCGTGCGGTATCCTTTGGCTTGTAAAGCGGCATTAGCCATTTGCATGACCGCCTTATATGCCGTGTCGAAACGGCTCTCATTGCTGAGCTGAGTGATACCCGCATCGCGTCGGTTGCGAGCGGCGGCGGCCAGCAATTTTTTAATCGCCCCCGCGTCAGGCGTTATCACCTCCAGTCCCAGCCCGACCAGATTGTCCAGCGTCATCCTTGTCTCCCGCAATCCAAAGTTGGGGTTTATCCATAATGTCCTGAATAAACGCGGAGTTCTCGGCCAAAGCCGCTCGCCACTCTTCCGGCGAGTACAGTTTGGGGTTAATTTCCCGACCCAGCGTTTCCTGCAGCGGATAAACCGCCTGAATCACATCCGCAAAAGACAGTTTACCGACGATCAGAACATCAATATCACTGGCCGCCGTCGCTTTGCCACTGGCGACGGAACCAAAGATGAAAGCCCGTTCGATGTCTTCCCCAAATCCAGTCAGTACCTGCCGTAAGCGCGCAGCCGGCCCGCAAGCCTTGCGGAAAATCGCCGCCAACTCGGGAAAAATCAGGCAATCGGCGTTAGCCTGATAGCAAATTTGGTTGCCCTGCCGCTGCCTGAGCAAGATGCCGCCTTCAGCCAGCCTGCTCAACTCTTTATGTAAAGTCCCGGCCTGAGTTGCGGTGCGCCGCGCAATTTCTCGCACATGAAACGCCTGCCCGGCTTCAATAAACAGCAGGCTTAGCACTTTTCTACGGTATTCGCTGAACAGTAATTCGAGCATCGGATCGTGCATCACGCTGGCCTCAATGTAGCTTTAATGACTACAAATGTAGCCATTAAAGCTGCGAAAGAGCAAGCCAGGAGAACCATCCCACCAGCACACGCCGATCATTACCAAATCGAATAGTCACCAGTGGCAAATGTCGCTGCCAACCGGCCGGTTCCTCTCCTAAATTGGGGGATGTTTTCACCCCTCACCTCTGGATTAAGGAACCGAACGTGGAAAACCCTCAACAACCGGGCCGCAGAGCCTTCCTCAGCCAAACCGGCAAACTTACCACCGCCTGTGCGGTGATCGGCCTTACGGGCGGCATGGCGCAGGCCGCGTCACCGGGCGACGGGCAGTGCGCACCGGCACCGATGACCCTGACCGATCGCCACTACTGCCTGAGCGAGGTGCGGCTGGAAGACGGCTTTGAATACGACGGCGAAACGGTGATCGGCACCCGCACTGCGCTGTACACGCTGGAGATCAAAGACGGCAAGATCGCCGCCATTCACGCCGCCAACGCCGCGTTGCCCGCCGGCGTGCCCCGCTATAAGGCGCAGGGCCAGCTGCTGCTGCCGGCGTTTCGCGACATGCACATCCACCTGGACAAAACCTTCTACAGCGGCCCGTGGCAGGCGCCGCGCCCGCGCCAGGGCAAGACCATCATGGACATGATCGCACTGGAGCAGACGCTGATCCCGAAACTGCTGCCCACCTCGCAGCAGCGGGCGGAAAATCTGATCGCCCTGCTGCAGTCCAAAGGCAGCACCGTGGCGCGCAGCCACTGCAATATCGATCCGGTCAGCGGCCTGAAAAGCCTGGAGCACCTGCAGCGCGCGCTGGAAAACCACCGGGCGGACTTCAGCTGTGAAATCGTCGCCTTCCCGCAGCACGGGCTGTTGCACTCCAAAGTCGATGCGCTGATGCGCGAAGCGATGCAGATGGGCGTGCAGTACGTCGGCGGGCTGGATCCGACCAACGTCGACGGCGCGATGGAGCAATCGCTCGACGCCATGTTCCAGATCGCCCTCGATACCGGCAAAGGCGTGGATATCCACCTGCATGAGACCAGCCCGGCCGGGGTCGCCGCCATCAACTATATGATCGCCACCGTGGAGCAAAACCCGGCGCTGCGTGGCAAGGTCACCATCAGCCACGCTTTCGCCCTGACCACGCTGACGCCGGGCGAACTGGCGGAAACCGCCACCCGGCTGGCGGCGCAGCAGATCACCATCGCCTCCACGGTGCCGATCGGCGGCCTGATGATGCCGCTGCCGCAGCTCAGCGAGAAAGGGGTGTTCGTGATGACCGGCACCGACAGCGTGATCGACCACTGGTCGCCGTTCGGTACCGGCGACATCCTGGAGAAGGCCAACCTGTACGCCCAGCTGTACCGTGGCTCCGACGAGTATCACCTGTCGCGCGCCATGGCCATCTCCACCGGCGGCGTGCTGCCGCTGGACGATAAGGGCCAGCGCGCCTGGCCAAAAGCCGGCGATGCCGCCGAGTTCGTGCTGGTCAACGCCAGCTGTTCCGCCGAGGCGGTCGCCCGCCTGCCGGCGCGCAGCGCCACCTTCCATCAGGGGCGTCTGGTGGCCGGCCAGGTGAGCAAAGCCTAAGGTCGGTCCGCTGTTGTCATCATGATGGCCGTTTTTGGCCTTCTGCCAGAGTAAGGAGCGGCGCAAGATGGTCGCTACACACACAGGCTGAGGGCCGAAAATGTCACAGAGCGCGTTATTGATCATCGATGTCCAGCAATCATTCCAGCACCGTCCATTCTGGCAGGAGGACGATCTGCCGGCGTTTCAGCAGGCGCTGACGCGCCTGATCGCGGGTTGCCAACAACGCGGCGCAGCGCTGGTCGATGTGCTGCACGTTTCGCCGCAGGGGCCGTTCTCGCTGGCTTCGGGCCATGTGCAGCGCCTGCCGTTCCTCACCCACCAGGCAGATATCACCGTGCATAAGCACGTACACAATGCGCTGACCGAATCCGGCCTCGACGCCTGGTTGCGCGAGCGGGATATCAACCACCTGATCGTCTCCGGCATCCGCACCGAACAGTGTTGCGAAACCACCACCCGGGTAGCGTCCGATCTCGGTTATCGGGTGACCTTCGTCACCGAGGCGACGCTGACCTTCCCGATGCGTCATCCCGACGGTGAAACCTTTACCCCCGCGCAGCTGAAGCGGCATACTGAAACCGTACTGGTCGATCGTTTCGCCCGCATCGCCAGCGTGGATGAGGCGCTGGCGCAACTCGCACAGGAGTAACCATGTCGCAGGCCGTCTATTTTCTGCTGTTGCCCAACGTGCTGTCGCTGGACGTCAGCGGCCCGGCGGAAACCCTGCGCCTCGCCGGGCAGTTCAGCCTGCGTTATCTCAGCCCGGCGCCGCAGATCGTCTGCTCCATCGGCATGACGCTGAGCGGCCTGCAGCCGTTGCCCGAACGCTTGGAAGACGGCGCCATTCTGGTGCTGCCGGGCGTCGGCGATTCGCAGCGCTATTTCGCCGGGGAAGAGGCCGAGCAGGCGCGCCGCTGGCTGGCGACGCTGCGGCCCGATCTGCAGCGGCAGCGCATCACCCTGGTGTGCATCTGTTCCGGCGCGCTGCTGGCGGCGCAGGCCGGGCTGCTCGACGGCTATCAGTGCACCACCCACCACGACGTCATCGAACGTATCCGCCGGCAGGCGCCGGCGGCGCAGGTGAAAGAGAACCGTATCTTCGTCGAAGATCGCGGCGTCTACACCAGCGCGGGCATCACCACCGGCATCGATTTGGCGCTGCACCTGGTCCACCGCCACTGCGGCTCCGGCCGGGCGCGCGACGTCGCCCGCGATATGGTGGTCTATTTCCGCCGTGCCGGGGACGATCCGCAGCTGTCGCCCTGGCTGCGCTATCGCAACCACCTGCACCCGGCGGTACACCGCGCGCAGGACGTGATGGCCGCCGAGCCGGAGGCCGACTGGTCGGTGCCGCAGGTGGCGGAGAAGGCGCACGTCAGCAGCCGCCACCTGGCGCGGCTGTTTCGCAACCACGTCGGCATCAGCGTGCGGGAGTATCATGAGCAGCTGCGGTTGGCGGTGGCGCAACAGCGCCTGCAGCAAGGATATGGGTTGGAGAAGGCCGCGCTGGCGGCCGGCTTTTCTTCCGGGCGGCAGCTGCGCCGCGCCCAGCAGCGCCAGCGCTCGCCGCTATGACACCAGCCGGCGGGTATCCAGCCGCTGCAGGCCGACAGACAGCAGCAGGCTGAGCCCCAGCGCCACGCCGAACACCCAGAAGATATCCAGCAGCGGGTGGCCGGTGAAATCCAGGTGCCGGCTGCGCATCACGTTGACGATAAGGGCGTGAAAACCGTAGATCGCCAGCGAATGGCGGGAGAACGCGCTCAACCAGCCGATCGGCTGCGGCAAACAGTTTTTCACCCACACCAGCAGCGCCACCGCCGCCATAAACACCAGCGGGCCGCTGTAGATGTAGTAGGTATCGGCGAAGTTGCCGTTGATGAACAACTGGTGCTTGGTGCCGCGCGCGATCAGCGCCACGCACAGCGCAAATCCCAGCGCCGCCAGCCAGCCCACGGCGCGCCCGCGCGCCTCCATCATGCCAATCGCCCGCCCGGCCAGTGCATACAGCAGGTAGTAGAAGGTATCGCCGTAGATATACAGGTTAACCGGCAGCAGGTGCGCATTGCCGAAGGTCAGCTTGTCGGTATTCGGGTTGGCGATCGCCGCCAACACCACCAGCGCGGCGGCCAGGTAACGGCGCGACACCGGCTTGACGCTGATCAGCGGCGACAGCAGGTAAATCACCGTAATAGCGTAGAAAAACCACAGGTGGTAGAACACCGGCTTTTGCAGGATGGCGCGCAGCGACGGCCAGAAGCCGATCTTGGTGAAGGCCGCGATATAGATCAGCGCGATGGCGCTGTAGAACAGAATGCAGCAGCCGATACGGGTGAAATGCCGCCGGCCGGCGCTCTTTTCACCGAAGAACAGGTAGCCGGAAATCATGAAGAACAGCGGCACCGACACGCGCGACAGCGAGTTCAGCGCGTTGGCGATATCCCAGTTGTGCAGCCCTATCGCCGCGCCGTTGGTGACGTAATAGGTGGTGGCGTGGATCATCACCACCATCATGCACGCTATCGCCCGCAGGTTGTCTATCCAGCCGATTTTCTCGCTCAAACGCTCGCCCGATCTTGTGTCATATTGATATGTTAAGAAGAGGTTATCGGGCACGGCGTTCGGCGACAACCCAAAAGCGAAATATCAGAATGCACTTAAACAACACCTTATGATTGCGAAGGTGAACAATTGGCGGCAAAATAGCCGCCACAACTCGCTCAGTTTGCGCTTCCCGCCCTGGCAGTTCCTTTTTCTCTTTTACTATCAGTACAATAATATGAAAACGACATTACCACCTGCGGCACGTTTGGGCCGACAGGCGCTTTTATTTCCTCTTTGTCTGGTGCTGTTCGAGTTCGCCACTTATATCGGCAACGATATGATTCAGCCGGGCATGCTGGCCGTCGTGGCGGATTTCAACGCTGGCGAAGAGTGGGTGCCCACCTCGATGACCGCCTATCTGGCCGGCGGCATCTTCCTGCAGTGGCTGCTCGGTCCGCTGTCGGATCGCCGCGGCCGCCGCCCGGTGATGCTGGCCGGGGTGGCGTTCTTTATCGTCTCCTGCCTGGCGATCCTGCTGGTCACCACCATCGAACAGTTCATCGCCATGCGTTTCCTGCAGGGCATCGGCCTGTGCTTTATCGGCGCGGTCGGCTACGCCACCATCCAGGAGTCGTTTGAAGAATCGGTGTGCATCAAGATCACCGCACTGATGGCCAACGTGGCGCTGATCGCCCCGCTGCTCGGGCCGCTGGCCGGCGCGGCGCTGATCCACGTCGCGCCGTGGCAGAGCATGTTCGTGCTGTTCGCCGCGCTGGCGGCCATCGCCTTCTACGGCCTGTGGAAAGCGATGCCGGAAACCGCCACGCTGCAGGGCGAGGCGTTTTCCGCCGCCAACCTGTGGCGCGACTACCGCCAGGTGCTGGGCAACCGCCGCTTCCTGTGCGGCGCTTTGGCGATCGGTTTCGCCAGCCTGCCGCTGCTGGCCTGGATCGCCCAGTCACCGGTGATCCTGATCAGCGGTGAGTCGCTGTCGACGCTGGATTACGGCCTGCTGCAAATCCCGGTGTTCGGCGCGCTGATCCTCGGCAACCTGACGCTGGCGCGCCTGACCGGCAAAAACAGCGTGGAGCGCCTGATCAAGCTGGGCGCGGGCCCAATGCTGCTGGGGCTGCTGATCGCCGCGCTGGCGACCCAGTTCTCCAGCCATGCCTACCTGTGGATGACCGCCGGCCTGAGCCTGTACGCCTTCGGCATTGGCCTGGCCAACGCCGGGCTGTACCGCCTGACGCTGTTCTCCAGCAACGTCAGCAAGGGCACGGTGTCGGCCACTATGGGCATGCTGAGCATGATGGTGTTCACCGTCGGCATCGAACTGGCCAAGGTCGCCTACGTCTGGGGCGGCAGCGGGCTGTTCAACCTGTTCAACCTCATCAGCGGCCTGTGCTGGCTGACGCTGGTGGCGCTGTTTATCGGCAAACGCCGCAACGGTGACCCCACGCCGCAGCCGACCGGCGCGGCTTAAACGCCACGATAAACGCCGGTCCGGTTTCCCGACCGGCGTTTTTTTATGCGGCTTCAGCCGAGCAGACCCCACAGCGCATACCCCGCTCCCACCACCGCCACCCCCAACAGCAGCAACGCCGACAGGACAGAGATCGCCCGCCGCGCACGCTGCAGCGCCGTTCCAGACAGCAGGGTGATATAGGCCAGCAAGATGGCGAAGTCCGCCAGCACCCACAGTGCAGTCAACAGCGTCAGGCTGGCGCCGATCGAGGGGGTGACGGCGATAAACTGCGGGAAAAAAGCGACGAAGAAGATAATGTCTTTGGGGTTGGCGATGCCCACCAGAAAACCGGTCAGGATCGCCGAGCGTTTTTGCGGCGGCGCAACGGGCTGCGCATCCGGGGTTCGCGCGGATAAATCCTCATACAGCGAGGCGATCGCCATACGGCCGATAAACAGGCAACCCAGCAGGCCTATCCACTGCAGCAAGCGCATATCCACCGCGAACAGCCCGGTGATAATCAGCGCGGCGATGCCGATCAGCAACAAGGAGGCCCCGTTGCTGCCCAGCGCAGTCAACAGCGCGCGCCGGGCACCAAAGCGCGCCGCGGTGTTGGCCACCATCGCCACCACCGGCCCCGGCGTGGCGATCAGCAAGAAAATGGCGGCGAAATACGCCGCCAGCAACGACAGGTTCATCTTTATTTCACTCACATTCAGTCAGTTGGCGTCGCGCCATTATCCTGCCGCCGCCCCCGCCTTGAAAAAGGAGTAATCCTGTCGTTTACTGTGAATCAGACTCATTATTAGAGACGCCGCGATGGCCAGTTCCCTTCCGCCGCTTTACGCCCTGCGCGCCTTCGAAAGCGCCGCCCGCACCGGCTCGTTCACGCTGGCCGCCGAGGAGCTGCATCTCACCCCGAGCGCCGTCAGCAAGCACATCAAAACGCTGGAGCAGCACTTCGGCTGTCGGCTGTTCCAGCGCAACGGCCCGCGCATCGAGGTCACGCCGCAGGGGAAAATCTTCGCCGCCGAGCTGCAGCAAGGGTTTGGCCGCATCGAGCAAGCGTGCGAGTTGTTCAGAAGCCACCGCGATCTGCTGCGGCTGAAGGCGCCCTCCACGCTGACCCTGCGCTGGCTGCTGGACTGCCTGAGCCGGTTCCGGCAAACGGCGCAGGCGTTCGAGGTGCAGGCAGCCAGCGTCTGGATGGACATCGACAGCGTGGATTTTTTCAGCGAACCCTACGACTGCGCCATCCTGCTCGGCAACGGCCACTTCGGCGCCAACACCGCCGCCGCCAAGCTGTTCGACGAATGGCTGATCCCGATTTGCGCCCCCGCGCTGCTCGCCGACGGGCAGCGCGACCTCGCCGCCTGCCCGCTGATCCACCCTTCGCCCGATCGGCGCGACTGGCGGCGCTGGCTGCAAAAAAGCGGCATCGCGGCCCCGATCGATCTCACGCGCGGCCAGGTATTTGATTCGCTGGAACAGGGCAACACGGCGGCCATCGCCGGGCACGGCGTCTCGATCGGCGATCTGGCGCTGAGCCTGCGGACGATTGAGGAGGGGTTATTGGCGCTGCCCTGTGACGCCGCCGTGCGTACCGGCGACGGTTACTATCTGGTTTGGCCGGAAGAATCGGCGAAGCGGCCGCTGATCGAACGCTTACAGGCGTTTCTGACCGCCCAGACGCCAGACGTCAGCCGGGCCGCCGTCAGATTTATCGGGTAGGGGAATTCGGCCTATAGCTCTTCGCGGGTATGCCAAATACGCAGAACATAAATCGTTGCCGGCTGCACCTGGTAACGTATCTCATAACGGCCGACCAGAATACGCCTCACTTCCTGCGGTAAAAACTCGTCCAGTCTTTCACCCAGGCGAGGATTATCAAGCAACGCTTTAGGCGCGGCGACCAAGGCCTTCACCGAATTCGCTGCCGCAGTACGGTTAGCCAAGGCAAGAAACTCAAACAAACGCGCCAAATCCGATAGCGCCTTACTCGTCCATTTTAACTCCATCAGCGCGGTACCGGCAGCGGATCGTCACTGTCCAGGCTGGCAGCCCAGGCTTCTACCGATTCATGATCGATAACGTTTTGCTGTTCGACATCGGCCAGCGCCGCCAGCGTTAACCGACGGCGCTCTTCCTCTTGCTCGAGCCAGGCGGTGAGGGCTTGCTTCACTATCCATCCCCGTGAGCGTTCAAGTTTGGCGGCCATTTCATCCACCTTTTCAGCCAAAGGCAGCGGGACATGAGCGGTGATGACTTTCGTATTCATCGTCTTGCTCCTCAGTACAATCAATATCAATCAAAGTGATTAAAGCTGATTATACCGCCATCAGAGAACAAAAAACACGCAATCAGTTGCCGAACAACCCGCCGTCGCGCAGCAGATGCTCGTTACCCTTGCGGCGGGTAAAGCCGCTGCGATCGAAGAACTCCAGCACCTGGATCGCCAGCTTGCGCCCGACGCCGAGCCGATCGCGGAAGTCGGCGGCGTTGGCGCCGCCCCGCTCAGCATCCAGCTCGCGGATCAGCGCCGCGAACTGATCGATGCGTCGGCTGAGGTAATAGCGATCCACCACCACCGCTGTCACATGGCCCAGCTGGGCCGCCTTGCGCAGCAGCGCCCGCACCCGACTCTCCTCTTCGCCCAACTCGCTCGCCAGATCGCGCACCCACCACGGCTCGTCGCCGAACAGCGGTTCGATGCGCGCCCACAGCGGCGCCTCTTCGGCGCTGAACGCCAGACCGTGTTCCGGCAGGTGCAGCCAGCCGCGCGTATTGCGCAGTGCGCCGGCCTTCAGCAGCCGATCGATCATCATAAACACCAGCGTTTCCGGCTGCTGGGGCAGGGCCATGCGCCGCAGACGGGCGCGCCCTAAGCCCAGTTGATCGGCGTGCTGTTGGTGGTACTCCGCCAGCACCTGCAACAGCCGGCTCTCCGCCTGTTGCACCTGATCCTGCGCCAGCGCCCGATCACCGACGATCAGCAGATCGCGGTTCGCCAGCAGTGCCGCCAGGCCGTCGTCGGTCAACTGACGCGCCCAGGCGAACGCCGTCAGAGACAGCGCGCCGTGTGGCAGCTCAAGCGTCAGCACCTGCGCATCGTCCTGCGCGTTCGCCAGGGCCTGCAGCCATGCCAGGTAGTCCGGCTGGCGCTTGCGGCGCTTGGGCGCGCTCAGCCTGAGCACCCGGGCCGCGCCCAGCGTTTGCCGTGCGCCGATATCGCGCAGCACCAGCCGATCGTTCTCCGCCAGCCACAGCGGGCGATCGAGGATCAGTTCCGCCAGCCCGTCGTTCAGCAGCGAAATGCGCCCGGTGATGTGGCTGGCGGCATGGTGCAGATGCAGCGGCTGCCAATGGCGGATCGGCCGATCCGCTTCCAGCGCCACCAGAATGCGTTCCGCCGCCTCAGGCGGACGCTGCGCCAGCAGCCAGTCGCCGCGCGCGACACGGTCTTTATCGACATCGCCGCTGATGTTCAACGCGATGCGTTGCCCGGCCTGGGCCTGTTCCACGGCCTGATTTTGGGCGTGCAGGCCGCGCACCCGCACCGGCGCGTCGGCGCCGGTCAGCCACAGCGTATCTCCCGCCTGCACCCGGCCACCGAGCGCGGTGCCGGTCACCACCAGCCCCGCCCCTTTGACGCTGAACGCACGGTCAACCGCCAGGCGAAAACGGCGCGTCAGCGCGTGCTCGCCGGAGGGCAGCGCCAGCAAATGCGCGCGCAGCGCCTCGATACCCTCTCCCGCCGCCGCCGCGGTAACAAACAGCGGTGCATCGGGCCAGCCCTGGCGCGCCAGTTCGTCGCGCACCTGGCGGCGTACCTCGCCGACACGCGCCGCGTCCACCCGGTCGGCCTTGGTCAGCGCCACCGTCAGCGCCGGGCGCCCGCTCAGGCGCAGGATCGCCAGATGTTCGCGGGTTTGCGCCATCACGCCGTCGTCGCAGGCCACCACCAGCAACGCATGGTCGATGCCGCCGACGCCCGCCAGCATGTTGGCGAGGAATTTCTCGTGGCCGGGCACGTCGATAAAGCCCAGCACCCGGCCGTCCGGCTGCGGCCAGTAGGCGTAACCCAGATCGATGGTCATACCGCGGCGCTTCTCTTCCGGCAGGCGATCCGCGTTGATCCCGGAGATCGCCTGCAGCAGGGTGGTTTTGCCATGATCGACATGGCCGGCGGTGGCGATGATCATGAGGCGCTCAGCGCGTCGATCAGCGCCCCTTCCTGTTCCAGACAGCGCAGATCCAGCCACAGCCGGCCGTCACCGAGGCGGCCGATCACCGGCTGCGGCAGGCGGCGCCAGCGTTCGGCCAACGCTTCCAGCGTGGCGCCGCGGCCGTCGCGCGGCGTGAAGGTCAGCGCATAGCTTGGCAGGCGATCCACCGGCAGCGAACCGCTGCCAATTTGCGACCAGCACGGTTCGACGCGCAGCTCGAAATCGGCGGTGAACCGCGGTGCCAGCGCCGCCAGCAGCCGTTCGGCCGCCTGTTGCATCTCCTGCTGCGGGCGGGTCAGCAGCCGCAGCGTCGGCAGCTGCTCAGCCAGTTTTTCCGGCTGCAGATAGAGCCGCAGCGTGGCCTCCAGGGCCGCCAGCGTCAGCTTGCCGACGCGCAGCGCGCGCTTGAGCGGATGCTGCTGCAGGCGGGCGATCAACGCCTTTTTGCCGACGATGATCCCGGCCTGCGGGCCGCCCAGCAGCTTATCGCCGGAGAACGTCACCAAGTCGACGCCGGCGGCCAGCAGCCGCTGCGGCATCGGTTCGGCGGGCAGGCCGTACTGCGCCATGTCGATCAGCGAGCCGCTGCCCAGATCGGTGGCGGTCGGCACGCCCTGTTCGGCTCCGAGCTGCGCCAGTTCAGCCTCGTCGACCGCCGCGGTAAAGCCCTGAATGCTGTAGTTGCTGGTGTGCACTTTCATCAACAGGCCGGTCTGCTCGTTGATAGCCTGGCGGTAATCTTTCAGATGGGTGCGGTTGGTGGTGCCGACCTCCACCAGTTGGCAGCCGGCCTGGCGCATCACGTCGGGTATGCGGAATGCGCCGCCGATCTCCACCAGCTCGCCGCGCGACACCACCACCTCTTTACCGGGGGCGATCGCCGCCAGCATCAGCAGCACCGCCGCCGCGTTGTTATTGACAATGCAGGCGTCCTCCGCGCCGGTCAGCCGGCACAGCAGATCCGCCACCGCCCGATCGCGATGGCCGCGCCCGGCGCCGTCCAGATCGTACTCCAGCGTCACCGCCTCCCCCATCACCGCGCTCACCGCCTCCTTCACCGGCTGCGCCAGCAGGGCGCGCCCGAGGTTGGTGTGCAGCACGGTGCCGCTGAGGTTGAACACCGGCAGCAAAGCCGGGCGTTGCTGCCGGGCCAGCTCGGCCCGCAGCGCCTGCGGCCAGTCGCCGCACCAGGCGGGTAAACGTTGCTGTTGCCCGATCGCGTCGCGCGCCTGGGCCTGCAGCCGGCGCAGCAGTTCGCCGATCAGCGTCTGGCCATGCTGCGCCACCAGCGGTTCAATCGCGGGTTCTCGCAGCAGGCGGTCGATGGCGGGCAGTTGGCTGTAAAGAAGGTGGGATTCAGTGCTCATGGTCGCTCGGTTTTCAATTTAGACGTATCGGCATAGCAAAACCCCGCCGCGGCGGGGAGAAAAGAACGCTCAGGGCGGCGCGGTGCGGGCGAAGCTTTCACGGGCGAACAGGCGTTCGGCCAGCTTGACCAGCGCCGGGCGCCCGACGCACCAGTTGGGCAGAATGCGGCGGAAATTGAGGTAGCCCAGCGCGCAGCCGGTGGCGATATCCGCCAGCGTCAGCCGCTCGGCATTGAGCCACGTTTTGTCCCGCGCCAGCGCCTCCAGCGCATCCAACCCGTGCGTCAGTTTGTCACGCTGGCGCAGCATCCAGTTTTCGTCCTGTTTTTCCGGCGCGCGCCGGCTTTCGCGAAACAGGGTCGCCGCCGCTTCGGTCACGCCGTCCGCCAGCGCCGCCACCTGGCGGACGCGCAGTGCGGCGGCGCGATCGGCCGGCAAAAACGCCGGCTCCACCGTCAGCAGTTCGAGGTATTCGGCCACCACCGGCGAATCGTAAAACACCTCGCCGTCATCGGCGATCAGCACCGGCACCTTGCCGAGCGGGTTAAGCTCCTTCACCCGGCTGCCGGGCTCATACGGCGGATCGTTGACGAATTCGAACGCGATCCCTTTTTCCAGCAGCATTACGGAAATCTTGCGCACAAAGGGGCTGGTGTAACTGCCGATAAGCTTCATCCGGTCTCCTCCGCTTCGTCCTGGCCGCGGCGCGGCGCCCTTACTTCACCGCCAGGGTATCGATAATCCGCTGCACCAGCGCCTGATGCACTTCCGGCGTTTTGGCCGGCGACAGCATTTGCAGCGTCACCACCCGCTTGTTGAACACCGTCAACACCAGCGTGGAGACCACCTTTTGCCCGTTGACGGTCTGCTCGGTATCCACCCGGCGAAACTTCTGTTTGCCGACGCTGAAGTTCTCTTCTTTGGTGGTCTGGATATTCTGATAGCGCTCGGCCAGCACCGTGATGGCGCTCTGCGCCAGCTCTTTCAGCATTTTGTCGCTGGTGTTGAGCTTCATGCCGTCCGGCGGGATCACTTCGGAAGAGACCGCGCTCTGGCGCGACTTGCCGTCGAGAAAGCGCTGAATGGTGGAGGTGCTGTCGTTGATGATGCCGCTGTTCAGCGTTTGATCGCTAAAGCCCGGCGGCAGCTCGAAGGTGATTTTGCCCTTCTGCAGCGACACGTTCAGCCCCGGCGGCGCGGGCGGGGTTTCTACCGGCGCAGGCGGCGGCGGTGGCGCGGGCTGCGTCACGGTCGGCTTGGTGTCCGGTGGCGGCACCGCCGGTTTGGTGTCGTCTTTGTTGTCGCAGGCCGCCAGTCCGACCGCCAGCACGGCGACCGCGGTCAGTTTTGCCAGGGTGTTTAACATCGTGGTTCCTTTCGCTTGGCGCGTTATGGCCTAAACGTAGCAACTCGTCCGGGCGAATGCCAGAAGCCCGTGCTGAAATTGCTGGTCCGGCCCCGCGCGAACGGGGCCGGGCGGTTACTCCGCCGGGAACAGGAACGGATTGATGCTGCTGCGGCCGAAGCCTTCTTCTTCCATGCGGGCGTCCAGCACCAGCGAAGCCAGATCGTCGGCCACCGCTTCGACCTGCGGGTCTTTTTCCTGATACAGGATCTTCAGGTAAGTGCCGCAGTCGCCGCAGCTTTCCGCCTTCACCGCCGCCTGCTCGCTGTCCAGCGACCAGTAGTTGAGATCGCGGGTCTGCTCGCAGTTGCTGCACTTCACCCGCACCACGTGCCATTCGCTTTCGCACAGGTTGCAGTGCAGGTAGCGCAGGCCGTTGACGGTGCCGATGTGCACCATGCTGGAGACCGGGATGCTGCCGCACACCGGGCAGAACTGGCGCTGCTCGCCGTATTCGGCGCGCGCCTTGCCGGGGATCAGGCTGGCCATCTGCGCCCAATAGAGCGACAGCGCGGCCCAGAGGAACGGCGCCTTCTCGCTGCCCACCTTGCCGAACTCGCGGTTGAGCAAGGCGTCGGCCATCAGCTCCAGCTCATGCGCCGAGGCTTTCTCCAGGTTGTCCAGCACCGCCAGGATATGCTCCGGCGCCTGCGGGCGCAGCTCGGCGATCAGCGACGCCAGCAGCTTGCGCCAGTGCTCGCTGCGCGGGAACACGCTCAGATCGAGCGGCGGTTTGCCGCTGGCGGCACCCTGCGCCAGCGCTTCGCTCAGATCGAGCTGCAGCGGATTATCGTGCAGCGCATGCTGCTGCGCCTGCGCCAGCTCGGCGGCGAAGTTCAGATAGTCGCCCAGCGGATTGTCGACAGCCAGCTGACGCAGGCGATCGGCGCGGCGGCTGTACAGGCTTTTCAGGTTGGCGAAAAGTAACGGCGGGATGTTCTCCGCCGTTGAGGACTTCTCACGCTGTGCCCCTAACTGCTCTTTAGGAACGATGCGGATACTCATCAGGGTTTATCTTCCTGTCGTTTCTCGCGGACCTCACGGTACCAGCGCGGATGATGTTTCTTGGCCCAGGCCGCCGGCACCCAGCCTTCCACCATCGCGGTAATGGTGCCTTTTACCCACAATGCGGCGTAAATGTGCACCATAATCACGATAATCAGGCCGACCGCGGCCAGCGAATGCACCAGCAGCGCGATGCGGATCAGCGGGATGGAGAACGACGGCGCAAAATACGGCCGCCAGATCACCACGCCGCTGGCCAGCAGCAGCACCAGGCTGATAATCGCCGCCCAGAACACGCACTTCTGGCCGAAATTATAGCGCCCGGTGTCACCCACTTCCTCGTTCATGGCGATTTTGTGGATGTTCTTGGCCCAGACGATATCTTCCCGGTTGATCAGGTTATGCTTCCAGTAGCGCAGGAACATCAGCAGGAACGCGGCAAACATGATCACCCCGACAAACGGGTGCAGAATGCGCGCCAGCTGCGGCGTCCCGAAGATGTTCATCAGCCAGTTGAAGGAGGGGAAGAAGAACCCCAGCCCGCTGATGGCGGCGAACACAAAGCAGAACGCCACGATCCAGTGGTTGATGCGCTCCGGTGCGCTGTAACGCTGAATGGGCTTTTCCTTTCTCATTTGCGCGTCTCCTCGTCGTGCGACTCGTCGTGCTCGTCCTCATCGTCGACGCGGTTAGGCCCGACGCCGACATAGTGGAACACGCTGGCCGCGAAGGTGGCGGCAAAGCCGATGGCCGCCAGGGGTTTCCACACGCCCTTCCAGAAGGTCACCGCCGGGCTGATGCTCGGGTTGTCCGGCAAACCGTGGTACAGCTGCGGTTTGTCGGCGTGGTGCAGCACGTACATCACGTGCGTGCCGCCCACCCCCGCCGGATCGTACAGACCGGCGTTCTGGTAGCCGCGAGTGTTCAGCTCGCTGACGCGATCCGCCGCCACCTGCTTCATCGCTTCCTTGGTGCCGAAGTGAATGGCGCCGGTCGGGCAGGTTTTCACGCAGGCCGGTTCCTGGCCGACGTCCACGCGGTCGACGCACAGGGTGCACTTGTACACCCGGTTGTCGTCCTTGTTCATGCGCGGCACGTCGAACGGGCAGCCGGCGATGCAGTAGCCGCAGCCGATGCAGTGCTCGGACTGGAAGTCGACGATGCCGTTGGCGTACTGAATGATCGCGCCTTCCGACGGGCAGGCCTTCAGGCAGCCCGGATCGGCGCAGTGCATGCAGCCATCCTTGCGGATCAGCCATTCCAGCTTGCCGTTTTCCTCCACCTCGGAGAAGCGCATCACCGTCCACGACTTGGCGGTCAGATCGGCGGGGTTATCGTACACCCCGACGTTGTGCCCCACTTCGTCGCGGATGTCGTTCCATTCGGAACAGGCCACCTGACAGGCCTTGCAGCCGATACAGGTGGTGACATCGATCAGTTTGGCCACTTCTTCCTGGTGGTCACGGGCGCGCGGCGCCGGCGTGAAACCATTGGTGGCGGATTTACGAATGATGTCTTGAGATTGCATGGCCATAATTCGTCTCCGTTACACCTTTTCCACGTTGACCAGGAACGCCTTGAACTCCGGCGTTTGCGTATTGGCGTCGCCGACGAACGGCGTCAGCGTGTTGGCGATAAAGCCTTTCTTCGCCACCCCTTCGTAACCCCAGTGGATCGGGATGCCGATGGTGTCGACTTCCTGGCCGTGCACCTGCAGCGTGCGAATACGCTTGGTCACCACCGCCTTGGCCTTGATGTAGCCGCGGTTGGAGCTGACCTTCACGGTATCGCCGTGCTTGATGCCTTTTTTCTCCGCCAGCTTTTCGCCGATCTCCACAAACTGCTCAGGCTGCGCGATGGCGTTCAGCAAAGCGTGCTTGGTCCAGTAGTGGAAGTGCTCGGTCAGACGATAGGTGGTGCCGACGTACGGGAACTTATCGGATTTGCCCATCGCCGCCAGATCGTCCTTGAACACGCGCGCCGCCGGGTTGGACACCACGTTCGGGTGCAGCGGGTTGGTGCCGAGCGGCGTTTCGAACGGCTCGTAGTGTTCAGGGAACGGCCCTTCCGCCATCTTGTCGGTGGCGAACAGGCGGCCCATGCCTTCCGGCTGCATGATGAACGGCCCGACGTCGCTGCCCGGCGCGGCGGTGCTGTAGTCCGGGATATCGGCCCCGACCCACTTGGCGCCGTCCCACTCCAGCAGCTGGCGTTTCGGATCCCACGGTTTACCCTGCGGATCCGCCGAGGCGCGGTTATACAGGATGCGGCGGTTGAGCGGCCATGCCCAGGCCCAGCCCAGCGTATTGCCGAGGCCGGACGGATCGGCGTTGTCGCGCCGCGCCATCTGGTTGCCGGCCGGCGTCCAGCTGCCGGCGAAGATCCAGCAGCCGCTGGCGGTGGTGCCGTCGTCGCGCAGCTGCGCGAACGAGCTGAGCAGCTCGCCTTTTTTCACCAGCACCTTGCCGTCGGCATCCAGCAGATCCGCCAGCGCCTTGCCGTTGTTTTCCTGCGCCACCTCTTCCGGCGCCGGGTTGCCCGGCGTCAGGTAGTCCCAGGTCATGTTCAGCACCTGTTCCGGCACCGCACCGCCGTCGCGCGCATACATCTCGCGCAGGCGGCTGAAGATGCCCGCCAGGATCTCGCCGTCGTTCAGCGCTTCGCCCGGGGCGTCCGCGCCTTTCCAGTGCCACTGCAGCCAGCGGCCGGAGTTGACGATCGAGCCGTTCTCTTCGGCGAAGCAGGTGGATGGCAGGCGGAACACTTCGGTCTGGATCTGCGCAGGATCCACCTCGTTGAACTCGCCGTGGTTCTGCCAGAAGTTGGAGGTCTCGGTGTTCAACGGATCGATGGTCACCAGGAACTTCAGCTTGGACAGCGAAGCCACCACCTTGTTTTTGTTCGGGAACGACGCCACCGGGTTAAAGCCCTGGCAGAAGTAGCCGTTGACCTTGCCCTGCGCCATCATCTCGAAGTACTGCAGCACGTCGTAGCCTTTGTCCCACTTCGGCAACCAGTCAAAGCCCCAGCTGTTGTCCTTCTGCGCCTTGTCGCCGTAGAAGGTCTTCATCATGCTGACGAAGAATTTCGGGTAGTTGCCCCAGTAGTTAACCTGGCCCGGCAGCAGCGCCTTCGGCGTGTTGGCCTTCAGGTAGGTGTCGAGATCGGTCTGTTTCTCCGACGGCAGCGTCAGGTAGCCCGGCAGGCTCTGCGACAGCAGGCCGAGATCGGTCAGACCCTGAATGTTGGAGTGGCCACGCAGCGCGTTGACGCCGCCGCCCGCCATGCCCATGTTGCCGAGCAGCAGTTGGATCATCGCCATGGTGCGGATGTTCTGCGCGCCGACCGAGTGCTGAGTCCAGCCCAGGGCGTACAGGAACGAAGCGGTTTTATCCGCGACGCAGGTTTCGGCGATGTATTCGCACACCTTGAGGAAATCGTCCTTCGGCGTGCCGCAGATGTTGGTCACCACGTCAGGCGTGTAGCGGCTCACGTGCTGTTTCAGCATGTTCCACACGCAGCGCGGATCCTGCAGCGTGACGTCGCGCTTGGCGAAGCCGTTCTCGTCGAACTGGTAGTTCCAGGTGGTTTTGTCGTACTTGCGGTTTTCCGCGTCGTAGCCGCTGAACAAGCCGTCTTCGAAGGCAAAATCTTCCCGCACCAGCAGGCTGGCGTTGGTGTAGGCCTCGACGTACTCGCGGTTGAACTTGTTGTTGGTCATCAGATACAGCAACACGCCCGACAGGAAAGCGATGTCGGTCCCGGAGCGGATCGGCGTGTAGAAGTCCGCCACCGATGCGGTTCGGGTAAAGCGCGGATCGATCACGATCAGCTTGGCATTGTTGTGTATTTTGGCTTCCATCGCCCAGCGGAACCCCACCGGATGCGCTTCCGCCGCATTACCGCCCATGACGATAATCAAATTCGCGTTCTTGATATCAACCCAGTGGTTGGTCATCGCACCGCGACCAAATGTTGGAGCAAGACTTGCTACCGTTGGTCCGTGTCAGACACGCGCCTGGTTGTCTACGGCAAGCATGCCGAGAGCGCGACTAAATTTTTGCGACAGAAAACCGGTTTCGTTGCTGGCGGCCGAGGCGCACAGCATGCCGGTGGTCAGCCAACGGTTGACGGTAACGCCCTGATCGTTGGTTTTGATGAAGTTGGCGTCGCGGTCTTCTTTCACCAGCTTGGCGATGCGGGTAAAGGCGTCGTCCCAGCTGATGCGTTGCCATTTGTCCGATCCTGGCGCCCGGTATTCCGGGTACTTGAGGCGGCTTTCGCTGTGGATGAAGTCAACCAGGCCGGCGCCTTTCGGGCAAAGCGCGCCGCGGTTTACCGGATGATCCGGATCCCCTTCGATATGGAAAATGCTTTCTTTGGCGTTTTTGGCGCCATCACCAAGGCTGTACATCAACAGCCCACAGCCGACGGAACAATACGTACAGGTATTACGGGTCTCGCGGGCGCGCAGCAGTTTGTACTGCCGGGTTTCCGCCAACGCCACTTCGGGGGCAAAGCCCAGCGCGGCCACCGTCGTTCCTGCCATACCGCCAGCGCAGATCTTAAAGAACTGCCTTCTGCTGACCTGCATGGGGGTCTCCTTTACTCTCGATTGTCACATTGTTCAAAGGCGCCTGCCCGCTAGCGCGGCAAACGCGAATGTCACTGTTGTTATGCTTGCTACGAACGCCGGCCATATTACCACAGCGTGCTTGTGGTTGTTACACACTCGTGCTCATTCAGTGAACGCTTTGGCACATTTCGATACATTTCGGCGTTGGCGCTCCCTACAGTATAGAGAGTAACCCGCGCGCCGGGGCGACGGCTTCACGCAGCCATCCGCCCCTTCTTCTATCAGTAGGTTAGCGCAGCGATTTGATCGTTAACCACACAGTTCACAGGGCATTGATAATCATTTTCAATATCATTTAATTAACTATAATGATCCGACTGCTTACGCGGTGCTCACGCTTTGCGCCGCCCATACACCACTGGAGATGATGATTATGAGTTATTCACTGCCATCCCTGCCGTACGCTTACGACGCACTGGAACCGCATTTCGACAAGCAGACGATGGAAATCCATCACACCAAACACCATCAGACCTACGTCAACAACGCCAACACCGTGCTGGAAGCCTACCCTGAGCTGGCCAAATACAGCGTTGAAGAGCTGATCCAGGATCTGGATAAAGTGCCTGCCGACAAACGCACCTTCATGCGCAACAACGCCGGCGGCCACGCCAACCACAGCTTCTTCTGGAAAAACCTGAAAACCGGCACCACGCTGGGCGGCGATCTGAAAGCGGCCATCGAGCGCGATTTCGGCAGCGTTGAGAAATTCCAGGAAGAGTTCGAGAAAGCCGCTGCCACCCGCTTCGGTTCCGGTTGGGCCTGGCTGGTGCTGAAAGACGGCAAACTGGCCGTGGTGTCTACCGCTAACCAGGACAGCCCGCTGATGGGCGAAGCGGTCGCCGGCGCTTCCGGTTTCCCAATCATCGGCCTGGACGTGTGGGAACACGCTTACTACCTGAAATATCAGAACAAACGTCCTGACTACATCAAGGCGTTCTGGAACGTGGTCAACTGGGATGAAGCCGCCGCACGCTTCGCCGCGAAGAAGTAATTCGCCCCCGTTGATGAAGATGCCCGCCACCGGCGGGTATTTTTTTGCCTGAAATCCGCTAAAGTTTGACCACGTCTTGCCGATGGTTTGTTCAATTGACGTTCGCCCGGAGAAGGAAAAAACGCTATGGCGGCATTGCAAGCATTGGCAGGAAAGTTCACTCATCTCACCGTAGGTAAAAAGCTCGGTCTCGGCTTCGCACTGTTGCTGCTGTTGGCGGTCATCATCGCCGGCACCGGGGCGCAATATCTGCATATCATCGAATCACGCGCCGATCGCATCGACTTCAGCAACCGGCTGAACGAAGAGATCAACCAGGCCAAATACAACCGCGCCATGTACGGCCAGACCTACCGGCCGGAGTATATTCAGAACAACCGCGCCAATATTGAAAACGCCGTCAAACTGATAGACCACGGGCAGGCGCTGGACTGGGACGCCCAAAGCCGCAAGGATCTGCAGCGTCTGGTGACGCTGATCGGGGAATATCAGCAGCAGCAAAAAGAGTTTGAACAGGCGGTCACGGCGAAAGACGCGGTGCGCCAGAGCTGGAACATGTCGGAAGTGCAGGCCAGCCTGAGCCAGGTGGAGCGCCAGCTGACCAACGGCGATCTGCAGTTGGCCTTCATCCAGCTGAACCAGAAGCTGACCCAGGTGCGCTACGGCGCGCGCGGCCTGCTGCTGAGCCTGAACAAGGAAACCGAAGCCCCGCTGATGGCGGCCATCGACGATGCGCGCGACGCGGCCAGTGCCTTGAGCCGCCGGGTCAGCGACGCGCAGCGCCCGCAGCTGCAACCGCTGCTGGCCGCGCTGGACGATTACAAAAACCGCATCGCGGCCTACCTGCCTGCCTATGAGCACGAGCAGCAGATCAGCCGGCGGCTCGGCGAACGCGCGCAGGCGATCGGCATGCTGGTGAACGCCTTTATGCAGGACGAGCTGGCGCAGACCCACAATGATATCAATCTGGCGCAGCTGCAGATGGGCATCACCACGCTGATCGCCATCATCGCCGGGGTGCTTATCGCCTGGCGCATCACCCTGCAGATCACCCGTCCGCTGCACAGCACGCTGGCCATGGCGGAACGCATCGCCAGCGGCGACCTGCGCCAGGCGCAGACCAGCACCCGGCGCGACGAGCTGGGGCAGCTGCTGAACGCGGTGGCGGCGATGAGCCAAAACCTGCGCACCATGATTGAGAAGATCCAGATGGGGGTCAGCCAGGTCTCCACCGCCTCGGCGGAAATTGCCGCCGGCAACACCGACCTCTCCTCACGCACCGAACAGCAGGCGGCGGCGGTCGAGGAAACCGCCGCCAGCATGGAACAGCTGACCGCCACGGTGAAACAGAACGCCGACAACGCCCATCACGCCAATCAGCTGGCCACCGACGCCTCGCAGACCGCGCAGCAGGGCGGCAAGCTGGTGGAAAACGTGGTCAGCACCATGCGCGATATTTCCAGCAGTTCGCAGCGCATCGCCGAAATTACCACCCTGATCAACGGTATTGCCTTCCAAACCAATATCCTGGCGCTCAACGCCGCGGTGGAAGCGGCGCGCGCCGGCGAACAGGGCCGCGGCTTCTCGGTGGTCGCCAGCGAAGTGCGCAGCCTGGCGAGCCGCAGCGCCCAGGCGGCCAAGGAGATCGAAGGGCTGATCGCCGAATCGGTCAGCCGGGTGAAAACCGGCACCGAACTGGTGGAAAGCACCGGCAACACCATGGAACAGATCGTCCGCTCGGTCACCCACGTGCGCGACATCATGGCTGAAATCGCCGCCGCTTCCGATGAGCAGACGCGTGGCATCGCCCAGATTGGCCAGGCGATCGTCGAGATGGACCACACCACCCAGCAGAACGCCGCGCTGGTGGAAGAGTCCGCCGCCGCCGCCGATTCGCTGGAAGAACAGGCCGACATGCTGCTGCAGAGCGTCTCGGTGTTCCGTTTGGCGGAGCAGACCGAACCCGCCGCCGTGAAAGCCGCCGCGCCGAAAGCGCCGGCGGTAAAACCCGCGGCCGCCAACGCCGCAGCGGAAGAGAACTGGACCACCTTCTGACGCCCCGCCGCCCGCCCGAGGATTTTCGGGCGGGTTGTTATGTCCCCCCGGCGCAACTCAGGCTATGCTGAGCCTTCGACGCGAGACACGGAGGCGCACATGCATCACCCAGACGTTTACATCGGCAGCATCCAACCCTATGAAGGCGGGCGCCCCAGCGCCATCGCCAAACGCCAGGTGGATGGCGCCATCCGGCTCACGCCGCTCGGCCTGGAAGGCGACGAGCAGGCGGAAAAAAGCTATCACGGCGGGCCGGACCGCGCACTGTGCCACTACCCGCGCGAGCATTACGCCCACTGGCGCGCGCAGTTTCCGGCGCAGGCCGAGCAATTTTGCGCCCCGGCCTTCGGCGAGAATATCTCCACCGAAGGGCTGACCGAACACAATGTGTTTATGGGCGACATCTTCCGCTGGGGCGAGGCGCTGATCCAGGTCACCCAGCCTCGTTCGCCGTGCTTCAAGCTCAATTATCACTTCGCCATCGAGGACATTTCGGTGCTGATGCAGCAAAGCGGCCGCTGCGGCTGGCTGTATCGGGTGGTGTCGCCCGGCGCGGTCAGCGGCGATCGTCCGCTGGCGCTGGCGGCGCGCAACAGCGACGTGTCGGTGGCCGAAGCCATCGCCATCGCCTGGCATATGCCGTTCGACGCCGAACAGTATCGCCGCCTGTTGGCGGTCGCCGGCCTCTCCGCCAGCTGGAGCAAGACCATGCTCACGCGGCTTGCCGAAGGGCACCTTGAGGACTTCAACCGCCGCCTGCTCGGCCGTTGAAAGCGCGGGCGGAAAAGATGAAAAACGTGCGCCGAATGCCGCGTTAACCCTGTTCTTCCGCCTATACTGTAGCCGCGTGTTTTTCAGCCAGGAGCCAGGTAATGACCACCCCGAACCATTCGATTCATCACGCCGCCGCCGAGGGCTATCAGGCCAATGCCGATCGCTATATGAAAGGCCGGCCGGATTATCCGCCGGAAATCGCCGCTTGGCTGCGCGAGACTATCGGCCTGCACGCCGGCATGACGGTCATCGATCTCGGCGCCGGCACCGGCAAGTTCACCCCGCGCCTGCTGGAAACCGGCGCTCAGGCGATCGCCGTCGAACCGGTGCCGCAAATGCTGGAAAAACTGTCGGCGGCGCTGCCGCAGGTGAAAACGCTGGCGGGCACCGCCGAGGCGATCCCGTTGCCGGACGAGTCGGTCGATGCGGTAGTGTGCGCCCAATCCTTCCACTGGTTCGCCACGCCGCAGGCGCTGGCGGAGATCCGGCGCATTCTCAAACCCGGCGGCAAACTCGGTCTGGTGTGGAACATGCGCGATGCGCGCGTCGGCTGGGTGCGTAAACTGAATCAGATCGTCGATCGCCACGAAGGCGATGCGCCGCGTTTCTATACCGGCGAATGGCGCAAGTTCTTCCCGTTCAAAGGCTTTGAACCGCTGCAGGAGCAGGTCTTTATGTTGAGCCACCGCGGCGCGATGGAGGACGTGATCTACAACCGGGTGCGTTCAACCAGCTTTATCGCCGCGCTGCCGCAGCCGCAACAGGAGCAGGTTATCGATCAATTGCGCCAGCTGGTGGCGGAAGAAGAGGAGCTACGGGGCCAGGACACGGTCACCGTGCCCTATCAGACCAAGGCGTATTTCACCACCAAGGTCTGACGCCCGGGGGTTCAGAACGCTTTCTTGGCGTAACCGGTGACCGCTTTCAGGCCCATCTCGCGGCCCAGCGCGGTCATCGGATGCACCACGATCAGCCCGCGCGCGCTTTTCTTCAGCGCGCCCATGTCGGCCTGCTCTTTCTTGGTGATTTCGCGGCTGAACGGCAGCTTGCTCAGCTTCTGCGCTTCGGCGCTCAGCTTCTCGCCGCGCACGTTTTTCAGGCGCTCGATCTCCGTCGCCAGCTTCTCTTTCTCTTTGGTGTGCTGCGCAATCAACTCAGGGTTGCCCTGTTGGATCACGGTGGCGTCTTTGTGGTTCAAGGCGTCCAGCAGGTCGCTCAGGCGCTTGATCTCTGCCTTTTCTTTCTCTTTCATGGTCTCTGGCCCGTTGTGCCCAAAATGGCACGCTAATCAATGATACCGGCATTGTAGCAAAAGGCGCGCGCCGTTACCCGTCCTGCGCAATGCCGGGCGGCAGGCCGCTCATCTCGCAGGCTCTGGCGCCGAGCCGGGCCAACGCCTGGGTGTAGCGCGCGTTGAACGGGTAGCAACAGGAGAGCCGCAGCGCGTTGCGGTAGCGCCCGCTGGGGGAATACAGGGTGCCCGGCGTCAAACAGATCTGCTCTTCCAGCAGTTGGTGGAACAGCGCTACGCTGTCCACGTTGGGGGGGAACTCAACCCAAAACACGAAGCCGCCCGCCGGCTGCGTGGCCAGCGTGCCGCGCGGGAAATGCCGGGCGATCAGCGCCCGCGCCTCGTCTACCTGCGCCGCATAGCGCTTGCGCAGGTTGCGCAAATGGTGATCGTAACCGCCGCTCTCCAGGAAGGTCGCCAGCGTTTCCGACAGCAGCTGCGACTCGGACATCGACGACACCGCCTTCAGCTTGCGCAACGCCTCGTGAAAGCGGCCGCCGCAGATCCAGCCGACGCGAAAATCCGGCGCCAGCGTTTTGGTGAAGCTGGAGCAAAACAGCACCCAGCCGTCGCGATCGAACGCCTTCACCGCCGGCGACAGCGCGCCGCCGAACTGAATCTCGGCATACAGCCCGTCTTCAATCAACGGCACCTGATGATCGTTCATCAGCCGAGCCAGCCGCTTTTTCGCCGCCAGCGGCATGGTGCAGCCCAGCGGGTTTTGCACCGTGGGCATGGCAATCACCGCGTTCAGCCGTTTCTCGTTCAATAGCAGCTCCAGCGCGTCCAGCGACAGCCCCAGCTGCGGATCGGTGGGGATTTCCAGCGCTTTCAGCCCCAGGCTGGCCAGCAGCGGCAGCAGGTAGAAGTAGGTCGGTGACTCCAGCCCGACGCAGTCGCCCGGTTTGGTGGTGACGCGCAGCGCCAGCTGCAACGCCTCCATGCAGCCGTGGGTCAGCACCACGTCGCCCGGCTCCAGCAGCATGCCCAGCGTCATCGAACGGCGGGCGATCTGCTGACGCAGCCGCAGGCTGCCGGGCGGCAACGAATACTGTCCGATCAGATCCGGTTGACGGCGCAGCTGAGAGGACAGCATGCGCCCCAGCTTGCCGCCGGGATAAAAATCGCTGGTCTGCGGGCAGGCCAGCGCAATGTTGGTGAAGGCCGGATTCTGCTGGGCGGCGAACACAGTATCGATCAGCGCCAGCACGTCGTCCGCCGGCGGCTCGATGCGGCCGCTGGGCGCCGAGGCCATCTTCAGCGCCGGCAGCGTGCTGCGGACATAAAACCCCGATTGCGGCCGCGCTTCGATCAGCCCGCGATCCTCCAGCGTGCGGTAAGCCGACACCACAGTATTAATACTGACGCGATGGGTTTGCGCACAGCGCCGCACCGAAGGCAAGCGGTCGCCGGGCAGCAGCGTGCCGCGGCGAATGGCCTCGGCCAGCGTATCCGCCAGCTGCAGGTAACGGGTATCCGGGGTTTCATCGAGCAGGGTCACAGTTTCTCTCCAGGCAATGGGTACAGTTTACATTTTGCACAACTGTAACCATAACAATATCCAATTTGTGGTTCTGTCACCACCCCATTGCAGCGATTATGCTGATCCTCTCGTTATTACCGTCATTTTCAAGGAACCTGCCATGCTGGACTCCGCCTTTGTCAGCTACGTCACCGTCATGTCGATTACCCCCGGCCCCAACAACCTGCTGCTGGCCTCGTCGGGCGTCAACTTCGGCCTGCGCCGCACCCTGCCGATGCTGTTCGGCATCGGCGCCGGCTGCGCGGTGCAGTTGGCTATCATTATCCCGCTGCTGGCGCTGGCGCTCAGCTGGGCCGGCGTCATCCGCTTCCCGCTGGCGGTGATCGGCTGCGCCTACCTGCTGTGGCTGTCATGGAAACTGTTCAAGGCGGCCTCGCCGGACGCCAAAGAGCAGGTGAGGCCAATGAGTTTCCTCAACGGCGCGCTGTTTCAGGCGGTCAACCCCAAGGCCTGGCTGATGGTGATCAACGTGGCGATCCTGTTCACCCCGCGCGAAGGCGCCACCTTCTTCCATACGCTGAGCGTCATCGCAGGTTTCGTCGTGCTGAATTTACCCTGTGTGCTGCTGTGGGCGGTGCTGGGCGACCGGTTGCGCAACGCGCTCCAGGTCGCCTGGAAGCTGCGCGCGTTTAACGGCGTCATGTCCGGCCTGATGGCCGCCACCGCGCTGTGGTTGCTGTTCGACGAGTGGCGCGCGGCCTTTGCTTAGCCGCGGCCGAGAGGAGAGAGTCGGGAAGGTTGTTTGGCGCCGATGCCGGCGATCAGATCGGTAATGGACAGCACCATGGTGGAGCGCACCATCTGCTGATAGCGCTGACGCTGCATGGCGATCAGCGCTTCATCCGCTTCGCCCGGCTGCAGGAAGGTCGGCGCCGGCGGCAGCGCGGCCACGCAGTGCAGCTCGCCGAACGGCCCGAGGATTTCGTCGTCGACGAAGCGGTATTCCGCACCGTCGTGATTCAGCTCTTCGCGCATCGCCATCAGCAGCTCGGCGTCTTCATATTCGTGGCGGGAGATCACCCCCAGCCCATACATCAGCTTCAGGCGCACCGACAGCTCCCCCAGCGGGCCGCTGCCGGACAATAGCGGTTCGACGGCATATTTCACCGCATAGTCGTCCTTGCGGAATACCTGCACCACCAGCACGTTGAGCGCTTCCGCCAGCAGCTCTACCGCCGCGATCAGGAAACTGCGCACCGTTTTGCCCGCGTTCAGCTTTTCCAGAACCTGATTTTCAAATGCCTGTGCTTCTTCCATCATCGCTTTTCGAAAGGCGTGGGGAGGGCCGTCGATGTCGAACTCGGATTGCAGGAGCGCAGCAAGCTGCGCTCGGGTGTTCATCATCACGATTCTACTTGTGCATGGCGTTATACACAGCAACGGCCTCTTCTACAACCTCGCTTTCCGCCGGCAGGCCGGAAATTTGCGCCAGCGCGGCTTTCGGCCCGAGCGTGTTCAGCAATTCCGCCAACTCCTGCGCCTGCGGATCCTGTTCGCTGCGGTAGCTCATGGCGGCGGCGATGCCCTGGATCAGGTTGGCGTGCGGCAGGCCGTATTCCAGCGTGCCCAGCAGCGGTTTGATCAGGCGATCGCCGGCGCTCAGTTTGCGCAGCGGCTGGCGCCCCACGCGCTCGACGTCGTCGTGCAGATACGGGTTTTCGAAGCGGCCGAGGATTTTGTTGATGTAGGCGGCGTGCTTGTCGGCGTCGAAGCCGTAGCGCTTGATCAGCACCGCACCGCTCTCTTCCATCGCTCCTTTCACCACGCGGCGGATCGCCGGGTCGAGAATGGCGTCGCGAATGGTTTGCAGCCCGGCCCGTTGGCCAAGGTAGGCGGTGATGGCGTGGCCGGTATTGAGGGTGAACAGCTTGCGCTCGACGAACGCCATCAGGTTATCGGTCAGCTCCATGCCGGCGATCGCCGGAGGCTGGCCCTTGAACTGGGTCTGATCGACGATCCATTCGCTGAAGGTTTCCACCGTCACTTCCAGCGGATCGCTGCTGTCCGCCGGCGGCACGATGCGGTCGACGGCCGAATCGACGAAGCCGACGTGCTGCTCAACCCATGCCTGTTCGTCCTGCGGCAGCGCAGCGAACACATGCTGCTTCAGCTGGCTGGTGCCGCGCACCATGTTCTCGCAGGCGATGATATTCAGCGGCTGCGCATTGCCCTGCTGATGACGCAGCACCAGCCCTTTGGCGATCGTGCCGGCGATTTTGCCGAGAATTTGCGGGCCAACGGCAGTGGTCACCAGATCCGCCTCGGCGATCAGCGCCACCGCCGCCTCGCTGCCGCTGTTGACGGCGCTGACGTTGTTGACGCTCTCCACGCGTTCTTGCTCGCCCACCACGTGCACCTGATAGCTTTTACGGCTGTTCAACAGATCCAGCACCGTTTGATTGACGTCGGCGAAGGTCAGCTCAACCCCGGCGTCCGCCAGCAGCTTGCCGATAAAACCGCGGCCGATGTTCCCTGCGCCAAAATGTAATGCTTTCATAACTCTACCTTCTTAATGTCGAAGGGTGCAGCAAGCTGCACCCTTTAAAATGATTCCGTTATCCGGCTTTTTTGCCGCCGAGCAGGTCCAGCACTTCCTGCACGCTGGTGGTATTCGCCAGCCGCTCGATCACGCTCTCGTCATCCAGCGCGTTGGTCAGGCTGGTGATCACCTGGATATGCTCGTTGTTGCGCGCGGCGATGCCGATCACCAGACGGGCCACTTCATCCTCTTCCTCGCCGAAGCGCACGCCCTGCGGGTACTGGCAGAACACCACGCCGGTGCGCAGCACCCGGTCTTTGGCCTCAATGGTGCCGTGCGGCACGGCGATCGACTCGCCCAGGTAGGTGGAGGTGAGTTTCTCGCGCTCCAGCATCGCCGGCACGTACTCCGCCTCGACGTAGCCGCCTTTCACCAGCTGCTCGCCGGCGAAGCGGATCGCCTGCTCTTTGTCGCTGGCCTGCAGGTTGAGGAACACGTTGCTCTCGCTCAGCTTGAACAGGTTCGATTCACCGGCTTCGAAGCTGTCGTCCAGCGCGCCCAGTACCTTTTGTTGGTTGTCGCTGGTTTTGTTGGCCGCCAGCAAACGGTCGACCAAATCGCTGTACAGCTTGCTGTCGAGGAAGTTGGTCAGCGAGATGTGCTGGGCCTGCGGCGCGTGGCGCATCGCACGCTCGGTCAGATCGCGGTGGGTGATCACCAGATCCACATCGTCCGGCAGGCTGTTGATGGCGCTGTTGGTCACCGAGATGTTCTTCAGCCCGGCGTCGGCCACTTTCTTGCGCAGCACCCCGGCGCCCATGGCGCTGGAACCCATGCCCGCATCGCAGGCGACGATGATTTTGCGCACGGTGCTCAGATCGCCGTCGACCGATGCCGGCGTCGCCGCGCCGCCTTTGGACTGCGATTTCATCTCTTGCATGCGACGGGTCGCAGCTTCCAGATCGTCATCCTCTTTCACCTTGGAGGTTTTCAGCAGGAAAGCGGACACCACGAAGGAGACGGCAAAGGCTGCGCACACCGCCGCAATGTTGGCGAAGTAGGCGCCTTTCGGGGTCATCGCCAGCACTGCCAGGATCGAACCCGGAGAAGCCGGAGAAACCAGGCCGCCGTTCAGCATCGTCAGGGTGAAGACGCCGGTCATGCCCCCCAGGATCACCGCCAGCAGCAGGCGTGGGTTCATCAGCACGTAAGGGAAGTAGATTTCGTGGATGCCACCCAGGAAGTGAATGATTGCCGCACCGCCGGCGGATTGCTTGGCGCTGCCGCGACCGAAGAACATGTAGGCCATCAGTACGCCCATGCCCGGGCCTGGGTTGGCTTCGATCAGGAAGAATACCGACTTGCCGACTTCCGTGGCCTGCTGGATACCCAGCGGCGAGAAGATGCCGTGGTTGATGGCGTTGTTCAGGAACAGGATTTTCGCCGGTTCAACGAAGATGGACGCCAGTGGCAGCAGGTTGTTCTTCACCATCACGTGCACGCCCGCCGCCAGCAGCTTGGAGAGCACCTCCACCAGCGGCCCGATGCCCAGGAAAGCCAGGATCGCCAGCAGCATGCCGATGATGCCGGCGGAGAAGTTGTTCACCAGCATTTCAAAACCGCTTTTGATCTTGCCGTCCACCCAGCGGTCAAAGTGCTTGATAGCCCAGCCGCCCAGCGGACCGGCGATCATCGAGCCGAGGAACATCGGCATGTCGGCGCCGACGATGACGCCCATGGTGGTGATAGCGCCGACCACACCGCCGCGCTCGCCGCCCACCAGCCGCCCGCCGGTATAACCGATCAGCAATGGCAGCAGGTAGGTGATCATCGGGCCGACCAGCTTGGCTAAGGTTTCATTCGGCAGCCAGCCGGTTGGAATGAATAGCGCGGTGATAATCCCCCAGGCGATAAAGGCGCCGATGTTGGGCATCACCATGTTGCTCAGGAAGCGGCCAAAGTTTTGTACTTTAACCTTGATGTCTGGTGAAAACATAAAACACACCCCTATTGTTACGCGCTGACAATAGAGCGCGTGATTATTGTTGTGACGATCCAGCCGTGTTGCCGCTGTATGCGAAACGGACTCTATCACGCTGTTTTTGTCACGCGAACTTCACGGATTTTTTGTGACACAAATCACACACAACACCCCAACAAACCACCCTTTATAGTGATAAAGATCACACTTATGGCGTGTAAAAAAAGCACAGTGAGAAAAAAATCGCCTGAAAACCCACAATAAAGTGATGTTGATCACATTTTTAAGCTGATTGTTTGTTTTTAAATTGTGATAAACATCACAATTTATTTTCAACTGCGGCGCCGATCGCGACGCTCTGTTTGATCATCCCTGTGAGCATTCATCCCGCCGGGAACTAGCGAAGTGATGAATGAAAGAAAACTACATTGCCGAATGAATGGATTAATTGAAGTGTAGTACAGAAGCCTGCGCAATAAACCAGCAAGCTATTGGAAACGCTGAGGGGAAATAAAACGGGCCGGCAATGCCGGCCCGTATGTCGTGCATGCGGTGCGTTATTGCGTCACGCTTTGAACGGCTTTCTGCGCATTCAGCAGGTTCTGCTGCTTGGCCACCAGATTCGACATCATGGTGTTGTACTGCGCCACCTGCTGCGCGGTGCGGAACTGCACGCCGTTGTTGTTGAAACTGACCTGATTGCCCTGGCTCTGCAGGAAATCGCCAACCTGCACCAGATCCTGCACGAAGCCGGCGGTGGTCGGGATCGCCGGCATCAAGGCGTTGGCCGGTGCGGTAACGATCTTGTCATAGGCCTGGTTGTACACCGCCTTCAGATCGTCGGGCTGCTTCAGCGCCGCGCGGGCGGTATCCGCCTGCGATTTAGCGGACTGGATCTGCTGGCCCAGCAGGTTCAACGCGCCGACCGATTGCTGCAGCGCGTCGCGTTTGTTCAGGTAGTCCTGCGCGGTGCGGATCTGGTTAATCTGATCCAGCGCCGGCGTCAGGCTGGCGCCGACCGACTTGGACAGCTGCTGCGAAAAGCCGACCAAAATCGCGTAATCGCCGGCATAGTTGCCGAACTTCTGCTTCTGGTCTTCGCTCAGCGTGGGGATGTTCGCCCCGCTGCGCATCACGGTATTCTGTAAGTAATCGATAAATGCTTTGCGCTGTTCCGGCTCTTTATCGCCGCAGGCGGTCAATTGCATGACCACCAACAATGCCAATACCGGTGCCAACCAACGCGCGAAACCTCTGCTCTGGATCCCTACCGCCATGTGACATAACTCCTGTTATAAACCTGCTTTTTCATTGGACTCCGCCCCTTTTACCGCACTCCGTGCGCCTATAAGAATAGATCAACTGGCGGCATTCCGATACGCGATTCCGCTTGCGATGAGCATTGCCCCGGCCGGATGCGGTTGAAAATCGTGCGCAAAACGCACTGAGGTTCATTGCCGTCGGCGACCGGACGCTTCAATTTCCCCAAGTCGCCCCCCCGCCCCCCAAGTCGCCCCCCAAGTCGCCAGGCGACCTTGCCTTCGCCCCCAGGAAACGGAAATAAAAAAAGGCGCCCGCAGGCGCCTTGTCACAGCAGAGAGGCCACTTACTGCAGCACGGAGATATCCGCCACCTGCAGGAACAGTTCGCGCAGCTTGCTCAACAGCGTCAGACGGTTCACGCGCACTTCCGCATCGTCCGCCATGACCATCACGTTGTCGAAGAACGCATCCACCGGCTCGCGCAGCGCAGCCAGCTCCACCAGCGCTTCCTGGTAGTTGCCCGCCGCGAAGTACGGCTGCAGCTTGTCGCGCAGCACCACCAGGTGAGTCGCCAACTGGATCTCCGCCGCGTCCTTCAGCACCGAGGCGCGCACGCTGTCGTTCAGCGTTTCGGTAGACTTGGCCAGAATATTGGAGACGCGTTTGTTGGCCGCAGCCAGCGCCGCCGCCGCTTCCAGCGTACGGAAGTGGGAGACCGCCTTGACGCGCGCGTCGAAGTCGGCCGGCTTGGTCGGACGGCGCGCCAGCACCGCCTGAATGGTATCGACAGCGTGGCCTTCTTCCTGATACCAGGCGCGGAAGCGGCCCAGCATGAATTCCACCACCTCGTCGACCACCTTGGCGTTGGTCAGCTTGCTGCCGTACAGGCGCACGGCCTCTTCGGTCAGGGTCTGCAGATCCAGCGGCAGGTTTTTCTCGACGATGATGCGCAATACGCCCAGCGCGGCGCGGCGCAGCGCGAACGGGTCTTTATCGCCTTTCGGATGCTGCCCGATGCCGAAGATGCCGGCCAGGGTGTCCATCTTGTCGGCGATCGCCAGGGAACAGGCCACCAGCGACTGCGGCAGCGCATCGCCGGCGTAGCGCGGCTGATACTGCTCGTTCAGCGCAACGGCGACGTCTTCCGCCTCACCGTCGTGGCGCGCGTAGTGCATGCCCATCACGCCCTGGGTGTCGGTGAATTCGAACACCATGTTGGTCATCAGGTCGCACTTCGACAGCAGGCCCGCGCGGGTGGCGTGGTTGACGTCGGCGCCGATCTGGCCGGCAACCCAGCCCGCCAGCGCCTGAATGCGGTCGGTCTTGTCGCGCAGGGTGCCCAGCTGCTGTTGGAACAGCACGGTTTCCAGGCGCGGCAGGTTGTCTTCCAGGCGTTTCTTGCGGTCGGTGTTGAAGAAGAACTCGGCGTCGGCCAGACGCGGACGCACCACTTTCTCGTTACCGGAGATGATCTGCTGCGGGTCTTTCGACTCGATGTTGGCCACGAAGATAAAGTTCGGCAGCAGTTTGCCCGCGGCGTCGTACACCGGGAAATACTTCTGGTCGCCCTTCATGGTGTACACCAGCGCTTCCGCCGGCACCGCCAGGAATTTCTCTTCGAATTTGGCGGTCAGCACCACCGGCCATTCCACCAGCGAGGCCACTTCTTCCAGCAGGCTGTCGCTCAGATCGGCCTTGCCGCCAATCTTCTGCGCCGCCAGCTCGGCGTCGCGCTTGATGAGGGCTTTACGCGCTTCATAATCGGCGACCACTTTGCCGCGCTCCAGCAGGATCTGCGGGTATTGGTCGGCGTTGTCGAGGGTGAACTCGGCTTCGCCCATGAAGCGGTGGCCGCGCACGGTGCGCGCAGAGTCGATGCCCAGCACGGTGCCCGGGATCAGATCGGCGCCCAGCAGCATCGTGACGGTGTGCACCGGACGCACGAACTGCACGTCGGAGTCGCCCCAACGCATCAGTTTCGGAATCGGCAGTTTAGCCAGCGCGGTGCTGACCATGCCGGCCAGCAGCGCCTGCGCCGACTGGCCTTTGACGTGGGCGCGGTACATCAACCACTCGCCCTTGTCGGTCACCAGGCGTTCAGCCTGATCGACGGTGATGCCGCAGCCGCGCGCCCAGCCTTCGGCCGCTTTGCTCGGTTTGCCTTCGGCGTCGAACGCCTGGGCGATCGCCGGGCCGCGTTTTTCAATTTCGCGATCGGCCTGCGCCGCGCTCAAGTTGGCCACTTTCAGCGCCAGACGGCGCGGTGCGGCGAACCAACTCACGTCACCGTGTTCCAGGCCGGCGTTGTCCAGCTCGGCGGTGAAGTTGGCGGCGAAAGATTCCGCCAGGGAACGAAGAGCCTTCGGCGGCAGCTCTTCCGTGCCGATTTCCACCAGGAAAGTCTGTTGAGTCATGGCTGCCTCTTAGTTCTCGTTCTTCTTGTTGCACATCGGGAAGCCCAGCGCTTCGCGGGAAGCGTAGTAGGCTTCGGCAACGGCTTTGGTCAGCGTGCGGATGCGCAGAATGTAGCGTTGACGCTCGGTCACCGAAATCGCCTTGCGCGCATCCAGCAGGTTGAAGGTATGGCCCGCCTTCAGGATGCGTTCGTAGGCCGGCAGCGGCAGCGGTTTTTCCAGCGCCAGCAGCGATTGGGCTTCTTTCTCGTACTGCTCGAAGCAGGAGAACAGGAAGTCGACATCGGCGTATTCGAAGTTGTAGGTGGACTGCTCCACTTCGTTCTGGTGGAACACGTCGCCGTAGGTGGTGACGCCCAGCGGGCCGTTGCTCCACACCAGATCATATACGCTGTCCACGCCCTGGATGTACATCGCCAGGCGCTCCAGGCCGTAAGTGATCTCGCCGGTCACCGGCTTGCACTCCAGGCCGCCGACCTGCTGGAAGTAGGTGAACTGCGTCACTTCCATGCCGTTCAGCCACACTTCCCAACCCAGGCCCCAGGCGCCGAGCGTCGGGTTTTCCCAGTTGTCTTCCACGAAGCGAATGTCGTGGATGGTCGGATCCAGACCCAGCTCTTTCAGCGAGCCCAGGTAGAGTTCCTGAATGTTGTCCGGCGATGGCTTAATCACCACCTGGAACTGGTAGTAGTGCTGCAGACGGTTCGGGTTTTCACCGTAGCGGCCGTCGGTCGGGCGGCGGGATGGCTGCACATAGGCGGCGGCCATCGGCTCCGGCCCCAGTGCGCGCAGGCACGTCATCGGGTGTGAGGTTCCCGCGCCGACTTCCATGTCCAATGGTTGAACGATGGTGCAGCCCTGGCGCGCCCAATAATCCTGCAGTGTCAGGATCAGGCCCTGGAAGGTCTTGGTATCAAACTTTTGCATGTTGAATTCGCACGCGATACAAGTGGATTTAGATGGAATGCGCCAGTATACCCTTTGACCGTAAGATATACAGCCAGAATCCGGCAACAAGTGCGAATCGGGACGAGAAGCGCTGGATTTTCCCGCGGCGGGCGCAGCGGGAAGGACAACACGTTGGCCGGTTACCTTGCCGTTCAGAAAGACATACCCGACACACACATTAGATCCCCTTAACAAAAATATCACTCACCGCCGTTTAAATAGTCAATTGGCTGAACGCTATTTCCCTCTTCATCGACCAAATTTAAGCTGATTTACGTGCGTATATCCTTATATTTCCCACGAGATAAAGTTGCACCAATGTTATTTTTGTTAATTTTATCAACTAAAAAACTCCCTTCATCGAGAGATAATGTGATCAAGTGCCAGATTATTTCTTATGTCGTGAAAAATAAGGCGATATCGCGCGGCGTGCCGACGCGTTGGGTATGGAAGGAATGGCCATGGATGAAATACGGCGCTAACGGGCCACAGAAACAAATTGACAGTTAATCTTTGGTTATACAATAATAAATAAAATTTTCCCTGGTGTTGGCCAAGTGGCTACCTGATCCTTTCATAGGATCAGTTTTTTTTTGTATTTCCGCCAACGTCACTGCGGCCCGCATAATTCCCCCCAAGCCGCCTTTCGCATAAATCCCTTATCAGACCTTATGGCTTATCCTGATCCTGCGCCCTTGAACGCGCCGATGGCCAATTCAAAAGCGCGCGCTGACGCCTACGTTATACATAAACTGCTCGCCGCTGCTCAGCCCGCCGGTTTGCGAGACGGTGGCGAAGGCCGATACCCTGTCCGTCAACGGCATGTTGGCCCCCAACGTGACATCCACCCAGTTTTTGTCCTGGCCCGCACTGTCGCGGGTGAACGAGGTTTGCGTCGATTTCAGGCCGCCGCCGGCGCGGTAGACGTCGTCGCCGAACTGGTGCTGATAACTCACTTCCGCATAAGGGTTAAACACGCCGAATTGCGTATCCAGCCGCCAGCCCAACGCGCCGATCTGCGAGTGGTAGGTTTGATCGTTGAAGCGCATGGCGGTGCTGTCATCGCCATCTTCGCTGTAGCCGGAAACGCGGCTGTAATCCCAGGCGAACTGCGCCACCGGCCCGGTGGTCAGGTAAGAAGCGATCGGGAAGTCATAGCCGGCGGTCACGCGCGCGCCCCACTGCCTGCCGGTGGTCGAACCGGTTTCGGTGCGCGTCAGCGGCCCCAGCCGCAGGCTGCGGCGGATGTCGTCATAATCCATCGTCGTATAGTGCAAATCGGCGTTGACCCAGCCCTGCTCGAATATCGCCAGTGAACTGAAAGCCGACAGCAGCAGCCCGCGCGCCTTGTAATCAAAGCGGCTGGAAGGATGTTGATCGTCGTTGGAACCGGCGATCAACGCGCCGATCAGCCAGCCGTCGGTCAGCTGATAGTCCACCCCGACGGTCAGGTTGTGGGTGGTGGCGTTGCCCTCCCCCGCAGCCCGGTTATCGGCATAGTCATAGTGCTGGCCGGCGTAACCGCCGAACACGCCCAGCGAACCCTGCGGGTTTTCGCCGTGGCGCAGCTGCTGGAAGCGGCTGTCGAGCGTGGCGCGGCTGTCGCGCGCCATCGCCGCGGTCGCCTGATTCAGCGCCACCACCTGCGCCGGGCCATCCAACACCGCCTGGATATAATCAGCAATCAGCAGGTGCGCCTGCGGGCTCGGGTGGAAATGGTCGGAGAACAGATAGGACTGGCCGGCGTCGAAGCCGGGCATATCGGAGCTGCAGACCGCCGAGGAAACGCCCGGCGGGCAAGCCATGCCGGCGGTGTTGGCGAAGCCGAACTGCGCCGGATTGGCGATCGCTTCGGCGAACAGCTTGTTGACGTCCACCCGCACGATATTGCCGCCGCCCTGCGCCAGCAAAAGGTCTTCACTTTGATTATAGAAATCGGTCAGCTGGGCGGCCTGCTCGCTCAGGCTGTCATACGCCGCAATAAGCTGCGTGGCGATCGCCTGCTGCACCTGAGGAATGGCGCTGCCCTGCTTCGCCGCGGCGGCCAACGCCGCATGAATCGCCTGCGTGCGTGAAGCGTTGTCCGGCGTCGCCACCGAATTAAGCGTGGCATAGGCCGCCTGGATCGCCGCCCCCTGCACCGGCGACAGCGCCTGTTGAATGATCAATTCCATCAGCTGCGGCGTGGAGCCGATGTTCGGCACCGTCGGCACGATCACCGTGCCGGCGCCGGCGTTCAGCAGCGAATGCACCTGCGCGGCTGCCGCGGCGGCGCTGTTGTAGGCCACGCCGGGCGCGGTAGCGGCATTTAATGCCGCCGCCGCCAGATCGTTGCCGCCGATCCAATGAACGTACAAACCGTCGCCGTCGGCCTGGCCGTTGACCCGGTTCAGATAGCGCTGCACCTGATCCTGGGTGTTATCGGCCGGGTTCAGGCCCGGCACCGCCACGGCGCCGCCGGCGGCGTAGTTCTCACCGCCGTTGTCCGAAGCCACCAGCGCCGCCCCGATGCGTTGCGCCAACGCTTCGTCGTACAGCAGGTGCTGGTTACCGTCATAGGTGAACCGGCCGTTGTTGCCGGTATCGCTCAGGCTATCGCCAAAGACGTAGAGTTGATCGTACGCCTGAGCCGGAAGGGTCACACTGCAAAGCAACGCCACTGCAAGCGCCGCCGGGCGGGGCATGCACGTTATTTTTAGAGGCATGAATCGACTCCTGAGAGCCTGCAAATGAAGGCAATGTCGTTTTTATCGTTGGCCGGTTTTCCACCGGCCATGTAGTAACTATTGTCGGCTTTTTCGTCACGTCAAGCGGGCTGATGACAAAACAATCAGAGGCTTGCCAAGTTCGGCGCTTCGAGCGATGATTACTGTTCATAAATACAGCGTAAGGACAGTCAGGATGGCAGACGAACGTTGCGGTTGGGTGACGGCCGATCCGTTGTATCTCGAGTATCACGACCAGGAATGGGGCGCGCCCACCACCGACGCGCGCGAGCTGTTTGAAATGCTGTGCCTCGAGGGGCAGCAGGCCGGCCTTTCCTGGATCACCGTGCTGAAAAAGCGCGAGAACTACCGCCGCGCTTTCCACGGTTTCGATCCGCAGCGGGTCGCCGCCATGACCGAACAAGACGTGGAAAACCTGCTGCAGGACAGCGGCATCATCCGCCACCGCGGCAAGATAGAAGCCATCATCACCAACGCCAAAGCCTATCTGGCGATGGAGGCGGCCGGCGAGAATTTCGTTACCTTCATTTGGGACTTCGTCGGCGGCCGGCCGCAGCTCAACCGCTGGCAGGCGCTGAACCAGGTGCCGGCCAAAACCGAGCAGTCCGACGCCATGTCCAAGGCGCTAAAAAAACGCGGCTTCAAGTTTATCGGCTCCACCGTTTGTTACGCCTTCATGCAGGCCAGCGGGCTGGTGAACGATCATCTCACGGGATGCATGTGCTACCCAAAGCCACGGTGATCCGCCCCTGTGGCCCGGAGGATATCGACCGGCTGATGGCGCTATGGCTGCCCAGCACCATCGCCGCTCATCCGTTCGTGGCGGAAAAATACTGGCGTGAGAGCGCCACGCTGGTGCGTGAAAACTACCTGCCGCGCGCGCAAAGCTGGGCCTGCTGGCATGACGACGAGATCGTCGGCTTTATCAGCGTGCTGGACGAGCAGTTCATCGGCGCGCTGTTTGTCGAGCGGGCGTTTCACGGCCGCGGCGTCGCCCAGGCGCTGATGACGCACGTGCAGCAGCGCTACCGCCGGCTCAGCCTGGAGGTGTACCAGCAGAACCTGCGCGCCTGCGCGTTCTACCACAGGCACGGTTTTCAGGTGACGCAGCGCCTGTTCAACGATGAAACCCAGGCCTATACGCTGATCATGAACTGGCCGGCAGTCGAAAATTCAACCCGTTATGCTTAAAAAAGGCGCATCTGCACTCCGGATGCGCACAATTAAGAATCCGCTGCATAGCGCCGCCCGGCGTTTTACCGCATAACTCCCCCAGCACTTACCCGCGCTCATCATTTGTCACGTTTTTCTCCGGAACTGCCGGCGAAACCGCGCGTCATAGGTAGCGCGGCGACGCGGGCTCCCTGCGTCACCCACTTTTTTTTGCGTCCCCGCTTTGGGCCGGCGCGTACAGATTCTGATGCCATTAAGGACAAGAACATGAAAAAACGCATTGCAATTATTGCCGGCGCCGTGAGCCTCACGCTCGCGCTGTCGGCCTGTACCACCAACCCTTACACCGGTGAATCCGAAGCCGGTAAATCCGGCATCGGCGCGGGCCTCGGGGCCGCACTGGGCGCCGGTGTCGGCGTGCTGTCCTCTTCCAAGAAAGATCGCGGCAAGGGCGCGCTGATCGGCGCAGCGGCCGGTGCAGCCCTCGGCGGCGGCGCAGGCTATTACATGGACGTGCAGGAAGCCAAACTGCGCGACAAGATGAAAGGCACCGGCGTCAGCGTCACCCGCCAGGGCGACAACATCGTGCTGAACATGCCGAACAACGTGACCTTCGACAGCAGCAGCGCCACGCTGAAACCGGCGGGCGCCAACACCCTGACCGGCGTCGCCATGGTGCTGAAAGAGTATCCGAAAACCGCGGTCAACGTTGTCGGCTACACCGACAGCACCGGCTCCCGCTCGCTCAACATGAACCTGTCGCAGCAGCGCGCCGACGGCGTAGCCAGCGCGCTGATCACCCAGGGCGTGGCGGCGAACCGTATCCGCACCACCGGTGCCGGTCCGGACAACCCGATCGCCTCCAACAGCACCGCGGAAGGCAAGGCGCAAAACCGCCGCGTCGAGATCACCCTCAGCCCGCTGCAGTAATCCCGTGCGGGGCGCGCAACCGGCGCCCCGCCGCCTCCCTGCGATTTTCTCCTTACCCTTCAACATTCCCGCCCGCACATCGGGTATGGTAGTCTCCTTGGCAATTAACCGCAGGAGGGATCGGCTGTGAGCACTGTCAAGGCAACGCGCGCCTCAGGGCGCGCCACCATCAGCGATGTGGCCAGCATCGCCAAAACCGGCAAGACCAGCGTGTCGCGCTATCTGAATGGTGAACAGCACCTGCTTTCCGACGATCTCAAACAGCGCATCGAACAGGCGATCCAGCAGCTCGACTACCGGCCAAGCCAGATGGCGCGCAGCCTGAAGGGCGGCCAGACCCGCCTGATCGGCCTGATCCTCGCCGATATCACCAACCCCTATTCGGTGGACGTGATGCGCGGCATCGAGGCCGCCTGCCGCCAGCACGGCTTTACCCTGCTGGTGTGTAACACTAACAACGAAGTCAATCAGGAACAGCACTACCTGCAGCTGCTCAGCAGTTACCGGGTGGAGGGCATCGTGGTCAACGCGGTCGGCATGCGCGAGGAAGCGTTATCCATGCTGCAGCAGTCGATGCTGCCGATGGTGCTGATCGACCGCAAAATCCCCGATTTCGCCTGCGACGTGGTGGGCCTGAACAACCGCGAAGCCGCCACCGTCGCCACCGAACACCTGCTGCAACAAGGTTTCGAAGCGATTTTGTTCCTCAGCGAGCCGCTCGGTACGGTCAATACCCGTCTCGAGCGCCTGCACGCTTTCAGACATACCATGGCGCAGCACCCCACGCTGTCAGCGGAGCAGGCCGAAACGCCGCTCAACGATCGGCAGAAGCTGGAGCAGGTGCTGAGCGATTTCAGCGGCCGCCATCGCGGCATGCGCAAGGCGGTGATCTCCGCCAACGGCGCCCTGACGCTGCAGGTGGCGCGCGCCATGCGCCGGCTCGGCATTCAGTGGGGCAACGACATCGGCCTGCTGGGCTTCGACGAGCTGGAGTGGGCGGAGCTGGCGGGCGTCGGCATCACCACGCTGAAACAGCCCACCTACCAAATGGGGCACGCGGCGCTGGAGCGGCTGGTGCAGCGCATTCAGGGCCTGGCCGCCCCCAGCGGCGAGCAGATGTTCTCCGGCGAGCTGATCGTTCGCGGCTCCACCACCCGCTAACCCGCCTTCTCCGGGGCCGTTGCCCGCCCCGCCCTCATCGGCTGTTTTTTGCTCAGCTTCGTGATTGCGATCATATTTTTACACTCTGTCGCTTTTCGCTGGAACCGGTTCCATTTAACGTACCGGTAACAGCAGCGGCGGCGACAATGCCGCCTCAGGAGTCAAAATGAAAACAGAAATCATCGTGGTCACCGGCGCCTACGGCACCGATACCGTCAAACAATACGGCGGCCAGCGCGCGCTGTTGCCCATCATCGCCGGCGCGGGCGCCGACGGGGTGGAGATCCGCCGCGAACTGTTCGCCGCCGGCGAATTGGACAGCCTGCCGGCCCTGGCGCAAGAAATCGAACGCCAACAGCTGTTCGCCGTCTACTCCGCCCCTGAGGCGCTGTTCACCCCGCAACATACGCTGAACCCCAACCTGGCGGCGCTGCTGGCGGAAGCGCAGGCGCTGAACGCGCGCCGGCTGAAGTTGTCCCTCGGCCATTTCCGCCCCGGTTTTGATTTTACCGAGCTGAAAGTGGCGCTGGAGCAGCACCCGGTCAAACTGGTGGTCGAAAACGATCAGACGCCGGACTGCGGCATTTTGTCGATGCTGAACGCCTTTTTCCACGCCGCGGAAGATAGCCACCTGCCGGTCAGCATGACCTTCGATATGGCCAACTGGCTATGGGTGGGGCAAGACGCTTTCGCCGCCGCCGAACGCCTGGCCCGCCACGTCGGTTACGTGCACGTCAAAGCCGCCACCCAAGGCCCGCGCGGCTGGCGCGCCGTCGCGCTGGACGATACCGACGGCAGCTGGCGCGATCTGCTGGCCCGCCTGCCGCACGATGCGCCGCGCGGCATCGAATTCCCGTTGCAGGGCGATGATCTGGAAGCCGTCACCCGCCATTACGTCAATATTTTGCGTGCGGAGTAACCCCATGATGACAACGTTAACGGCAACGACGGCGCAGCAGGCACCCCTGGATGTGGTCACGCTGGGCGAAGCCATGGCGATGTTCGTGGCGGCGCAAACCGGCGATTTGGCGGAGGTGGAAACCTTCACCAAACGCATCGCCGGCGCCGAGCTGAACGTGGCGATCGGCCTGGCGCGCCTGGGCATGAATGTCGGCTGGGTCAGCCGCGTCGGCAACGATTCGTTCGGCCGCTTCACCCTGCAGCAGCTGAAAAAAGAAGGCATCAACTACCGGCAGGTGACGGTCGACGGCCACTATCCCACCGGCTTTCAGGTGAAATCCAAAACCGCCGATGGTACCGATCCCAGCGTGGAATACTTCCGCAAAGGCTCGGCGGCCAGCCACCTGTCGGTCGCCGATTTCAACCCTGAGTATTTCGGTTCTGCGCGCCACCTGCACCTGAGCGGCGTGGCGGCGGCGCTGTCCAGCGAATCGCTGGCGCTGTGCCACCATGCGGCGCGCGAGATGCGCGCCATGGGCAAAACCATTTCATTCGATCCCAATCTGCGCCCGGTGCTGTGGCCCACCCGCGAGGTGATGATCGAGCAGTTGAACCAGCTGGCGTTCGCCGCCGACTGGGTGCTGCCGGGGCTGAAAGAGGGGCAGATCCTCACCGGCCAATCGACGCCGGAAGGCATCGCCGATTTCTATCTGGAACGCGGCGTGCAGGCGGTGATCATCAAAACCGGCCCGGACGGCGCCTGGTTTAAAACCGCCGCCGGCGACAAGGCGGCGGTGGCCGCGGTCAAGGTCGACAACGTGGTGGATACCGTCGGCGCCGGTGACGGCTTTGCCGTCGGCACCCTCAGCGCCCTGCTGGAAGGCAAAACGCTGATACAGGCGGTGCAGCGCGGCAACAAAATCGGTTCGCTGGCGATCCAGGCCATCGGCGACAGCGAGGGCCTGCCGACCCGCGCGGCGCTGGCCGAATAACAATAAAAAAACGACTTCTCCGCATGACGTCAACCTCTGGCCCTACAACCGGGACGCGTCGGGAGAGCATCTGCCCCTTCCTCTTGCATGCCCAGCGTGCCGGGCGAAGGGGACGCAACACCACTGAAGGATACTGAACATGAACAAAGCGACTGTCGCGGCCAAACGCTGGTGGTACATCATGCCCATCGTGTTTATCACCTACAGCCTGGCCTATCTCGATCGCGCCAACTTCAGCTTCGCCTCTGCCGCCGGCATCAATGAAGATCTCGGCATCACCAAAGGCATGTCCTCGCTGCTGGGCGCGCTGTTTTTCCTCGGTTATTTCTTCTTCCAAATTCCCGGCGCCATCTACGCCGAACGCCGCAGCGTCAAAAAATTGATCTTCTGGTGCCTGATCCTGTGGGGCGGCTGCGCCTCGCTGACCGGCGTGGTGAGCAATATTCCGATGCTGGCCGCCATCCGCTTTATCCTCGGCGTGGTGGAAGCGGCGGTAATGCCGGCGATGCTGATCTACATCAGCAACTGGTTCACCAAATCGGAGCGGTCACGCGCCAATACCTTCCTGATCCTCGGCAACCCGGTGACGGTGCTGTGGATGTCGGTGGTGTCCGGCTACCTGATCCACGCCTTCGGCTGGCGTGAAATGTTCATCATCGAAGGCATTCCAGCGGTTATCTGGGCGTTCTGCTGGTGGGTGCTGGCGAAAGACAAACCGGCGCAGGCCGGCTGGTTGAGTGCCGATGAGAAACAGGCGCTGCAGCAGCAGCTGGACGAAGAGCAGAAAGGCATCAAGGCCGTGCGCAACTACGGCGAAGCCTTCCGTTCGCGCAACGTGATCCTGCTGTGCGTGCAGTACTTCGCCTGGAGCATCGGCGTGTACGGCTTCGTGCTGTGGCTGCCTTCCATCCTGCGCAGCGGCATGCAGATGGGCATGGTGGAAGCCGGCTGGCTGTCGGCGGTGCCTTACCTGGCGGCGACCATCGCCATGATCGTGGTCTCCTGGGCGTCGGACAAAATGCAAAACCGCAAGCTGTTCGTCTGGCCGCTGCTGCTGATCGGCGCGCTGGCGTTCTTCGGCTCTTACGCCGTCGGCGCCAACCACTTCTGGATCTCCTACGGCCTGCTGGTGGTCGCCGGCGCCGCGATGTACGCCCCCTACGGGCCGTTCTTCGCCATCATTCCGGAAATGCTGCCGAAAAACGTCGCCGGGGGCGCCATGGCGCTGATCAACAGCATGGGCGCGCTGGGGTCGTTCTTCGGTTCGTGGTTCGTCGGCTATCTGAATGGCGCCACCGGCAGCCCGGCGGCCTCTTACATGTTTATGGCCATCGCACTGGTGGTGGCGGTGGTGTTGACGCTGATCGTCAAACCCGCCCGCAACGAGATCCAGCCGCAATTGGCTTGATCCGGTTATACTTTTTATCTGTTAACCCAACCGGGGGGCGCCATGCCCCCTTTGGCCCAGCTGGAGTTCGTGATGAAGCCTTCTATCGTATTGTACAAAAGCCTGCCCGCCGATCTGCGTGAACGGCTGGAGCAGCACTTCACCGTGCACGCCTTCAACGGCCTGCAGCCGGAGAACCGCGACGAACTGCGCCAGGCGCTGCAGCAGGCCGAAGGGATCATCGGTTCCGGCGGTAAAATTGACGAAGCCTTCCTGCAGCAAGCGCCCAAACTGCGCGCGGCCTCGACCGTTTCCGTCGGCTACGACAACTTCGACGTCGAGGCGCTCAACGCCCATAACGTGCTGCTGATGCACACCCCGACGGTGCTGACCGAAACCGTCGCCGACACCATCATGAGCCTGGTGCTGGCGACCGCGCGCCGGGTGGTGGAAGTGGCGGAGCGGGTGAAGGCCGGCGAATGGCGCGGCAGCATCGGGCCGGACTGGTTCGGCGTCGACGTGCACCATAAAACCATCGGCATCCTCGGCATGGGGCGCATCGGCCTGGCGCTGGCGCAGCGCGCGCACTTCGGCTTCGGCATGCCGGTGCTGTACAACGCCCGCCGCACGCACGAAGAGGCGGAGCAGCGCTTTAACGCGCGCCGCTGCGATCTGGATACCCTGCTGGCCGAGTCGGATTTCGTTTGCATCACGCTGCCGCTGACCGAACAAACCTTCCACATGATCGGCCGCGATCAGCTGGCGAAGATGAAGAAAAGCGGCATTCTGATCAACGCCGGCCGCGGGCCGGTCGTGGATGAGCAGGCGCTGATCGAAGCGCTGCAAAACGGCGTGATCCACGCCGCCGGGTTGGACGTGTTCGAGAAAGAGCCGCTGCCGGCCAACTCACCGCTGCTCAGCATGCCGAACGTGGTGGCGTTGCCGCACATCGGCTCCGCCACCCATGAAACGCGCTACGGCATGGCCGCCTGCGCGGTGGATAATTTGATCGCCGCGTTGACCGGCACGGTGAAAGAAAACTGCGTCAACCCGCAGCTGTTGCGGAAATAACTCAGCGCGGCCGGTGGTCTGCGGATAACCGGCCGTGTTGCTCTTCCTGCTGCGGCGCGAACAGCGCCTGCAGCTGATGTTCTTCGGCGAAGTGCTGCAATTCGGCATCCTGAATTGCCTGAACGATCTCTTCTCGCCAGTTTTTGTCCGTCATCGCTAACCTCCTTTGATGTTCATCGTTTAATCTGCCGCAGCGCGCGCGCAAAGCCAAGCCGAATCAATCCGAAAACGCTCCGCCCTTTCTCTCCTCCCCGAAAAACCCTCGCAGGGAGGAGGCTATTTTTCCGCCGTTTGCCACACTGGGCGCTACCCTGCGAGAAAAACGCTTCCTGCCGCGCGTAAGGAGAGCCATGAAACTGTTACCCCTGCCCTTGTTGATGCTGCTGTCGCCTTCGGTGCTGGCCGGCTGGACGCTGCCGGGTTTCCCGGCCTTCGACGAAACTGCCGCCGGGCTGTTTACCAGCCAGGCCGCGCTGCCCAAAGGCCAACTGCCGCTGCGCCTGTATCTGGATAACCACTGCTGGCAGCCGGCCGAGGCGGTGAAGCTTAACCAGACGCTGTCGCTGCAGCCCTGCGGCGCCCATCCGCCGGCCAGCTGGCGGCAGTTCCGCGCCGGCGACTATCAGGTGCGCATCGACACCCGCAGCGGCACGCCGACGCTGCAGCTCAGCCTGCGCAGCGCGCCGGAAAGCGCCGCCGTTGTTGCCCGCAGCTGCCCGCGCTGGGACGGCAAGCCGGTCACGGTCGACGTCGCCTCCACCTTCGCCGAAGGCGAAACGCTGCGCGATTTCTATTCCGGCCAAACGGCGCAGGTGAGCCAGGGGAAAATCACGCTGCAGCCCACCGCCGCCAGCGGCGGCCTGTTGCTGCTGGAGTCCGCCGCCACGGCGAAACCGGCGGCGTTCAGCTGGCATAACGCCACAGTCTACTTCGTGCTGACCGATCGCTTTGAGAACGGCAACCCGGCCAACGACCACAGCTACGGGCGCCGCAGCGACGGCCTGCAGGAAATAGGCACCTTTCACGGCGGCGATCTGGCCGGCCTGACGCAAAAACTGGATTATCTGCAGCAGCTCGGCGTCAACGCCTTGTGGATCAGCTCGCCGCTGGAGCAGATCCACGGCTGGGTCGGCGGCGGCACCAAAGGCGATTTCCCGCATTACGCCTATCACGGCTATTACGCGCTGGACTGGACTCGCCTCGACGCCAACATGGGCACCGAACAGGAGCTGCGCACGCTGGTCGAACAAGCGCATCGGCGCGGCATTCGCATTCTGTTCGACGTGGTGGTGAACCATGTCGGTTACGCCACGCTGGCGGATATGCAGACGTTTCACTTCGGCTCGCTGTATCTGCAAGGCGCGGAGGTGGAGAAAACCCTGGGGAAAAACTGGGGCGACTGGCGCCCCGGGCCAGGGCAAAACTGGCACAGTTTCAACGACTACATCAACTTCAGCGACAAGGCGGGCTGGCGCCAATGGTGGGGGAAAAACTGGATCCGCACCGACATCGGCGACTATGACTCACCGGGCTATGACGATCTGACGATGTCGCTGGCCTTCCTGCCGGACATCAAAACCGAAGCGCCCGGCGCCAGCGGCCTGCCGCTGTTCTATCGCCACAAACCCGACACCGCCGCGCGCGACATGCCCGGCGCCACCACCCGCGATTACCTGACCGTCTGGCTCAGCCAGTGGGTGCGCGATTACGGCATCGACGGTTTTCGCGTCGATACCGCCAAGCACGTGGAAAAACCGACGCTGGCGCTGTTGAAGCAGCGCGCCACGGCGGCATTGGCGGCGTGGAAAGCGGATCATCCGCAGCAGGCGCTGGATGACGCGCCGTTTTGGATGACCGGCGAGGCCTGGGGCCACGGGGTGATGAAAAGCGACTATTACCAAAACGGCTTCGACGCGATGATCAACTTCGACTTCCAGGACCAGGCGGCGCAGGCATTGGGCTGCTTTGCCGACATTGATGCCACCTACCGGCAGATGGCAGAGCGGCTGCAGGATTTCAACGTGCTGAGCTACCTCTCTTCACACGACACCCGGCTGTTCTTCGCCAGCGACGCCAAAGGCTCGCTGCCGCTGCAACAGCGGGCGGCGAACCTGCTGTTGCTGGCGCCGGGCGCGGTGCAGATTTACTACGGCGATGAAAGCGGCCGCCCGCTCGGCCCCACCGGTTCCGATCCGCTGCAGGGCACCCGCTCCGACATGAACTGGCGTGAGCTGCTGGGGGAAAAAGCCCCGATGCTGGCCCACTGGCAACGGTTGGGGCAGTTCCGCGCTCGCCATCCGGCGATCGGCGGCGGCGTGCAAACCCCGCAGCCACACGCCGCCTACTACGCCTTCAGCCGCCGGCTCGGCGACGATAAGGTGATGGTGGTGTGGGCCGGCGAACGGTCACAATAATCCAGCGTAATATGCTACCAATCGGCCAATGGGCGAAGTTTGTGCCCATTGGTCGATTTATCGGCCGCGTTGCAGCGGGATTTGTCTGGCGGTATGGTGGGGGATTACCTGCTAAGAAACAGTACTGCTGCACCTATGACTTTCTCACTTTTCGGCGAAAAATTTACCCGTTATGCGGGCATTACCCGTTTGATGGACGACCTGAACGAAGGCCTGCGCACCCCCGGTGCCATCATGCTCGGCGGCGGCAACCCGGCGCAGATCCCAGAGATGGAAGCCTACTTCAAACAGCTGTGCCAGGAGATGCTCGATCAGGGCAAACTGACCGAAGCGCTGTGCAACTACGACGGCCCGCAAGGCAAGGACGCGCTGCTGAAAGCGCTGGCCAATCTGCTGTGCGACGAGCTCGGCTGGGAGATTTCGCCACAGAATATTGCACTGACTAACGGCAGCCAAAGCGCGTTTTTCTACTTGTTCAACCTGTTCGCCGGCCGCTACGCCGACGGTTCGCGCCGCCGCGTGCTGTTCCCGCTGGCGCCGGAATACATCGGCTATGCCGACGCCGGGCTGGACGAAGGGCTGTTCGTCTCCGCCAAACCGAACATCGAGCTGCTGCCGGACGGCCAGTTCAAGTATCACGTTGATTTCGAACACCTCACCATCGGCGACGACATCGGCATGATCTGCGTTTCGCGGCCGACCAACCCGACCGGCAACGTGATCACCGACGAAGAGCTGATGAAGCTCGACCTGCTGGCGCAGCAGCGCGACATTCCGCTGGTGATCGACAACGCCTACGGCGTGCCGTTCCCCGGCATCATCTTCAGCGACGCCACGCCGCTGTGGAACCCGAACACCATCCTGTGCATGAGCCTGTCCAAGCTCGGCCTACCGGGCTCGCGCTGCGGCATCGTGATCGCCGACGAGAAGGTGATCACCGCGCTGACCAACATGAACGGCATCATCAGCCTGTCGCCGGGCAGCATGGGGCCGGCGATGGCGACGGAAATGATCGCGCGCGGCGATCTGCTGCGCCTGTCGAACGAGGTGATTCGCCCGTTCTACAAACAGCGCGTCGAGCACACCATCGAGATTATCCGCCGCTACCTGTCGCCGGAGCGCTGCCTGATCCACAAACCGGAAGGGGCTATCTTCCTCTGGCTGTGGTTCAAAGATCTGCCGATCACCACCGAAGTACTGTATCAGCGCCTGAAAAAGCGCGGCGTGCTGATGGTGCCGGGCCATTACTTCTTCCCGGGGCTGGAGCACGAATGGCCGCACACCCACCAGTGCATGCGCATGAACTACGTGCCCGATCCGGAGAAAATCGAGCGCGGCGTGGCGATCCTGGCGGAAGAGATCGAACGCGCGCATCAGGAAGGCTAACGCCAGCTGATTGAAAATCGACCGATAAAGATATACGATGCATATATCGTATATCTTTTTTTTGGAGGGCTAGCGATGACTCGCATCGTGATCGATTTACCTGAAGAAGACCTGCGGCAGCTCGACAATCTGAAAAATATCCGCCACATTCCCCGGGCCGAAATCATCCGTCAGGCCGTCTCCCGTTATCTGACGGAGAACCACGTTGAAGATCCCAGCAATGCTTTCGGGCTCTGGTCCGGGGCGATGGGCGATGGCGTAGACTACGAAAATCGTCAGCGCGAGGAGTGGGAATAATGGTGGCTCAACGGGCGTTATTCGACACCAATATCCTGATCGATTATCTCAACGGCATTCCTCAAGCCAAAGACGTTCTGACCGAATACCACATCAACCCGGCTATTAGCGCCATCACCTGGATGGAAGTGATGGTGGGTGCCAAAAAACAGGGGCCGGCGCTGGAGTTGAAAACGCGCCAGTTTTTAGGGCAATTCCTGCTGCTGCCTATTACCGATGAAGTTGCCGAACGCGCCGTAGAACTGCGCCACTCACAGCATGTGAAGCTGCCGGACGCCATTGTCTGGGCCACCGCGCAGGTGGGGTTCCGGACGCTCATCTCCCGCAACCCCAAAGATTTTGGCACTGACAACGGCGTGTTAATGCCTTATCGGCTGTAGTCGGGCAGCGTTACAGCGTCCAGAACAGCACCGCCAGCAGCTGCGGCGACATGATGCGCAGGAACATCGCCAGCGGATACACGGTGGCGTAAGACAGCGCGGCGGCGCCGCTGGTAGGATGCAGACCGTTGGCGAAGGCCAGCGCCGGCGGATCGGTCATCGATCCCGCCAGCATGCCGGACAGCGTCAGGTAGTTCATCTTGCCCACCGTGCGCGCCAGAATACCGACGCTCAGCAGCGGAATGGCGGTGATCAACGCGCCGTACCCGACCCACGTCAGCCCCTCGCCGTGCAGCAAGGTATCGATGAAGTTGCCACCCGACTTCAATCCGACCACCGCCAGAAACAGCACGATACCCAGTTCGCGCAGCGCCAGGTTGGCGCTCGGCGGCATAAACCAGTACAGCTTGCCGATGCTGCCGATGCGCCCCAGGATCAGCGCCGCCACCAGCGGCCCGCCGGCCAGCCCCAGCCGCAATGCCGCCGGGAAGCCGGGCACGAACAGCGGAATGGAGCCGAGCAGCACCCCAAGGCCGATGCCGATAAACACCGGCAGCATCTGCACCTGCTGCAGTTTTTGTTGGGCGTTGCCGACGATTGCCGTCACCGCGTCGATGGCCTCCGGCCGGCCGACCAGGTTCAGAATGTCGCCGAACTGCAGCGTCACGTTGCTGCCGGCCACCAGCTCCACGCCGGCGCGGTTGAGGCGTGAAATCACCACGTCATACTTCTGCTTCAGGTTCAGATCGCGGATTTTCTTGCCCAGCACCTGCTCGTTGGTCACCACCGCCCTCACCACCTGCAGCGCGGTGCCGCGCGTGGACAGCGAGGCGTCCACCTCTTCGCCGATCACCAGTCGGGCGTTCTCCAGATCTTCGCGTTTGCCCACCAGGTGCAGGTAGTCGCCCAGCTCAAGCCGCTCGTGCGGCGCCGGCACCATCAGCAGCTCCCCGCGTTTGAGGCGCGAACAGACGATCGCTTCACCGTTGAGCAGCGGCACCTGCTTGATCGCCATGCCCTGCAGATTGGGGTTGCGCACCGCCACGTTGATGGCGTGCAGCAGCTCACGCTGATTGCCCAGGCTGCTTTCAAACGCCTGCGCCTCGCGCTCGATGTTGATGCGAAAAAACAGCCGAATCAGCCACATCACCAGCAGGATGCCGCATATGCCGAACGGATAGGCCATGGCGTAACCCATCCCCATGCCGTCCACCAACGCCGGATCGGAACCGAGATCGGTCAGGATTTGCTGACCGGCGCCCAGCGCCGGGGTGTTGGTGACCGCGCCGGAGAACACGCCGAGGATGATCGGCAGCGGCACGTCGAACAGCTTGTGTACCGCCGCCGCCACGACGCCGCCGGTCAGCACCAGCAGCACCGCGAAGGCGTTGAGGCGCAGCCCGGAGACGCGCAGCGAAGAGAAGAAACCGGGGCCGACCTGAATGCCGATGGTGTACACGAACAGGATCAGGCCAAACTCCTGAATAAAGTGCAGCATGTCCCCGTTCAGGTTGATTTGCCCGCTCTGGGCGAAGTGGCCGACCAGGATGCCGCCGAACAGCACGCCGCCGATGCCCAGCCCAACGCCGTACAGCTTCCAGTTCCCCATCCACAGCCCAATGACGGCCGCCAGCGCCAACATGCTGACGGTCAGGGCGATATCGCTCATAGGTCACATCCTTGCCAAAGTTGAAAAGGAATTTGCGGCCAAAGACACACAATTAACAAGGATTATGACATCGGACAAACGGGGGGACTGTGGCATGCGCCACATAACGCAGCGGGGGAGACCCGTCTGGATCTCCCCCGCATGATGATGACCGTTTTTCAGTCGGTTATTTGGCTTCCAGCTCCGGCGTCGCCCCGATGGCGATGCGCTGCGGCTGCAAGGCTTCCGGCACCTGACGCACCAGATCGATGTGCAGCAGGCCGTTTTCAAATTTGGCCTCCGACACCTGCAGATGCTCCGCCAGGGTGAAGGTCAACTGGAACTCTTTGCACACCAGGCCCTGATGCAGGTATTCGACCTGTTTTTCCGGCGGAGTGGGTTTACCGCTGACGGTCAGCCGCGGCCCTTCCACTTCAATATTCAGTTCGCTCTGCCGGAAACCGGCCAGCGCCAGAGAAATGCGGTAGTGATTGTCATCGCTTTTCTCGATGTTATACGGCGGGAACCCCTGGGGTTCCTGGCCGCCCATTGAGCTGGCCAATTTATCAAAACCAATCCACTGACGCAGAAGCGGGGATAAATCGTAATTACGCATAGGAACAACTCCTTTCATTAAGCGAGATGTGTTTATTCAGCCCCCTGACGGCAGGCTAGGTATTATTTGCCGGCAGCGTACCTGCCGGCGAAACGGAAATTTATTTAATTTCGATGCGGCGCGGTTTTAATGTTTCCGGCACGATGCGTTGCATGTCGATATACAACAGGCCATTCTCCAGTTTGGCACCTTTAATTTGAATGTGTTCGGCCAGCTGGAATTTACGCTCGAAATTGCGCTCGGCGATGCCCTGATATAAATAGGTTTTTTCTGCCGGTTCGTTATTGTGCGCCCCGCGCACGATCAGCAGATTATCTTGCGTGGTGATCTCCAGCTCCTGCTCGGCAAACCCGGCTACCGCGATGGCGATGCGATAATGATTTTCGTCCACCAGCTCGACATTATAAGGCGGATAACCGCCGTTGCCCTGACTCTGGCCGGCTTCCAGCGCGTTGAACAGGCGATCGAAACCAATGGCGGAACGGTATAGCGGGGAAAGATCAAAATTACGCATAAAACAGCCTCCTAAGGCACTTCAGCGAGGTTGAAATAAATACGCCTTCCACTCTGGACAGGCTAATTAAGCCAGAATTCCCTTACGGCGAATTCTCAATTCGGCTCTGATGATAAAATGGGGGTTGATTTCATAAATTCAACAGGCGAGGATCAAAAAAACTTCGTACCGATTAGGCGAAAGTTTTTTTACCACTTACACTAAAGTGAGAGAGCCGCCACAGAGCGGGATTTTGCTTCTTTTAAAGCAGCGACAGGATGTTATAACTCAGCTTAATTTTAGGGGCACAGCAACCCTGCAGGATGGATTAATGACGACGATGAAAGCGATAGCGACGGGCTGCATGTTGTTGGCGACCAGCGGTTGCTCCAGCGTGATGAGCCATACCGGCCCGAATCAGGGTTACTATCCCGGCACCCGCGCCAGCGTGGACATGCTGAAGGACGACAACACCAGTTGGGCGATGATGCCGCTGGTGGCACTGGATCTGCCGTTCTCTGCGGTGATGGACACCGTACTGCTGCCTTACGACTATCTGCGTTCCGGCAACGACGCCACCACAGACTCGCCAAAAGCGCGCATCCTGCGCAGCGAGCAGCAGAATCTGGCGGCAACCGGCAATCCCGGCGAAGGCAACGACAGCGCCGCCACACACTAATCACACACGCAGCGGGCCATCAGGCCCGCCTTACACCTCAACCACAAAGATCTGGTTGAATCCCGCTATCTCGCGCATAAACGCCACTTTCTTGCCGTCCGGTGAAAACACCACGGCGTCCCCTGACGGCGGCTGCGCGCTGCGCTGCGTCAAACGCTGTAGACGGCCGCCGGCGACCTCGCACAGCATCACGCTGTTGTCACACACCAAGGCAATCGCCCCGCCCTGCGGGTGCCAGCTGAAGGCAGACTGGATATCATGCTCGCTGTGGCTCACCTGGCGCGGCTCCCCGCCGTTCGGCGACACCGTCCACAGCTGCACCACGCCGCCGTCATCCTTCATCAAAAACGCGATCTGGCTGCCGTCCGGCGAGCTGCGCAGCCAGTGGCGCGGTGCGCCGGCCACGCCCGGAAAACGACGATCGCCGGTAAAGGTCACCCGCCGCTGCCTGACGCCCTGCGGCGGCGCCGGCAGCTCGCTTTCCGTTCCCTGCAGCGGCAGAGCGCCCGCCCTGGCGTAATCGGCATCGTTCTCCGGCAGATCAACGATAAACACCTCCGGCAGCTTTTCACCGGCGGCGGACAGCGTATCGCCGATGAACGCCAGCGCCCAGCGCTGCCGGCTGCCGTCGGCCTTACGGTAACCTTCGCGGCCAATCCAGCCTTCTTCGTAAGCACGATTGATCTGATCGCTGCCCGGCTGCGGCTGCGGCACGGTCTCGCTGACCAGCACGCAATAGTGGCTGCCGTCATACTCGCGCGGATGCTGTTTCGGCGGATTGACCCCGTGCAGTGGCACGGCCACCCCAACGTTGCGCAGATCGCGCGCTGGATCGCACTCGTGCATGACGTGATCGTTATAGGTAAAGCTGAGGCGGCTGCCGTCCGGGCTGAAAACGTGCACATGGCTGCCGCCGCGCAGCGCGCCGGGGGTGTAGGGGGCGGTGATATCCAGCGCGTCGAGGGTGATGGCCAACTCGCGATCCGGTTCGCTGACGATCACCCCGCGGCGGTGGTGAAAATCATATTGCCAGGCGCTGTCCGGGTGCTCCGGGCCATGGATAAAGGCATAGCGCGCCGGCGCATCGGGGCTGACCGTGACCACGCCGACGTGGGCGCCGTGCTGAGCGCGATAAACCACCTCCACCGCGCCGCTGGCGACGTTGACCCGCTCGATGCTCAGACCGGTGAAAGAGGCGCCGCGCGGGCGCACGTCATAAGCCAGCCATTGGCTGTCCGGCGTCCAGACGTTGATATTGGTTAACTGATGCCCGCGAGGGTCGAAAGTCAGCTGTTTTTCCCGATGGCTCATGGCGGTTCTCCTGCGCATGCCGGCACTGAGTCGCCATCTTACCGGATCGGCGGCAGCGTTTCATATGGCGCGCTGCCGCGTGAAGCAGGGTTATTTTTTCAGGGCGTTGAATTCCGTTTTGGCCCTTTGCAACTGCGCGGCGAAGGTGGGCTCCGCGTGCAGTCGGGCGACGATGGCCGAGGCGACCAAGCGCGCGGCGGTCACGTCGCTTTGCCAGTGATAACCGCAAATCACCCGGCTCTGGCCCATCTCATAGCCGCGCTGCAGTATCGTCCCCTGCCTGGGAGGGTTAATCTCCGCCAGCACCAGCGCGGTCGCCCAACCGATGGCGGTGTGCCCGGAAGGATAAGAGCCGTTCGTCGATAGCGTGCTCTCTTCATCCGGTCGGCAAGTGGGCTCATGGTAAAAAGCGAACGGCCGAATGCGCATATAGTGATTTTTGACGCTGCGGGTAGCCAGATCGCCGGCGTCTTCACGCATTTTCATCACCAGTTTGAACAGCTCCGGCGTATTATCCTGGGTGATTTCCGTACCGAAAGCGCCGGATAATGCGGCGGCGACGCCATCCCCCGTTACGTGTGCGTCGTGATAAGCCTGTTTGCCCCGTTCGGTATTACGCAATAATTTCCCGGCATCATATTGCGCCTTGTCATTCATAAAATCGATGCTGTCAACGGCGGGCGGCGGCGGCAATAACGCCAGGCTGTCTATCGATTGCGACTCTTGCAGAAAATAGACCTCCGGTTGGGTGGTCACATCTTTGGCGGCGAAACCAAACGGTGTCAGCGCGGCGTAGGTTAATGAGGCGAGTAATATTTTTTTCATTGTCGTTCCCTTATTAAAATAATTGAGCGGTTGCGACTTCCTTAACGCAAATAAATAAAAAATCGTGCCGCTAAACTATACGTTAATGATTATTTTTCGCCGCCAGTGCGATCACATTACCCCGTGCCCGCTTTTGCCCGGCGGCCGGGCGACGGGGTTTACAATTAATACAAAAAAGTACAAACTGGATTTTTAAGTCCAAACATTCTGGAGCCGGTATGAACCCCCTCTTCGATGCCATTGTTTCTGCCCATCAACAGCTGCGCCCTCAGGTACGGGTCACGCCATTGGAGCGCAGCGTGCTGCTTTCACAGCAGCTGGGCTGCGAGCTGTATCTGAAATGCGACCATCTGCAGCACACCGGCTCCTTTAAATTTCGCGGCGCCAGCAACAAGCTAAGGTTACTGGATAGCGAGCAACGCCGGCGCGGCGTGATCGCCGCCTCTACCGGCAACCACGGCCAGGCGGTCGCTTTGGCGGGGCAGCTGATGGGCGTTGGCGTCACGGTTTATGCGCCAGAGACGGCGGCGAGCATCAAGCTAGACACCATCCGCGCGCTGGGCGGCACCGTGGAACGGGTGCCGGGCGATGCGCTGAACGCCGAACTGGCCGGAGAACAGGCCGCCCGCGAACAGGGAAAAACCTATATCTCGCCGTATAACGACGAGCAGGTGATCGCCGGCCAGGGCACCTGCGGCATGGAGCTGGTTGAACAGCTCACCGGTCTGGACGCCGTGTTCGTGGCGGTCGGCGGGGGTGGCTATATCGCCGGTATCGGCACCGTTCTGCGGCAATTGTCGCCGAACACGCAGCTTATCGCCTGCTGGCCGGAAAACGCCACCAGTATGTACAGCGCGCTGGAAGCGGGCCATATCTTCCCGGTGGAAGAGCAAGACACCCTGTCCGACGGCACCGCCGGCGGCGTCGAGCCGGGCGCCGTGACCTTCCCGCTGTGCCAACAGCTGATCGACCGCAAAGTGCTGGTCAGCGAGACGGAGATCAAGCACGCGATGCGCCGGATCGCCGCCAGCGATCGGTGGATTATCGAAGGCGCGGCCGGCGTGGCGCTGGCGGCGGCGATCAAGCTGGCACCGGAATACCAGGGAAAAAAAGTGGCGGTGGTGCTGTGCGGTAAAAACATCGTGCTGGAGAAGTACCTCAAGGCCATCGCCGATGCACATCCTTAATCGGCAGCAAATCCTCGCCGCGTTCGACGCCGAGGCTATAACCCCGCTGTTGAAGCAGGGTTTTATCGCCTATTCGCAACGGCGGGTGCAACAGCCGCCGGTACAGCATTTCCTGTTCGAGCAGGCCGCCGGCGATTGCTGCATCAAATCCGCCTGGCTGGAAGGCGAAGAGATGTTCGTGGTCAAGGTCTCCGCCGGTTTCTATCGCAACGCCGAACGCGGTTTGGCCAGCAATCAGGGGCTGGTGGTGGCGTTCTCCGCCCAGACCGGCGAACCTCGGGCGCTGCTGCAGGATGAGGGCTGGCTGACCGCGCTGCGCACCGCACTGGCCGGCCGCATCGCCGCCGAACTGTGCGCGCCGCCGCATATTCAGGCGATCGGCATGGTCGGCACCGGCCTGCAGGCCCGGCTGCAGCTGCAATGTCTGAAACCGGTGACCGATTGCCGCGAAGTGTGGGTGTGGGGCCGCAACGATCAGGCGCTGGCGGCGTATCGGCGCGAAGCCGAGGCCGAAGGTTTTCGGGTGCGGGTTACGCAGGATGCGGCGGAACTGGCGGCGCACTGTCAGCTGATCGTCACTACCACGCCCAGCCGCGAACCGATTTTACAGGCGGCGGATATTCGGCCCGGCACGCACATCACCGCCGTGGGTGCCGACGCGCCCGGCAAGCAGGAGCTGGCGACCGATCTGGTGGCTCGCGCGGACGCACTGCTGGTCGATGCGCTGGCGCAGTGCGCTGACTATGGCGAGATCGCGACGGCTTATCGGCAAAATAGGCTGATTTCAACGCCAATCGTCGAAATGGGCGCCATCTTGGCGCTGGGAGGGCGGTTGCGAAGCGAGCCGCTGCACATCACCATCGCCGATCTTACCGGGCTGGCGATTCAGGATCTGCAGATCGCCAAAGGGGTGTTGGCGGCAATATAAAGGGGCGCCGTAGCGCCCCACTTGATCAGGCGTTGAGCACGAACTTCTCGATGGCGCGCGCCACGCCGTCTTCGGTATTGGCGCCGGTGACAAACTGCGCCACCGCTTTCAGCTCGGGAATGGCGTTGCCCATCGCCACGCCGACGCCGGCATACTCGATCATCGCCGTATCGTTGGCCTGATCCCCCAGCGTCATGATGTTTTCCCGCGCCACGCCGAGGTGCTCGGCCAGCATTCTCACCCCGGCGCCCTTATCGACGTTCTTATGCAGGATTTCGAGGTAGTAAGGCGCGCTTTTCAGAATGGTGTAACGCTCGCGCGTTTCCGCCGGGATGCGCGCAATCGCGTTGTCCAGCAGCGCCGGCTCGTCGATCATCATCACTTTCGGGAAACGCATCTGGCGATCCATCTCCTCCACGCTGCGGTATTTCAACGGAATACCGGTCATTTCCGCCTCGTGTATGGTGTATTTGCCGATGTCTTTGTTCGGGGTATACAGGGTGTCAAAGTCAAACGCCTGGTAGTGAACGCCGAGCTCGCGCGCCATCTGCTCGAAGTGCAGATAGTCCTCAAAACCCAGGGTTTCCTGCAGAATACAGGCGCCGTCGGCCGCGCGCAGCACCAGCGCGCCGTTGTAGGTTATGCAAAAATCGCCGGGGCCCTGAATGTCTAACTGGCGCAGATAGTCCTGCACGCCGACATAAGGCCGCCCGGTGGCCAGCACCACGTGCACCCCTTTGCGCCGCGCCGCCGCGATAGCCTGCTTTACCGCCGGCGTGATTTGGTGCTGCGGATCCAGCAACGTGCCGTCCATGTCGATCGCAATCAGTTCAATAGCCATTCAACGCTTCTCCCAGTGGTTTTTTCCCATGCTAACGCGTTTCAGCCTTGGCTGTCAGCGCCAAAAAAGGCGTAAAAAAATCCGCGCGGGTCGCCCGGCGCGGATTTTCACAGCCATTAACGCATCAGATATCGATGTTCGCCGCTTTCAGGGCGTTTTCTTCGATAAAGGCGCGGCGCGGCTCAACCGCATCGCCCATCAGCGTGGTGAACAGCTGATCGGCAGCGATGGCGTCCTTGACGGTCACGCGCAGCATGCGGCGGCTTTCCGGATCCATGGTGGTTTCCCACAGCTGCTCCGGGTTCATCTCGCCCAGGCCTTTATAGCGCTGCACCGACAGGCCGCGGCGCGACTCTTTCACCAGCCACTCCAGCGCCTGCTCGAAGCTGTCTACCGGCTGACGACGTTCGCCGCGCTCGATGAACGCGCCGTCTTCGATCAGCCCGCGCAGCTGTTCGCCCAGCTGGCAGATCTTGCGGTATTCGCCGCCGTGGATGAAGTCGAAGTCCAGCTTATAGTCGGTATCCACGCCGTGGGTGCGGATGCGCAGCGCCGGTTCGAACATCTGGCGTTCGCGGTTCTCGAAGATCACGAAGTCATAGCTGCTGCCGTGCTGCTCTTTGTCGTTCAGCGCCTGCACCAGCGAAGCGATCCAGGTTTTCACCTTGGCCTCATCGCTCAGATCGCCTTCGTTCAGCGTCGGCTGATAGATCAGGTTGTTCAGCAGCGCGCGCGGGTAGCGGCGCTCCATGCGGCCAATCAGCTTTTGCACGCCGTAGTGTTCGGCCACCAGTTTTTCCAGCTGCTCACCGCCGAGCGCCGGTGCGCTGGCATTGGTATGCAGCGTAGCGCCGTCCATCGCGATGGCGATCTGGTACTGATCCATCGCCTCGTCATCTTTGATGTACTGCTCCTGCTTGCCTTTCTTCACCTTGTACAGCGGCGGCTGTGCGATAAACACGTGGCCACGCTCGATGATTTCCGGCATCTGGCGGTAGAAGAAGGTCAACAGCAGCGTACGGATGTGCGAACCGTCGACGTCGGCATCGGTCATGATGATGATGCTGTGGTAACGCAGCTTGTCCGGGCTGTACTCGTCGCGGCCGATGCCGCAACCCAGCGCGGTGATCAGCGTCGCGACTTCCTGCGAGGAGAGCATTTTGTCGAAACGCGCTTTCTCGACGTTGAGGATTTTCCCCTTCAGCGGCAAGATAGCCTGGTTCTTGCGGTTGCGCCCCTGCTTGGCAGAGCCGCCCGCGGAGTCCCCTTCCACCAGGTACAGTTCGGACAGCGCCGGATCGCGTTCCTGGCAGTCCGCCAGCTTGCCCGGCAGGCCGGCCAGATCCAGCGCGCCTTTGCGGCGGGTCATCTCACGCGCTTTACGCGCCGCTTCGCGCGCACGCGCCGCGTCGATGATTTTGCCGACCACGATTTTCGCGTCGCCCGGATTCTCCATCAGGTAATCCACCAGCTTCTCGTTCATCAGCGTTTCAACCGCGGTTTTCACCTCGGAAGAGACCAGCTTGTCCTTGGTCTGAGAAGAGAACTTGGGATCCGGCACCTTCACCGACACCACGGCGATCAGACCTTCACGCGCGTCATCGCCGGTGGCGCTGACCTTGGCCTTCTTGCTGTAGCCTTCCTTCTCCATGTAGCTGTTCAGCGTACGGGTCATCGCGGTACGGAAACCGACCAGGTGCGTGCCGCCGTCGCGCTGCGGAATGTTGTTGGTGAAGCAGTAGATGTTTTCCTGGAAACCGTCGTTCCACTGCAGCGCCACTTCCACGCCGATGTCGTCTTTCACGGTCGAGAAGTAGAACACGTTCGGGTGGATCGGGGTTTTGTTCTTGTTCAGGTACTCGACAAACGCCTTGATGCCGCCTTCGTAATGGAAGTGATCTTCACGGTCGGTGCGCTTGTCCTTCAGGCGGATAGACACGCCGGAGTTGAGGAAGGACAGCTCGCGCAGACGCTTGGCCAGAATGTCGTACTCGAAATCGGTCACATTGGTGAAGGTCTGGTGGCTCGGCCAGAAGCGCACCATGGTGCCCGTCTGTTCGGTTTCGCCCACCACGGTCAGCGGCGCCTGCGGCTCGCCGTGGCTGTAAGTCTGTTCGTGCACTTTGCCTTCGCGGCGGATCACCAGCTCCAGTTTCTCCGACAGGGCGTTAACCACCGAGACGCCCACGCCGTGCAGGCCGCCGGAAACCTTATAGGAGTTGTCGTCGAATTTACCGCCGGCGTGCAGCACGGTCATGATGACCTCTGCGGCTGAAACCCCTTCTTCCGGGTGAATGCCGGTCGGAATGCCGCGGCCGTCATCCTGTACCGATACCGAGTTGTCGGCATGGATGGTGACCTGAATGTCACTACAGTGGCCCGCGAGCGCTTCGTCGATAGCGTTGTCCACAACCTCGAATACCATGTGGTGCAGACCGGTGCCGTCATCGGTATCGCCGATATACATGCCCGGGCGCTTGCGCACCGCATCCAGCCCTTTTAATACCTTGATACTTGAGGAGTCATAAGAATTCGACATCAACGTTTCTCGCTCATTTTAGTCCTGTGGTTGAACCTCTATTTTACCCTGTTCCACGCGGAACATCTTGCCCTTTTCACCGGCCATGTCGGTCACTTGTTCAGCGCTCACCGCGCTGACAAAAACCTGGGCCTGGGTGGCTTTCAGGCGATCGGCCAGCAACCGGCGACGGCCGGTGTCCAGCTCGGAGGCAAAATCATCAATCAGATACAGGCAACGCCGCCCGCTCTGCCGGGTGAGAAACTCACCCTGCGCCAAGCGCAACGCGCACATCAGCAGCTTAAGCTGACCGCGCGATAACAAATCCTCTACCGGCGTGCCGTCGGCACGAATGCGGAAGTCCGCTTTATGCGGCCCCACCGCGGTATAGGTCAACGCCCTGTCGCGCTCGAACTGGCGCTCCAGCAGCTCGCCGTAGTCGCTCTCTTTGTCCCAGCCGCGCTGGAAGGAGAAGGTCAGGGCGAATTCAGGCAGAAACTGCGCGCAGGTCGCGGTGATATCCGCGGCGATCGCGTCGCTGTATTCCGCCCGCCATTCGCTGATGCGCTCCGCGAGCGGGATCAGTTCCTGATCCCAGGCGCGGATCTGCGCATAGCGACTCACCTGGCGCAGCGCGGCATTGCGCTGCTTCAGTAACCGTTTCAGGTTGCTCCAGGCGGTGAAAAAACCGGGTTCGTTATGAAAACAGCCCCAGTCCAGGAAGGCGCGCCGGAATTTCGGCCCGCCGTTCAGCAGGGTAAAACCTTCGGGGGTGATCAGCTGCATGGGCAGCAGCTGCGCCAGCTCGGCCACCTTGTGGCCATCGCTGCCATCGATGCGTACTTTGCTGTCACCCTGACGGCTCTTGCTCAATCCTACCGACAGCTCGCGCTCCGCGCCTTCGATGCGGCCGTGCAGCACGAACTCCGGCTGGTCGTGGCGAATGACCCGACCGGCCTGCAGGCTGCGAAAGGCGCGGCCGTGGCCGAGCGTATACACCGCTTCCAGCACGCTGGTCTTGCCGCTGCCGTTGGCGCCGACCAGGAAGTTGAATCCCGGCGCCAGCGCCAAATCCGCCGCCTCGATATTGCGGAAATCTTTAATCAATAAACGCGTCAGAGCCATGCAATCTCTTTACCGATGACGGTGCTGTAATTCAAGGTAACGAGACTACAACCGCATTGGCATGACAACGTAGGCCGCCGCCTGGCTGGCGCCGTCTTCGATCTGCACGCTGGAGACCGAATCGGTCAACAGCAGGCGCACGTCTTCACACTTGAGCGCGTTCAACACGTCCAGCACGTAGCTGACGTTGAAGCCGATCTCCATCTCCGCGCCGTCGTAGCTGACGTCGAGGATCTCTTCCGCCTCTTCCTGCTCCGGGTTGTTGGCGGTGATCTTCAGCTGGTTCTGGCTGACGTACAGTCGCACGCCGCGGAATTTCTCGTTCGAGAGAATCGCCGCGCGGGCAAACGCCTGCTTGAGCAGATCGCAGCCGGCTTCCAGCGTTTTATCCGGGTTCTTCGGCAAGACGCGGCGATAGTCCGGGAAACGGCCGTCAACCAGCTTGGAGGTGAAGATGAAATCGCCGACGTGGGCGCGAATGTTGTTGCTGCCGATCTGCAGCTGCAGCAGCGAATCGCCGCCGTCCAGCAGGCGCACCAGCTCCATCACCCCTTTACGCGGCACGATCACCGAATGCGACGGCAGCTGTTGGCCGATCGGCATCGAGCACACCGCCAGGCGGTGGCCGTCGGTCGCGACGGTGCGCAGTTCTTCGCCTTCGGTTTCAAACAGCATGCCGTTCAGGTAGTAACGCACGTCCTGATGGGCCATCGAGAACTGGGTGGCTTCGATCAGGCGCTTCAGCGTCGCCTGCGGCAAGGTGAACTCCACCTCGCTCTGCCAGTCGTCCAGGTTCGGGAAGTCCGCCGCCGGCAGCGTGGACAGCGAGAAGCGGCTGCGGCCGGACCGCACCAGCATGCGCTCGCTTTCCAGCGTGACGGCGATCTCCGCCCCTTCCGGCAGGCCGCGACAGATATCAAAGAATTTACGCGCGGGCACGGTGGTCGCGCCCGGCTCGTGCGGTTGGGACAGGGCGACGCGCGCCACCATCTCCATCTCCAGATCGGTGCCGGTCAGCAGCAGGGAGCCTTCCGTCACCTGCAGCAGCAGGTTGCCCAGGATCGGCAAGGTCGGGCGGCCGCCCAGCGGGCTGCTTACCTGTTGCAGCGGTTTTAGCAGATGCTCACGTTCAACGATAAATTTCATAGCGCTATGAAGATAATGTTCTGATTAAATTGGAGAAATCTTCTTTGATGTCGTGACTTTCCTCACGCAGCTGCTCGATCTTCCGGCAGGCGTGCAACACCGTGGTATGGTCGCGGCCACCAAACGCATCGCCGATTTCCGGCAGGCTGTGGTTGGTGAGTTCCTTCGCCAACGCCATCGCCATCTGGCGCGGGCGGGCAACGGATCGCGAACGCCGCTTGGACAGCAAATCCGCGACTTTAATCTTGTAATACTCCGCCACCGTCTTTTGGATATTGTCGATGGTGACCAGCTTTTCCTGCAGCGCCAGCAGATCGCGCAGCGCTTCGCGCACGAAATCGATGGTGATGGCCCGGCCGGTAAAGTTGGCGTTGGCGATCACGCGGTTCAGCGCCCCTTCGAGCTCACGCACGTTGGAACGCAGGCGCTTGGCGATGAAGAACGCCACTTCGCCCGGCAGGCGGATGTCGTTTTCGTCGGCCTTTTTCATCAGGATCGCCACGCGGGTTTCCAGCTCCGGCGGCTCGATCGCCACCGTCAGCCCCCAGCCGAAGCGCGACTTCAGACGATCTTCCACCCCGTTGATCTCTTTAGGGTAGCGATCCGAGGTCAGGATGATCTGCTGATTGCCTTCCAACAGAGCGTTAAAGGTATGGAAGAACTCTTCCTGCGAACGCTCCTTGTTGGCGAAGAATTGGATGTCATCGATCAGCAAGGCGTCGACCGAACGGTAGTAACGCTTAAACTCTTCGATGGCGTTGTTCTGCAACGCTTTGACCATGTCCTGCACGAAGCGTTCCGAGTGCATGTAGACCACTTTGGCGTTGGCCTTGCGCGCCATGATGCCGTTGCCGACCGCGTGCAGCAGGTGGGTTTTACCCAGGCCGGTGCCGCCATACAGGAACAGCGGGTTATAGGCGCCGCCCGGGTTGTCCGCCACCTGACGAGCCGCCGCGCGCGCCAATTGGTTGGACTTACCCTCGACGAAGTTGTCGAAGGTGTGTTTGGGGTTGACGTTGGAGCGGTAAGAGAGCTCGGGTTGCGCCGCCGCGTTGTCCCAGCTCGGGCGCAAAGGCGCGGCCGTGCGCGCCGCGGGGGCCACAGGGGCGCTGCTGACGCTGGCGGTCACGGTCTGGCTGATCACCTGCGCGATCGGCTTGCTGCCGACTTCAAAACGCAGCAAAGGCGCGTCCGTGCCGCAGAAATCATTCAGCAGACCATTGATGTTGTTTAAGTACTTATCGCGAACCCAATCCAGCACAAAGCGGTTAGGCGCATACAGCGCCAAGGTGTTGTCACTCAGTTCCGCCTGCAATGGGCGTATCCACATACTAAATTCTGTGGCAGGTAACTCATCCTGCAATCGGGCAAGACACTGCTGCCAAAGCGAAAGTGACACGGCGGACTCCACTCGAACAAGATCAATAAAGAAAAGAAACGGGCAACTTTTTTATAACTCATGATTTTTGACACATACCCGGCATCGGCGGTTTGCCTGTGGGGGATGCGAACCGCCTTTCACGGTTTGTGTCCCTCACGATCCCGGCATGAGGGATCGCGATCGGAATGACGGATCATAGCGCAATCCGCGCAAGAGATCCTCCCCTTCCTCACAGATTAGATCCATTTTATCCACAGGCCGCGGCCGGCGGCGATCTTTTCACCGTCGGCGCCGGATGACCGCGCAGATCCCGGCCGCTGCGCCGCATTTTTTACATTGTCAACCGGTTATACCCTGTTATCCACGCCGGATCCTGCGATCGCGCGCAAAGGATCTCTCGGGGATCCTTGCGATTTCACCCCGAGTCCGTATAATCTTCGCCCTACGTGTGATACCTGGTTCCTTATGGTGCGTCATTAGCCAGACAGGATTCTGCGGTGACCACGGGCCAAGACCGGATTTTGTTCCGTTATTGGCAGACAACCAGGTAGGCTGGCGCGATGTGAATTGACTCAGGACTGTACAATTATTACAATCCCGCTTCTTTATGTATTGCGATTGAGGCGTCGGTCATCTTCACGCCGAGTAGCCAAACGCGTTTACTGATCAGTAATTATTTTAAGTTTAGGTAGAAATCGCTATGAAACGCACTTTCCAACCGTCCGTATTGAAGCGCAACCGTAGCCACGGTTTCCGTGCTCGTATGGCCACCAAAAATGGTCGTCAAGTTCTGGCCCGCCGTCGTGCGAAAGGCCGTGCTCGTCTGACTGTTTCTAAGTAATAAAGCTAACCCGCTGAGTGGTTAAGCTCGCTTTTCCCAGGGAGTTACGTTTGTTAACTCCCACTCATTTCACTTTCGTCTTCCAGCAGCCACAACGGGCTGGCACGCCGCAAATTACCATCCTCGGCCGCCTGAACCAGCTGGGGCATCCCCGCATCGGTCTTACCGTCGCCAAAAAACACGTCAAACGCGCGCACGAGCGTAATCGGATCAAACGCCTAACCCGCGAAAGCTTCCGCCTGCGCCAGCACGAATTACCGGCGATGGATTTTGTCGTGGTGGCCAAAAAGGGGATAGCGGATTTGGATAACCGCGCGCTGACGGAAGCTTTGGATAAATTATGGCGTCGCCACTGTCGCCAGGCTCCCGCATCCTGATCGGGCTGGTGCGGGCCTATCAGCTCGTCATCAGTCCGCTGCTAGGGCCTCGTTGTCGCTTCCAGCCGACATGCTCTCATTACGCAATTGAGGCATTAAGCAGGTTTGGCATGATAAAAGGCAGTTGGTTAGCATTGAAACGCGTATTAAAATGCCACCCTTTGAACCCAGGTGGCGATGATCCGGTGCCGCCAAAAACCGACGATAACAGAGAACACTAACGATGGATTCGCAACGCAATCTTCTCCTCATCGCTCTGCTGTTCGTGTCTTTCATGATCTGGCAGGCATGGCAAACGGACAACGCTCCGCAGCCGGCCGCACAGACCACGCAACAGACTTCGAACGCAGTAGCCGGTGATGCCGCCAGCCAGGCCGTGCCAGCCAGTGGTCAGGGTAAGCTGATTACCGTGAACACCGACGTGCTGTCACTGACCATCAACACCCGTGGTGGCGATATCGAGCAGGCTAAACTGTTGGCCTACCCGGATACTCTGGGTTCATCGACTCCGTTCCAACTGCTGGAAACCACTCCGTCGTTCGTCTATCAGGCGCAAAGCGGCCTGACCGGTAAAAACGGCCCGGACAACCCGGCCAACGGCGAACGCCCGCTGTATCAGGCGGCGCAAGACAGCTACACCCTGCCGGAAGGCCAGGACGAGCTGCGCATCCCGCTGACCTACACCGATAAAGACGGCGCAGTCTACACCAAGACGTTCGTGCTCAAACGCAACCACTATGCGGTCGGCGTGGATTACAGCATCGACAACAAAGGCGCGACGCCGCTGGAGCTGACCCTGTTCGGCCAGCTGAAGCAGACCACCGAATTGCCTAAACACCGCGACACCGGCAGCAGCAACTTCGCGCTGCACACCTTCCGCGGCGCGGCGTACTCGTCCAGCGAGGACAAGTACCAAAAATACGCGTTCGACAAAGATGAAAACCTGAGCGTCACCACCAAAGACGGTTGGGTCGCCATGCTGCAACAGTACTTCGCCACCGCGTGGGTACCGGCGACCAAAGGTGACAACACCTTCTATACCGCCAAACCGGGTGACAACCTGTCCACCATCGGCTTCAAATCTACGCCGGTCGTGGTGCAGCCGGGTGCTCAGCAGCAGCTGAACGCGACCCTGTGGGTCGGCCCGGAGCTGCAGGACCAGATGGCCCAGCTGGCGCCGCACCTGGATCTGACCGTGGATTACGGCTGGCTGTGGTTCATCTCCCAGCCGCTGTTCAAACTGCTGAAGTTCATCCACGGCTTTATCGGTAACTGGGGCTTCTCCATCATTATCATCACCTTCATCGTGCGCGGCATCATGTACCCGCTGACCAAGGCGCAGTACACCTCGATGGCGAAAATGCGCATGCTGCAGCCGAAGCTGCAGGCGATGCGCGAGCGCATCGGCGATGACAAGCAGCGCATGAGCCAAGAGATGATGGCGCTGTACAAGGCGGAGAAAGTGAACCCGCTCGGCGGCTGCCTGCCGCTGATCATTCAGATGCCGATCTTCCTGGCGCTGTACTACATGCTGATGGGTTCGGTCGAGCTGCGCCACGCGCCGTTCGCCCTGTGGATCCATGACCTGTCGGCGCAAGACCCGTACTACATCCTGCCAATCCTGATGGGCGTGACGATGTTCTTCATTCAGAAGATGTCGCCGACCACCGTGACTGACCCGATGCAGCAGAAAATCATGACCTTCATGCCGGTGATCTTCACAGTGTTCTTCCTGTGGTTCCCGTCCGGTCTGGTGCTGTACTACATCGTCAGTAACCTGGTGACCATCCTGCAGCAGCAGCTGATTTACCGTGGTCTGGAAAAACGTGGCCTGCACAGCCGCGACAAGAAAAAAAGCTAAGCGTATTGTAGGGGTTCGGCGCGCCGACCCTTGCAGTCACCCCAAAGGCGGTCATTAGACCGCCTTTTTGCATCTTAATCGTCAGAGAGAACCGTTATGAGCACCACCGATACCATCGTAGCCCAAGCCACCCCGCCGGGACGCGGCGGCGTCGGCATTCTGCGCATTTCCGGAAGCAAGGCCAAAGACGTCGCCCAGGCGTTGCTCGGCAAGCTGCCGAAGCCGCGCTACGCTGACTATCTGCCGTTCCGCGACGCCGCCGGTGACACTCTCGATCAGGGCATCGCGCTGTGGTTCCCCGGGCCGAACTCCTTTACCGGCGAAGACGTGCTGGAACTGCAGGGCCACGGCGGGCCGGTGATCCTCGATCTGCTGCTCAAGCGCGTGCTGGCGCTACCCGACGTACGCATCGCCCGGCCCGGCGAGTTCTCCGAACGCGCGTTTCTCAACGACAAACTCGATTTGGCGCAGGCCGAAGCGATCGCCGACCTGATCGACGCCAGCTCCGAGCAGGCGGCGCGTTCGGCGATGAACTCGCTGCAGGGCGCGTTCTCCACCCGCATCCACCAGCTCGTGGAAGCGCTCACTCACCTGCGAATCTACGTGGAGGCGGCGATCGACTTCCCGGACGAGGAAATCGACTTCCTGTCCGACGGTAAAATCGAGGCGCAGCTCAATGACGTGATGGCGGATCTGGACAACGTGCGCGGTGAAGCGCGCCAGGGCAGCCTGCTGCGCGAAGGGATGAAGGTGGTGATCGCCGGGCGTCCTAACGCCGGTAAATCCAGCCTGCTCAATGCGTTGGCCGGGCGCGAAGCGGCGATCGTCACCGATATCGCCGGCACCACCCGCGACGTTCTGCGCGAACACATCCATATCGACGGCATGCCGCTGCACATCATCGACACCGCCGGCCTGCGCGACGCCAGCGACGAAGTGGAGCGCATCGGCATCGAACGTGCATGGAACGAGATCGAACAGGCCGACAGAGTGCTGTTTATGGTTGACGGCACCACCACCGCCGCCACCGAGCCGGCCGAAATCTGGCCGGAGTTTATGGCGCGCCTGCCGAACACGCTGCCGATCACCGTGGTGCGCAACAAGGCCGACATCACCGGCGAAACGCTGGGTCTGACAGAAGTGAACAACCACTCGCTTATTCGCCTGTCGGCCCGCACCGGCGAAGGCGTCGATGTGCTGCGCGATCATCTTAAACAGAGCATGGGCTTCACCAGCAACATGGAAGGCGGCTTCCTGGCGCGCCGTCGCCACCTGCAGGCGCTGGAACTGGCGGCGCAGCATCTGGTGCAGGGCAAAGAACAGTTAGTGAGCGCTTACGCGGGCGAGCTGCTGGCCGAGGAACTGCGCCAGGCGCAGCTGGCCTTGAGCGAAATCACCGGCAAATTCACCTCAGACGATCTGCTGGGCCGCATCTTCTCCAGCTTCTGCATCGGCAAATAATCGCCTGCGGGCGCCATATCCTCTTCGGCGACCGCATTTTACGTCTCCGGCGCCAAAACTCACCTAAGCTTATCTCATCAATTTTTCCGCGTGAGAGATAAGCTTAAATGAACGAACCTTTCGACTTGATTGGCGTGGGATTGGGGCCTTTCAATCTCAGTCTGGCCGCTCTGGCCGCCGAAAGCGGCGCCGTCAACTATACCTTTCTCGATCGTAACGCGAGCTTCCGCTGGCACCCCGGCATGCTGCTGCCTTCCGCTTATATGCAGACATATGTGCTGCAGGATTTGGTTACCGCCGTCAGCCCACGCAGCCAATTTTCATTTATTAATTACTTGGTAGAACAGAAAAAAATTTATCGGTTTTTAATCACCGAGCAGCAAATTATCAGCCGAGAAGAATTTTCCGACTATCTACGCTGGGCCTGCGAAAGATTAGACGGGCTACAGTTTTCACAGTCCGTAGAGCGCATTGATTTTGACGATGAAAAGAGTTTGTTCAAGGTAACCACCCATGATCAGACGCTGTGGGCGAAAAATATCTGTCTGGGCACCGGCCATAACCCTTGGTTACCGAACGCGTTTTACCCGGCGCTGGGCGAAAACTGCATGCATGCCGCCGAAATAGCCCTGCGCAATCCGGACTTCAGCGGCAAGCGAGTTATGGTGGTGGGCGGCGGCCAAAGCGGCGCCGATGTGTTTTTGAACGCATTGCAGGGGCACTGGGGCGAACCGGCGCAGCTGGACTGGCTCTCGCGCCGTCCCAATTTTCAGCCGCTGGATGAGTCCCCCTTCACCAACGAATACTTCACTCCCGAATACGTCGACTATTTCTATACACTGCCGTCAGAAATCCGCGAGCGTGAAATCAAAACACAGAAATTGCCGGCAGACGGCATCAGCAATCATACGCTGCGAACCCTGTACCGTGAGCTATATATGCGTTTTGACGTGATGCGCCAGACGCGCAATGTGCGTTTACTGCCTCATCGCACCCTACTGGCCATCGAATCAATGGGTGAAGCTTTTCATCTGTGCACGCTTCACGGCCTGGAAAATCGCCAGGAAAGTTTCAGGGCCGATATCGTCATTCTGGCCACCGGCTATCGCGCTTCGCTGCCCGCTTACCTGAAACCCTTGCTGCCGCGCATTCCTCTCGATGCGGAACAGCATCTGCCGCTACTGCCGAATTTTAATCTGGACTGGCTCGGGCCGGAGCAAAATCGAATTTATGCGGTTAATGCCGGAATACACAGCCACGGCAGCGCAGAAGGCGGACTGAGCCTGATGGCCTGGCGTTCAGCCCGCATCCTCAATCACTTGCTGGGTAAGCCGTGCTTTGATTTGGCACCGAACGCATCAATGATCCAATGGTGGAGCGATGCCGCGCCGGGCGATATCTCTACCACCGCTGATAAATAGGATAATCCGCATAGCGTTTTTTGATGATAAATCCTCAACTTAGTCTTAATCTAACACCCCTGCGTTCTTAGCGACCCTCTGTCATGGAGCGAACAATGGCGTGTCATTTTGCCCGATGGACCCCGGCCTCCGCCGTCCTGGATACCCAGAGACTCGCCGACGAAGTGATAGCCGCCACCCGCACCTTTTCCGTTAAACGCCGCACGCGCTTCCTGCAAGGGCGCATTCTGCTCGCCGAAATGATGTTCTACCTGTACGGCCTGCCGACGCTGCCCCCCATCGCCACCACGCCGACCGGCCGCCCCTGTTTCGCCGATCATCAGCTGCCCGATTTCAGCCTCGCTTACGCCAGCAACACCGTGGGCGTGCTGCTCAGCGACGAGGGCAAAGTCGGGTTGGATATCGAAGTGATGCGGGCGCGCGGCACCCGGCAAAGCGCGCTGCAACACGCGCATCAGACGCCGGCGGAAAGTGCCTGGATCGGCGCGCAGGACGATCGGCTGGAGGCGGAGACTCAGCTGTGGAGCATTCGGCAAAGCGTGCTGAAAATTTCCGGCCTCGGCAACAGCGGCCAGTCTACGCTGCGTCTGCATCCCTTCTCCGGCCACCTGCGCTCCAGCGCCACGCCGGACGTTCAGGTGATGAGCGACGCCGACGAATACCTGAGCTGGGCCTGCGCCGGCAGCCCCGGCCTGGATCGCCTGCTGTGCTGGCGCTACGAAGAGCGCGGCGGCCTGCACAAAGACGGGGAAATCTCGCCGCGCAGCCCGGCGGCGTCCTCACGTTTCGTTAAACTGACGGGCCTGAAGACGCCCGGTTAACGCAGCGCAAAGCGGATAACGCTGTCTTTACCGCACGAGTTGCTGGATTAAATTGTAAAGACAGCTAAATGTTGAGCAATCGCCTATTCTCGACCAGCGCTTTAGCCTACTATTCGCCCATGTTGTACGCTGAATCTGCTCATTCGAAAGGGAGAATCACCATGTCAGACCAAGCCTTAAAAATCGTCACTCTGCTCGGCAGCCTGCGCAAAGGCTCCTACAACGCCATGGTGGCCCGCGCCCTGCCTGGGCTGGCCCCACAAGGCGTCACAATTGAAGCGCTGCCTTCCATCCGCGATATCCCGCTGTACGACGCCGACATGCAACAGGGTGAAGGCTTCCCTGCCGCGGTCGAGGCGATCGCCGAACAGATCCGCCAGGCCGACGGCGTGATCATCGTCACCCCTGAATATAACTATTCCGTGCCCGGCGGGTTGAAGAACGCCATCGACTGGCTGTCTCGCTTGCCGAATCAGCCGCTGGCCGGCAAGCCGGTCGCCATTCAGACCAGCTCGATGGGGCCGATCGGCGGCGCGCGCTGCCAATACCACCTGCGCCAGATCCTGGTGTTCCTCGATGCGATGGTAATGAACAAGCCTGAGTTTATGGGCGGCGTGATCCAGAGCAAGGTCGACGAACAGGCCGGTGAACTGAGCGATCAGGGAACGCTGGATTTTCTGACCGGCCAGCTGTCTGCGTTCAGCGATTTTATTCGCCGCGTGGAGTGAAGGTCTCGCGGCGCCCCTTAGGCGCCGCAACAGGACATGAAGTCCATCAATTCATTGAAAATTAAAGCCATAGCATCATGTATTTTTTCATTTTAGCGTTATTTTTTGTTTCCATCACCAGTCCCGCTTTCGCGGCAGAGATGCGTTATCCCGCCGGTGAAGAGCCGCTGGAGCTGCCGGCACACAGCGCGCTCAACGCCCAGCTGTCGCGATCCGCGCAAAACCAGGAAGATAAAAAGCTGGGCGCCATGTCGCTGTACCTGACGCTGATGCGCGAAGACGGCCGCAACGTCTGGGCGCCCTACCAGCTGGCGGTGTCATCGGCGGAGAAAGGGCAAACCGAGCTGGCGGAGCGCTACCTGCAGCTGAGCGCCGACCGCGGCCTGTGGTACTACTACAACCTGCTGGAGGACGACGCCTTCAACAGCATCCAGCACTCCGCCACCTACCAATCGATCCTGGCCGCCACCAAAGCGCGCTATCTGCAGCACGCCCGCCACTATGAAGGCAAGGCCAGCTACGCGATGCCGGACGGCGAAGCGCCGCCCGAAGGCTGGCCAACGGTGATCTTCCTGCATACCTACGGCAAAGCCGCCGCCATCAGCCCCGAAGAACGGCTGCTGTTCGGCGAAATGGGCGTGGCCTACATCGAGCTCAACGGCACGCAGATGCTGTCGGAAAACAGTTTCCGCTGGTCGAATTACAGCGACGAGAGCACCCAAACCGCCATTCAGCGTACGCTGCAACAGCTGGCTCCGCAGCTAAAGCTGAATCCCCGGCGGATTTACCTCAGCGCCCGCGGCCAGGGCGCGCTGCACGCCGCCAACCTGATCGCGAAGTACCCGCAGTTTTACGCCGGCGCGCTGCTGATCGCCCCCAACGGCGAGATCAAGCCGGCCCAGCAGTCGCTGGCGGCGCAAAAGAAAATCGTGATGGCGTATTACGATCGGCAGAATTTCAGCGAGCAGGCGCTGGCGTTGCACTTCGCCAATCTGTTCGGAGAGGATAATCAGGTAGAAACGCTGCACTTCGCCCAGGGAGAGGATGCCGCCGGCAGTTGGCAGGCGCGCTTCAAGCGGCCGTTGCAGTGGGTGTTGGGTAAGGCGCCGGATGCGACGCCGGGCGCCTAGGGGTTCAGGGCCGACAGGCGTCGGCCCTTTGGCGGTCAATGGCCGTCGACGAAGACGATCTTCAGCACGAACAGCAGCGCCACCACCACCACGCACGGGCTGATTTCACGCCAGCGGCCGGTGCCGAGCTTCATCACGCAGTAGGAGATAAAGCCGAGCGCGATGCCTTCGGTGATCGAGAAGCTGAACGGCATCATCACCGCGGTGACAAACGCCGGTACCGCTTCGGTCAGATCGTCCCACTTCACCCGCGCCAGGCTGGAGGTCATCAGCACGCCGACGTAGATCAGCGCGCCGGCGGCGGCGTAAGCCGGCACCATGCCCGCCAGCGGCGACAGGAAGATCACCAGCAGGAACAGCAGGCCGGTGACCACCGCCGTCAAACCGGTGCGGCCGCCGACGGCGACGCCGGACGAACTTTCGATGTAAGCGGTCACGGAAGAGGTGCCCGCCAGCGAACCGGCCACCGAGCTGATGCTGTCGACGTACAGCGCCTGCTTCATGCGCGGGAACTTGCCCTGGTTGTCGGTCAGGCCGGCTTTATCGGTGACGCCGATCAAGGTGCCCGAAGAGTCAAACAGGTTCACCAGCATAAACGAGAAGATGATCCCGGCCAGCCCGATGTTCAGCGCGCCGGCCACGTCGACCTGGCCCACCACCGAGGTGATGCTCGGCGGCAGGGAAAACAGGCCGCCGTATTTCACGTCGCCCAGCATCCAGCCGATCAGGGTGGTGACCACGATCGACACCAGCACCGCCGCGTGGAAGTTGCGCGAAGAGAGCACGGCGATGATGAAGAAGCCGAGCGCGCCCAGCAGCACATTGTGCGAGGTCAGGCTGCCGATGGTCACCAGTGTGTCCGGGTTGGCCACCACGATGCCGGCGTTTTTCAGCCCCATCATGCCGATGAACAGGCCGATGCCGCTGGTGATGCCGACCCGCAGGCTGACCGGAATGTTGGCGATCATCCAGTAGCGGATGCGGAAAATGGTCAGCAGCAGCAGGCCGACCGCCCCCCAGAAGATGGCGCCCATGCCCACCTGCCAGGAGATGCCCATCGCCCCGACCACCACGAAGGCGAAGAAGGCGTTCAGGCCCATCGCCGGCGCCAGCGCCACCGGCAGGTTCGCCAGCAGGCCCATAAAGATGCTGCCGAAAGCGGCTATCAAACAGGTGGTGACAAATACCGCCTGGGTATCCATGCCCGCCGCGCCCAAAATTTGCGGGTTAACGAACACGATATACACCATGGTAAGGAAGGTGGTGATACCGGCAATCGTTTCCGTACGCGCCGTCGTGCCATGTTGCTTGAGTTTAAACACGCGCCCAAGCAAGCCTTGCTCAGCGTCAAGGCCAGATACTGGTTTGGTCATTATCAGAATTCCGAAAATGGGAATGGACAGTCGCCGGCTATCCTATAACAAAAAGTGGGGCTTTTGACGCCGGTCACAGGTTTTTTTCGCCATCTTTACGGCTAAACGCGTCAACGGCTTGTATTTACAGGCTTTCATCCCGCGTTGCCGTTTGCCGACACGGCCGATAAAATGACCTATCGCATCTCTTACCCTACCCGCGAAAAAACAGGAATCCGCATGTCTTCAACCTTTATCGATAAGCTCGCGTTGATCGCGCTGAAAGATGACAAAGTGGCGCTGGTGCGTTCACACAATAAGACGCTGTTTTATATGCCGGGCGGAAAGCGCGAAGCGGGCGAAACCGACGAACAGGCGCTGTGCCGCGAAATCGACGAAGAGCTGACCGTCGCGCTGCAGCCGAGCTCCATCGCGTTTTACGGCGAGTTCGCCGGCCCGGCGGACGGCAAGCAGGACGGCACCCAGGTGCGCATTCGCTGCTATCAGGCCGACGTTACCGGGCAGCTGCAGCCGGCCGCCGAAATCGCCGAGCTGAGGTGGTGCGACAGCCGCGATTTACCGCACTGCTCACACGTCGCCGCGCTGATTTTGCACGATCTCAAGGCGCGTAACCTGATCAAGTGATCGCTGAGCGGCCTCAGCGCCGTTAACCCGAAGGAACCTGTCCCGCATGAATCAGATTGACTGCATTTTGTTCGACTGCGACGGCACGCTGGTGGACAGCGAAGTGCTGTGCAGCAAAGCCTATGTGCACATGTTCGCCCGCTACGGCATTCATCTGTCGCTGGAAGAGGTGTTCAAGAAATACAAAGGGGTGAAGCTGTACGAGATCATCGATCGGGTCAACGCCGAGCAGGGCACTGACCTGGCAAAAGAGGCGCTGGAGCCGCTGTATCGGCAGGAAGTGGCGCGGTTGTTCGACAGCGAGCTACAGCAGATTGCCGGCGCCCGCGAGCTGCTGGCGCAGGTGACGGTGCCTGTCTGCACCGTCTCCAACGGACCGGTCAGCAAGATGCAGCACTCGCTCGGCCTGACCGGCATGCTGCCTTATTTTGATGACCGGTTGTTCAGCGGCTATGACATTCAGCGCTGGAAGCCGGATCCGGCGATCGTGTTCCACGCCGCCGAACAGATGCAGGTGCCGGTAACGCGCTGCATCCTGGTGGACGACTCGCCCGCCGGCGCGCAGGCTGGTATCAATGCCGGCATCCCGGTCTTTTACTTCTGCGCCGATCCGCATAACCCGCCGATCGACCACCCGCTGGTGACGACGTTTAACGACCTGGCCCAGCTGCCCGCGCTGTGGCGCGAACGCGGCTGGCGGCTGACGGCCGATTAACTGGCCGGCCAACGGTGGCTTGTTGCGCCACCAGCGCCACGACCGCTTCAGCGCGCGGGTTTGCGCGCCGAAGCGGCGGTTGACCGCGTTGGCCAGCAGATCGAGCGCCAGGCAGAACACGAAATAGACCAGCGCCACGAACAGGAACACTTCCATCGGATAGACCATGCTGCGGTTGTTGACCTGGGTCGCCAGGAAGGTCAGTTCGCCAACGCCGACGATATAAGCCAGCGAGGTGTCTTTGATCAGGGATATCCACTGGTTGATGAACGACGGCACCATCATGCGCAGCGCCTGCGGCAGCACGATCATGCGCAGCGTCTGCCAGCGGGTCAGCCCCAGGGAAAGCCCGGCCTGCCACTGGCCGGGGCCGATCGCGGCGATGCCGGCCTTCACCGCATGGGCCAGATAGGCCGAAGCGATCAGCGCCAGCGCGCACACCACGGTGGTGATTTCCGGGATCTCGACGCCAAACACCATCGGCAGCAGGAAATAGGTCCAGAAGATCAGCATGATGACCGGTATGGCGCGGAAAAAGCCCAGCACCGCCGCCAGCAATCCGGCAGCGACGCCGCGCGACATCGCCAGCGCCACGCCGAGCAAGGTGCCTAGCACCGCCGAGGCGACGCCGGCCATCAGGCTGATCGCCAACGTCAGCGCCGCGCCGCCTAATGGACCATCCGGCCAGGTGCCCCACAGCAGGTAGCCCAGGTTATCGTGAATTACGCTGAAATCCATCTCAATGCCCTCCCAGCGGTTTACGCTGTTGGCGCCACATGCCCCAGCCTTCCAGCAGCGCGATGATGGCGATATACAGCACCGTCGCCACGCCGAACGCCTGGAAGGTGCGCAGGGTTTCGGTTTCGACCTGACGCGAGGCGTAAGAGAGTTCGGCTACGCCGATCGCCATGGTCAGCGACGAGTTCTTGATCACGTTCATGTATTGCCCCAGCAGCGGCGGCAGCGCGATTTTCAGCGCCTGCGGCAGCACCACGTAGCGCATCGCCTGCCAGCCGGTCAGCCCCAGCGCCTGAGCGGCATATTTCTGCCCGCCGGCGACGCCGCGAATGCCGGAACGGATCTCTTCGGCGATAAAGGCGGTGGAGTAGAGCGTCAGGCCGAAGAAACCGGCGAGAAACTCGAACGACGGCCATTCCAGCGGGCCGACCTGATGTGAGCTGTTCAGCCACTGCATGGCGGCGGACGGCAGGATCTGCCCGGCGGCGAAGTACCAGAAGAACAGCTGCACCAGCAGCGGCGTATTGCGAAACAGCGAGCTGTAGCCCATCGCCAGCCAACGCAACGGCCGCAGGCTGCTGTCGCGCATCGCCGCCAGCACGAAGCCCAGCAGCGTGGCCGCCAGGCCCGCGCAGGCGGAAAGCCACAGCGTCAGCAGAAAACCGTGCCACAGCCAGCTCAGGTATTGCGGCGCCAGCAGCCAGTCCAGGTTCATGTTCAATCCTTGTCTTGCAGAATGCATCAGGGGCGCAGCAAGCTGCGCCCCTCCGTGCCGATCTCACCGCGAGCGGTTAAATCAGGCTTTCGGTTGCTGATCCAAAGGCGCGATTTTGAAATCGCCGCGCGGTTGGGCGGATTGGGTTTCCGGCCCGAACCAGCGATCGTAAATCTTAACCGCTTCGCCGTCTTTTTCCAGCTTGATCAGCGTCTCGTTCACCGCGGCGGTCAGGCGATCTTCGCCCTTGGGAATGCCGACGCCCTGGTACTCTTTGGTCAGGCTGAACGGCGAAATTTCAAACTCCGCCTTCTGCGCTGCCGGCAGGTTGCCAAGCAGGCCGACCAGCTTGGCGTCGTCCTGGGTGATCGCCTGCACGTTGCCGTTGCGCAGCGCCACGAACGCCAGCGGGGTGTCATCGTAGGAGATCACTTTCGCCGTCGGGAAACGCTCGCGCAGGGTGATTTCCTGCACCGTGCCCTTGTCCGCGCCGATGCGCAGTTTTTTGATGTCTTCCGGGGTTTTCAGCACGCCTTTGCGGGCGATGAATTTCTGGCCGGTGGCGAAGTACGGCACGCTGAAGTTCACTTCCTTGGCGCGCTCGTCGGTAATGGTGAAGTTGGCGGCAATCAGGTCAACCTTCTTCGACACCAGCAGCGGAATGCGGTTGGCCGGGTTGGTGGCGCGCAGCTCCACTTTTACCCCCAGCGCTTTGCCGATCGCATCGGCGACGTCCACATCGTAGCCCACCAGCTTCTTGCTCTGCGGATCGATGTAGCCGAACGGCGGGTTGCTGTCGAACACCGCGATACGCACCACGCCGGCTTGCTTGATATCGTCAAGTTTGTCCGCGTGCGCGGCGCCGGCGGCGAGGCCGGTCAGACTGGCTAACAACGTTAAGGCCAAAGCGCGATGTTTCATAGAGAGCTCCTAAGTGGTTGATGTCCTGCTGGCGGATAAGCTAGCAAGCGCCACATAGGTCAGGAAATAATATAAAAAGCTATATTTATAACCTTTTTATCTTTAAGAACTTAAGATGGAATAAAGGCGCGGGAAACCGCGCCTTTGAAGGATATTACCCGGAAAGGGTCAGTCGGCTTTGTCGTCTTTACCGCCCGGGGAGAGCAGCTTTTCCAGGGCGTCGCCGCCCAAATGACGGAAATCCTGTCCTTTGACGAAATAGAAGATAAATTCGCAGATGTTCTGGCAGCGGTCGCCGATACGCTCGATAGAACGGGCGCAGAACAGCGCGGTCAGCACGCTCGGAATGGTGCGTGAGTCTTCCATCATATAGGTCATCAGCTGACGCACGATGCCTTCGTATTCCTGGTCGACCTTTTTATCTTCGCGGTAAATACGGATCGCCTCGTCCAGATCCATGCGCGCGAAGGCGTCCAGCACGTCGTGCAGCATTTGCACTGTGTGGCGCCCCAGCGATTCCAGGCTGACCAGCAGCGGCTGGTGCTGGTGCGAGAACTTCTCCAGCGCGGTGCGGCAGATTTTGTCCGCCACGTCGCCGATGCGTTCCAGCTCGGAAATGGTTTTGATGATCGCCATCACCAGGCGCAGATCGCTGGCGGTCGGCTGGCGCTTGGCGATGATGCGCACGCAGGCTTCGTCGATCGCCACTTCCATCATGTTGACCTTGGCGTCGCCTTCGATAACTCGCTTGGCCAGCTCGCCATCCTGATTGTGCATCGCGGTGATGGCGTCGGTCAGCTGCTGCTCCACCAGCCCGCCCATGGTCAGCACCTGGGTGCGGATATGCTCAAGCTCTGCGTTGAACTGGCCGGAAATGTGTTTGTTTAAATTCAGGTTATCCATGATGCTTCCTATCAACCATAACGGCCAGTGATGTAGTCTTCAGTCTGCTTTTTCTGCGGCGCAGTGAACAGGTTATCAGTATCACTGAACTCGATCAGCTCGCCCAGATACATAAATGCGGTGGAGTCGGAGCAGCGCGCCGCCTGCTGCATATTGTGGGTTACGATCACCACGGTGTAATCGGCCTTCAGCTCGCTGATCAGCTCTTCAATCTTGCCGGTGGAGATCGGATCCAGCGCCGAGCAAGGCTCATCCAGCAACAGCACTTCCGGGCGAATGGCGATGCCGCGGGCGATGCACAGGCGTTGCTGCTGGCCGCCGGAAAGGCTGTAGCCGCTCTGGTGCAGCTTGTCCTTGGTTTCGTTCCACAGCGCCGCCTTGGTCAGCGCCCACTGCACGCGCTCGTCCATATCGGCGCGCGACAGCTTTTCAAACAGGCGAACGCCGAAGGCGATGTTGTCGTAAATCGACATCGGGAACGGCGTCGGCTTCTGGAACACCATGCCGACCTTGGCGCGCAGCAGCGCGATATCCGAGTTGTCGGTCAGGATGTTCTGGCCGTCCAGCAGGATGCCGCCTTCCGCGCGCTGTTCCGGGTACAGCTGGTACATCTTGTTGAAGGTGCGCAGCAGGGTGGATTTGCCGCAGCCGGACGGGCCGATAAACGCGGTGACCTTGTTCTTGGCGATATCCAGCGTGATGTTCTTCAGCGCATGGAATTTGCCGTAGTAGAAGTTCAGATCGCGTACCTGAATTTTGCTGCTGGAAGCGTCAGTAACCATACTCATCAAGACTTCTCTCTTTTCATCAGCGCCGCCAGAGCGGCGCTCAAAATTTTATGAATGCTTTTTCTTGGCGAAAATCACGCGCGCCAGGATATTCAGTAACAGTACGCACAGGGTGATCAACAGCACCCCGGCCCAGGCCAGCTGTTGCCATTCGGCGAACGGGCTCATGGCGAATTTGAAGATGGTCACCGGCAGGTTGGCGATCGGCTGCATCAGGTCGGTGCTCCAGAACTGGTTCGACAGCGAGGTGAACAGCAGCGGCGCCGTTTCCCCCGCGATGCGCGCAATCGCCAGCAGCACGCCGGTGATGATGCCGGACACCGACGCCTTCAGCGTGATGGCGGAAATCATGCGCCATTTCGGCGTGCCCAGCGCATAAGCGGCCTCGCGCAGCGTATCCGGCACCAGCTTCAGCATGTTCTCGGTGGTGCGAATGACGATCGGCACCTGCAGCAGCGCCAGCGCGACGATGCCGGCCCAGCCGGAAAAGTGTTCCATCTTCGCCACCACGATGGTGTAAACGAACAGGCCCACCACGATCGACGGTGCGGACAGCAGGATGTCGTTGATAAAGCGGATCACTTCCGCCAGCCAGGATTTACGGCCGTATTCTGCCAGGTAAATGCCGGCCATGATGCCCAGCGGCGTGCCGAAGATGGTCGCCCACAGGATCAACAGGCCGCTGCCGGCGATGGCGTTGGCCAGACCGCCGCCTGCGGTGTTCGGCGGCGGGGTCATTTCAGTGAACAGCGCCAGCGACATGCCGTCGAAGCCTTTGGTCACGGTGGCGATCAGGATCCAGATCAGCCAGAACAGCCCGAACACCATGGTCGCCATCGACAGGAACAGCGCGAGACGGTTTTTCTGCCGGCGCCAGGCCTGCATTTTGCGGCGGCTTTCCGCCAGAACGACTGCGTTTTGCATATCCATCGTCGCCATGTTAACGCCCCTCATTCTTGGCCAGACGCATGATCATCAGTTTCGACAGCGCCAGCACGATAAAGGTGATAACAAACAGAATCAGGCCCAGCTCCATCAACGCGGCGGTGTGCACGCCGGACTCGGCTTCGGCGAATTCGTTGGCCAGCGCCGAGGTGATGCTGTTGCCCGGCATGTACAGCGAAGCGCTGTCGAGCTGGTAGGTGTTGCCGATGATAAAGGTCACCGCCATGGTTTCCCCCAGCGCACGGCCCAGGCCCAACATCACGCCGCCGATGACGCCGTTTTTGGTGAACGGCAGCACGATGCGCCAGATGACTTCCCAGGTGGTGCAGCCGATGCCGTAGGCCGACTCTTTCATCATCACCGGGGTCTGTTCGAACACGTCGCGCATGACTGCCGCGATGTAAGGAATGATCATGATCGCCAGGATCACCCCGGCGGCCAGAATGCCGATGCCGAAGGCCGGGCCGGAGAACAGCTCGCCGACGATCGGAATGCCCGACAGCACTTCGCCGACCGGCGTCTGGAAGTATTCGGCGAACAGCGGCGCGAACACGAACAGGCCCCACATGCCGTAAACGATGCTGGGGATGGCCGCCAACAGCTCAATGGCGATGCCCAGCGGCCGCTTCAGCCAGTTAGGCGCCAGCTCGGTCAGAAACAGCGCGATGCCGAAGCTCACCGGCACGGCGATGATCAGCGCGATAAGCGAGGTGACCACGGTGCCGTAGATCGGCACCAGCGCGCCGAACTGCTCCGCCGGCGCGTCCCACTCTTTGGTCCACAGGAAGGCGAAGCCGAATTTCTGCATGCTTGGCCAGGAGGCGAAGATCAGCGAAACAATGATGCCGCCCAGCAACAATAGGGTAATCAGCGCAGCCAGTCTCACCAGCGCGCTGAAAATGATGTCACCGTTTTTGCCCGGTGCTTTGATGGTCGGCTTGTACTCAGCCATAGATTACTCTCTGTTTGAACCCTGGCAGCCCCAACCGGGATCGGAGCCTGAAGAACTGTGTGGGGCGCGGCGAACCCGCGCCCCTGCGTTGTTAGTACAGCGCTTTGCCTGAACTGTCTTTTACGTTGGTTTTCCAGGCCGCGCGCACCTGCTCAACCACTTCTGCCGGCAGGGTGGCGTAATCCAGCTCGTTAGCCTGCTTGGCACCGGTTTTGTAAGCCCAGTCGAAGAACTTCAGCACTTCGGCGCCCTGAGCAGGGTTTTTCTGCTCTTTGTGCACCAGGATGAAGGTGGTGGATGTAATCGGCCACACGTTGTCGCCTTTCTGGTCAGTCAGATCCTGAGCGAAGGTCTTGCTCCAATCCACGCCTTTGGCCGCGTTGCTGAAGCTCTCCTCGGTCGGGCTGACCGGTTTACCGTCGGCGGATACCAGCTTGGTGTAAGCCAGGTTGTTCTGCTTGGCGTAAGCGTATTCTACGTAGCCGATAGAGCCAGGCAGACGCTGAACGAAGGCGGCGATGCCGTCGTTGCCTTTACCGCCCAGACCGGTCGGCCAGTTAACGGTAGAACCGGCGCCGATCTTCTCTTTCCACTGCGCATTGGCCTTGGACAGGTAGCTGGTGAACACGAACGAGGTGCCGGAACCGTCGGCGCGGCGCACCACGGCGATGTTCTGGTCAGGCAGTTTCACGCCTGGGTTCAGCTTGGTGATAGCCGGATCGTTCCATTTTTTGACGTTGCCCAAGTAGATATCGCCCAGGGTTTTGCCGTCCAGCGTCAGTTCGCCGGATTTGATGCCCGGGATATTCACGGCCAGCACCACGCCGCCGATCACGGTCGGGAACTGGAACAGGCCATCGGCCGCCAGTTTGTCGTCAGACAGCGGGGCGTCGGAAGCGCCAAAGTCAACGGTGTTGGCCACGATTTGCTTCACGCCGCCAGAGGAGCCGATGCCCTGATAGTTAACTTTGTTGCCGGTTTCTTTCTGATAAGAATCTGCCCACTTGGCGTAAACCGGAGCGGGGAATGTCGCACCTGCACCGGTCAGGCTGGCAGCAGCGAACGCGGACACGGTGGTCAGGGAGAAGGTCGCTGCCACAATACTGGCGACGGTGGTACGCATCAGTTTCATAATCCCTCCTAATGGGATATTTAAAATCGACTTCGAGTCGTTTTAATCAGAGTAAGTATTGCTGCAGGAGGGAAAATAGGACAGTTTGGTGACAGAAAAATGTACGCAATATGACAGTTATATTACAGTGCGCCAGACAGACGTTTGTTTCTTTAAAAATCAATTAATTAGTCAAAAAACAGCGCAATTGACGTGCAATAAAAAAACGGTTTGGCGCGGCCTATCCGCTTGAATATGACAATGTTTATCGCCGAATCGGTCGCGCTGTCATCTTTAAGGCCGCTCATGAAAAAAGCCGGCGCAAAGGCCGGCTTTTGCAGTTTACCTGCGGCAGATTACTCTACGGTGACAGACTTCGCCAGGTTGCGCGGCTGGTCAACGTCGGTGCCTTTGATCAGCGCCACGTGGTAAGACAGCAGCTGCAACGGCACGGTGTAGAAGATCGGCGCCACGATTTCCTCGACGTGCGGCAGAGGAATGATAGTCATGCCTTCGCTGCTGACGAAGCCGGCGTCCTGATCGGCGAACACGTACAGCTGGCCGCCGCGCGCGCGCACTTCTTCAATGTTGGACTTCAGCTTTTCCAGCAGTTCATTGTTCGGTGCCACCACGATCACCGGCATATCGGCGTCGATCAGCGCCAGCGGGCCGTGTTTCAGCTCACCCGCCGCATAGGCTTCGGCGTGAATATAGGAGATCTCTTTCAGCTTCAGCGCCCCTTCCATGGCGATTGGATACTGATCGCCGCGGCCGAGGAACAGCGCATGGTGCTTGTCGGAGAACCCTTCCGCCAGCGCTTCGATCTCTTTATCCATCGACAGCATCTGCTCTATACGCGCCGGCAGCGCCTGCAGGCCATGCACGATTTCCTGCTCCACGCTTTCCGCCATGCCTTTCAGGCGGCCCAGACGCGCCACCAGCATCAACAGCACGGTGAGCTGCGTGGTGAAAGCCTTGGTCGAGGCCACGCCGATTTCCGTGCCCGCTTTGGTCATCAACGCCAGATCCGATTCGCGCACCAGCGAAGAGCCGGCCACGTTACAAACTGCCAGCGAACCGAGATACCCCAGCTCTTTGGACAGACGCAGCGCCGCTAACGTATCGGCGGTTTCGCCGGACTGCGACAGGGTGATGATCAGGCTGCCCGGACGCACCGCCGATTTGCGGTAACGGAATTCGGACGCGATCTCGACGTCGCACGGCACGCCGGCCAACGCTTCAAACCAGTAGCGCGCCACCATACCGGAGTGGTAAGAAGTCCCGCAGGCGATGATCTGCACGTGCTGCACCTTGGCCAGCAGCTCGTCGGCGCGCGGGCCCAGCTCGCTCAGGTTGATTTGGCCATGGCTGAAACGCCCTTCCAGGGTGTTTTTCAGCGCCAGCGGCTGTTCGTAGATCTCTTTTTGCATGTAGTGACGGTAAGCGCCCTTGTCGCCGGCGTCATACTGCACCTGGGATTCGATCTCAGGGCGCTCGATGGCGTTGCCCTGCTTGTCGAAGATGTTGACGGTGCGGCGAGTCACTTCCACCACGTCGCCTTCTTCCAGGAAGATGAAGCGGCGGGTGACCGGCAGCAGCGCCAGCTGATCGGAAGCGATGAAGTTTTCCCCGACGCCGCGGCCGATAACCAGCGGGCTGCCGGAGCGCGCCGCGACCAATACGCTCGGATCGCGACTGTCCATCACCACGGTGCCGTAAGCGCCGCGCAGCTGTGGGATCACGCGCTGAACCACTTCCAGCAACGTGCCGCCCTGTTGTTGTTCCCAATGCACCAGGTGCGCGATCACTTCGGTGTCGGTTTCGGAGCTGAAGCGGTAACCGCGTTCGATCAGCAGTTCGCGCAGCGGTTCGTGGTTTTCGATGATGCCGTTATGCACCACGGTAATGTAGTCGGAAACATGCGGGTGCGCGTTCGCTTCGGTCGGTTCACCGTGCGTTGCCCAGCGGGTGTGAGCGATGCCGGTACCGCCGTGCAGATCGGTCTGCTCCGCCGCTTCGGCCAGTTTTTGCACCTTGCCTACGCGACGCAGGCGACTGACGTTGCCTTTTTCGTCGACCACCGCCAGACCGGCGGAGTCGTAACCGCGGTACTCGAGACGGCGTAAACCTTCCAACAGGATTTCTGCGATATCACGTTGCGCTACTGCGCCTACAATTCCACACATCAGTTGTATTCCTAATGAACGCCCTTCATGGGCGCTTTCGATGTCTTGACCTGATTTTTGCCGGTTTTACCGTGCGTCCCCGAGCCTGTAGATGGTGGGGGTTATTATGTTTTATATTGGGCTCTGAACGGAGCCCAACGCAAAACACACTATGACTTCTTCTTCACCGGACGTTGCCAGCCCTGAATGTGCACCTGCTTGACGCGGCTCAGCACCAGTTCGTTCTCGGCGATATCGCGCGTCACCGTGGTGCCGGCGGCGATGGTGGAGCCTTTGCCGACCGACACCGGCGCCACCAGCTGAGTATCGGAACCGACGAACACGCCGTCGCCGATCAGCGTCTTGTGCTTGTTGGCGCCATCGTAGTTGCAGGTGATGGTGCCGGCGCCGATATTCACGTCATCGCCGATTTCGGCATCGCCCAGGTAGCTGAGGTGACCGGCCTTGGAGCCTTTGCCCAAACGCGCCTTTTTCATTTCCACGAAGTTGCCGACGTGGGCCCCTGCCGCCAGCTCCGCGCCAGGGCGCAGGCGGGCGAACGGCCCCACGGTGCAGTCGGCTTCCAGCACGCTGTCTTCCAGCACGCTGTAAGGGCTGATCTCGCAGTCATCGCCGATCACGCAGTTTTTCAGCACGCAGCCGGCGCCGATTTTCACCCGGTCGCCCAGCTTGACGTGACCTTCGATAATCACATTCGCATCAATAGTGATGTCGCGGCCGTGAACAAGTTCCCCGCGCAGGTCAAAACGCGCCGGATCCAGCAGCATCACGCCGGCCAACAGCAGCTTTTCAGACTGTTCCGACTGGAAGACGCGCTCCAGGGTCGCCAGCTGCAGGCGGTTGTTCACGCCTTCCACTTCACTCAGGCGCGACGGATGCACGGTTTCGATTTTCTTGCCGTCGGCATGGGCCAACGCAATGATATCGGTGATGTAAAACTCGCCCTGTGCGTTGTCGTTATTCAACATCCCCAGCCAGCGCTTCAGATCGCGCCCGTTCGCCACCAGGATGCCGGTATTGATCTCGTTGATCTGGCGCTGCGCCTCGTTGGCATCCTTGTGTTCGACGATGCCCACCACGTTGCCCTGCTCGCGCACGATGCGGCCGTAGCCGCTCGGATCGTCCAGCTTGACCGTCAGCAGACCGATACCGCCCTGCGGTTTGGCCGCCAGCAGGCGTTGCAGCGTATCCACGGAGATCAACGGCACGTCGCCGTACAGCATCAGCACGTCTTCATCGTCGGCAAAGTGCGGCGCGGCCTGCTGCATTGCATGGCCGGTACCCAATTGCTCTGCCTGCAGCACCCAGTTCAGCGCGCCGTCAGTCAACGTGCTTTTCAGCAGATCGCCGCCGTGGCCGTATACCAGGTGAACATGTTGCGCGCCCAGTTTCATCGCGGCATCAATGACGTGTTGCACCATCGGCTTACCGGCCAACGGATGTAAAACCTTGGGAAGATCGGAATACATGCGTGTTCCCTTGCCCGCGGCGAGGATAACCACGCTCATTGCGCTGTTCGACATAAGCAACCTGATAACTCCATTTTGATAGACGAAAGTAAAACCGTTTAGCGACAATATTACTACATATTTCTCATCACGAACCCGGCGCAGGCCGCGTGGGCCTTGGCCTGCCGCTATCGTGGCCAATTCGGCGCCGGGACGAAAAAACTGTCGGCGATCGGCGACGTTTATTTCCCGATATCAGGGGTTATACACCACACCGCCCGCCGGGCTGAAATGCTTATTTTAAAGTAAAAAAAAAGCGACCCTATAGGCCGCTTTCTTAAAGTTGGGTGCTTTGCACCCAAACATTACATCGCTTTTCTGGTGAGCTCGATAACGCGCAGTTTCGCGATCGCTTTCGCCAGTTCAGCGGATGCCTGAGCATAGTCGACATCGCCATGAGAGCTGCGAATGTGTTCTTCAGCTTTACGCTTAGCTTCCAACGCTCTCGCTTCGTCGAGGTCAGTACCACGGATAGCAGTGTCCGCCAGCACGGTAACCACGCTCGGCTGCACCTCGAGGATGCCGCCGGACAGGTAGATGAACTCTTCTTCACCGTGCTGCTTAACAATACGCACCATGCCAGGCTTGATGGCAGTCAGCAGCGGCGCATGGCCAGGGAAGATCCCCAGTTCACCTTCGCTGCCTGTCACCTGGATCTTCTGCACCAGGCCGGAAAACATCTGTTTTTCCGCGCTGACTACATCCAGATGGTAAGTCATAGCCATATCACCCTCCTCTCAAGGCGTTACAGTTTCTTGGCTTTTTCCACTGCTTCTTCAATGGTGCCAACCATGTAGAACGCCTGCTCCGGCAGGTGGTCATAGTCGCCGTCCATAATGCCTTTGAAACCACGGATGGTGTCTTTCAGCGATACGAACTTGCCCGGAGAACCGGTGAAGACTTCTGCCACGAAGAACGGCTGAGACAGGAAGCGTTGGATCTTACGCGCACGGGATACGACCAGTTTGTCTTCTTCAGACAGCTCGTCCATACCCAAGATCGCGATGATATCTTTCAGTTCCTGGTAGCGTTGCAGAATGGACTGCACGCCACGCGCTACGTCGTAGTGCTCCTGGCCAACAACCAGCGGATCCAGCTGACGGCTGGTGGAATCCAGCGGGTCAACGGCCGGGTAGATACCCAGAGAAGCGATGTTACGGCTCAGTACCACGGTTGCGTCCAAGTGCGCAAAGGTGGTGGCTGGTGACGGGTCAGTCAAGTCATCCGCAGGAACGTAAACGGCCTGTACGGAAGTGATGGAACCGGTCTTGGTCGAGGTGATACGTTCTTGCAGAACGCCCATCTCTTCCGCCAGCGTTGGCTGATAACCTACCGCGGATGGCATACGGCCCAGAAGTGCGGACACTTCGGTACCGGCCAGGGTGTAACGGTAGATGTTGTCAACGAACAGCAGAACGTCACGGCCTTCGTCACGGAATTTCTCCGCCATGGTCAGGCCGGTCAGCGCAACGCGCAGACGGTTACCTGGTGGCTCGTTCATCTGGCCGTAAACCAGGGATACTTTGTCCAGAACGTTGGAGTCGGTCATTTCGTGGTAGAAGTCGTTACCCTCACGAGTACGCTCGCCCACGCCCGCAAACACGGAATAACCGGAGTGCTCGATCGCGATGTTACGGATCAGCTCCATCATGTTTACGGTTTTACCCACGCCCGCACCACCGAACAGACCGACTTTACCGCCCTTGGCGAACGGACAAATCAGGTCCATTACCTTGATACCGGTTTCCAGCAGTTCCTGGGAGCTGGACAGCTCTTCGTAGCTTGGCGCCGCGCGGTGAATCGCCCAACGCTCTTCTTCGCCGATGTCGCCTTTCATGTCGATCGGTTGACCCAATACGTTCATGATACGGCCCAGGGTAGCTTTACCCACCGGCACTTCAATCGGGTGGTCCAGGTTGTTCACTTTCAGACCGCGACGCAGACCGTCGGAGGTCCCCATTGCGATACAGCGAACCACGCCACCGCCCAGCTGTTGCTGAACTTCCAACACCAGTTTTTCGGTGCCGTTTTCTACCTCAAGGGCGTCGTACACTTTCGGTACGGCATCCTGAGGGAACTCGACGTCCACCACGGCGCCGATTACCTGGATAATCTTTCCAGTAGCCATCTTGAATCCTCTACGTAATTCGTAAACCTAGCTTAAACCGCGGAGGCTCCCGAAACGATCTCGGTGAGTTCCTGAGTGATGCTGGCCTGACGCGCCTTGTTGTATACCAACTGCAGCTCTTTGATCAGGCTACCGCCGTTATCGGTTGCGGCTTTCATCGCGACCATTCGTGCGGCCTGCTCGCTGGCCAGGTTTTCCACGACGCCCTGATAAACCTGCGACTCCACATAGCGGCGCAGCAAGGTATCAAGCAGCACTTTTGGATCGGGTTCATACAGGTAATCCCAAGGCGTTTTCTTCAGCTCTTCGTCATCGGCTGGCGGTAACGGCAGCAGCTGAAGCACCTGCGGCTCTTGGGACATCGTATTAACAAATTTGTTGCTGACAATGTACAGCTTGTCCAAACGACCTTCGTCGTAGGCCTGCAGCATCACTTTCACCGGCCCGATCAGATCCGACAGGGAAGGTTTGTCCCCCATGCCGGTCACCTGGGCAACCACGTTGCCGCCCACGGAACCAAAGAAAGAGGCCGCTTTAGAGCCAATCAGCGCCAAATCGGTTTCGACGCCTTTTTCGGACCAGGCTTTCATCTCCGCCAGCAGCTTTTTGAACAGGTTGATGTTCAAGCCGCCGCAGAGACCACGGTCAGTAGACACCACCAGATACCCGACGCGCTTAACGTCACGCTCATCCAGGTACGGGTGCTTGTACTCCAGATTCCCTAACGCAAGGTGACCAATCACTTTGCGCATGGTCTCTGCATAAGGACGGCTGGCCGCCATGCGATCCTGCGATTTACGCATTTTGGAGGCGGCGACCATTTCCATCGCTTTAGTGATCTTTTGCGTGTTTTGCACGCTAGCGATCTTACTACGTATCTCTTTTGCGCCGGCCATCTCTGCTTCTCCTCAGTGCCAGACGGCCTGCTGTCTTTCAACAGCAGGACCGTTCGGCGTTACCAGGACTGGGTTTTCTTGAAGGTCTCGAGGATGTCTTTCAACTTGCCCTCGATCTCATCATTGAAGTTGCCAGTTTGGTTGATGTGGTTCAGCAGCTCGGCGTGCTCGCGGTCCGCATAGGCGACCAGCGCGGCTTCGAAGCTCACCACTTTGGCGACTTCGACGTCGTTCAGGTAACCGCGTTCTGCGGCAAACAGCACCAGAGACTGTTGTGCGACCGACATCGGCGCATACTGTTTCTGTTTCAGCAGCTCGGTCACTTTCTGACCGTGGCTCAGCTGTTTGCGGGTCGCGTCGTCCAGATCGGATGCGAACTGGGAGAACGCAGCCAGTTCACGATACTGCGCCAGCGCTGTACGGATACCGCCGGACAGTTTCTTCATGATCTTGGTCTGCGCGGCGCCACCAACACGGGATACGGAGATACCCGGGTTAACTGCCGGACGAATACCGGAGTTGAACAGGTTGGATTCCAGGAAGATCTGACCATCGGTAATCGAGATTACGTTGGTCGGAACGAACGCGGAAACGTCACCCGCCTGGGTTTCAATGATCGGCAGAGCGGTCAGTGAACCGGTTTGGCCTTTAACTTCACCTTTGGTGAAGGCTTCAACGTATTCGGCGTTAACGCGCGCTGCACGCTCCAGCAAGCGGGAGTGCAGGTAGAATACGTCGCCTGGGTAAGCTTCACGACCTGGCGGACGACGAAGCAGCAGGGAAATCTGGCGGTAAGCAACGGCCTGTTTGGACAGGTCATCGTACACGATCAGCGCATCTTCACCGCGGTCACGGAAATATTCGCCCATTGCGCAACCGGCGTATGGCGCCAGGTATTGCAGTGCAGCGGATTCGGAAGCGGTCGCCACAACCACGATAGTGTTGGCCAGTGCGCCGTGCTCTTCCAGTTTGCGCACCACGTTAGCGATGGTGGACGCTTTCTGGCCGATAGCCACGTAAACGCATTTGATGCCGGAGTCGCGTTGGTTGATTATCGCATCGATCGCCAGCGCGGTTTTACCGGTCTGACGGTCACCGATCACCAGCTCACGCTGGCCACGGCCGATTGGAATCATGGCGTCAACGGATTTGTAGCCAGTCTGAACCGGCTGATCAACGGATTGACGCTCGATAACGCCTGGCGCGATAGCTTCTACCGGAGAGAAACCGTCGTTCTCAATCGGGCCTTTGCCGTCGATTGGCGCGCCCAGGGTGTTAACTACGCGGCCCAGCAGACCACGACCGACTGGAACTTCCAGGATACGGCCGGTGCATTTAACCTTCATGCCTTCGGCCAGATCCGCGTACGGACCCATAACCACGGCACCGACGGAGTCGCGCTCCAGGTTCAATGCGATTGCGTAACGGTTGCCAGGCAGCGCGATCATTTCGCCCTGCATAACGTCGGCCAGGCCGTGTACGCGGATGATCCCGTCGCTGACGGAAACGATAGTACCTTCATTGTGAGCTTCGCTCACTACATTGAACTGAGCAATGCGCTGCTTGATCAGTTCGCTGATTTCGGTGGAATTCAGTTGCATGCTCCAGTCCCCTTAAGACTGCAAGACGTCTGTCAGGCGTTCAAGACGACCGCGAACGCTGCCATCAATCACCATATCGCCGGCGCGAACAACGATGCCGGCCAGTACAGACTTGTCAATTTTGCAATTCAGCTTAACTTTGCGTGACAGACGTTTTTCCATCGCAGCGGCGATTTTCGCCTGCTGTTCGTCGCTCAGCGCGCTCGCAGAGAGCACTTCGACTTCGACGGTGGATTCCAGCGAGGCGCGCAGTTCGATGAACTGCTGCAGCACGGCAGGAAGAACCAGTAAACGTCCATTTTCGGCCATTACGCGGATAAAGTTCTGGCCATGTTCGTCGAGCCGATCGCCACAAACCGCGATGAACGTCTTGGACAGCGTTTCTGGCGCGACCGCGCCAGACAGCAGTTCAGAAATCTGTTCATTGCGAGTGACTTCAGCCGCAAACGCCAGCATTTCCTGCCAGCGCTCTACGCTTTGGTGCTCAACGGCAAAGTCAAAAGCTGCTTTGGCGTAGGGGCGAGCTACAGTGACAAATTCAGACATCAGCCCCTCCCTCCTTACAGTTCAGCGACCAGTTTATCAACGATGTCGCTGTTAGCAGCTTCATCCACGGAACGTTCGATGATCTTCTCGGCGCCGGCAATTGCCAGCATCGCGACTTGCTTACGCAACTCTTCACGAGCGCGCTTACGTTCGGCTTCGATCTCAGCCTGAGCCTGCGCCACGATTTTGTTACGTTCCTGCTCGGCTTCGGCTTTCGCTTCATCCATGATCTGAGCTTTGCGTTTGTTCGCTTGCTCGATGATCACCTGAGCTTCTGCTTTAGCAGTTTTCAGCTGGTCGGTCGCATTGGCTTGCGCTAAGTCCAGATCTTTTTTGGCACGCTCTGCAGAAGCGAGGCCGTCAGCGATTTCTTTCTGACGTTTCTCGATGGCAGCCATGATCGGCGGCCATACGTACTTCATGCAGAACCAGACAAACAGAACGAACGCGATGGCCTGGCCGAGGATTGTTGCGTTAAGATTCACAGCACAATGCCTCTTTAAAAGTTAATAGTTTGGTTACGTCGTAGAGGGTTGCTCTACTTACGCGACGGCGAACATCACGTACAGACCCAGACCTACAGCGATCATCGGGATGGCGTCGACCAGACCCATAACGATAAAGAACTGTGTACGCAGCAGAGGAATCAGGTCAGGCTGACGAGCAGCGCCTTCCAAGAATTTACCACCCAGGATGCCGATACCGATCGCAGCACCGATTGCCGCTAAACCCATCATCACAGCGGCAGCCATGTACAGCAGATCCATACTCAGGTTTTCCATGACAGTCTCCAGTTTGTTTCAGTTTAAAAGTGCAAGTGTTTTAAGAAAATCAGTGCTCTTCAGACGCCATCGACAGATAGACGATCGTCAGAACCATGAAAATAAAGGCTTGAAGCGTAATGATCAGGATGTGGAAGATAGCCCAAGGCAAGCTCAGGACCCACTGTGACCACCACGGCAACAGGCCGGCAATCAGGATGAAGATCAACTCACCCGCATACATGTTGCCGAACAGTCGCAGACCCAGTGAAACAGGTTTGGACAGCAGGCTGACACCTTCAAGAATCAGGTTGATAGGAATGAATACAGGGTGGTTGAACGGCTGCATGGTCAACTCTTTAACGAACCCGCCAACGCCTTTCATTTTGATGCTATAGAACAGAATCAGGATAAACACGCCCAGCGCCATAGACAGCGTGACGTTCACGTCGGCGGTAGGCACGACGCGCAGCGCAGGCAGACCGAGAACGTGGGTGCCGAGATAAGGCAGGAAGTCAACCGGGATGAGGTCCATCAGGTTCATCAGGAACACCCAGACGAACACGGTCAGTGCCAACGGCGCAATGACCTTGCTCTTGCCGTGGTACATGTCGCGCACGCTGCTGTCGACGAAACCGACCACCAGCTCCACGGCGGTTTGCAGTTTACCCGGCACGCCGCTGGTGGCGTTTTTGGCCACTTTGCGGAAGATCACCAGGAAGAGCGCCCCGAGGACGACGGAGAAAAACATCGAGTCGAGGTTAATCGACCAAAACCCAGTCCCGACCTGAAGCTGCGTCAGGTGGTGACCGATATACTCCTGTGGAGTCAAGACTTCTCCTGCAGACATGATGCCTCTTACCCTTATTTAGTTAAGTTCGGTAACTGTTAATCACGGCCGGTGCCACTATCTGCACCACTAACACCGCTAAATAGGTCAGGCCAAGCGGTATAAACTCCGCCTTGAACACCCCCAGCGCCACGATCAGCAAAACGATGGTGATCACGACCTTTAGCCCCTCGCCGATGGCGAACGACCAGGCAACCCTACCGGGCGCCGGCGTTTGCGCCTGATGGCGCAAGGCAAACAGCATAAACATTGCACTCGGCAACCAGGCGGCGAGACCGCCCGCCAGCGCCGAAGCGCTCCATTCCGGGCTTTTCAGCCAGAAAGCAACGCTGATCAGAACAAAAGTCATTAACTGCAAAAACAGCAGTTTGCGTGCGACTTTCCCGCTGTAAAGGGACACAGACATGACGTTTGTTCTCTCCGTACCCCAGAGGGGGTATGCTGAGTGACGTATACAACTGTTTTTGCTGTCCAGAGTCAAGCAGCAAAAAACGAGCAAATTATACGGGGCATACCAACGAATTCAATCGATAAGTAGCGAAAAGGTGAACAATTATTTAAATTTCCCTATTCCAGCCTATTTTCACAAGAAAACGGTCGGAATAATAGGGCGCATTTAATTGTCTGATTATTCCAGCGTTGCGTTTAGAAACGCGAAGCCGATCACAGTAATGTCCCTTCCTGATTTATAGCCGATGGTCAACCAAACCGTCTTTAGCAATTTGAGCGATCAAAAGATTATATAAATCAAAACATTATCAGTTAACTGTTCAAAAACAATCCGTATACCCGACGAAAACCTTTTATTGACAAGCCGCGGGGCAATATTCCAACAGCCAATTAACATTAGCAGCAAACGCCAATCTTTCGCACATGATTGCTAACGTGACTATTTCCAAATGCAATTACTCTATTGTCGCTAATTAGCCGCGTTTTTTGTGTTAATAGAAAGTAAATTAACTAAAAAAAGCGACCAACTAATTAGCCTGCTTATCTTTCTTCCTGGTACTGACTTTAATTCACGCTTGTTTGATCAAAAGCAAACTCAGTTTGCCTTAAGAATCACCAGGTGGCGTTCGCCTTCCAGTTCAGGCACCTGCAACCGCACGATGGATTCCAGGCTAACGCCCGCCGGCAGCTGCGCCAGCTCTTCATCCGGGCGCACGCCTTTCAACGCGTAAAAACGCCCCTGCCCTTTCGCCGGCAGGTGATGGCACCAGGACAGCATATCCTGCAGCGAAGCGAACGCGCGGCTGATCACGCCGTCGAACGGCGGCTCGGCCGGAAACTCCTCAACGCGGCTCTGCACCGGCTCGATATTGTTCAGGCCCAGCTCATGCTGCACCTGACGCAGGAAACGTACGCGCTTGCCCAAGCTGTCGAGCAGCGTGAAATGCGCGTCCGGGCGCACGATCGCCAGCGGAATGCCCGGCAAGCCGGGGCCGGTGCCGACATCGATAAAACGCGAGCCCTGCAGATGCGGGTTGACCACGATGCTGTCGAGGATGTGGCGCACCAGCATTTGCTGCGGATCGCGCACCGACGTGAGGTTATAAGCCTTGTTCCACTTATCCAGCATGCCGACATAGCCCAGCAGCTGCTGTTTCTGCTGATCGGGCAGCTCAATGCCTGCTGCCGCGAGCAGCGAGTCTAATTTTTTTTGCACAACGGATCCTTTGGCAGGCGCTGAACGACCAGCGGATGGTTAGCTGGCGCAATGAGGCGCCTATGATAATTCAGGGCGCAAGTGATGTCAGCGGCCGTTTGGCTACGGGATGAGCAAACGGCCGCCTGGATGCGGGATTTATGCGCTGCGGCGCAGCAGTCCCTGCTTTTTCAGCCAGATCAGCAAAATCGAGATCGCCGCCGGCGTAATGCCGGAGATGCGCGAAGCCTGGCCGATGGAGTTCGGTTTGTGATCGTTCAGCTTGGCGATCACCTCGTTCGACAGCCCAGAAACCTGACGGTAGTCGAGATCCAACGGCAGCACGGTGTTCTCGTTGCGCTGTTGTTTTTCGATCTCTTCCTGCTGGCGAGCGATGTAGCCTTCGTATTTGACCTGGATCTCGACCTGTTCGGCGGCTTGTACGTCGTCCAGCGGCGGCGCGAAGGCCTCGGTGCCGGTCAACTGCGCGTAATCCATCTCCGGACGGCGCAGCAGCTCTTCGCCGTTCGCTTCGCGCGACAGCGGCGCTTTCAGCAGCGCATTGACTTGTTCGACGTTCTCGGCGTGCGGGTGCATCCAGATGTCGCGCAGGCGCTGACGTTCGCGTTCGATTCGCTCCAGCTTCTCGCTGTAACGCGCCCAACGCACGTCGTCCACCAGGCCGAGTTCACGGCCTTTTTCCGTCAGGCGGAGATCGGCGTTGTCTTCGCGCAGCATCAGACGATACTCGGCGCGCGAGGTAAACATGCGGTACGGTTCTTTGGTGCCGAGGGTGCTGAGATCGTCCACCAGCACGCCCAGGTAGGCCTGATCGCGACGTGGCGCCCAGCCTTCCTGTTCGTCGGCGAAGCGCCCGGCGTTCAGGCCGGCCAACAGGCCCTGCGCAGCGGCTTCTTCATACCCGGTGGTGCCGTTGATCTGGCCGGCGAAGAACAGCCCCTGAATGAATTTGCTTTCCAGCGTCGGCTTCAGATCGCGCGGATCGAAGAAATCGTACTCGATGGCATAACCAGGGCGAATAATACGCGCGTTCTGCATCCCTTCCATAGAACGGACGATCTGCATCTGCACGTCGAACGGCAGGCTGGTGGAAATGCCGTTAGGGTAAATTTCGTTGCTGGTCAGGCCTTCCGGTTCGAGGAAGATCTGGTGCGCGTTGCGATCGGCAAAGCGCATGACCTTGTCTTCGATCGACGGGCAGTAACGTGGGCCGATCCCTTCGATGATCCCGGCATACATCGGGCTGCGATCGAGGTTATTGCGGATCACGTCATGGGTTTTTTCATTGGTGTGGGTGATGTAGCACGCCATTTGTTCCGGGTGCTGGCTGGCATCGCCCAGGAACGAGAATACCGGCACCGGCGTATCGCCGTGTTGTGGCGCCAGTACGCTGAAATCGATAGTGCGGGCGTCGATGCGCGGCGGCGTACCGGTTTTCAAGCGGTTGACGCGCAGCGGCAGTTCACGCAAACGCTGCGACAGCGAGATCGAAGGAGGATCCCCCGCGCGGCCGCCGCTGTAATTCTCCAGGCCGATATGGATCTTGCCGTCCAGGAAGGTGCCGACGGTCAATACCACCGCCTTGGCGCGGAATTTCAGGCCCATTTGGGTTACGGCGCCCACTACGCGATCGTTTTCGACGATCAGATCCTCAACCGGCTGTTGGAAGATCATCAGGTTGGGCTGGTTCTCCAACGCGGTGCGGATCGCCTGGCGATACAGTACGCGATCCGCCTGCGCGCGAGTGGCGCGGACGGCAGGGCCTTTGCTGGCGTTTAGTATCCTAAACTGGATGCCGGCATGATCGATCGCCGTGGCCATCAGGCCGCCGAGTGCATCAATTTCCTTAACCAGATGCCCTTTACCAATACCGCCAATCGCCGGGTTACAGGACATCTGTCCCAGCGTATCGATATTGTGTGTCAATAATAAAGTCTGACGTCCCATGCGCGCCGCGGCCATGGCGGCCTCGGTACCTGCATGGCCACCACCGATGATGATGACGTCAAATTGATCTGGATAAAACATGGAACTGCACCTCGCCGTATTGCGAACGATCGTATTTGCCCTGGGGTGGGGGATTCTACTCAAGTTTAGACGATCGACCAAGCGGTCAGGATCGTCGGTAATTAAAAGAAGATCTTTTTTATTTAAAGATCTCTTTATTAGATCTCTTATTAGGATCGCGATCCTCTGTGGATAAGTAACTATTCACGAAGAAGATCAGCAGATTAAGGAGGATCGTTTGCTGTGAATGATCGGTGATCCCGACGCAGATAAGCTGGGATCTAAAAGGCTTGTTATGCACAGGACAAAAAGCGACCTACGGTTGTTATTTGGATAACTACGGCTTTTACCCTGCTTTTAAGCTTAGTTATCCACAATCGTTCGCGCGATCTTTAGACAAACTAGAGTAAATTAATCCAGTTTTTTACCCATTCCTCGGCCGGATCCTCGGGAATTTCATGCTCGGTCACGTCGATCTCGAGACGATCGCCGATCCTTTTCGCGCCTCTGGCGATCAGCAGATCGTCGATCTGTTTGATCGCGCCGCAGAAGATGTCGTATTCCGAACTGCCCAAACCGACGGCGCCGAACTGCACCTCGGAAAGATCCGGCTGTTGTTCGGCGATCTGCTCCAGCAGCGGCTGAAGGTTATCCGGCAGTTCGCCGGCGCCGTGCGTGGAAGAGACCACCAGCCAGCGGCCGGTCAACGGCAGTTCATCCAGTTCAGGGCCGTGCAGCATCTCGGTAGAGAAACCCGCGTCTTCCAGCTTTTCAGCCAAATGTTCAGCCACGTATTCGGCGCTGCCAAGCGTACTGCCACTGATCAGAGTAATGTCTGCCATGAACCAACGATCCCAACCTTCTCACTCAAAGTGGCTGCATTGTACGCTGTGAATCGGCTGGGATCTACCTGTGGATAATGTGGGTATGCAATTTGGCGGGTTACGGCACGATGGTGCGCATAATGGGGTTCTGCAGCGAGATCAGCGTTTCGGTAGACTGGATCTCGTCGATGGTCTGGATCTTGTTGATAAGTACCTGCTGCAGTGCGTCGATCGATCGGCACATCACCTTGATAAAGACGCTGTAGTGGCCGGTGGTGTAATAGGCTTCCACCACTTCCTCCAGGCTTTCCAGCTTTTTCAGCGCCGAAGGGTAGTCCTTGGCGCTCTTTAATATGATGCCGATAAAGCAGCACACATCGTAGCCCAGCTGTTTGGGGCTGACGTCGATGCGCGCGCCGGTGATGATCCCGGCCTGTTTCATCTTCTCTACCCGCACATGAATGGTGCCGGGGCTGACGGCGAAGTTTTTCGCCAGTTCGGCGTACGGCGTGCGCGCGTTGTCCATCAGAGCGTTGAGGATGCCGCGATCGAGATTATCGATCTGATAAATTTCCGCCATTTAATCCCCCATTAATTAACGATTGTTGAATTCTGTCCGGATAAAAATGAACGATTAAAAGTGAAAAGGCAATATTGATTAATGGATATTGAATTGACATGTCATTTTGTTGCTTAATCGATGGCAACAGAGACAGGTTTACAAGAGATATGGCAATGAAAAAACAGTTTATCCAAAAACAACAACAAATCAGCCAGGTCAAATCCTTCTTCTCCCGCCAGCTGGAGCAACAGCTTGGCCTGATCGAAGTGCAGGCGCCGATCCTCAGCCGTCTGGGCGACGGCACGCAGGATAACCTCTCCGGCAGCGAGAAAGCGGTGCAGGTTAAGGTGAAAACCCTGCCGGACGCCACCTTCGAAGTGGTGCATTCATTGGCGAAATGGAAACGTAAAACGCTGGGCAGCTACGATTTCGGCGCCGGCGAAGGCCTGTACACCCATATGAAGGCGCTGCGCCCGGATGAAGATCGCCTGACGCCTATCCACTCGGTGTACGTCGATCAGTGGGACTGGGAACGGGTGATGGGCGACGGAGAGCGCAGCCTGGACTACCTGAAAAGCACCGTGCGCAGCATTTACGCCGCCATCAAGGCGACGGAGGCGGAAGTCAGCCGCGAGCATGGTCTGACCCCGTTCCTGCCGGAACAGATCCACTTTGTGCACAGCGAAACCCTGCTGCAGCGTTACCCGGATCTGGACGCCAAAGGGCGCGAGCGGGCGATCGCCAAAGAGCTGGGCGCAGTGTTCCTGATCGGCATCGGCGGCAAGCTGTCGCACGGCAAATCGCACGATGTGCGGGCACCGGATTATGATGATTGGACCACCCCGGCGGCGGATGGCCTGGCGGGCCTGAACGGCGATATCGTGGTGTGGAACCCGGTGCTGCAGGACGCTTTCGAGCTGTCCTCTATGGGCATCCGCGTCGACGCCGCCGCGCTGAAACGTCAGCTGGCGCTGACCGGCGATGAAGAGCGCATGAAGCTGGAGTGGCACCAGTCGCTGCTGCGCGGCGATATGCCGCAGACTATCGGCGGCGGCATCGGTCAGTCGCGCTTGGTGATGCTGCTGCTGCAACTGTCGCATATCGGCCAGGTGCAGTGCGGCGTGTGGTCGCCGGAAGTGCGCGGGGCGGTCGAAGGCCTGCTCTGATCCCGCCTAGCGCCGCCAGCGGCGCATCAAACGGCTTTTCAGCCCGGTATCGAAGCGCCAGATATGATCGAAGATGCGCATGATGCCGGGTTTGCCGTAGGCGGACATCGCCACCGCATGGAAACGCTGCTGGTGGCTTTGCTGCTGCTGTTTCACCTTCTTTATTACCTCCTCCGGCAACCGCTGGGCGATAAAATCGGAAATGATCACCGCATCGGCGTCAAACCAGCCGCTCTCCGCCATTTTGGTGACGGTGGCGTTCAGGCAGGCCGCCAGATCGGTGCCGCCGCGAAACTGCTGGCCGAGAAAGCGCACCGCCTGTTCGATGCCGCTGGCGGCGGTGAGCTCATAATGCACGATCTGGTTGGCGAACAGCATGATGTAGCAACGGCGGTTGTCCGCCAGCGCAATGCGCAGCAGCGCCAGGCAGAACGCCTTGGCGCACTGTTCGTTGAAGCCGCCCATCGATCCTGAGGTGTCCACACAGACGATAAACGGCCCGCGCGGCTGTTGATCCTGCTGCTGATGGGTGACCTGGCGGATCAGGATCTGCTCCTGCCAGACGTCGCCCTGCAGGCGGTAGCTCAGCAGCCGCTTTTCCAACAGGCGGCGATAAAATTCGAACTCCAGCTCTTCAATGCCTAGCGTCGCCAGCTCCGGCGGCAGCAGGCGCAGGATGTCGTCGCTCTGATGAATGCCGCTCACTTCTTCCGGTAGCGTGGCCGGCACCTGCACCATCACCCTGAACGGCTCCGGCTGCGCGTCCTGTTGCTGCACCGCCTTGGCCTGATAGCTGCGGCCCAACTGCTGCGCCAGCTTTTTCAGCTCCGGCTGCTGCTGCAAAAAGTTGCCGTACTCCACCAGCCGCTGGTAATCGCCGCGCTGTAGCTGGCCTTTGCTCATGTCCCACAGCCTGCCGGCGGCGGTGTCGTTTTCCGACAGCAGCGGCTCCAGCGCGCCGCTCAGCGCCAATCGCTCCTGCAGTTCCGCCATCAGTTGCTCGCGCTCCTGTTCCAGCAGCTGGTGGTGCAGCATGGTGGCCTGCAGCGTCAGGCTGATGCGCCAGCGCTGCAGGAACAGGGTTTGGAAGCTGTCGTCCAGCGGATGATTGGGCAGATCGGCGGCGTCCACCAGCGCGCGCGCCTGTTCATAAAACGGCGAGACCAGCTGGCGCAGCAGCTCCATCGTGTCGTTGAGGTTGTGATAGAACTGGGTGTTGTTCTCCAGCTGGCACTGTTGGTAGCGGTAAAATTCCTGCGCCAGCGCCGGCGGCACCATAGCTTCCTGCAGACGCTCCTTGAGCTGCAGTTTCCAGCGTGGCAGATCGCGATCCAACGCCCGGCGAAGGGCCGGAAACTTTTTAAAGAACACCGACAGCTGCGGCGCCGCCAGCATGCCGACGATCATCTCCTCGATCATTTCGCCTTCGGCGATCGCCAGCAGCAGATCGAGCGTCTCCAGACTGAGCATGGTTACTGGCCGCGCATTTGCTGCAGTTGCTGTTTAACCTGCTCCGCCACCTGTAGCAGACTGGCTTCGATCTTGGCCAGGCCGGCGGCGGGTGTGAACAGACAGGGCTGATGTTGGCTGAAGGCGCGGCGCTGCTCCGCCAGGCGTTGGGCCAACGCGTCCATTTCGTCCAGCAGCGCCTGCGGCGTGGCGGTGGCCTGTTTGCCTGGCAGCGCCAGCAGCGACGGCTGGCGGCTGACGTCCAGCACCGTCAGGTGCAGTTGGTCGTCGACCTCCAAATCGATCGGCTGCGCGAAGCCGATGCCGTTCAGCTTGGCGCGCACGTCGCCGCCTTTTTGCAGCCAGTTGTCCAGCACGCTGCTTTCGATGCTCAGATGGTTGACCTGAATGTCATGCAGCTGCAGCGGCTTTTGCAGCAACAGGGTGAGGGTGCCGCCGGCGAACGGCGTGGCCGGTGCGTATTGCGGTTTACGGCTGAACATGCCGCCCTTTTTCACCAGGCTGATGGCCTGCCGGTCGCTTTGTTGCTGCTGATCCTGCAGCCAGCGGGTGTGGATTTGTTGCAGTTGGATCAGCATCGACTGTTGCTGGTAGGCCGATTCGGTCAACAGCTGATCGATCTGCTGTTGCAGCAGCTTCAGCGAGGTGAGATCGTGCCACAGGCAGTCTTTCAGCAGCATCAGGTCGAGCGGGGCGATAGCGTCGCGCCCGCTGAAGAAGGCGCAGGCCTGCAGCAGGCGCAGGGCTTTTTTCCAGCGTCGGTCAGAGACGTACGGCGCCTGTTCCAGCGCGTCCAGCCGCTGGCGCAGCTGGAAAATCAGCTCAAAGCAGGCTTCCGGCAGCGCCACCTTATCGATCTGCGGCTGCCACTGCAGAAACTCTTCGTCGCTGACGCTCAGCGCCGCCGGCACCGGGTTTTGGCTTTCGCTCTGGCGGTTGACCAGCAGCGAGCGGAAATTCTGCTTATCCTGCACCTTATCCAGCCACAGGCGGATCAGCATGCGGTCATATAAGGCTTCGAGGCTGTTGTCCGCTTCGGGCAGTTCGTTGGAGGCGGTGACCAGCAGGCGCAGCGGGATCGGTTCTTCGCTGTTGCCGTTGCGAAAGCGCCGTTCGTTGATCGCCGTCAGCAGGGTGTTGAGGATCGCCGGGCCGGCCTTCCAGATCTCGTCCAGAAACACGATCTCCGCTTCCGGTAGGTAGCCGGCGGTCAGGCGCTGATAGCGCCCCTCATCTTTCAGCGCCTGAATGGAGAGCGGGCCGAAGACCTCTTCCGGCGTGGAAAAGCGCGTCATCAGGTATTCAAAGGAGCGGGCGTTGCGGAAGGCAAACTTCAGCCGGCGCGCGATCAGGCTCTTGGCGATGCCGGGCGGGCCGAGCAGGAATACGCTTTCGCCGCTCAGCGCCGCCAGCAGGCACAGGCGAATCGCTTCTTGCCGCTCATAAAGACCGCTCTCCAGCGCGCTGCTGAGGCGGGAAATTCGTTCTGCCAGAAGGGATGATGGCGTCATATAATTGTCGCATTGTCCGAGAGTTAGCCAATCTTGGTCGATAATCCGATGATAAACCACCATTATTTTTAGTGGTATAGCTTGTTGATTAGTAATATTTTTCTAAGTTGAGCCGGATATCCGGTTCACATTTTGTTTATTTTTCGGCTCTGATATAAGGGTAGGCAAGCCGTATAAATGGTGCATACTGTGCGGCTTTCTGGTGGGCGTGACGGATCTTTGAGCCCGTATTTTGCCTGATGCGGATGCATCGCTAACGGATGTTCTGATAAAGAAACGAATTATGAGCGCAGAGCATAAGCAGTCCTTATCGGCGGTAACCCTGGCGGCCATCGGCGTGGTCTACGGTGATATCGGCACCAGCCCTCTCTATACGTTGAGAGAGTGTTTCTCCGGCCATTACGGCTTCGATGTTCGTCCAGACGTGGTTTTCGGCTTCCTGTCGCTGATTTTCTGGATGCTGATCGTGATCGTTTCCCTCAAATATCTCACCTACGTGATGCGCGCGGACAACGCCGGCGAGGGCGGCATTCTGACGCTGATGTCGCTGGCCGGGCGCAACACTTCGGCGCGCACCACCGCGGTGCTGGTGATACTGGGCCTGATCGGCGGCAGCTTCTTCTATGGCGAGGTGGTGATCACCCCGGCTATCTCGGTGATGTCGGCGATAGAGGGGCTGGAAATCGCCGCGCCTGCGCTCGATGCCTATATCGTGCCGCTCTCCATTCTGGTGCTGACGCTGCTGTTCGTTATCCAAAAGCACGGTACCGGCAGCGTCGGCAAGCTGTTCGCCCCGGTAATGCTGTTGTGGTTCATCGTGTTGGCGGTACTGGGCGCGCGCAGCATCATTTCGAACCCGGAAGTGCTGCAGGCGCTGAACCCCAAATGGGCGCTCAACTTCTTCATGGAATATAAGAAGGTGTCGTTCTTTGCGCTGGGGGCGGTGGTGCTGTCGATCACCGGCGTCGAGGCGCTGTATGCCGATATGGGGCACTTCGGTAAGTTCCCGATCCGCCTGGCCTGGTTCACCGTGGTGCTGCCTTCGCTGGTGCTCAACTACTTCGGCCAGGGCGCGCTGCTGCTGAAAAACCCTGAGGCGATCAAAAACCCGTTCTTCCTGCTGGCACCCGACTGGGCGCTGATCCCGCTGCTGATTCTGGCGACCCTGGCGACGGTTATCGCTTCGCAGGCGGTGATTTCCGGCGTCTTCTCGCTGACCCGCCAGGCGGTGCGCCTGGGCTATCTGTCGCCGATGCGCATTATTCACACCTCGGAAATGGAATCCGGCCAGATCTACATTCCAGTGATCAACTGGACGCTGTACATCTCGGTGGTGCTGGTGATTGTCGGTTTCGAACACTCCAGCAACCTGGCGGCGGCGTACGGCATCGCCGTCACCGGCACCATGGTGCTGACCAGCATTCTGGTCACCTCGGTGGCGATCAACAACTGGCACTGGAATCGCTTCCTGGCGCTCGGCATCGCTGCCATCTTGCTGATCATCGACGTGCCGATGTTCTCCGCCAATGCCCTGAAGCTGTTCTCCGGCGGCTGGTTGCCGCTGACCTTGGCGCTGGTGATGTTTATCATTATGACCACCTGGAAGAGCGAGCGCTTCCGCCTGCTGCGCCGCCTGCATGAACACGGCAACTCGCTGGAGGCGATGATCGCCTCGCTGGAGAAATCGCCGCCGGTGCGGGTGCCGGGTACCGCGGTGTTCCTGTCGCGCGCCACCAACGTCATTCCTTTTGCGCTGCTGCACAACCTGAAGCACAACAAGGTGCTGCATGAGCGTGTGGTGCTGCTGACGCTGCGCACCGAGGATGCGCCTTACGTGCACAACGTGCGCCGGGTGACCATCGAACAGCTGTCGCCGACCTTCTGGCGGGTAGTGGCCAGCTACGGCTGGCGGGAAACGCCGAACGTCGAGGAGGTATTCCACCGCTGCGGGCTGGAAGGGTTGCCGTGCCGCATGTCGGAGACCTCGTTCTTCATGTCCCATGAATCGCTGATCCTCACCAAGCGGCCGTGGTACCTCTACCTGCGCGGCAAGCTGTTCGTCGCCCTGAGCCGCAACGCGCTGCGCGCGCCGGATCAGTTTGAGATCCCGCCGAACCGGGTCATCGAGCTCGGCACGCAGGTCGAGATCTAACCCGCCTGACAGGGGCTCAGCATGGCTGAGCCCCTTTTGTTTGCGCATTGTCCGTGCGTGAACGAAACGTTTCGATAGCGATCACACTTCTGCATTGTCCCGGTTGCCTTCCCCTGCCGTTTTTTTAAACTCCCCCAGAGAGCGAAACGTTTCGCTAGCGGAGTGAGAAGATGAAAAAAGGCGTATTACTGAATTCCGATGTGTCTGCCGTGATTGCCCGGCTGGGGCATACCGACCAGCTCACCCTGTGCGACGCGGGCCTGCCGATACCGGCGGCGACGCAGCGCATCGATCTGGCGCTGACGCAGGGCGTGCCGACCTTCATGCAGGTGTTCGCGGCGGTTACGCAAGAGATGCAGGTAGAAAGCGCCATCCTGGCGGAAGAGATCGTGAAACAGAATCCGTCGCTTCACGAGGCACTGCTGGCTGAACTGACCGCACTGGGCCAACGCCAGGGCAATACCATCAGCGTGCGTTATATCAGCCATCAGGCGTTTAAAGCGCAAACCGAGCACAGCCGGGCGGTGATCCGCAGCGGGGAGTGTTCGCCTTACGCGAACCTGATCCTGTGCGCCGGCGTAACTTTCTGAGGCGTTTATGCAACCTTTACTGCAACTGAAAGGGATTGATAAAGCCTTTCCCGGCGTGAAGGCGCTTTCCGGCGCCGCCCTCAGCGTTTATCCCGGCAAGGTGATGGCGCTGGTGGGGGAAAACGGCGCCGGGAAGTCCACCATGATGAAAGTGCTGACCGGCATCTACCAGAAAGACGCCGGCAGCCAGTATTTTCTCGGTAACGAGGTGGCGTTCAACGGGCCTAAAGATTCGCAGGAAGCGGGCATCGGCATTATCCATCAGGAGCTGAATCTGATCCCGCAGCTGACGATTGCGGAAAACATCTTCCTCGGCCGCGAGTTCGTCAACCGTTTCGGCCGCATTGACTGGAAGCGTATGTACGCCGAGGCCGATCGCCTGTTGGCGCGCCTCAACCTGCGCTACAGCAGCCACCGGCTGGTGGGCGAGCTGTCGATCGGCGATCAGCAGATGGTGGAGATTGCCAAGGTGCTGAGCTTCGAATCGAAAGTGATCATCATGGACGAACCGACCGACGCGCTGACCGACACCGAAACCGCCTCGCTGTTCAAAGTGATCAACGAGCTGAAGGCCGAAGGGCGCGGCATCGTTTATATCTCGCACCGCCTGAAAGAGATTTTTGAAATCTGCGACGACGTGACCGTGTTCCGCGACGGGCAGTTTATCGCCGAGCGGCCGGTGAGCGAGCTGCAGGAAGATTCGCTGATTGAGATGATGGTCGGCCGCAAGCTGGAAGAGCAGTACCCGCGCCTTGATTTGCCGCGCGGGGAAAAACGGTTGGAAGTCAGCCACCTTTCCGGCCCCGGCGTTGAGGACGTCAGTTTTACGCTGTATCGCGGCGAGATCCTCGGCGTGGCCGGGCTGATGGGCGCCGGGCGCACCGAACTGATGAAGATCCTGTACGGCGCCGCGCCGCGCAAGGCCGGCACCGTCAGCCTGGATGGCCGCGAGGTGGTCACCCATTCGCCGCAGGACGGGTTGGCGAACGGCATCGTCTATATCTCGGAAGACCGCAAGCGCGACGGCCTGGTGCTGGGCATGTCGGTGAAGGAAAACATGTCGCTGACCGCGCTGCGCTACTTCAGCCGCGCCGACGGCAGCCTGAAACAGGCCGACGAGCGGCAGGCGGTGGGGGATTTCATCCGGCTGTTTAATATCAAAACGCCGTCGATGGAACAGCCGATCGGTCTGCTTTCCGGCGGCAATCAGCAAAAAGTGGCGATCGCCCGCGGCCTGATGACTCGGCCGAAGGTGCTGATCCTCGATGAGCCGACGCGCGGCGTCGACGTCGGCGCCAAAAAAGAGATCTATCAGTTAATCAACCAGTTCAAGCAGGAAGGGCTGAGCATCATTCTGGTGTCTTCGGAAATGCCGGAGGTGATGGGCATGAGCGATCGCATTCTGGTGATGCACGAAGGGCATCTCAGCGGCGAGTTCCCGATTGAACAGGCCACCCAGGAAGCGTTGATGGCGGCAGCCGTCGGCAAGCAATACGGCGTAAAGCAGGAGTAATCAGATATGAGTTCCCAGACTATCGCAGCCAAGCGCTGGTTCAGTAAAGAGTGGCTGTTAGAGCAGAAGTCGTTGATTGCGCTGCTGGTGCTAATCGCCGTGGTCTCTTCCATGAGCCCGAACTTCTTCACCCTGAACAATCTGTTCAATATTCTGCAGCAAACCTCGGTGAACGCCATCATGGCGGTGGGGATGACGCTGGTGATCCTTACGTCCGGCATCGATCTGTCGGTGGGATCGCTGCTGGCGCTGACCGGCGCGGTGGCGGCGTCGATCGTCGGCTTTGAGGTCAACGCGCTGGTGGCGGTGGCGGCGGCATTGGCGCTGGGCGCCGCGGTTGGCGCCTGCACCGGGGTGATCGTCGCCAAAGGCAAAGTGCAGGCCTTTATCGCCACGCTGGTGATGATGCTGCTGCTGCGCGGCGTCACCATGGTGTACACCAACGGCAGCCCGGTCAACACCGGTTTCACCGACGTGGCCGACACCTTCGGCTGGTTTGGCATCGGCCGCCCGCTGGGCGTGCCTACGCCGATCTGGATCATGGCGATCGTGTTCATCGCCGCCTGGTATATGCTGCACCATACGCGCCTGGGCCGCTATATTTATGCCCTGGGCGGCAACGAAGCGGCAACCCGCCTGTCCGGCATCAGCGTCGATAAAGTGAAGATTATCGTCTACTCGCTGTGCGGCCTGCTGGCGGCGCTGGCCGGGGTGATCGAAGTGGCGCGCCTGTCGTCAGCGCAGCCGACCGCCGGCACCGGCTATGAGCTGGACGCCATCGCCGCCGTGGTGCTGGGCGGCACCAGCCTGGCCGGCGGCAAGGGCCGCATCGTCGGCACGCTGATCGGGGCGCTGATCCTCGGCTTCCTGAACAACGGCCTGAATTTACTGGGTGTTTCTTCCTACTACCAAATGATCGTGAAGGCAGTGGTGATACTGCTGGCGGTTCTGGTAGATAACAAAAGCAACAAGTAACCTCCCCCTACAGGAATCACGATGATGAAAATGAAAAAACTGGCAACCTTAGCTTCCGCCCTCGCGCTGAGCGCCACCCTGAGCGCCAATGCCATGGCCAAAGACACCATCGCGCTGGTGGTGTCCACCCTCAACAACCCGTTCTTCGTCTCGATGAAGGATGGCGCGCAGCAAGAGGCCAACAAGCTGGGCTACAACCTGGTGGTGCTGGATTCCCAGAATAACCCGGCGAAAGAGCTGGCCAACGTGCAGGATCTGATGGTGCGCGCGCCCAAGCTGCTGCTGATCAACCCGACCGACTCCGATGCGGTGGGCAACGCGATCAAGATGGCCAACCAGGCTAAGATCCCGGTCATCACGCTGGATCGCGTGGCGAGCAAGGGCGAGGTGGTAAGCCACATCGCTTCGGACAACCGCGTGGGCGGTAAAATGGCCGGCGACTTCATCGCCAAGAAAGTGGGCGCCGATGCCAAGGTGATTCAGCTGGAAGGCATCGCCGGCACTTCCGCCGCGCGTGAACGCGGTGAAGGCTTCAAGCAGTCGCTGGATCAGAATAAATTCAAACTGTTGGCCAGCCAGCCGGCCGATTTCGATCGCACCAAGGGCCTGAACGTGATGCAGAACCTGCTGACCGCGCACCCGGACGTGCAGGCGGTGTTCGCCCAGAACGATGAAATGGCGCTGGGTGCGCTGCGCGCGCTGCAAACCGCCGGTAAAACCGACGTGATCGTGGTAGGCTTCGACGGCACCGCCGACGGCGTGAAAGCGGTTGAAGGCGGCAAGCTGGCGGCGACCGTGGCGCAGCGTCCCGATCAGATCGGCGTGATCGGTGTGGAAACCGCCGATAAAGTGCTGAAAGGCGAAAAAGTGCCGGCGACCATCCCGGTCGATTTGAAACTGGTCACTAAATAAGTCATACCAGCGCCATCGGAACGGGGTGTTTACGATGGCGCGCAATTCAGGAATCAATGCGATGGAAACAGGTAAGCTGGTGGTTCTTGGCAGCATCAATGCCGACCATATCCTCAATATTGAACACTTCCCCCACCCGGGCGAAACGGTGATCGGGAAACAGTATAAGGTGGCGTTTGGCGGCAAGGGCGCGAATCAGGCGGTGGCGGCCGGGCGCAGCGGGGCGGAGATCGCCTTTATCGCCTGCGTGGGCGCCGACGACATTGGCGAACGTGTCCGCCGGCAGCTGGCGAGCGATCGTATTGATACCCAACCGATTGAAGCCATCGCCGACAGCACCACCGGCGTGGCGCTGATCTTCGTCAACGCCGAAGGCGAGAACGTGATCGGTATCGATGCCGGCGCCAACGCGGCGGTGACGCCGGATTACCTGGCACGCTACCAACAAAAAGTGATCGACGCCGATGCCCTCCTGATGCAGCTGGAGTCGCCGCTGGAGACGGTGATCGCCGCCGCCCGCCTGGCGAAGCAGCATCACACGCAAGTGATCCTCAACCCGGCCCCGGCGCGTGAGCTGCCGGACGAGCTGCTGGGCATGATCGATATGATCACCCCGAATGAAACCGAAGCCCAGCGCCTGACCGGCATCGCCGTGGACAACGACGCCGATGCGGCGCGCGCGGCGCAGGCACTGCACGACAAGGGCATCGCGACGGTGATCATCACCCTCGGCAGCCGCGGCGTGTGGCTGAGTGAAAACGGCCACGGCAAACGGGTGCCCGGCTTCAAGGTGCAAGCGGTGGATACCATCGCCGCCGGCGATACCTTTAACGGTGCGCTGGTCACTGCCCTGTTGGAAGGCAAGGCCATGGCCGACGCGGTGCGTTTCGCCCATGCGGCGGCGGCGATCGCCGTGACCCGCCCTGGCGCGCAGCCTTCGGTGCCGTGGCGTGAAGATATTGACGCCTTCTTGCAGCAGCAGGGGTGATCCTTTGGCCACCATGAAAGATGTCGCCCGCCTGGCGGGTGTTTCAACCTCTACCGTTTCGCATGTGGTCAACAACAATCGCTTTGTCAGCGACAGCGTGCGCGACAAGGTCATGGCGGCCGTAGAACAGCTGAACTATGCGCCTTCCGCGCTGGCGCGCAGCCTGAAGCTCAACCAGACGCGCACCATCGGCATGCTGGTGACCGCCAGCAACAACCCGTTTTATGCCGAAGTGGTGCGCGGCGTGGAGCGCAGCTGCTATGAACGCGGCTACAGTTTAATCCTGTGCAACACGGAAGAAGACGCCGCGCGCATGAACCGCAGCATGGAGACGCTGCTGCAAAAGCGCGTCGACGGTTTGCTGCTGATGTGCACCGAAAACCACCGGCCGTCGCAGGATGCCCTGAGCCGCTACCCGTCACTGCCGATCGTGATGATGGACTGGGCGCCGTTCGAGGGTGCCAACGACATTATTCAGGATAACTCGCTGCTGGGCGGCGAGATGGCGACCGATCATCTGATCGCCCGCGGCTACCGCAAGATCGCCTGCATCGCCGGCCCGCAGGATAAAACCACCGCTCGTCACCGGCTGGAAGGCTATCGCAACGCGATGCGGCGCGCCGGATTGCCGGTTCCGCCAGGGTATGAAGTGCACTGCGATTTTGAGTTTGAGGGCGGCGTGAACGCCATGCGCCAACTGCTGGCGCTGGATGAGCCGCCGCATGCGGTGTTCGCCGGTAACGACGCGGTGGCGGTGGGCGTTTATCAGGCGCTGTATCAGGCCGGGCTCTCCGTGCCGCAGGATATGGCGGTGATGGGCTACGATGACATTGAGCTGGCGCGCTATCTGGCGCCGCCGCTGAGCACCATTCATCAGCCGAAGGATTCGCTGGGCGAACTGGCGATCGATGCGCTGATCAACCGTCTGCAAAACCCGGAGCGCGCCCCCCAGGTGCTGGTGCTGACGCCCGAGCTGGTGGAACGCGCCTCGGTGGGCCGCCGTTAACTCGCCGCCTTCGCTTCTTTCTTGCTTTCCTGGCCGCTGATCAAATTGCGGCCATCCTTCCTTCTCAGCAACATAAACACCAGCGCCGATGCCACGGTGACGATCCCCATGGTGATAAAGGTGTAATGGAAGTGGTCGATCATGGTGCCTAACGACAGGGATTCGTAAAAACGCAGCACCGCCGCGCTGATCGCCACGCCGAAGCTGATGGACAGCTGTTGGGTGACCGCCAGGACGCTGTTGCCGGCGCTGGCGTTGGCGTCGTTCAAATCCGCCAGGCTGATGGTGTTCATGGCGGTGAACTGGGTGGACATCGCCATGCCCAGCACGAACAGCGGCAGGATCATCAGCCACAGCGGCATGCCCGGGCTTTGCAGGGCGAACTGGGCGATCAGCACCCCGATGATGACGGTGATGCCGACCAGCGTTTTTCGGTAGCCGAACCAGCGCAGCACCTGAGTGACGGTGGATTTCGCCATCAGCGAACCGATGGCGGTTGGCGCCATCATGCAGCCGGCGACGATCGCCGTATAGCCGAATCCCACCTGCAGCATGAGCGGCATTAAAAACGGCACGCAGCCGGTGCCCAGCCTGGAGGCGACGTTGCCGGCGATGCCGACCGAGAAAGTGCGGGTTTTGAACAGGTCGAGACCGATCAGCGGCTGAGGATGACGGCGTGCGTGCGCGATGTAGCCGAACAGCATCACGAAGCCGCTGAGCAGAATGCCCAGCGAAACGTAGCTCGCCAGTACCCGCTCGCCAAACAGTTCCAGCCCGGTAGAGATCAGCACCAGGCTCAGGCCGAACAGCATAAAGCCAAGGAAGTCGAAGCGGCGCTTGGGCGTGGTGAAGTCCGGCATGTATTTACGCGCATAGAAGATGCCGAGCAGGCCGATAGGGATATTGATCAGGAAAATCCAGTGCCAGGTGGCGTAGGTGACCAGCCAGCCGCCCAGCAGCGGCCCCAGAATCGGCCCGACCAGGCCGGGCATGGTGACGAAGTTCAGCACCGGCAGCAGTTCGCTGCGCGGGTAGGCTCGCAGTAGCGCCAATCGCGCGACCGGCATCATCATCGCGCCGCCGATGCCCTGCAGCACGCGAGAGGCTACCAGCGCGCTCAGCGTAGGGGACAGAGCGCACAGCAGCGAGCCGAGGGTGAATAACGTGACGGCGAAGATGAACACGCGCCGGGTGCCGAAGCGGTCCGCCAGCCAGCCGCTGACCGGGATCAGCATCGCTACCGTCAGCGTGTAGCTGATGACGGCCGATTGCATCGCCAGCGGCGAACGCCCCAGGCTTTGGGCGATCGCCGGCAGCGCGGTATTGAGGATAGTGGCGTCCAGCGCCTGCATAAAGAACGCCATTGCGGCGATCCACGGAAGTCCTGCCATACTGCGCGCGGATTGGGTCATGGTCGGTCCTGGTTAAATGGTCGTCTGTCCCTCGTCTCTTTCTTCTATATATAAGCGGGGAGCGTGTCTAGTCTTTCTCTTTCAGCAGTATCTGGCAGGCGACGAGCGCGCCGGCGCTGTCTCCGGCGAGTATCGCATCGACGATAGCCTGATGATGGCGCAGCTTGATCACTTCATTGCCGGTGATGGCGCGGAAGTAGCTTTGGTACACCGAGCTGAACAGGTTGGCGAACGAGGTCAGGAACGGGTTGCCGCTGGCCTCGTAGATGAGCTGGTGGAATTGGGTATCGACCTGGATCCAACGCTCGCGATCAAACTGGGTATGCAGCGCGCGCATTTCCGCCATCAGCTCCGCCAGCAGCTTGGTTTGCTGCGGGCTGGCGTGGTTTGCCGCCAACGCGCAGGCCTGCGGCTCCAGCGAAGTGCGCAGGATAAGGAAGTGTTGCATCACCTGATCGAAGTTTTCCCGCGTCATCCACCAGGTCAGTAAATCCTGGTCGAGAAAATTCCATTGGCTTTGCGGCATCACGCGGGTGCCGATACGTGGGCGCGGCAACAACATGCCTTTGGCGGCTAACATCTTTACCGCTTCGCGTACTGCGGTGCGGCTGACGCCGAATTGCTCGCCCAGTTCCATTTCACCGGGCAGGATGCTGCCGGCCTGATAATCGCCCGCCAGAATTTGTTGGCCGAGTTTCTCTGCAAGCAGATAAGAAAGATTGCGTTGGGCGGCCTGTTGTTGTGCATTTAGCTGCATGGCTGCGGGTCCTTACTGACATCGTTATTTCTATTTTACTCCAGTGATCGCCAGCTTTTATGGCTGTTTGCCGGAAAAAGTGACATAAATTCGTCGCTTTTTCGCCCTTTTGTTGAAAAAAAGCGCGCTTGAAAAGTTTTTTGCAATTAGGGGTTGCGGCCCGCCGAGAACTCCCTATAATGCGCCTCCACTGACCGGGAACAACGACTGACAAGCCGCCGGGTCAGCGAGAGGAAAGCGAAATAAACGCTTGACTCTCCGGGTGAAAAGCGTAATATACGCCACCTCGAGTTAGCAAGCGAAAGCGCCTAACTCACTGCTCTTTAACAATTTATCAGACAATCTGTGTGGGCACTCCACAAGACGATATCCAGCATCTTCGGATGCAAAAAAATATCAAGTCTTGAAGAGTGACTAACTGAAGTAAAATTCATGCAGTAA
>NZ_JBPIZA010000002.1:0-564720 GCF_051172435.1 Serratia sp. G204Y | reverse complement strand
GCCTGGCGGCAATAGCGCGGTGGTCCCACCTGACCCCATGCCGAACTCAGAAGTGAAACGCCGTAGCGCCGATGGTAGTGTGGGGTCTCCCCATGCGAGAGTAGGACACTGCCAGGCATCAAATAAAACAACAAGCCTCATGCGAAAGCATGGGGCTTTTTGTTTTGTCTGTTATCTGGCGTTCTGCTCGAGCATGGCCATGCGAAAGGCCCGTCGGGAACGGGCCTTAACGCCGCGTGCGGCGGCCCCGGAGGGGAGAGTCTCAGGATGAGACGAATTGTGTAGGACACTGCCAGGCATCAAACCAAGCCGAAAGCCCTGAACTGACGTTCAGGGCTTTTTGCTATGCGTAAAACGCAAAAAAGCGCAGCTATGCTGCGCTGTTTCTCCGACAAAAACAGCCAGAGAAAAGGCCCCGAAGGGCCTTTGATTAGGGTGTGTTTGCTTTTTTCACTTATTATTCGGTTAATGCGAGCTACCCTGAGAGATGCCCAACCCGGTTTGCGAACGGACAAACTGAGCCCGGAAGCGTTCCCGCTCTTGCTGCCCGGCCAGTGAGCTGTCGGTGATCGAGAATAGCCAGGTACCGACAAAGGCGACAATCATCGAGAACAGCGCCGGATATTCATACGGGTAAATCGGTTTTTCATGGCCGAGGATCTGCACCCAGATCGTCGGGCCGAGGATCATCAGAATCACTGCCGTCAACAGGCCCAGCCAGCCGCCAATCATCGCGCCGCGAGTGGTCAAACGCGACCAGTACATCGACAGGATGATGATAGGGAAGTTACAGCTGGCGGCGATGGAGAACGCCAACCCGACCATAAAGGCGATGTTCTGCTTCTCGAACAAGATCCCCAGGGCAATGGCGACAATGCCTAGCACTACAACGGTGATCTTAGATACTCTCAGTTCGTCGCGCTCGGTCGCCTTGCCGTTTTTCATCACGCTGGCGTACAGGTCATGGGAAACGGCCGAGGCGCCGGCCAGCGTCAGGCCTGCAACGACCGCCAGAATGGTGGCGAAGGCCACCGCCGAGATAAAGCCGAGGAAGAAGTTGCCGCCAACGGCATTGGCCAGGTGCACCGCCGCCATGTTGGTGCCGCCCAGCAGCGCGCCGGTGGCGTCTTTGAACGCCGGATTGGCGCTGACCAACAAGATGGCGCCGAAGCCGATGATAAAGGTCAGGATATAGAAATAACCGATAAAACCGGTGGCGTAGAACACGCTCTTGCGCGCTTCTTTGGCGTCACTCACGGTGAAAAAGCGCATCAGGATGTGCGGCAGACCGGCGGTGCCGAACATCAGCGCCAGGCCGAGCGACAGCGCGGAAATCGGATCGGACACCAGGCCGCCTGGGCTCATGATGGCGATGCCTTTCGGATGCACCTTCACCGCTTCGGCGAACAGGGTGTTGAAGTCGAAGTTAACCGACTTCATCACCATCAGCGCCATAAAGCTGGCGCCGGACAGCAGCAGCACCGCCTTGATGATTTGCACCCAGGTGGTGGCCAGCATGCCGCCGAACAGCACGTACAGCACCATCAGGATACCGACCAGGATCACCGCCACGTGGTAGTTGAGCCCGAACAGCAGCTGGATCAGCTTGCCGGCGCCGACCATCTGCGCGATCAGATACAGCGCCACCACCACCAACGAGCCGCAGGCCGACAGGGTGCGGATCGGTTTCTGTTTTAGGCGGTAAGAGGCGACATCGGCAAAGGTATAGCGGCCGAGGTTGCGCAGGCGCTCCGCGATCAGGAACAGAATGATCGGCCAGCCGATGAGGAAGCCGATGGAGTAGATCAGGCCGTCATAGCCCGAGGTGTAGACCAGGGCGGAGATGCCGAGAAACGAGGCGGCAGACATGAAGTCGCCGGCGATCGCCAACCCGTTTTGCAGGCCGGTGATGCGCCCGCCCGCGGTGTAGTAATCCTGACGGGAACGGGTGCGTTTGGACGCCCAATAGGTGATGTAGAGCGTGGCGCCGACAAACAGGATAAACATCACGATCGCCTGGATGTTCAGCGGCTGACGATGCACTTCGCCGCCGATGGCTTCGGCGCAGGCCAGACCGGGCAGCAACAGCAGCGCGGTGGCAGAGAATAAGCGCTTCATTGTTTCACCTCACGCAGAATTTCTGCGGTGAGGCGATCGAACTCGCCGTTGGCGCGAAACACGTAGATCCCGGTCAAGACGAAAGAGATCACGATCAGCCCGACGCCGACCGGGATCCCGCGGGTGATGGTCGATCCGGCGGCGATCGGCGTGCCGAGCCATTGCGGATCGAAGGCGATCAACAGAATAAAGCCGACGTACAACGCCAGCGTAATCAGCGAAAGCAGCCAGGCGAACCGGCCGCGTTTTCTCACCAGCTCTTTAAAGCGCGGGTTTTCTTCAATCCCTTGATAAATGGTGTCATTCATCAGAGTGTCTCCAGTCGGTATTGAGAGATTACGCCGCGCCAGGGCCGCTCAACGGCGCGTTATCCGAATGAACGGCCTGAAGCGGCGTAAATTATGACGGCACTTTCATTGATTGTTTTTCTTCCAACAGCTTGTCGACTACGGCCGGATCCGCCAGCGTGGAGGTGTCCCCCAGGTTGCTGGTGTCGCCGGCGGCAATTTTGCGCAGGATACGCCGCATGATCTTGCCGGAGCGCGTCTTGGGCAGTGAATCTGTCCAGTGCAGCACGTCCGGCGTGGCGATCGGCCCTATCTCTTTGCGCACCCAGTTGCGCACTTCGGTATAGAGCTCCGGCGTCGGTTCTTCGCCGTGGTTCAGCGTGATGTAGGCGTAGATCGCCTGGCCTTTGATGTTATGAGGAATGCCGACCACCGCGGCTTCGGCGATTTTCGGGTGCGATACCAGCGCAGACTCGATCTCGGCGGTGCCCAGACGGTGGCCGGAGACGTTCAGCACGTCGTCGACGCGGCCGGTGATCCAGTAGTAACCGTCCTCGTCGCGACGGGCGCCGTCACCGCTGAAGTACATGCCTTTGAAGGTCGAGAAGTAGGTTTGCTCGAAGCGGTCATGATCGCCGAACAGGGTGCGTGCCTGGCCCGGCCAGGAGTCGACGATCACCAGGTTGCCTTCGCAGGCGCCTTCCTGCGGTGTGCCGACGTTATCGACCAGCGCCGGCTGTACGCCGAAGAACGGCCGCGTGGCGGAACCGGCCTTCAGCTCGGTGGCGCCCGGCAGCGGGGTAATCATGAAGCCGCCGGTTTCGGTTTGCCACCAGGTGTCGACGATCGGGCACTTTGCGTTGCCTATCTTGTTGTAGTACCACTCCCAGGCTTCCGGGTTGATCGGCTCGCCGACCGAGCCCATGATGCGCAGCGAATCGCGTCGGGTGCCTTCGATCGCCTTGTCGCCTTCGGCCATCAGGGCGCGAATGGCGGTTGGTGCGGTATACAGAATGTTGACCTGGTGCTTGTCGATCACCTGCGACAGGCGATTGACGCCCGGATAGTTAGGCACGCCTTCGAACATCAGCGTGGTGGCGCCGCAGGCCAGCGGGCCGTACAGCAGATAGCTGTGGCCGGTAACCCAGCCCACGTCGGCGGTGCACCAGTAAATGTCGCCGTCGTGGTAGTCAAACACATATTTAAAGGTCATCGCGGCGTACACCAGGTAGCCGCCAGTGGTGTGCAGCACGCCTTTCGGTTTGCCGGTCGAGCCTGAGGTGTACAGGATAAACAGCGGATCTTCGGCGTTCACTTCTTCCGGCGGGCAGTCGGCGGAGACGCCCTGGATCAGCTCATGCCACCACAGATCGCGCCCTTCCTGCCAGTAGCCCGGTTTCCCGGTGCGTTGGAACACCACCACGTTGGTGACGCTAACCACGCTGGGATTTTTCAGCGCATCATCGACGTTCTTTTTCAGCGGCACGGCGCGGCCGGCGCGCAGGCCTTCATCGGCGGTGATCACCAGCTTGGCGTTGGAGTCGATAATGCGCCCGGCGACCGCTTCCGGCGAGAAGCCGCCGAAGATCACCGAATGTACGGCGCCGATGCGCGCGCAGGCCAGCATCGCGACCGCCGCTTCCGGCACCATCGGCATATAGATAGCCACCACGTCGCCCTTTTTCACGCCGAGCTTTTTCAGCACGTTGGCGAACTGGCAGACGTCATGGTGCAACTGTTTGTAAGTCACTTTTTTGGATTGGGTCGGGTCATCGCCTTCCCAGATAATGGCGGTTTGGTCGCCGCGCTCGGCCAAATGGCGGTCCAGACAGTTGGCCGCCAGGTTCAACGTGCCGTCTTCAAACCAGCGAATGCTGACGTGGCCCGGATCGAACGAGGTATTTTTAACTTTGGTATAGGGTTTGATCCAATCCAGGATTTTGCCATGCTCACCCCAGAAAGCCTCTGGGTCTTGAACCGACTGTTGATAATACTCTTGGTATTGTGCCGGATTAATCAGGGCGCGTTCTGCAATTGCAGAAGGAATAGCGTGTTTATGCAGTTGGCTCATAGCTTTTCTCCTTGAAGTTGTTAATGATATGTCAACTGAAGGTTAAGTATAGTTTGCTACGATTCTTTGTTTCTTTTTTGCGCGGCAGATCACGCAACAAAGATATTGATTTGTAATCGTTCTGTCGCATTTGCAGGGCATATCTATCTCTTTGGTGCTTAAATCCCCATAAACCCGCATTTTTAACCAAAAACACTTATATAAAGAACAAAAAAGAATAAACAAAGACGGGGGTAACTGCCTCGATATTAATAGATACGCGCAGGGTCATAATTATTTCTCGCTATAAATCTTTTTGGATTATTTTTCGCTATTAATATTCGAAGTTGGTATTAACACCATATAACGATGGACGACACATCGTGAAATAACGTTTTATTAACCTTAATTCCTGATGAAAGGTCGGATGATACCTTATGGCATTCGCTCTGCGATATCGTTCGTTTTTTAATCTGAATATAAAGTGGCGCTGCATTTATGGCCGAAAGTGTCACTCGGTCAATTCTCATTTATTTGACTTTTAAGTAACAAAATATAAACATTTTATGCGGATTAAATATGCAGAATGGGTGAAGAATAACGCATTTTAATGGCGTTCAAAAAATCGTCGCCGGCGTGCTTGTGTGCTTCATGGTATGAAAAATTATGTTTTTAATAACAAGCAATTATGCCGTTTGAAATAGTAACGCGAAATTTTTGTTATTCGATTCAGCGCTCAACCCTGACAAATCAAGGCTTGCAGAGCATGCCGCCCGGATGATACAGATTTATACTGCGTCGCACCCAGGGCAGGTGAACGCTTCCACTGAATTAACATAAGCCTGTAATAAATGATTAAGTATTCTTTTCGCCGTGTTGCGACTTTGTACGGCGAAAAGGGTCTTTGAGGACTTTTTGGGTATGAAAAGTGTAAAAATTAGCCTGGCTTGGCAAATCCTGATCGCGTTGGTACTGGGTATTATTGTTGGCGCGGTATTGCACAACCAGACCGAATCTCGTGAGTGGCTGGTGAGTAATATTCTCAGCCCGGCGGGCGATATCTTTATTCGTCTGATCAAGATGATTGTGGTGCCGATCGTTATTTCCACGCTGATCGTCGGTATTGCCGGCGTGGGCGATGCGAAAAAGCTGGGCCGCATCGGATTGAAAACCATTATTTACTTCGAAGTGATCACCACCGTTGCCATCGTGGTGGGGTTGACGTTGGCCAACGTATTCCAACCCGGCCACGGCATCGATATGTCGACGCTGACCACGGTGGACATTTCGCAGTATGAGAAAACCACCGAACAGGTGCAAAGCGGTTCGCACAGCCTGGTGGCGACCATTCTGTCGCTGATCCCGTCGAACGTCTTCTCGTCGATGGCCAAGGGCGACATGTTGCCGATTATCTTCTTCTCGGTGCTGTTCGGTCTGGGGCTGTCGTCGTTGCCGAAAGAGACCAAAGAGCCGCTGCTGAAGGTGTTCAAGGCGGTGTCCGAAAGCATGTTCAAAGTCACCCACATGATCATGCGCTATGCGCCGATCGGAGTGTTTGGCCTGATTGCGGTCACGGTAGCCAACTTCGGTTTCGCTTCGCTGCTGCCGCTGGCCAAACTGGTGGTGCTGGTGTACTTCGCCATCGCGTTCTTCGCCCTGGTGGTGCTGGGGGCGGTCGCCCGGCTGTGCAACCTGCGCATCTGGACGCTGATCCGCATCCTGAAAGACGAACTGATCCTGGCTTATTCCACCGCCAGCTCGGAAACGGTGCTGCCGCGCATCATCGAAAAGATGGAGGCTTACGGCGCGCCCAAGTCGATCACCAGCTTCGTGGTGCCGACCGGCTACTCCTTTAACCTGGATGGCTCGACGCTGTACCAGAGCATCGCCGCCATCTTTATCGCCCAGCTGTACGGCATCGAGCTGTCGTTGGGGCAGGAGATCGTGCTGGTGCTGACGCTGATGGTCACCTCGAAAGGGATCGCCGGCGTGCCGGGCGTCTCGTTCGTGGTGCTGCTGGCCACGCTGGGCAGCGTCGGCATTCCGCTGGAAGGCCTGGCGTTCATCGCCGGCGTGGACCGTATCCTGGATATGGCGCGCACCGCGCTGAACGTCGTGGGTAACGCGTTGGCGGTATTGGTGATCGCCAAATGGGAGCACCAGTTCGATCGCAAGAAGGCGCTGGCCTACGAAACGGAGTTTCTGGCGCAGAAGGTGAAGCCGGCCAATCAGGCCTAATCGCCGAGTCTCGCCGATGTTAAAAACGCCCCGGGCAGTTGTGCCGGGGCGTTTTGTTTTTATGGCCCTTCAACCTGCCGCTTTCTTTTCTTTGCCCTACTGCGCGACTTGCATCCCCGCTTAACAGAATCTAAAGTGTTACCAAATTAATGGAAATGATAATAGATGTTATTATCATTTTCATTTGATGATGTATGGAGACACGCAAAAGCCGTTGAACGGCGGGTTACGCCCGTTCGGCGTCTTTATTCGGGCTTATCAAAGGTAGGTAACATGTCGGACACCGCTTTGGCCTCTGAATGGTTGCCGCTGGCGCCAGCGCAGCTTGATTTCTGGGAAGAACACACCTTGCACCCCGGGCAGACCCTGTCCACCGTCGCACACTGCACCGAACTGTGCGGCGCAGTAGAGGAAGAGACGCTCTGCCGGGCGATCGCCACTACCCTCGCCGAGACGCAGGCGTTTGCCCTGCGCTTTGGTGAGCGGCGTGGCGACGCTCCTCCGCCGTTACGGCACGATCCACAACGCATACCGCCATTACAACGCATCGATCTGCAAACGCACGGCGATCCCTGGCAGGCGGCGCAAAGCCTGATGCGCGAAGATATCGCGCAGCGCCGGGCACTGCACAGCGAGCCGCTAGCCGCCGCCTGGCTGCTCAAGCTGGGGCCGGAGCGCTACCTCTGGTACGTGCGTGCGCACCATATTCTGGTTGATGGCTTCGGCATGGCCTTGATTGAACACCGCTGCGCCGCGTTGTATGCGCACTATCTGGGTGAAGGCAGCGCGGGTATTCCCTTAGGCGCCTTTGACGCCTTTCAACAGGCCGAGCTGGCCTACGCTGATTCTGAGCGATGCGAGCGCGATCGGCGCTTTTGGCAGAGCTATCTGCCGCCGTCGCAGGCGCTGCCGACGGTGCGCAAGGGCGGTGAGGCCTATGGCGTGCGGCGTCTAAGCACTCACCACCGGCTGCCGGCGGCGGTATCGCAACGGCTGGCACAGCTGGCGGAACGCAGCGGCATCAATTGGCCCGACTTGCTGGTGGCGCTGTCGGCGGCCTGGCTGTTTCAGGTGATGCCGCGCGACACCCGACAAGGCGATACGCTGCCGATGTGGATGCCGGCGATGAATCGCCGCGGGCAGGCTGCCACCAACGTGCCTTCGCTGGCGGTCAACACGCTGCCGCTGCTGGTGTCGCCACCCCCGTCGGCGACGCTGGGAGATTTTCTGATGACGATGGCGCAGCAACTGCGGGAGCTGCGCAGCCACGCCGGCTACCGCCTGCGTCAACTGGCCGCCGATCGCGGCGTGGAGCCAGGCTCGCGCTTCTTTATTTCTCCTTTCATCAACGTGCAACCCTTCGATGCGCCCCGGTTTACCGGCTGCAGCGGCACCCGCCGCGTATTGGCCGGCGGTTCGGGCGACGGTTTTAATCTGACTTATCGCGGCCGCACCGACGCCCGCGATCTGCAGGTCGATATCGATATTTATCTGGAACAGTTCCCGACGGAGGATGTGCTGGACTATGGCGAGGCGCTGCAAGAGTTTCTGTTGCGCGCGCTGCAGCGGGAAGCCTGGGAACAACCGCTGGCGGCTCTGACGGCGTTGCCTGCCTGATAAAGTGCGGGCGGGGGATGTCCCCGCCCGAGTTTTATGGCATCAGTTGGCCAGCAATGCCGCCACTTCGCGCGCGTTCTTGCATGGCAGGAGCGAACTGCTTACCAGCCGAGTGCCGAAAGCGTCATTGAGGCGCTCCGCCACCTGTTTGATATGCGGCAACTTCAGCCCCATGGTGATAAACGCCGTCTCTTCCCCCCATTCCGGGCGTGGCGTTACGCCGATCGCCTGCCAGTAAATAGTCAGGATCTCTGCGCTGCGCGCCAAAGGCGCGTTCGGCGGCGGCGCCGCACAGGCGTTCAGCGCCGGCGCGGTTTGCTGGTCGCTCAGATCGGCGCGGATGCGATGGCGGTCGGTTTTGCCGTTGGCGGACAGCGGCAGCGCCTCGGCATGGATAAAGCGCGTGGGAATATGGGTGCAGGGCAGATAGCCGGTGGCGAAGGCGCGGATCTCGGACAGCGGCAGCGGTTTGCCGTCGCGGGTCAGATACAGGGCGCCGAGCGCCGCTTCGTTGTTCTCTCCGCTGGGATAGTCCACCACCACCATATCCAGGATCGCCGGATGGCGGCGCAGCACATCTTCGATTTCCGGCAACGAGACGCGCACGCCGCGGATCTTCACATAGCCGTTCACCCGGGTGGCGAACATGATGTTGCCGTCCGCACGGTAGTAGCCCTGATCGCCGGTGCGAAAAGCGCGCAGCGGTTGCCCGTCCGGCCCTTCGAGGGTGACGAAGTCATGCTGCTTCAGCTCCCCCTGCTCCAGATAGCCCAACGCCAGGTTGACCCCGGCGGTATGAATGCGGCCGACCACGCCGGCCGGGCAGTGGCTGCCGTCGTCATGGCAGATGAAGTAGCGGTTGGCCGGCAGCGGGCGGCCGTAAGGCACGGTGCCGCTCTCCTGCGGGGCGATCGGGTGCCAGATGCTCCAGATGGTGGTTTCGGTCGGCCCGCCGAGCGAGAACAGCGCGAGATCCGGGCGCAGGGTGCGCAGGGTTTGCACCGTCGCCGGCTTGATGTAGTCGCCGCCTTGCGCCACCAGGCGCAGCGAACGCAGGCTGTCGGCCGTTTTGCAGGTGAGCAGCATCTCCAGAATGGCGGGCACCGAACACCACAGGGTGACCCGGTGCTTTTCCACCAGCTGGTTCCAGCTGATGGCGTCCTTTTCCTGATGCGGCGCCGGCAGTACCAGCGTAGCGCCGGCGCACAGCGAACCGAACAGATCGAACATCGACATGTCATGGTGCGGCGGCGTGACGGAAATGAAGACGTCGTCGGCAGTGACCGCCCAGCGTTGCTGAGTCTGGTGGACGACGTTGGCGGTGGCGCGGTTGTTGAGCACCACGCATTTGGGTTTACCGGTGGTGCCGGAGGTATACAGGTAGTAGCTCGCGGCCTGGCTGGCGCTGCGTTCCGCCAACGTCTGTTCATCCGGCAGCGCAGGCGCGCGATCCGTCGGCGTCAGCAGGGTCGCCGGCGTTACGCCGATCGGCGTCTCCAGATCGCCGCCGTGCACCACTAGCGTCGGCCGGCAGTTTTCCAGCAGGTAGGCGGTGCGCTCCGGCGGCGAGTTGATATCGACAGGCACCCAGATCACGCCCTGCAGGGCGCAGGCGAGGCTGAAGATGATCTGTTCCGGGCTGCGCGGTAGATACAGCGCCACCACGTTGCCCGGCTGCACGCCGCGGCTCTGCAGGTTGGCGATCGCCGTGGCGATCCGCTGGCCCAGTTCGCGGTAGGTCAGCGTCTGTTCGCCGCAGATAAGCGCGTTGCCGCCGTTTTGTACGCCGAACAGCCGCTCGGCCAGCTGCGCCAAATAAGGATAAGGTGCGTAATTCGCTTCGCTGTCGTTGTGGCGGTAATGCGTCAGATCGATGAAGTCCCGCGGCGCGATCGCCAGGTCGGCCCGTTGGCAGCTGTGCAGGATGCGTCGCTGCAGTGCCGCCAGCATGGCTTCTACCTGCTCGCCGTGCAGCGCCTGCTCGGCGTAGTCCACGCAAAGCTGCAGGTTTTTTTCGCTGTCCAGCGTCAGGCGAATGTCGATGGCGACCTGCGGCGTTTGGGTCAGGCCGTCGTGGAAGCGCACCGGCGCCTCGGCCGGCAGCGTTTCCCAGCCCAGGCAGTTGGTCAGGATCACCGGCAGCGCCGGGCCGCCCTGGCTTTGGCCGAGCAACTGCCGCGCCAGATCGACGCCGGAAAACGTCAGGTGGTCGAGCGCGCCGAGCACGTCGTCCTGTAAGGCTTGCGCGCGTTGGATAAAGTCTTCGCCGTGGCGGGAATAGCGCACCGCCACGAAGCTGGAGGCGTTGCCCAGAGCGCCGTCGGCGGCGGGGAACGCTACCGGCACGCCGACGCACAGCTCGCCGTCGGTGGTCCAGTGGGCCAGCGTATCGAGGATCAGCGCCGACAGCAGGCTGTTGCGCAGCAGCGCATGCGGCGATCCCAGACGGCCAAGCCGTTTTATCGTATCGCGCGGCAGCGTCAGGCTGGCGCGGCGATAGCGCGATGAGGTGAGATTGGCGAGCGGGGCGCGCCACGGCAACGCCGACGGCGTGGTGACATCCTGCAGCTTTTCGCGCCAGTAGGCGGCGTCAGCCTGGCGCTGCGCCGCCGATGCGGCGGGGAGCGGCAGCGCGGCGGCGGTCCGCCTCAGAGGGCGATCGTCGAACAGGCGCGCGATCACGGTGGAGATCCCTTGGCCGTCGAGGATCAAGGCATCGAAACTGGTAAAGATCAGCGTATCGTACGGCGATCCCGTCGGATCCTGCTGTTCGGCAAGTTGGATCACGGCGATGCGCCACAGCGGTTGGCTCGGATCGTGGCGCTGATGGGAGTAACGCTCGCGCAGTTGTTCGACCTGGCGCTGCGCCTCTTCGCCATCAAGGGCGCGCAGATCGTGACGATCCAGATGCAGCGTCACCTCCGGGCGTACGTGCTGCGTGCCGCGCTGCACATCGATGCAGGTGCGCAACGCCGGGTAGTGCTGTACCAGCTCGGTCAGGCGCGCTTCAAAGCGCGGCATATCCGGCTGCCGGGCGCGGTATTCGCGAAAGTCGTGCATCGCCACGCCGCCGAGCGGCCATCGATCGCTGCGGCCCAGAAGATAGGCCTGCTGCAGTGCGGTTAATGCTGTCTCCATGGTACTTCCCTATAGTCGCTAACCGATTAAAACGAGCCGGGCGCCGCGCGCCCGGAAACCGATCTCAGTGCTGCGGTGCCAGCGCGGCGAGCAGCGTTTTCGCATGCTTTCCTGCCTCGGGCGAGCGTTGGCAGATCAGCGCCGCCAGCGCCGCAGGGGAGGAGTGCGCCGCCAGATCCTGCGCCGTCAGCGCCGCCGCCAGATACTTGTTGAGCACCGTCAGCAGCGCGTTCACCCCGGCATCCGGCAAGGCCAACCGGCGGATATCGTCGTGGTCGCGCAAGCCGGCCCCGGGGGCCACCCGCGCCAGCAGCCGATGCAGCACCTGGCGCACCGGCGCCTGCTGCGCCAGCGCGTCGGGCGTGCATTGCGCCAACAGCTGCGACAGCGGGCGATCGAACGCCTCCGTTTGCCGCGCGGCCAAGTGCAGCAGCGCCCGGTAACAGGCCAGCAGGCGTGGCAGCACCTGCTCGGGGAACGCATCCAGCCGCACGTCCCAGTTGATCAGAATGCCGTCGTCGACGTGGGCGACCTGCGCATCCAGCGCCACCTGCGGCCCCTGAGAGATGACCCAGCCGAGATGGCCGAAGGTGTCGGTGACCCGTTCGGAAAACAGCGTCTTGCCGCGGATGCCGAAACCGGCGGTAAACACCACCGGCGAAGGCTGCAGGCTGCCGTGCAGGCGCGACAGATCGCGCATCACGCTGACGCCGGGGTAATCCGCATGCTCGATCAGCTCCGCCAGCTGCGTCATCAGGCGCCGGCAGAAGGCGCTCAGATTTTCCGTCGGGTTCAGCTCCACGCCGAGCAGCACCAGGTTAGAGAAATCGCCGATGAGGCGATGCGCGTCCTCCCGTTCGCTCTCGCGGTGGAACAGCGGCACGTTGAGCCGGAAACGCGTCATATTCCAACCCTGGCCGACGGCCAGCGCGAACAGTGCGAGAAACAGCGTCGAGAGCGAGGTGTGGTGCCGTTTGGCGACGCTCTCCAGCGCGCGGCTTTCTTCCGCATTCAGCTGTATGGCCAGGCGATCGCTGCGGCAGCGGTCCGGCGTGCGCAGCAGGCGCGGCGCCGGCGGCACCTGCGCCAGGCGCTCACGCCACCAACGCTGGCCGCGTTCGCGTCGCTGGCGCAGCGCCTCGTCGGCGTCGCGCCGTTCGAGGTGGTCGAAGTAGGCCGGCGGCACGTCATGGGGGGGCGCCGGCGGGCACTGGTAATAAAACGCCGTCAGATCTTCCATCAACAGGCGAAAGCTCATGGCATCGCCGGCGATCATATCGAGATCGACATGCAGGCGGCTGCGCCCCTCCGGCAACAGGCTCAGGCTGATATCGCAGGGCACGCCCTGCTCCAGCGGCAGCAGTTGGGTGCTTTTCGCCTGGCGTTTGGCGGCGAGCGCGGCTGCCAGCGTCGCTGTATCGGCGTGCCGCCAGTCGTCGATATGCAAGGTGTGCCGGGGGCCGGGAGGCGCGATCGTCTGCCGGCCATCATCGGTAATGCGCAGGCGTAACAGCGGATGGTGCAGGTACAGCGCCTCGACAGCCTGGCGCAGCCGGGCGATGTCCAGCTCGCCGCCGTCGAATTCCGCATACAGGTGGGCGGCCATGCCGCCGAGGGGAGGAGCGGACTGTCGGCCTACCCAATAGGCGGCCTGCATCGTGGTCAAAGCTTTCATCGGGTATCCATTTTGATTCAGCCAACGAGACTGCAAGAATATATCCAAATGTTAATAGGAATGAAAATTATTATTATTTAATCCATTTGGCGTGAAGGTGCTATTTATAAGGGGTTTTAGCGATGCCGGGCAGGTAGGGCTTTGGAGGTGAATAATTTATCTATATTATTCTTAGCATTGAAATGATTGCTTGTTATTACAGCGCTTGTTTTACCTGCAAAAGTATAAGGCTTTCTGGCTGTTTCCGTGCTCGGCCCCTCATCTTTGTTGATAATGATTTGCATTAGAAAATGCAAAACATTATCATTCTTAACACTCTTTTACGTTTTTATACAAGCTGCCGGCCGCTTCGCCGGCGGCTTGGCCGTGGACGGGGCCGCGCTCGTTTGGCCGCGAAAAACATGGGTTTGCCGCAGGGATAAGCAACAGCAAGGCCGGGAAGGCCGCAGCGTCATGGTCTGTGTGAGTGTCGATGTAGGTTGTGTAAAAAAAATCAAATTTTGTGCACCTCTGGGATGAAAGGAGAAGACATCTATGGGCAAGCATTTTGCGGCTCAACGGCATGAAAGCGTAGGAAACGGGGAAAAAGCGGGGATGAAAGCCATTGGGGCGTTTTCCTCCGTATTTTTAGGGGTTTGTTCACTGGCGATCGGTAACGTCAACGCGGCGGAAACGAAGAGCAACGAAACCTACCAGGACGCGGAAACGCTGCTGGTTACCGGTGAGAAGGTCAAACGTTCTATTTTCGACACCAGTTCCAGCGTGCAGGTGTTCGACAGCAACCGCATTGCATCGATGCCCGACGCAGTGCAGATCCCCGATCTGCTGCGCATGACCCCCAACGTGGTGGATCTGGGCATCGGCAACGAACTTCCGACCGTGCGCGGTATCGACGGTTCCGGTCCGAACGTCGGCGCCAACGCCTTCCTCAGCGGCACCCGCCCGCGCCTCAACCTGTCGTTGGACGGCCGTTCGCTGACCTATAACGAACAGGCGTTCGGCCCGCAGTCGCTGTGGGATCTGGATCGCGTCGAAGTGTTCCTCGGCCCGCAAAGCTACATTCAGGGGCGCAACGCCATCGCCGGCGCCATCGTCATGGCCAGTAAAGATCCGACCTTCGAGTGGGAAAGCGCCTTCAAGGGCGGCGCCGGCAACCAACACTCTTCGCAACTGGCCGCCATGGCGTCCGGCCCGCTGGTGGAAGATCAGCTGGCGTTCCGCGTCAGCGTCGATCGCCAGCGCCGCCGCAGCGAGGCCGATCTGCCGGCCTATGCGCCGGTGGGCGATCCGCGAGAAGTGGAAGCCACCACCGCCCGCGCCAAGCTGTTGTTCAATCCGGCCGGCTTGCGCGACCTGACTACCAAACTGACCTTTAACCATTTCGGCAGCACCGCACCACAGAACGAAAGCCTCAACCCGCAGCCGCACCCAACCAATCCGCGCCACGATCCGCGCCGCGCCGTGTTCAAAAGCAACATGAACAGCACCATCTGGGATCTGGCCTGGGAGGCCTCCGATGCGCTGACGTTGGAAAACCGCGTTATCTATACCGATTTCAACATCAACCGTCCTACCGCTTACAACATCCAATACGCCGAGATTGACGGCCAGGAAGTTCACGTAGAGCCGGTGGTGCGCTTCGGCGGCGCGGACAGCCGCCTGCACGGGCTGGCGGGGCTGCGTTATTTCCACGGTACGCAGGATGAGTTCGTCAACATCTTCGGCGGATCGACCTTCAAGGATAAAACCGATACCCATTCGGCGTTCGCTGAGCTGACCTATGCGCTGACGCCGCAGGTGGACGTGACCGCCGCCAGCCGTCTGGAACGCGAACACCGCCGCCGCGACGGCGGCAGTCAGGCGGTGCGTATCGACTTCGATGAAACCTACACCGTGTTCCTGCCGAAGCTGGACGTGGCCTGGAAACCGACGGATACCCAAACCTACGGCGCCAAGATCGCGCGCGGCTATAACGCCGGCGGCGGCGGCATCACGATCGGCACGCCGGTGGTCAGCTATACCTACGGTTCCGAGTATGTGTGGAACTATGAGCTGTACACCCGCCATCACCTGAAAGACGCCAACGTGGTGCTGACGGGTAACATCTTCTACAACGATTACAAAGACATGCAGCTGCCGTACTCGTTGGGTGAGAACTCCAGCGTGATCCGCAACGCCGACAAGGTGGAAACCTACGGCGCGGAAATCGGCGCCACCTGGCAGCCGCGTTGGGACTTTGAGCTGTTCGGCAACCTCGGCCTGCTGAAAACCGACATCAAGAAATTCTCGGGCAGCGGCGTGGAAGGGCATGAGCTGGCGCGCGCACCGGCTTACACCGCCAATATGGGCGCCAAATATCAGTTCCTGAAAGGGTGGGAGCTGAGCAGCAACGTGGCGTTCTCGGACTCCTATTACTCGGCGTATGACAACGATTCGCGCGGGCGTATCGGCTCCTATTGGACGGCCAACGCCCAGCTGGCTTACACCTTCGACTACGGCCGCGCCACGCTGTATGCGAAAAACCTGTTTGATTCCGACCGCCGCGAGATGGTCAGAAGTAATGACATCTACACGGCGACCCTGCAGCGAGGCCGCCTGGTCGGCGCGGCGGTTGAGCTGAATTTCTAACGCTATCGCGATGACGGGGGACGAATGTCCCCCGTTTTATGCGCTATCCCGGCACGGCCGGGCAGAGGAGATAACGCAGTGATCGGTGATTTTGACAGCATTCTGAGCGATGAAGAGGCCCAGCGGCTGGAGAGCGCGTTTCAGGCGCTGGGCGCGGCGTCGGCGAGCGGCGAGCGGCCGGTAAGCGAAGCCGAAGAGCGGGCATGGTTTGCCCATCTGCAGCAGGGTGACGCACGCGGGCAGCGGGCGTTGGCCTGGCGTTTGACGGGGGATGTGGATATCGCCCAATTGACGGCGGCGCTGCAGGCGCTGGTGCGGGAAACGCCGCGCGTGGACGTGCGCTACGTTTTTGATGACGAAAACGGCCTGGTGAAACGCCCCGCCGGCTCGGCGCCGTTGCCGTTGAGCCTTCGTCAGGTGGCGGACGAACAACAGGCCATTTGTCGCCTGCTGCAAGCGCAGGCAACGCCGTTTGTACTGGAAAGCGAAGCGCCGCTGCGCTGCCTGGTGTTGCTCACGCCGGGCGATAACGTGATTTTGGGCGTGGTCTTGCATGACATCCTGGCGGAAACGCTGCCGTGGCGTCATCTGCCGGCGATGCTGTCCGCCCGTTATAACGGGGACGCGATGCCTCTGCCTTTCGCGGCGGAGCCGGTCGAGCTGGCGGAAACTCCGGAGCCGCAGCTGCCGTGGGTGCGCCAGGCGGTCTCACTGCAAGATTATCGCAGCCCGGCGCAGCGCGCTGAAGCCTTACCGCCGGTGGGCGCGCGCGTGGTCACGCGCATTGCGCGCTCGCTGTTGCCCGCCAACGACACGCCGCGGGCGCTGCTGGCGGCGGTGGCGGCGCGGTTTGCCGAGTTCGTCGCCGCGCAGGCCGGCGGCCAAGCGGTGCAGCTGTGCGTGCCGGCGGCGGATACGGCGGAGTGCGTCGGCCTGGAGCTGGGCCTGACGGCGGCGCCGCTGATGCGCCTGACCGTACAGCATGGCGAGGGCGACGCCGGGCAGCGGCTGCTGGCGCAAACCGTGGCTGAACAGCCGGACCCGCAACGGGCGCAGCTGCTGGTGGCCTGGCGCGACGATCTGGCCGCAGAGTGGCGGCTGGAAGGCGTTCACGCCGAACGCCTGTTGCTGCCGCCGCTGCATACGCCGTTTGAGCTGGCGCTGCTGCTGGGGTTGCCGGAGGCAGAAGCGCTGACGCTCGAGCTGGTCACCGATCCGCGCCTCTCTCCGCACGCGGCGCCTTTCCTGCTGGAGCAGTTCAGCGCCTTCCTGGCCGGGCAGCGGATTGCCGTCGCATTGCCGGCGGCTGAGTCCGTTTCCCCGGCGATGGCCGCGCCGGCGGCGAACGGCGACGCGGACGAAAGCGTTGCACCGCTGATTTTGCAGGAGTTCCGTGAGGCGCTGGTGGCGCCGGAAATGACCCTGGATGAAGACTTCTTCGATCGCGGCGGCCATTCGCTGGTGGCCACCCGGGTGATCGGCCGTTTGCTGAGCCTGCATCAGATCGAAATCAACATTAACGACCTGTTCAGCCATCCGACGGCGCGCGGGTTGGCGGGATATGCCAAACGCCTGAACGTTGCGCAGCCGAATGCCGCGGTGGCCACCGCCGACGATCATGATCGGGCGCAGGCACCGCTGTCGCTGGCGCAGGAATCGCTGTGGAAGGTGTATGAAGCCTTCGGCCATGACGAGATTTTCAACCTGCCGTTCTCTCTGCGCTTCTTCGATGCGGTGGATGAAACGGCGCTGCGTCAGGCGTTTATCGACGTCATGACTCGCCATACCGTGCTGCGTTCACGCTTCGTCGAGCAGCAGGGCGCGGTGGTGCAGGTGGTGGTGCCGGCCGCCGAGCTGCCGGAGTACCAGTGGTTCCGCTTCTCCCACGAGACGCCGGCGGGCAACGCCGCCGCCCTGTTGGCCGACGCCGGCCAGCACCGGTTCGATCTGGCCGCCGAGCTGCCGCTGCGCGTCACGCTGCTGCGCGATGCGGACAACGGTCAACAACTGCTGTCGCTGCTGTTCCACCATGTGGTGCTGGATGAATGGTCGCTCAACCTGATGATGGATGAATTGGGCGTCGCCTACCGCCATCGCGTCGTCGGCCAGGCGCCGCAGTGGAGCGGGCAGCCGCCGCAGTTCCACGCCTTCGCCCGGCAGCAGCGGGCCTCCGGGGTGCAGCAGCAACATCTGGACTACTGGCTCGATGCGCTGCGCGGCGCGCCGGTCGGCCAACCGATCTTCCGGCAAGAGCCATCCACCCACCCGGCGGTGCCGGCACCGGCAGACGTCAACGGCGGCTGGCTGGAGTTCGAGGTCGATCCCGCCGTGGCGGAAGGCCTGTATCAGCTCGCCCGCCGCAACAACGCTTCGCTGTTCAACGTGGTGTATGCCGGGATTACCTCGGCGCTGCGCCTGCTTGGCGGCCCGGCGGATCTGTTGGTGGGCACCTCGACCTCCGGCCGTAACGACGCCGAGTTCTTCGATACCGTCGGCTACTTCACCACCGTGGTGGTGCACCGCGTGCGCTTCGACGAGGGGCTGACGGTGGCCGGGTTGGTCAGCCAGGTGAAAAACACCATCAACGGCTCGCTGCCGTACACCGATATTCCGATCGATCTGGTGGAGGAAGGGCTGTTCGGTGTGGACGCCGACCGCAAGAACCACATGTTCGAAGTGTTCATCCAGATCCACAGCCGCATCAAGCTGAACGGCGAGTTCCGGCTGCAGGACGGCAGCGCGATCGCCTACCGCCAGGTGGAGCCGGAAAAAGCCGAGTCGCTGCTCGGCCTGCAGTTTGAGGTGATGGAAGACGATCTGGCCGGGAAGAAATCCCTGCGGGTGATGATGACCTACCGCCAGGATCACTACAGCCGGGAGCAGGCCAATCTAATCGCCGACGGCGTTCAGCACGTCTTTACCCAGTTTGCGCAGCACATCGCTGGCGATATCGCTCTGGCGGCGCTGCCGCCCGGGCCGCAGGCATGACGTTGTTTCACTCTAACCGAAAGCATGATTTTCAAGGAGATAAAAGGATGTCTGGAACCCTAGCAACCCCGCGCGCGTTACTTTCGCTGCTGGTGGCGGCCTCTCTGGTGGTCGCCGGCGCTGCGCAGGCCGACGATGCCGGCATCAAACCGCAGGACATCAAGCGCGAGGCGCTGTCGTCGGCGGTGGTGGAGATGGCCTACAGCACCTCGCAACAGGCGCTGTTCGTCAGCGCGCCGGACTGGAAGGAAGAGGCGCGCTCCCGCGTACTGCGGCTGGATCCCAACACCCTGGCGATCAAGGCGGAGATCCCGCTGCAGGTGAAAGGCTTCGGCGTGGCGCTGAACGATGCGGGCAATCGCCTGTACCTGACTCAGGGCTTCAACGGCGAAGTCGGGGTGGTGGACACCACCACCAACCACGCGCTGGGCAGCATCAAGCTGCTGGACAAAGCGGTGCTGGAGCAGGCCTACAAGCAGGCGGGCATCAGCGGCAAGCGCCTGGACTTCCTGCTGGCGGAGTTGAAGAAGTTCAAAATCACCGAGGACTACCTGTACCGCATTCGCGAGATCAAGTATGACGCGCAAAGCGGCCGCTTGTTCCTGCCGGGGCTGGGCTTCGGCGTCGACAGCGTGCTGTACGTGGTCGATACCAAGGCCGGCAAGCTGGAGAAAGTGATCCCGGGCTTCGGCTACAACGCGGTGGGTATCACATTGGATGAGAAGGGCCGCCGGGTATTCGTCTCCAACATGCAGGGGCAGGTGATCACCCTGAACGCCGACACGCTGGCGATCACCGCCACCCACGAAGTGCAGGCCGATCAGCTGCTGAATCTGGTGTATGATCCGGCGAGCAATCGTCTGCTGGGTGTCGATCAGGGTATCGATCGCGATAACTACCGCAATCATCATCTGGGGCACGACTACGTGAAGCGCAGCAGCGGCCACCGGGTATTCGCGCTGGATGCGGACAGCGGCAAGGTACTGGCCAGCGAGCTGACGGATGAGGTGCCGATCGGCCTGCTGCTCGACGAGCGCAGCCAGCGGCTGTACGTCGCCAACCGCAAAGGCGTGCGCGTGGATCACGGCGCCGGGACGCTGACGGTGTTCGACGCCAAGACGCTTAAGCGTCTGCAAACCGTAGATCTGCCGCCGCACCCTAACAGTCTGGCGTTGGATCCGAAAGGCGACGCGCTGTTCGTGACGGTGAAAAACGACGGCGCTTCCACCAAGGCCGGCAAGCCGGAAAGCGTGGTGCGTATTCAGCTGCACACCAACTAACTGAATATAAATATAAAAAAGGGGCGCCGCGGCGCCCCTTTGTCATTGGGTCATGTCATCAGAAGTGGGTGTTGATGCTCATGTAGTAGGTGCGGCCCGGTTCGTTGTAGGTGGCCGCGCCTGCACCGGCGATGTTGATCGCGCCGGTGTTCGGATCGCCCACGTTCTGCGCGTTGCCGGCGCGGAACTGGCGTTTGTCGAACAGGTTATCGATGCCGGCGGTGAGGCTGACGTTTTTGGTCAGGTCATAGGTCGCGCTGGCGCCGACGACGGCATAAGGGCTGACCTCGCGGGTTTCGCCGCCGGTGGCCGGTTTACCCTGGTAATTGTACTTCTTCGGCTTCTGACGGCCGTACCAGGTCAGGGTGGACTGCATCGACAGATCCTGCGTGGCCTGCCAGCTGAGGGTCGAGTTGACGGTGAACTTCGGGATCACCGACAGGTAATCGCCGGTGGTCTTGTTCTTGTTCTCGATCATGTAGGTGGCGTTGTTGCTCCAGGTGACGGTCTCGCTGACCGGCACGTTCAGCGAGCCTTCCAGCCCTTGCACCACCGCTTTCGGCACGTTTTCCCACTGATAGACCGCCGTGCCGGTGCTGCTGGTGGCGATGCGAGAGTTACCCGCCTCAATCTTGTTGTGGTAATCGTTGCGGAAGTAGGTCACGCCGGCCAGCCAGCCTTCGTTATGGAATTCCAGCCCGATCTCTTTGTTGACGCTGGTCTCCGCCTTCAGATCGTCGTTGCCCAGCAGGTAGCAGCCGTTTTTGGTATCGCTGCCGGCACATCCCTGGCCTTTGCTGTACAGCAGATAGTTGCCGTTGGTCTGGAACAGCGTCGGCGCTTTGTAGGAACGCGCGATGCCCATCTTCAGCGTGAAGTAGTCGCCCAGTTCCTGCGACAGGTTCAGCGCCGGGCTCCAGTTATTGCCGGATTCCGAATGCAGATCGTAGCGCAGGCCCGGCGTCAGCATGGTGGTGTCGGTCAGTTCAATGTTGTCTTCGGCGAACAGCGAGAAGATATGCGCGGAAGCATAAGGGCTGCGCGTACCGGTAGTCATGCCGGGAATGGTGCCGCCCATCAGCGTTTGGCTGGTGGAGGTGCCGTCTTTCATCCGCTGCTGGGTCCACTCGGTACCCAGCGTGGCGGTCTGGGCAACGCCCAGTTCAAACGGCACGCTGACTTCGCTGTGCGCCAGGAAGTCGTCCAGCTTGGTGGTGCCGAAGCCGGTGTTTTTGGTGTCGAAGATGCCTTCGGTGCCGCCGGCCAGCCCTTCGTTCAGGCGGGTGTTGCGGGTGCGCTCAAACTGCACGTAGTTGTTGGTGCTCACGCCGTTGTCCCAGGCGCCGCGGTGGGTCAGGCCGAAGGTTTCACGGTAGATGCGGTTGGTCTCTTCGCCGTAGTTGCTCTGCACCAGGGCGTTGGTGTTGGTGTTCTGGGTATCGCCGGCGTACAGGTTGCCCTGGCGGCCGTAAGCGTACTCGAACTCCAGCGACTGCAGATGGGCGAAGTCCCAGTGCAGCAAGGCGTCGATATTTTTATCGACCACCCCTTCACGCCCGGCCGGGACGCTGTTGGCGTAGGCGCCGACGCGTTCGGACTTATGCGATTCGTTAATGTCCCAGGCGTCGGCCTGCGTTTTGCTGTAGCCGCCGAACAGACGGAAGCTCAGGGAATCGCTCAGCGGGCCGGACAGGCTGAAGTCGGTGCGCTTGGTGGCGCCCTCCTGCTTGTGCTGCGGCACGTTGAAGTAGCCGTTCAGCGAGCCGTGCAGCGCATCGCCGGCCTTCTTGGTGATGATGTTGACCACGCCGCCCGCGGCGCCGTTGCCGTAGCGCGCCGCTGCAGGGCCGCGCAGCACTTCGATGCGCTCGATCATTTCCGGCGGCACCCAGGCGGTATCGCCGCGCGAGTCGCGCTCGCCGCGCCAGCCCTGGCGCACCGAGTTGCGGCTGGAGGCCGGTTTGCCGTCGATCAGAATCAGGGTGTTTTCCGGGCCCATGCCGCGGATATCGATCTGGCGGTTGTTGCCGCGCTGGCCGCTCGTGGAGTTGCCGGTCAGGTTAACCCCGGGCATGGTGCGGATCAGTTCGCTGATGTCGCGCGCCGGCGGGCGTTTCTTGATCTCATCGGCGGTGATGGTGGACACCCCCGGCGCCTGCAGGTTCTGCCGGGCGGCGGTCACGACGATGGTGTCTTCGCCGCGCGGTTTTTTATCCGCTGCGCCGCTGTTTTCTTCCGTGGTGGGGGTGTCGGTCTGCTGCGCGGCGTTGGCGAACGCGGACGCGCCCAATCCCAAGCCGATAAGAGTGGCTAAAGAATAACGTGATAGCTTGCTTTTCATCTGAGTGTCCTACCTTGCTGCCATCCCTCGCCGAACGGGGGGAAGGGCGGTTGTAGTTTTTGTGTAGTCGGAAATAGAAAATCGGCTGCGGCAAGGGATGCCATTGATGTATCCCCGATCCCTGTCCGTTGCGCGCAATACCAGCACGATCTCCAAGCCTTACACACTATTGCAAATGCAAATTATTATCAATAGTATTTGGCGTACAGTGCGTTCGGGCGGTGGCCGGCGATAGGGAAAAGTCGACGTTCCCGGTGCCGCCAACTACAAAATGGGTAGGCGTTGTGAATACAGAACTACAGTCAGAAAGCAGCAGATTATTGGCCAGCAGCAATGCGGGCAGTCCAGGATGGTGGTTGACGGTGGCACGGCGCGGTACGCCATGGGTAGAACCGGCGGGTAACGGCCGCTGGCGAACCACCTTTTTCTGGCGCGATCCTCAGGGATGCGAATTGACCTCCGCCTACCGCCGCGTGTGGATCAACATCAACTGCCTGACCGACCATCACCAGCCGAATCCGCCGCAAAGCCTGCAGCGTCTGGCCGGCACCGACGTGTGGTACTGGCAGACCGAGCTGAGCGGCGCCTGGCGCGGCAGCTACTGCTTTATTCCCTGCTTTGACGAGCGGCCGCCGGCGTTCAGTGGCGACGATGCGCACGCTAATATGCACAACCTGCGCCACTGGTGGCACCAGGTGTTCGCCAGCGCCACCCCCGATCTGCTCAACCCGTATCGCTCCTGGCAAAGCGCCAGCGGCCACAGCGTCTCCGGCCTGCACATGCCGGATGCGCCGCCGCAGCCGGTATGGCGTTCGTTCGACGAGTACGAGATCGCCAGCGGGCGCTGCACGCCGCCGCTGCCGGCGCGTTTGCAGCGCCATACCTGGCAGAGCGAGCGCCTGGGCAACAGCCGCGACGTCTGGATCTACACCACCGGCGACAGCAAGCCGGCCGAGCGTCCGTTGGCTATCCTGCTTGACGGTCAGTTCTGGGCGAAGCAGATGCCGGTCTGGGAGCCGCTGATGCAGCTGACCCGCGAGGGAGCGTTGCCGGAAGCGGTGTATGTGTTGATCGACATCATCGATCTGCCGCACCGGGCGCGAGAATTAACCTGCAAGGACGATTTCTGGCTGGCGGTGCAGGAAGAACTGATGCCGCAGCTGGCCGACTGGGCGCCGCACAGCGACAAACCGGCCGATACGGTGGTGGCGGGGCAAAGCTTTGGCGGCCTGGCTTCCCTGTATGCCGGGCTGCGCTGGCCGCAGTGCTTCGGCGCGGTAATTACCCAGTCCGGTTCCTACTGGTGGCCGCGGCGCGACATGCTGCAGCTGCCGAGCATCCCCGACGACGCCTGCTGGCTGATGCAGCAGGTGGAACGGCATGGCCTGGGCAACCACGGTGCGCTGAAGGTATTTATGGAAGCCGGTTCGCAGGAAAAGCTGGTGCATCGGGTCAGCGGCGAAATGGCGGCTCGCCTGAGCGACGCCGGCCATCGGGTGCACTACCGGGTGGTGGAAGGCGGGCACGACGCGTTGTGCTGGCGCAGCGGCCTGACCGACGGGCTGCAGGCGGTCTGGGCCTCCGCTTTCGCCACCGCTTATCCGGCATCGGCGACGGCACGAGGAACACATGATGGAAAGCCTGAATCCGTTCGATGATCAACAGCAGCGCAGCCTGGTGCTGCGCAACGTACAACAACAATACAGTTTGTGGCCGGATTTCCGCGCCATTCCGTCCGATTGGACGATCGTCTTCGGCCCGGCGGCGCGCACCGCGTGCACCGAGTGGCTGGAACAGCATTGGCAAGACATTCTGCCGGTCGCAGCAAGCAAGGCGTGACCGGCGCCAGGTAATCACGGGAGCAATAAGCAGTGTCACACACCCCTAACTCTCTCAGCGGCCCGGCGCTTGCGGGCGAATGGCCGCTGGTCGCGGCGCAACCCGGCATCTGGGTCGCCGATCAAATCTCCCCGCATCGCAATGCCTACGCGGTGGCCCACGCCATCGAACTCAACGGCCCCATTGCCGTAGAGCCTCTGCTGCAGGCCATCATCCAGGGCCTGGGCGAGGTGGACATGCTGCGCCTGCGTTTTGCGGAACGCGACGGCGTGCCGGTGCAATGGCTGGATGACGCGCTGGCGGTGCACGAGCCGGAACTTGTCGATCTGACGACGTCGCCGGATCCCGAAGCCGCCGCGCGCGCGCTGATGGACATCGATCTGGCGAGCGATCTGCGCGCCGGCAGCGGCGCACCGCTGTATCGCCATGTGGTGATGCGCCTGGCGGATAACCGCTGGTTCTGGTATCAGCGCTATCACCATCTGCTGGTGGACGGTTTCAGCTTCACCGCCATCGCTCGCCGCGTGGCGGCGATTTACACCCATATTTGCCGCGGCGACGCGCTGGAACCGACGCCTTTCACGGCGTTCAGCGACGTGGTGGCGGAATACCAGGCTTACCGGGAGGCGCCGGCCTGGCAGCGCGACGCCGATTTCTGGCTCGAAAAAGCGCGGCAGCTGCCGCCGCCGGCCACGCTCTGCCCGCAGCCGCTGGCCGGGCAAACCCCCACGCCGCGCATCCACCGGCTGGAACAGCGCTGCGATCCGCAGGCTTTCGCCGAACTGGTGCAGTGCGGCGCGCAGCAGAAGCTGAACGCCGCCGATATGGCGGTGGCGCTGGTGGCGCTGTGGGTATCGCGCCTGAGCGGCCAACCGAGTTTCAGCGCCGGTTTTATCTTCATGCGCCGTACCGGATCGGCCGCCCTGTGCGCCGCCGGGCCGGTGATCAACGTGCTGCCGATGGAGATGCATCTCGAGCCGCAGGCCACGCTGTATGAGGCCGCCGCCCGCATCAGCCGCGAGCTGAAAACGGTGCGCCGCCATCAGCGCTACGACGCCGAACAGGTGCAGCGCGATCTGGGGCGCATCGGCGACGGCGAACCGCTGTACGGCACGGTCTTCAACTTCAAAATGTTCGATTACCAGCTGGATTTCGCCGGTATCGAAGGCATCACTCACGATCTGGCCTCCGGGCCGGTGCGCGATCTGGAGATTGCGCTGTTTATCGACGAACACCATCAGTTGAAGGTGGAGCTGCTGGCCAACGCCGAGCGTTATGGTCGCCAGGAACTGCAGGCGCATCTGCAGCGGTTGCCGCTGCTGCTGGCGCAGTTCGCCGCGCAGGCAACGTTGCCGATCGGCGAAGCCGATATGCTGACCGCCGACGATCACGCGCTGCTGGCGCGGGTCAACGACACGGCGCACCCGGTGCCGGCGACCACGCTGAGCCAGTCGCTGGCGCAGCAGGCGCAAACCACGCCGGACGCGCCGGCGCTGGCGGATGCGCATTTCAATTTCACCTACCGCGAAACGCGCGAGCAGGTCATGGCGCTGGCGCGTGAGCTGGTTGCGCAGGGCGTGCGGCCGGGCGACATCGTGGCGGTGGCGCTGCCGCGTTCGGTGTTCCTGTCGCTGGCGTTGATGGCGATCGTGGAAGCGGGCGCCGCCTATCTGCCGTTGGACACCGGTTATCCGGACGAGCGGCTGGCGATGATGCTGGAAGACGCCGCGCCCCGGCTGGTCATCACCAACCCGGCGCAGCAGGCGCGGTTCGCCGACAAGGGCGAAATTTTGCTGTATGACGCGCCGCTGCCGGCCGACCACGCCGCCGGGGTGGCGATCGCGGGCCCGACGCCGAACCATGCGGCCTATATCATCTTTACCTCCGGCTCCACCGGGCGCCCGAAAGGCGTGCTGGTCGGCCATCAGGCGATCGTCAACCGCTTGCTGTGGATGCAGCACCAGTATCCGCTGGGGGCGGACGACGCGGTGCTGCAGAAAACGCCGTGCAGTTTCGACGTCTCGGTATGGGAATTCTTCTGGCCGCTGATGGTCGGCGCCCGGCTGGTGATGGCGCCGCCGGAGGCGCACCGCGATCCGCAGCAGCTGCAACAGCTGATCGCGCAGCACCGCATTACCACGCTGCACTTCGTGCCGTCGATGCTGGCGGCTTTCGTTGCCGCCCTGGACGACGACGCGGCGGTGGCGAGCTGCGCCGCGCTGCGCCAGGTGTTCTGCAGCGGCGAAGCGCTGCCGGCGGAGCTGTGCCGCCTGTGGCAAAGCCGCACGGCGGTGCCGCTGCACAACCTCTACGGCCCGACCGAAGCGGCGGTGGACGTGACCTGGCATCCGGCCTACGGCGACGCGCTGGCGAAGGTGACCGGCGCCAACGTGCCGATCGGCCTGCCGGTATGGAACACCGGGCTGCGCATTCTTGACGCGCGCCTGCGGCCGGTGCCGCCGGGCGTGGCGGGCGATCTGTATCTGACCGGCGTGCAGCTGGCGCACGGCTACCTTGGCCGGCCGGATCTGACCGCCAGCCGCTTTGTCGCCGATCCGTTCGGCGAGGGCGGGCGCATGTACCGCACCGGTGACGTGGCGCGCTGGCTGCCGGACGGCGCGGTGGAATATTTGGGCCGCAGCGACGATCAGCTGAAGATCCGCGGGCAGCGGATAGAGCTGAGCGAAATCGACCACGCCTTGCTGTCGCTGCCGGGCGTGCGCCAGGCGGTGACGCACGCGCTGGTGTTGCAGGGCACGCCGGTGGACGCCGGCGGCGATGCGCGCCAGTTGGTGGGCTATCTGGTGATGCAGCCTGGCGCGAGCTGGGATGCGGAAGCCCTGCGCGCGGCGCTGGCCGACCGGCTGCCGCCGCACATGGTGCCGGTGGCGCTGGTGGAAATGAGCGATTTGCCGCTGAGCGCCAACGGCAAGCTGGATCGCAAGGCCTTGCCGCAGCCGCAGGGCGGTGAACGCAAGGCAGGACGGCCGCCGCAGGCCGGGCTGGAAAGCGAGATCGCGGCGGTATTTGCCCGCTTGCTGCAGCGCGAGCAGGTGTTCGCCGACGACGATTTCTTCGCGCTCGGCGGCCATTCGCTGCTGGCGATGCGTCTGGCGGCAGAGCTGCGCCGCGATCTGGGCAAGGCGGTGTCCGTCGGCCAGGTGATGGTGGCGTCGCGTGTTGAGCAGTTGGCGGCCTTGCTGGAGGAAGATCGCACGCAGGAAGAGGCCGATCGCAGCGGATTCGACAGCGTATTGCCGCTGCGCGTCACCGAGGGGCCGACGCTGTTCTGTCTGCACCCGGCGTCCGGTTTCTCGTGGCAGTTCAGCGTATTGCCGCGCTATCTCGATCAGCACTGGTCGCTGGTCGGTATCCAGTCGCCGCGGCCGGACGGCCCGCTGGCGCTGAGCGAAGATATGGATCAGGTGGTGGATGCCCACCTGCAGACGGTGTTGCAGGTACAGCCGCACGGGCCGTACCACTTCATCGGCTACTCGCTGGGCGGCACGCTGGCGCAGGGCATCGCCGCCCGGCTGCAGGCGCGCGGCGAGCAGGTGGCGTTCCTCGGCCTGCTGGATACCTATCCGCCGGAGACCCAAAACTGGGACGTGATGCTGGACGACAACGTGTTGAAGGAGGTGCAGCGCGAGCGCGAGCAGTTCCTGGCGGTGTCGCAGGATACGCTCGATCCGGCGCTGGGCGAGACGCGCACCGCGATGTTCGACAACATCGAAGCCAACTACGCTGACTCGGTGCGGTTGTTGTCGCACACGCGTACTGCTCGTTTCCACGGCCAGGCGACGCTGTTCGTCGCCAAACGCACGCTGCAGGAAGGGATGGACGTGCAGCAAACCTGGTCGCAGTACGTCGATGCGCTGCAGGCGCACGAGCTGGACTGTGCGCATGTCGATATCGTTTCGCCGGCGTCGTTCAAAGTGCTGGGGCCGCTGCTGAACCGGATCTTGCGCACGCTGTAATCGCGTCCGTCATCTCGCCGCCAGGCACGGGGATGACCCCGCGTGTGGCGGCGTTTCTTGCGGTTGCTCACGGTTGAATATCAATGAGTTTTATTATCATTATTGATTTCGCCATCTGTGCTAGCATAGCGCCCCGCAACTGCAGAATCCCCGTTTAACGATGTGGTGAATAACCGATGAGTAGCAAACCCTCCATCCTGCTTGATTTTAGCCTGCTGAAAACCAACCGGGCTTTCCGCGCGGTATTCTGCGCGCGCTTTATTTCCATTGTGGCGCTGGGGCTGATGGCGATCGCCATCCCGGTGCAGATCCAGGCGCTGACCGGTTCCACCCTGCAGGTCGGGCTGGCGGTGACGCTGGCCGGCGGCGGCATGTTCGCCGGGCTGCTGATGGGGGGCGTATTGGCCGATCGCTATGAGCGGCGCCGACTGATCCTGTTCGCGCGCTCCACCTGCGGCATCGGCTTCGTCGGCCTGTGCCTCAACGCCCTGTTGCCGTCGCCTTCGCTGGCGGCCATTTATCTGCTGGCGGTGTGGGACGGCTTCTTCGGCGCGGTGGGAGTGACGGCGCTGCTGGCGGCCACGCCGGCGCTGGTGGGCCGCGAAAACATCGTGCAGGCGGGCGCCATCAGCATGCTGACGGTGCGCTTCGGCTCGATCCTTTCTCCGGCGATCGGCGGCCTGGTGATCGCCCATATGGGCATTGCCTGGAACTACGGCCTGGCGGCGTTCGGCACCCTGCTGACGCTGCTGCCGCTGCTGAGCCTGCCGCAGCTGATGCCGCCGCCGCAACCGCGTGAACACCCGCTGCGCGCGCTGGCGGGCGGTTTCGCCTTCCTGTTCCAGAACAAGGTGATCGGCATGGTGGCGCTGATCGGCGCGCTGCTGACCATGGCCAGCGCGGTGCGCGTGCTGTACCCGGCGATGGCGGAAGGTTGGCACATCGACGCCGCCCACCTCGGCTATATGTACGCCGCCGTGCCGCTCGGCGCCGCCATCGGTGCTTTCACCAGCGGGCGCGTGGCGCACGTGGCGCGCCCCGGCTGGGTGATGCTGCTGACGGCGATCGCGGCGTTCGCCGCCATTGGCCTGTTCGGCCTGATGCCGTGGTACAGCCTGGCGTTGCTGTGCCTGGTGGCGTTCGGCTACCTGAGCGCGCTGAACTCGCTGCTGCAGTACGGCCTGATCCAGAGCCTGACGCCGGACAACTTCCTCGGCCGCATCAACGGCCTGTGGACGGCGCAGAACGTGGTGGGCGATGCGCTGGGCGCACTGCTGCTGGGGGCGATGGGCGCCTTTATGCTGCCGGCGATGAGCGCCAGCGGTTTCGGTTTCGGCGCGGCGCTGCTCGGCATCCTGTTGCTGTTCGCCATGACCGGTTTGCGCCAGGTGACGCTGCACAAACCGGAGCCGCAGCCCGCCACAGAAAAGTAGTCGAACGCGTTAAGACAACGCTGTGGGATCAAATAGCAATGCTTATCATCGGCATGCGTAAAACCCACAGCGTTTATGTCATGATTTTGAAATGAAAGAAGTGCTTACGTTTATTGACATGGCAAATATCGGCGAGTAATTTAGCGCGGAATTAACTCAAATGATAATCATTATTATATTGGTTATCACTTCAAAATCTGAGGGCGAAGCGATGGATACTGCCGTGAACGACATCAATCGAAAGGAAATGCAGGAGCGCGAAGAACACCGGTTCGCCGCTGATTTTTCTCCGGCGTCGGGCTTCTTCTTTACCTCCCCTTTCCGCAGCTTGACCACCACCGGATGTTTCAGCCGCATTCGCCTGCCGGCCGCGGACGGCGCCGATCTGAACGGCGAGCTCCAGCGCAGCGTGCGGCAGGCGTTTGCCGAGGCCCGTCAGGCCGGCATCAAAAATCCGCTGCTGTGCGGCGCTATCCCGTTCGATACCCGGCAGCCTTCGGCGCTGTTTATTCCGCAGCAGAGCCGCTGGTTCGATCGCGCCGCTTTTATGGCCGGCGTTCAGCCGGCGGCAGAGGGGCCGGAGCTGGCTGGCATAACGGAGCTGCCGCAGCAGCAGCCGTTCATGAACATGGTCAGCGATGCCGTTGACGCGATGAAGGCCGGTGAGCTGGATAAAGTGGTCTTGTCGCGCCTGCTGGAGATCGAAACGCGCCGGCCGGTGGATCGCCATGCGCTGATGGCGCGCGTGATCGCCCAAAACCCGCACGGTTTCCACTTCCACGTGCCGCTGGAGCAGGGCGCGCTGTTGGGCGCCAGCCCGGAGCTGCTGCTGCGCCAGGACGGCGGCCGTTTCTACTCCAATCCGCTGGCCGGTTCCGCCCGGCGCGAGGCCGACCCGCAGCGCGATCGCGAAGTGGGGGAGCGGCTGATGGCCTCGGCGAAAGATCGCCACGAGCATCGCATCGTCACCGAAAGCATGCGTGACGTGCTGGCCGGCCGCTGCCGCTACCTGAATGTGCCGCACACCCCCGAATTGTTGACCACCACCACGCTGTGGCACCTCTCCACGCCGATCGACGGCGAGGCAGCGTCTCCAGACGAAAATGCCCTGTCGCTGGCCTGCCTGCTGCACCCAACGCCGGCGCTGTGCGGCATGCCGACGGCCGAGGCGCACGCCCTGATCGGCAAGCTGGAGCCGTTCGATCGCGGCCTGTTCGGCGGCATCGTCGGCTGGTGCGACGACGAAGGCAACGGCGAGTGGGTAGTGACTATCCGCTGCGGCACCGTTGACGGCAACCGGGTGCGGCTATTCGCCGGCGCCGGCATCGTGGAAGACTCTTCACCCGAATCTGAATGGCATGAAACAGGCACCAAACTCAGCACCATTCTGCGTGCCTTTGGTATGAATCAAGGATAACGACAAGATGAGCATTGCCTTTACCCCCTGGCCGGCGGAGTTCGCCAGCCGCTATCGCGAACGCGGCTACTGGACTGACAAGCCGCTGACCGAGATCCTCGACCGCCAGGCCAACAACGACGCCCCGGCGATTATCGACGCCCAGGGCAGCCTGACCTACCGCGAGTTGCAGCAGCGCTCCGATCGCCTGGCGGCCGCTCTGCTGCGCCGCGGCGTGAAATCCGGCGACACCGCGTTGGTCCAGCTGGGCAACGTGGCGGAGTTCTATATCGTGTTCTTCGCGCTGCTGAAAATTGGCGTGGCGCCGGTCAACGCGCTGTTCAGCCATCAGCGCAGCGAGCTGAATGCCTATGCCGAGCAGATCAAACCGGCGCTGCTGATCGCCGATCGCCAGCACGCGCTGTTTGCCGACGATCAATTCCTGAACGCCTTCCGCGATGCGCATCCTTCGCTGCGGGTTGTGGCGCTGCGCAGCCAGCCCGAGGGCGAGCTGGCGCTGGCCGCCTGGCTGGACGAGGCGAGCGACGGTTTTGTCGCACAGCCTTCCGCGGCCGATCAGGTGGCGTTCTTCCAGCTTTCCGGCGGCAGCACCGGTACGCCGAAGCTGATCCCGCGCACCCACAATGATTACTACTACAGCATTCGCCGCAGCGTGGAGATCTGCCGTTTCGACGCGCAGACCCGCTATCTGTGCGCGCTGCCGGTGGCGCACAACTACCCGATGAGTTCGCCGGGCGTGCTGGGCGTGTTTTATGGCGCCGGGCTGGTGGTGTTCGCCGCCGATCCGGACGCCGGGCAGTGCTTCCGTCTGATCGAACAGCACCAAATCAACGTGACGGCGCTGGTGCCGCCGGCGGTCACGCTGTGGCTGCAGGCGATCGAAGAGTGGGGCGGCAATGCCCAGCTCGCCAGCCTGAAACTGCTGCAGGTGGGCGGCGCCAAGCTGGGCGAGACGCTGGCGGCGCGCATTCAGAACGAAATCGGCTGCCAACTGCAGCAGGTGTTCGGCATGGCGGAAGGGCTGGTGAACTACACCCGGCTGGACGACGACGAATGCCACATCCTGACGACGCAAGGGCGGCCGATGTCGCCGGACGACGAAGTATGGGTGGCGGATGACGACGGCAATCCGTTGCCGGCGGGCGAGGTCGGGCGGTTGATGACGCGCGGGCCTTATACCTTCCGCGGTTACTACCAGAGCCCGGCGCACAACGCCGACGCCTTCGACGCCGACGGTTTCTACTGCTCCGGCGATCTGATCAGTATCAGCGAAGACGGCTACATCACCGTGCAGGGGCGGCAGAAAGATCAGATCAACCGCGGCGGAGAGAAGATCGCCGCCGAGGAGATCGAGAACCTGCTGCTGCGTCATCCGGACGTGATCAACGCCGCGCTGGTGTCGATGCCGGACGCGCTGATGGGGGAGAAGAGCTGCGCCTATATCATCGCCAACGCGCCGCTGAAGCCGGTGGTGCTGCGCCGCCACCTGCGCGAGCAGGGCGTGGCGGACTTCAAACTGCCGGATCGCTTTATTCAGGTGGACAGCCTGCCGCTGACCCCGGTCGGCAAAGTGGACAAAAAACGGCTGCGCCAGCAGCTCGACGCGCAACTACAGACTCAGGCTCAGGGAGATTAATCGATGGCCATTCCAAAACTTAATGACTACGCGCTGCCGACGGCGGACGAACTGCCGCAAAATAAAGTCACCTGGCAGGTAGAACCGCAGCGCGCCGCGCTGCTGATCCACGACATGCAGCAGTATTTCCTCAATTTCTGGGGCGAAGACAGCGCGCTGATTAAACAGGTGGTGGAGAACATCGCCAACCTGCGCCGCTACTGTAAACAGCAGGGCATTCCGGTGTTCTATACCGCGCAGCCGAACCAGCAGAGCGATGAAGACCGCGCGCTGTTGAACGACATGTGGGGGCCGGGCCTGAACAAACACCCCGAGCAGCAGGCGGTGACCGCCGCGCTGGCGCCGGACGAAGACGACACGGTGCTGGTGAAATGGCGCTACAGCGCCTTCCACCGCTCGCCGCTGCAGGAGATCCTGCAGGAGTCCGGCCGCGATCAGCTGATTATCTGCGGCGTGTATGCGCACATCGGCTGCCTGACCACCGCCATCGACGCCTTCATGCGCAATATCCAGCCGTTCATGGTGGCCGATGGCCTGGCGGATTTCTCGCGCGACGAACACTTGATGGCGCTGCGCTACACCGCCGGCCGCTGCGGCCGGGTGGTGACCACCGCGTCCCTGTTGCCGGCTGCCGGTATCGCCAGCATCGATGCGCTGCGTCAGCAGATCCTGCCACTGCTGGACGAAGACAGCGAAGACATGGGCAACGATGAGAACCTGATCGATTACGGCCTGGATTCGGTGCGCATCATGGAGCTGGCGACCCGCTGGCGCAAGATCCGCGGCGATATCGACTTTATCGCGCTGGCGCGCAACCCGACCATCGACAGCTGGTGGGCGCTGCTTTCCGAAGAGAAAGCCTGATTTTAATAACGAGAGAGGGCGGCCGCTCGGCCGCCCCGTTGGTTCTATAAGGAGATTACGATGAATGCTTTGATCACCAAGGGAAAACGTGCGGCATTTCCGCTGATGCTGCTGTCCACGCTGCTGTTCTCCAATACGCTGCTGGCGCAGACCGCGCCGGAAGTGCTGCGCAAGCCGGTTGGCAAGGGCGCCTATGAAATGGCCTACAGCCCGAGCGAGAACGCGCTCTACCTGGCGACGTCGCAGAGCCGCAAGCTGGACAAGGGCGGCATCGTTTACCGCCTGGATCCGACCACGCTGGACGTGACCCAGATTATTCATAACGACATCAAACCGTTCGGCGCCGCCGTCAACGCCAAGACCGGCACGCTGTTCTTCGGCAACACGGTCAATAACTCGGTGACCGCCATCGACGCCAAGACCGGCGACGTGAAAGGCCGTCTGGTGCTGGACGCGCGCAAGCGCTCCGAGACCGTCAAGCCGCTGGCGCCGCGCGAACTGGTGGCGGATGCCGACAGCGATACCCTGTACATCACCGGTCTGGGTGAATCCAGCGTAGTGTGGGTGGTGGACGGCAAGGATCTGACCCTGCGCGCCACCGTGACCGACACCGGCAAATACGGCACCGGCCTGGCGCTGGACGCCGCCGCCAAACGTCTGTACGTCACCAACGCCGACGGCGAGCTGGTGACCATCGACACCCAATCCAATAAGGTGCTGTCGCGCAAGAAGCTGGATGAGTCCAAAGAGCACTTCTTCCTGAACATCAGCCTGGATTCCGCTACCCATCGCGCGTTCATCACCGATTCCAAGCAGCCGCAGGTGCTGGTGGTGGATACCCGCAACGGCAACATTCTGAGCAAGATCGACGTGCCGGAATCGCTGGCGGTGCTGTTCAACCCGGCGCGCAATGAAGTTTACGTCACCCATCGCCAGGCGGGCGAAGTGAGCGTAATCGACGCCAAGAGCTACAAGGTGCTGAACACCATCAAGACGCCGACCCACCCGAACAGCCTGGCGCTGTCGCCGGACGGCCAGACGCTGTACGTCAGCGTCAAGCAGGCTTCCAGCCGCGAGAAAGAAGCCACCGCGCCGGACGACGTGATCCGCGTAGCGCTGAAATAATCCCGCTCAGGGTACGCGCATATCGAACAGGCGAAGCGGTGACGCTCCGCCTGTTTTTTTTCGCCCAAGGATCTGCGGTATAAAGAGTGTATTGATCCGTTAACCCGAAGGAACGTTGGTTATGCCTGCCTCGCGTACCCCGCTGTTATTGTCCGTTATCACCCTGCTGCTGCTGGCCGCGCTGATCCACAGCGGCATCCGCCCTTACGATCGCCCCACCTGGCTGATGGAGGTGGCGCCGGTATTGGTAGTTTTGCCGCTGCTGTGGCTGACTTATCGCCGCTATCCGCTGACGCCGCTGCTCTACACGCTGATTTTCGTCCATGCGCTGATCCTGATTTTCGGCGGCATGTACAGCTACGCCCGCGTACCGCTGGGGTTTGAGGTGCAGCAGTGGCTGGATCTTGGCCGCAACCCGTACGACAAACTGGGGCATTTCTTCCAGGGATTGGTGCCGGCGCTGGTGGCGCGCGAGATCCTGCTGCGCGGCGGCTATGTGCAAGGGCGCAAGATGCTGGGCTTCGTGGTGTGCTGCATCGCGCTGGCCATCAGCGCCGTTTACGAGCTGATCGAGTGGTGGGCGGCGCTGGCGCTGGGCCAGGGCGCCGACGAGTTTCTCGGCACCCAGGGCGACCCGTGGGACACCCAGTCCGATATGTTCTGCGCCTTGCTCGGTGCGCTATGCGGTTTGCTACTGTTCGCCGGTTGGCAAGACCGGCAAATTCGCCGCCTGTGTCGATAAATCTTGGTAACAAAGGCGTGGTTGGAGGGGGCTGCATTTAATCGCGTTTACCGCCGGTTCAGCGTATTTGTGCTATATCACTGGTTCGGAGCGGCTGTTTGAATGCGAGACTGAGTTTGATCATTACCCCCTTATCCCGAAAAGCGTACGCAGTATGGATGTCGTTAACGATAGGGCTCAGCTTTGCGTGGCTAAATCTTTTGGATCTCTATAACAACGACACGTTGTTCTTTCAGAAGTTAACGATTTCCGTCATCAATAACACCTCGTTCGCCGATGTCGTCGCCTCTTACCTGAGACTGATTCTGTATCTACCTTTCGGGCTGTTGGCGATCGTGTTGACGCTGTTGTTTTGCGCCCGGCGGCTATGCGATACCCGGCTCTTTGTGCTCGCTTGGCCGATTTCTCTGGCGGTCTTCTTGGTCTTTTGGTTTGTTAATGTCGCTTTCCCCGGACATCTCAATCTGGTGTTGGTCGCTAAATCTTGCGTACTGGCACTGATTGGGCTGGTTCCGCCGAGGAAACGAGAGGCCGAATAATCGAACGCAGTTCGATGGAGAGTCCTGGCCCTGAAAAGCAAAAACCCGCCTTTTGGGCGGGTTCTTTAAATATGGTGCCCGGACTCGGAATCGAACCAAGGACACGGGGATTTTCAATCCCCTGCTCTACCGACTGAGCTATCCGGGCAACGGGCAGCATTAAACCGTATTGGCCGATGGCCGTCAACGGCTTTATGCATGAAAGGCGTTAAAACGCGTCCGGTTGCTGGCTTTTCAGGCAAAGGGCGCAAAAATTGCGCCTGTTCAGGCTATCTCCTTGGGCTGACGGCGCCGCAAGCGCGGCTCGCCTAGCTTAGCGCCCCGTTGCGGCGGCACTGCGCCACCTGCAAGATGTCTTCCGCCAGCCGTTTGGCGACCGATACGTCCTGGAGCTGGCGTTTTACCAGCAGTTTGCTCAGGCAGCCTTCCTGAATCAATTCCATTTGCTGCGCCACCATGTCGGCGTCGTCGGCGTCCATTTCGCGCAGCAGTTCGCGGGTCAGCTCCAGCGAGGTCAGCTTTTGCTGCTCCGCCAGTTGGTGGATCGGGTGATCCGTTTCTGGGAAGAAGCTGCAGGCGGCAATAAACAGGCAGCCGGGATAGCGGTCTTGCTGCACGTATTCCGCCAGTACGTCATAGCGCGCCAGCAACTTTTGCTGCGGGCTCAGGTTTTCATCCAGCAGCAGCTGGCGGCGCCAGGTGTCGATCTGTTGGCCGTGGTAGCGCAGGCAGTCGTACAGCAGCGCTTCGCGATCCGGCCAGAACCGTTTGAGATCGCCGGGCTGAACGTCGAGTTTTTCCGCCAGCATCTCTAATGTGGCGGTCGCCAGGCCCTGTTGTTCCAACAGGCCCAGCGCAGTATCAAGGACGTGTTCACGTTGCACTTGTGCTTCCTCCCATTCACTTCCAATCTTCAGTGTCAGTTATCGCATCACTTTCTGCAAATGCGCGTTGAAGGCTTCCGCCTTCATAAAACCGGTGACCCGCTCGGCCGTCAGCTCGCGGCCTGCCGGATCGAAGAACAGGATCGTCGGCAGCCCCAGCACCTGCAGGTGCTTCAGCAGCGCCGCTTGTTCCGTGCCGTTAGCGGTGACGTCCGCCTGCAGCAGCACCGCGTTGGCCAGGCTCGCCTGCACCGCGGCATCGCTGAAGGTGTATTTCTCGAACTCTTTGCAGGCTACGCACCAGTCGGCGTACAGGTCCAGCATCACCGGTTTGCCCCGAGCCTGTTGCAGCGCGAGATCGAGCTGTTCGACGTTGTTGATGCGGGTAAAGGCCAGATGCGGTTGAGCCGCCTGCTGCGCCTGGTCGGTGCCGAAAGCCCAGTCCTGCAGCGGCCGCGCGGTGATCACCGCTGCCGCCAGCAGCAGCAGTTGCAGAGCGCGCGTCCAGCCGCGCGCGCTTCTCAGGCTCAGGGCGAAGGCCCAGCCGAAGAACGCCAGGCCGAGCAGGCTCCACAGGCGCAGGCCCCACAGGTCGCCGATCACCCGCTCCAGCAGGAACACCGGCAGCGCCAGAATGACGAAGCCGAAGGCCTCTTTCACGTACTGCATCCACGGGCCGCTGCGCGGCAGCAGGCGGTTGCCGAACAGGGTGACGATCACCAGCGGAATGCCCATTCCCAGCGCGTACAGGTACAGCGTGCCGCCGCCGGCCCACAGGTTACCGCTCTGGGCGATATACAACAGGATGGCGCTGAGCGGCGCGGTGGTGCAGGGCGAGCAAATCAGCCCGGCCAGGGCGCCCATCAGGAACACGCCGGTCAGCGAGCCGCCGCGTTGGGTGTTGCTCCAGTTCGCCAGCCGGGTTTGCAGCGCCGAGGGCAACTGCAGGGAATAGAGGCCGAACATCGACAGCGCCAGCGCGATAAACAGCACCGACAGGCCGATCAGCACGTAAGGGTGCTGCAGCGCCGCCTGGAACTGCAATCCTGCTGCGGCCACCACCAGCCCCAGCAGGGTGTAGGTGAGCGCCATGCCCTGCACGTAAACCACCGCCAGCGCCAGAATGCGGCCGCTGCTTTGCGGCCGGTCACGGCCGAGGATGATGCCGGAGATTAGCGGGTACATCGGCAGCACGCACGGGGTGAAGGCGATGCCGATGCCGATCAGCAGCGCCCACAGCGGCGAGAACGGCAGGCTGGCCGGTGCGGCGGGCTGTTCGGTTGGCGCAGGGGCAGCCGCCGGGAGCGGGTCGGCATCGCCGGCGCTGACGGCATCCAGCGGGATGATGCGGGTTTCCGGCGGATAGCAGAAGCCGGCCTCGGCGCAGCCCTGATAGGTGACGCTGAGGCTGGCGTTGGCCGCCGCCTGTTGCAGCGGCACCTGCAGATTCAGCTGCTGTTTGAAAATCGCCACTTCGCCGAAGAACTCGTCCTTGTGGCTCAGCCCTTCGGGCAGGGTAAAGGCGCCGAGCGTCGCCTGCTGCGGCACCAGTTTGATCTGCTGGCGATACAGGTAGTAGCCGGGGCGGATCTGCCAATTCAGCGTTACCTGGCTGCCTTGCTGTTTGAAATCGAAGGCGAAGGCCTGATCGACAGGCACGAACTGGCTGCCGCCCTTCGGCGCGAACAGCGAAGCCTGCGCTGACTGCGGCAGAAAGAACAGGCTGCACAGCAGCAAAATCAGTTTAAGGAAGCGTTGATCCATAACAGGTAGTCTTTATCTCCGGCCATCACCGGCAGCACCAGTAGCTCGGGCGTCTGGTAGGGGTGATGTTGTTTCAGGGTGTCGAGCAGGGCCTGCTGACGGCGGCGATCGCTTTTGAACAGCATCTGCACTTCGTATTCCTGTTCCAGTTTCCCTTCCCAGTAATACAGCGAGGTAGCGCCGGGCAGCAGCGTGGCGCAGGCCGCCAGCTTATCGCCCAGGACCCGCGCCGCCAGTTCCTGGGCGCTGGCTTCATCGGGTGCGGTACAGAGTATGACGACAGCTTCGCAATCAGACATCTTCAGCCCTCTCATCGGTTCGAATGGGCACTATACCCTGAAGGCGGATTGGCTAGAAGGCGAGTTTATCGCCAGAAGGAAAACCGGGGCCGCAGCCCCGGTCGGAGCGTTACAGCATGATGCTGCCGAGCAGGAAGCCGAATATCACGGCGAAAATCACGCCCATGGTGCCGGGAATGAAGAACGGATGGTTGAACACGAAGCGGCCGATACGCGTGGTGCCGGTATCGTCCATCTGCACCGCGGCGACCAGCGTCGGGTAGGTCGGCAGGATGAACAGGCCGGAGACGGCGGCGAAGGAGGCGACGGCGGTCAGCGGCGACACGTTCAGCGCCAGCGCCATCGGCATCAGCGCCTTGGCGGTAGCGGCCTGCGAGTACAGCAGCGCCGAGCAGAAGAAGAAAATCACCGCCAGCAGCCACGGGTGCGCCTGAATGACGCTGCCGGCCGTCTCTTTGATCCAGTCGATGTTGGCCTGCACGAAGGTATCGCCCAGCCAGGCGACGCCGAGGATACAGATACAGGCGCTCATGCCGGCCTTAAAGGTGCTGGAGTTCAGCACCATGTCGGTGTCGACGCGGCACAGCAGGGTGGTCAGCGTGGCGACGCTCAGCATGATGATCAGGATGGCGTTGGTGGTGTTCATCAGCGGCTTGGCCACCAGGCCAAGACCCGGGCTGTTGATGATGGCGTAAGCCACTACGCACAGCACGCCCAGCAGGAACAGCAGCACCGAGGTTTTGGCGCGCGGTTTGATCTCCAGCGCGTTGTTGCCGCGCAGGGTGATCAGGCCTTCTTCCAGGCGTTTCAGGTACACCGGATCGTTAGACAGCTTGGAGTCGAACAGCCAGGTCACCAGCAGCGACATCACCAGCACGGCGCAGAAGGTGGACGGGATCACCACCATCAGCAGGTGCAGGTAGCTGACGCCGTGGCCTTCCATCACCGAAGACATGTACACCACCGCGGCGGAGATCGGCGAGGCGGTGATGGCGATCTGGGCGGACACCACGGCGGTCGACAGCGGCCGGCAAGGCTTGATGCCCTGTTCTTTCGCCACTTCGGCGATCACCGGCAGCGCCGAGAGCGAGATGTTGCCGGTGCCGGCGAAGATGGTCAGGAAGTAGGTGACGATAGGGGCGAGAATGGTGATGTGCTTGGGGTTCTTGCGCAGCAGCTTTTCGGTCTGCTGTACCAGGTAATCCATCCCCCCGGCGACCTGCATCGCGGAGATCGCCGCGATCACCGCCATGATGATGGAAATCACGTCGAAGGGAATGCTGCCCGGCTTGACGCCGATCAGCGCCAGGACCAGAACGCCCAATCCCCCCGCGAACCCGATACCGATACCGCCCAACCTGGCCCCTAAAAAGATGGCCAGCAGAACGATAACCAATTCTACGGCTAGCATAGTGTTTACTCCTTAAAATGAGAGAAATTGAAAATCAAACGTTAAAATTTTGTGGGCGCCTAAAAGTAAAAAGGCACGCTATCCAGAGGATTTAGCGTGCCTTTCAGGGCTACCGGGTAGGTCTGTTATTGTTCATTTTCATCCGTATAGCGTTTGGCTTTATAGGCCGGGTGCATCAGGTTCTCCACGGAGAAGATGTCATCCAGCTCGGCTTCGGTCAGCAGGCCGCGTTCCAGCACCACTTCACGCACGCTCTTGCCGGTTTCGGCGCAGATCTTCCCGACGATGTCACCGTTATGGTGGCCGATGAACGGGTTCAGATAGGTGACGATACCGATCGAGTTGAAGACGTAGTGTTCGCAGACTTCTTTATTCGCGGTGATGCCGTTAATGCATTTTTCCAGCAGGTTGTAGCAGGCGTTGGTCAGGATGTGGATCGACTCGAACATCGCCTGGCCGATCACCGGCTCCATCACGTTCAGCTGCAGCTGGCCCGCTTCGGCCGCCATGGTAACGCAAGTGTCGTTGCCAATCACCTTGAAACACACCTGATTGACCACTTCCGGCACTACCGGGTTCACTTTGGCCGGCATGATGGACGACCCCGCCTGCAGCTCCGGCAGGTTGATTTCGTTCAGGCCGGCGCGCGGGCCGGAGGAGAGCAGGCGCAGGTCGTTGCAGATTTTGGACAGTTTCACCGCCAGGCGTTTGAGCGCGCTGTGCACCATCACGTAGGCGCCGCAGTCGGAGGTGGCCTCGATCAGGTCTTCCGCCGGCACCACCGGCAGGCCGCTGACTTCCGCCAGTTTTTGCACCGCCAGCGGCTGATAGCCTTCCGGGGTGTTGAGCGCGGTGCCGATGGCGGTGGCGCCCAGGTTCACTTCCAGCAGCAGCTCCGCGGTGCGGTGCAGGTTGCGGGTCTCTTCGTTCAGCAGCACGCTGAAGGCGTGGAATTCCTGGCCGAGGGTCATCGGTACCGCGTCCTGCAGCTGGGTGCGGCCCATTTTCAGGATGGTTTCGAACTCTTTCGCCTTGCGGTCGAAGCCTTCGCGCAGCTGGTTGATGGCGTCGATCAGCTTCTGGTTGGAGGCGTACACCGCGATGCGGAACCCGGTCGGGTAGGCGTCGTTGGTGGACTGGCACTTATTGAGGTGATCGTTCGGGTTCAGGTACTGGTATTCGCCTTTTTGGTGGCCCATCAGCTCCAGGCCGATGTTCGCCAGCACTTCGTTGGTGTTCATGTTCAGCGAGGTGCCTGCGCCGCCCTGGAACACGTCCACCGGGAACTGATCCATGCACTTGCCTTTATCCAGTACCTCGTCGCAGGCCTGGATGATCACGTCGGCGATTTTGCGCGGGATGGTTTTGAGTTCTTTGTTGGCCATCGCCGCGGCCTTTTTCACCATCACCATGCCGCGAACGAACTCGGGGACATCGCTGATTTTGCTGTTGCTGATGTAGAAGTTTTCAATCGCACGCAGAGTGTGGACTCCGTAGTAAGCGTCTGCGGGGACTTCACGTGTTCCTAACAGGTCTTCTTCGATACGAATGTTGTTTGACATGAGAACCTTCTCTATGTGTTGCTGCCGAATTAATAATGTGTCAGGTCAAGGCTAATAAGGGCACAGCCTAAATTAATGTTGCCGAAGGCTTGGGGCGTGAAACGATTAACCAAATCGCCCGTTGCTGCCCAGATCATATGCTGGTTGGTAAGAAATGACTGAATCCAGATCACCTTATGGTGTTTAAGGATATGCCCTTTTCCGGTTCTGTGACTTCTTTCACGTTTGTGAACTTTAGCAATAAAAACCGGCTCTCGGTTGAAATGGTGGGGTGATGCCCTCATTGTAATGGTGTCGGCCGTTTACGGCCTCTTTTTTCGCGCCGTCGCCCCGTGGCGGCCGTGCTTTACCTACCGATAGGAGAACCAGGTGCGCTGGTTACCGCTACTGCTGATATTTCTGCTGGCATACATAGAAATATCCATCTTTATCAAAGTCGCCGCCGTGCTCGGCGTGGCTGTCACCCTGCTGCTGGTGGTGTTCAGCTCCTGCGTCGGCATTTCGCTGGTGCGCAATCAGGGCATGAAAACCTTCGTGCAGATGCAGCAAAAACTGGCGGCCGGCGAAAGCCCGGCGGCGGAAATGGTGAAAAGCGTTTCGCTGGTGCTGGCGGGCTTCCTGCTGCTGATCCCGGGCTTCTTCACCGACTTCCTCGGCCTGTTGCTGCTGCTGCCGCCGGTGCAAAAAACGCTGACGTTGAAGTTGATGCCGCATCTGTCGGTTTATCGCCCCGGCGGTTGGACGGGCGGTGACGCCGCTAACGGCAACACTTTCGACGGCGAATTCCAGCGCAAGGACGACGAACGCTCGGTGCTGGAACACCGCCCGGACGAGGAGCGCAAGCCTCACGATCGTTAAGCAAACGCGGCTCAGGCCGCGTTTTTTCTCTCTGTAGCACCCGCGCGGCCAAAAATGCGAAATTTTTTTCGTTAGCCCCCTTGAAGGGGGCTGGAACGCCCCCATCTCAAATGCCACGAGGCCGGTAATAACAACCATCCGGTGTACAACCCTAAATCTGATAGAGACCTTCTTACAGGAGAGCGTTCAATGAGTATTCGTCCATTGCATGACCGCGTTATCGTCAAGCGCAAAGAAGTTGAATCAAAATCTGCTGGCGGCATCGTCCTGACTGGCTCTGCTGCGGGTAAATCCACTCGCGGTGAAGTGGTTGCAGTGGGTAAAGGGCGTGTGCTGGAAAACGGCAACATCCAACCGCTGGATGTGAAAGTTGGCGATATCGTGATTTTCAACGACGGCTACGGCGTGAAAGCAGAGAAGATCGACAATGAAGAAGTGTTGATCATGTCCGAAAGCGACATTCTGGCAATTGTTGAAGCGTAATTGCGCTTTATCTTCTGAACTGAACGAGTTGAAGGGAAATACCAATGGCAGCTAAAGACGTAAAATTCGGCAATGACGCTCGCGTGAAAATGCTCCGCGGCGTGAATGTTCTCGCTGATGCAGTAAAAGTGACCCTGGGCCCGAAAGGCCGCAACGTAGTGCTGGATAAATCTTTCGGCGCACCGACCATCACCAAAGACGGCGTTTCCGTTGCGCGTGAAATCGAACTGGAAGACAAGTTCGAGAACATGGGTGCACAGATGGTGAAAGAAGTGGCCTCCAAAGCGAACGACGCGGCGGGCGACGGCACCACCACTGCAACCGTACTGGCGCAATCCATCATCACCGAAGGCCTGAAAGCGGTTGCTGCAGGCATGAACCCGATGGATCTGAAGCGCGGCATCGACAAAGCGGTTGTCGCCGCGGTTGAAGAACTGAAGAAACTGTCCGTACCTTGCTCCGATTCCAAAGCTATCGCTCAGGTAGGCACCATCTCCGCCAACTCCGACGAAACCGTGGGTAAACTGATCGCGGAAGCGATGGAGAAAGTGGGCAAAGAAGGCGTTATCACCGTTGAAGAAGGCACCGGCCTGCAAGACGAGCTGGACGTGGTTGAAGGTATGCAGTTCGACCGCGGTTACCTGTCCCCATACTTCATCAACAAGCCGGAAACCGGTTCTGTTGAGCTGGAAAGCCCGTTCATCCTGCTGGCTGACAAAAAGATCTCCAATATCCGCGAAATGCTGCCGGTGCTGGAAGCCGTTGCCAAAGCAGGCAAGCCGCTGCTGATCATCGCTGAAGACGTTGAAGGCGAAGCGCTGGCGACCCTGGTGGTCAACACTATGCGCGGCATCGTGAAAGTGGCTGCCGTTAAGGCGCCTGGCTTCGGCGACCGCCGTAAAGCCATGCTGCAGGACATCGCAACCCTGACTGCCGGTACCGTTATCTCTGAAGAGATCGGTCTGGAGCTGGAAAAAGCCACCCTGGAAGATCTGGGCCAGGCAAAACGCGTTGTGATCAACAAAGACACCACCATCATCATCGATGGCGTGGGCGACGAAGCGACCATCCAGGGCCGCGTTGCTCAGATCCGTCAGCAGATCGAAGAAGCGACCTCTGACTACGATCGTGAAAAACTGCAGGAGCGCGTAGCGAAACTGGCCGGCGGCGTTGCCGTTATCAAGGTTGGCGCAGCGACTGAAGTTGAAATGAAAGAGAAGAAAGCCCGCGTTGAAGACGCCCTGCACGCGACCCGCGCCGCAGTGGAAGAAGGCGTGGTGGCCGGCGGTGGCGTAGCGCTGATCCGCGTTGCAGGCAAAATCGCCGCGCTGAAAGGCGACAACGAAGACCAGAACGTGGGTATCAAAGTTGCGCTGCGCGCAATGGAAGCCCCTCTGCGTCAGATCGTGGTGAACGCCGGTGAAGAAGCTTCCGTTATCGCCAACCAGGTGAAAGCGGGCGAAGGCAGCTACGGCTACAACGCTTACTCCGAAGAATACGGCGACATGATCGCGATGGGTATCCTGGATCCAACCAAAGTTACCCGTTCTGCTCTGCAGTACGCGGCTTCCGTGGCTGGCCTGATGATCACCACCGAATGCATGGTTACCGACCTGCCGAAGGCTGACGCACCGGATCTGGGCGCAGCAGGCGGCATGGGCGGCATGGGCGGTATGGGCGGCATGATGTAATCATCCCCCACAAGCTTGTGTGCTGAGAACCCCGGTCAAATGACCGGGGTTTTTTATGCCTGCGCGCCGCCGCACTGTATTTGATGATATTTTTGCCGCCGGGGGCGATTTAGCTGGTAAACTGTTAAGTCATCAGCTGTCGCTCAAGACGTTGGCCCGCTCGCGTGGCAACGGATGCTTAAGAGATGGCATCGCTTTCTGATAAGCTTTTGCGTAATTCTCAACATCGAATGGGGAACAAGATGCGGATTAAAGCCTTACTGGGTCTCTCGGCAGCGATGCTGCTGGCGGGTTGCAGCACCACTCATGAACTGACCGCTGCGGGTCAGCAGATCAAGTTCACCGACAGCAAGCCGGCGGCGGAATGCCAGCTGCTGGGGGAAGTGACCGGCACCCAGAGCAACTGGCTGTCCGGCAACGGCGGTGAAGGCAGCTCCATGCGTGGGGCGGCCAACGATCTGCGCAACAAGGCGGCGGCCATGGGCGGCAACGTGATCTACGGCGCCAACAGCCCGAGCCAGAACCTGCTCTCCAGCTTCGCACCGCTGGACAGCAAAATGGTCGGCCAGGTTTACAAGTGCCCGTAAGGCGCTGAGGCCGCAGCCGCAAAGAGGTAAAAAAAGAGGAATGCCACGGCATTCCTCTTTTCGTTGGGGCATTTGGCGCACGTTACTCCTGCATCAGGCGCAGATCGATCGGCGTTTTGCTCGGTTCGCCGCCCACTTCGCGCGTCAGGCGCGGCACCAGATAACCGGACACCTTGCTCAGCAGCGCCTGCATGATGGCGCGCGCTTCATCGTCGCTGACCATGAAGTGCGCCGCGCCCTGCACCTTGTCCAGCACGTGGATGTAGTAAGGCAGGATACCGGCGTCGAACAGCGCGTTGCTGAGCGCCGCCAGCGTGTCGGCATCGTCGTTGACGTCGCGCAGCAGCACGCTCTGGTTGAGCAGCGTGACGCCGGCGAGGCGCAACTGCGCCATGGCGCTTTGCAGATCGCGGTCAATTTCGTTGGCGTGGTTGATGTGGGTGACCATCAGCACCTGCAGGCGCGAGGCCGACAGCAGGCGGCACAGCGCCGGCGTGATGCGCGCCGGGATCACCACCGGCAGACGGGTGTGAATGCGCAGGCGTTTCAGGTGCGGGATGGCCTCCAGCTCGCCGACCAGCCACTCCAGCTCGCTGTCTTTGGCCATCAGCGGATCGCCGCCGGAAAAAATGATCTCGTCCAGTTCCGGGTGTTGGCGGATATAATCCAGCGCCTGCCGCCAGTTGTTCTTGTTGCCCTGATTATCCTGATAGGGGAAGTGGCGGCGGAAGCAGTAACGGCAGTTGACCGCACAGCCGCCCTTGACCAGCAGCAGCGCGCGATTGCGGTATTTGTGCAGCAGGCCCGGCACCACGCTGCGCTGCTCATCGAGCGGATCGGTGGTGAACCCTGGGGCGTTGATGAACTCCTCTCTGGCGGTCAGCACCTGGCGCAGCAGCGGGTCGTTGGCATCGCCGGGGCGCATGCGCGCAGCGAAGGCGCGCGGCACGCGCAGGGCAAACAGCCGGCGGGCATCGCGCCCCTGCGGCAGTTCCGGGTGCGTATTCAGTGACAAAAGCTGCAGTAATTCATCTGGATCGGTAATAACATCGGCGAGTTGATGCAACCAATCTTCTCTATGTGCCGTACTTTGGGTTATAATGTGTGCCATTTTTTTGGCTAAGCTACCAGTTCAAATATTCAGAGGGCCATCATGGCGACTTATTCTAGCAACGATTTCCGTCCGGGTCTTAAAATCATGTTCGAGGGCGAACCTTACGCCGTCGAAGCCAGTGAGTTCGTTAAGCCGGGCAAAGGCCAGGCGTTTGCACGCGTGAAAATGCGTCGTCTGCTGACCGGCACCCGCGTGGAAAAAACCTTCAAGTCTACCGATTCTTGCGAAGGCGCAGACGTGATGGACACCAACATGAACTACCTGTACAGCGACGGTGAGTTCTACCACTTCATGCACCCTGAGTCTTTCGAACAGCATCAGGTTGACGGCAAAACCGTCGGCGACGCGGCCAAATGGCTGCAGGATAACGCAGAGTGCATCATCACCCTGTGGGATGGCCGTCCAATCGCCGTTCAGCCGCCGAACTTCATCGAAGCGGAAATCACCGATACCGATCCTGGCCTGAAAGGCGATACCGCAGGGACTGGCGGCAAGCCGGCTACCCTGAGCACCGGCGCCGTGGTTAAAGTGCCGTTGTTCGTCCAGATCGGCGAAGTGATCAAAGTTGACACTCGCTCTGGCGAATACGTCTCTCGCGTTAAATAAGTTTCAAAGCAGAGGAACCCCCGCGGTTCCTCTGTTTTATCCCATCCCCGTTCGTTGGCAGAAAACCCGCATGTTCAAGAAAACGTTGTTGGCCGTGCTCTCCCTGTTGTTCCTTTTCTCCCTTAGCGGTTGCAATACGTTTCGCGGTTTCGGCGAAGACGTGCAGCATCTCGGCGGCGCCATTTCGCGCACGGCCAGCTGATCCCGCCCTTTAACCCGATGTATTTGCGCCACAAAGCCGGTGGTGATTCCACTCCCTGCGCCAATTTTGACTAAGCTTAGAAAGCCGTACTTTTTCATCAACGACAAATAAGGACTTTCTTATGCTGAAGAAAAGTATTATCGCGATCTTCTCTTTGATGATTTTGACCTCGTTGACCGCCTGTAATACCACCCGCGGCGTGGGTGAGGACATTCAGGCCGGCGGCAAGGCCATTCAGCGCAGCGCGGAATAATCCGTTCTCCACCCGGCGGCGTTCCGCGTGCGGAGGGCCGCCGCATTTCCTCCTCTTGCCTGAGCGTTAACGCTGCTGCTATCCTGCCGCAGTGCGGGTGAGGTTACCCGCCGTTCTTCACCCCGCTGAACGGGACGCCCCGTTTACGCGTCATTATATCGGGGACGACCCCAGTGGAAGGGAGGCCGTCTCATGGCCTGGATTATTCTGCTTATCGCCGGTTTGCTTGAAGTGGTTTGGGCTATCGGCCTGAAATACACCCACGGTTTTACCCGGCTGACGCCGAGCATCATCACCATCGCCGCGATGGTGGTCAGCATGTTGTTGTTGGCCAACGCGATGAAAACGCTGCCCGCCGGCACCGCTTATGCGGTGTGGACCGGCATCGGCGCGGTGGGCGCGGCCATCATGGGCATGGTGCTGTTGGGCGAGTCGACCAATATCGCGCGTATCATCAGCCTGTGCCTGATCGTGGTCGGCATCCTCGGGCTGAAGTTCAGCAGTCACTGATCGGCGGGCTGCTCCACCCAGATCAGCGCATCGGTGGCGAAACCGTAGCCTTTGGCCGTCTGCAATAAGCTGTCGCGTACGCCGGCGTCGAGCGTCGGGGTGCGCGACAGGATCCACAGATAGTCGCGGTTAGGGCCGCAAACCAGCGCGTAGCGATACTCCGGATCCAGGGCTATCACGTTATAGCCGCCGTAGAAGGGGCCGAAGAACGACACTTTCAGCGCCGCGACCTGCGGTGAACCGATAAAGTAGGCTTTGCCTTCGCTTTCTTGCCATTGCTGTTTCTGCGGATTGAAGCCGCGATTGATGACTTTCAGCCCGCCGTCGGCGCGTGGGCTGTAGTGGGCGGTCACCCGCTGCAAACCGCGTTCAAAACGATGATCCAGACGCGCGATTTCGTACCAGGTGCCGAGATAGCGCTGACTGTCGAAAGGGGTCACGACCTTGATGTCTTTGGGCGGGGAGACGCTGCAAGCGACGGAGAGCAGGGCGGAAAGCATGACGCTAAGCTTTGACCATAAACGCATCGTTGACTCCTGTTTACCGGGGGCGAGTAGACAGTGTAGCCGATGAGCAAAGGGCGGCCAACGGGCGTTGGCCGCCTGAGCGGTTTACAGGGTGACGACGCCGATAACGGTGACCACGCTGAGGATCGCCGCCAGACCGTAGAACACCCATTTGCCGGCCGGTACGTGGATCTTCAGATCGTGCATCGCATGGTGGATGCGGTGCAGGCCGCACCACAGTGGCAGAATGATCATCAGCAGCAGGAACAGGCGGCCGATCAGGCTCTGGCAGAACGCCAGCACGCGCTCGTAACCCAGTGCTTCACCGGGGAACAGCCCCAATGGCAGCAGAATACCGACCAGCAGCACGATGGCCGGTGCGACGATCGCGCCCCACATGCCGCCGGCGCCGAACAATCCCCAGAAAACCGGCTCGTCGGAGCGTTTAGGTGCTTGATTTATCATGTTTCCTCCGGATTAGATCAGGGCCACGGCCAGGATGACCACGCTGACGACGATGGTGACGGCCCACAGCCCTTTCACGATGGGGCCTGGCCCCATTTTCTCGCTGTTGACCACGATATTGGCGGCCTTCGGCGCCAAATCGAACCAGGTTTTGGTGTGCAGCGCCGCCGCCAGCAGGGCGACGACGTTGATCAACAGCACCAGCGGGTTCTGCAAGAAGCCGACGAAGCCGGCCCAGCTCTCGGCGCCACCCTTCAGCGCGAACACGCCGTAGAGCAGCACGATGCTGAACCAGACCGCCAGCACCGAGGTGCCTTCGCGCAGCATGTAGAAACGGTAAAAGCCGAGCTTTTGCCACCAGGTGGGCGTCATGGTGCGCACATAGGGCTTACGTTGAGTTGTCATGGCAATTTTTCTCCCTTATTGCGGCTTCAGCATGGCGATCATGAAGTCTTTGGCGCTCTCCACCTTGCCCTGCTGGATGGCGGCGGCGGGATCGACGTGTTTCGGACAGACTTCTGAGCAATAGCCGACGAAGGTGCAGCTCCAGACGCCGTTTTGGCCGTTAAGCTGCGGCATGCGCTGTTTCTTGCCGTGGTCGCGGTTGTCCAGGTTGTAGCGGTGCGCCAGCGTGATCGCCGCCGGGCCGATAAACTCGGGGTTGAGGCCGAACTGCGGACACGCGGCGTAGCACAGGCCGCAGTTGATGCAGCCGGAGAACTGGTGATACTTGGCCATCTGCGCCGGGGTCTGCACGTTCGGGCCGTCTTCCGGCTTGCGATCGTTGCCGATAATGTAAGGCTTGATCGCCTCCAGACTTTCGATGAAGTGAGTCATGTCGACCACCAGATCGCGCTCGATCGGGAAGTTGCCCAGCGCTTCGACCTTCATGCCGCCGACGTAATCGCGCAGGAAGGTTTTGCACGCCAGCTTCGGCACGCGGTTGACCATCATGCCGCAGGAGCCGCAGATCGCCATGCGGCAGGACCAGCGGTAGGAGAGATCCGGCGCCAGGTTATCCTTGATGTAGCCCAACGCGTCGAGCAGCGAGGTCTGTTCGTCGTAAGGCACGGCGTAGGTGACGAAATGCGGCTCGGCGTCGCTTTCCGGGTTATAGCGCATGACTTCGATCTTCAGGGTTTGCATCTCAGCCATTTGCCTGCTCCTTATTCTTTTTCTCCTGCGCTTCGGCTTCTGCGCCGTAGACGCGTTTGGCCGGCGGCAGCTTGGTGATTTTCACGTCGCTGTATTCGAGACGCGGCGCGCCCTGCGGGTTATGGAACGCCAGCGTATGCTTGAGGAAGTTGACGTCGTCGCGCTCGGTGCAGCCTTCGTCCAGGCGCTGGTGAGCGCCGCGCGACTCTTTGCGGTTAAACGCGGAGTGCGCCATGCATTCGGCGACGTCCAGGCCGTAGCCCAGCTCGATGGTGTACAGCAGATCGGTGTTGAACACGCTGGAGTTGTCGGTGATGTTGACGCGCTTGAAGCGCTCTTTCAGCTCCGCCAGCTTATCGATGGTTTTTTGCATCAGCTCCGGCGTGCGGTAGATGCCGCAGCCCTCTTCCATCGACAGCCCCATTTCGTCGCGGATCTTCGCCCAGTTTTCGTTGCCTTCCTGCTTCATCAGGTTGCTCAGGCGGGTTTCGACATCGCGGGTTTGCGCATCCAGCGCGCTGCCGTTGGCCGGCGCGGTTTCCAGCGCGCGACGCGCCGCGTGCTCACCGGCGACGCGGCCGAACACCACCAGTTCTGCCAGCGAGTTGGAGCCGAGACGGTTGGCGCCGTGCAGGCCGACGGAGGAGCATTCGCCGACCGCGAACAGCCCCTTGATGCGGGTTTCGCAATTCTGGTCGGTTTCAATGCCGCCCATGGTGTAGTGCGCGGTAGGGCGCACCGGGATCGGATCTTTCACCGGATCGACGCCGACGTAGGCCTTGGCCAGTTCGCAGATGAACGGCAGCCGCTCCAGCAGCTTTTTCTCGCCCAGGTGGCGCAGATCGAGGTAGACCACGTCGCCGCGCGGGGTGGCGATGGTGCGGCCGGCGCGCCATTCGTGCCAGAAGGCCTGGGACACCTTGTCGCGCGGGCCCAGCTCCATGTATTTGTTCTTCGGCTCGCCCAGCGGGGTTTCCGGGCCCATGCCGTAATCTTGCAGGTAACGGTAGCCGTCCTTGTTCACCAGAATGCCGCCTTCGCCGCGGCAGCCCTCGGTCATCAGGATGCCGGAACCGGGCAGGCCGGTCGGGTGATACTGCACGAACTCCATGTCGCGCAGCGGCACGCCGTGGTGGAACGCCATGCCCATGCCGTCGCCGGTAACGATGCCGCCGTTGGTGTTGTAGCGGTAGACGCGCCCGGCGCCGCCGGTGGCCATCACCACCGCGTTGGCGCGGATCTGCACGCGGGTGCCTTCCATCATGTTGAGCGCCACCAGGCCGCGCGCCTGGCCGTCATCCACCAGGATATCCAGCACGAAGTGCTCGTCGAAGCGTTGGATCTGCGGGTATTTCAGCGAGGTCTGGAACAGGGTGTGCAGCATGTGGAAGCCGGTCTTGTCGGCGGCGAACCAGGTGCGTTCGATCTTCATGCCGCCGAAGCGCCGCACGTTGACCGACCCATCCGGTTTGCGGCTCCACGGGCAACCCCACTGCTCGAGCTGGGTCATCTCGCGCGGGCACTGATGCACGAAGTGATCGACCACGTCTTGTTCGCACAGCCAGTCGCCGCCGGCGACGGTGTCGTGGAAGTGGTAGTCGAAGGTATCGTGATCCTGGGTGACGGCGGCGGAGCCCCCCTCGGCGGCGACCGTGTGGCTGCGCATCGGGTAGACCTTAGAGATCAGCGCGATTTTCAGTTGGGGATTGGCTTCCGCTGCGGCTATTGCTGCACGTAAACCAGCGCCCCCGGCCCCAATAATGGCAAGATCGGCGTTAAAGGTTTGCACTGCATTCCTCCAATGTTCTTGTTAAGAACGGCAAGTTAAATATCTATGCTTAAAATTTAGCGAGCTCTTCGGGTGCTAACTAATTGAACCGATTAATGTTGCTTAAAGGTTAAGGATAGATATCTCCCACCAATAATGGGGAATTAACTATACCTAAAGTTAAGTAGTCGAAATTTGATGTGATCGATTGTTTTGTCGATTAACGCTCGACCAACAGGCTTGCCTGCCTTTTCGCGTGTTCGGCGTGCTTTACCCTTTTTAACGCGCTTTTGTCGCCTATTTATCGGAAATTGGCGTTATGGCCGGTTGCGCATCGTGAAGAATTTGTTTGGCTGCAAGGATGCGAGTAGACTGCATCCCCTGTTTGATTTCGGAGTTAATTACCATGAGCGAAACGGCAAGCTGGCAGCCTAGTGCACCCATCGCCAATTTGTTGAAACGCGCAGCGATTCTGGCTGAGATCCGGCGTTTCTTCGCCGATCGTGGCGTGCTGGAAGTTGAGACGCCCACCATGAGCCAGGCGACGGTCACCGACGTTCACCTGTTCCCGTTCGAGACGCGTTTCGTCGGGCCGGGGGCGGCAGAGGGCCTGACGCTATACATGATGACCAGCCCGGAATATCACATGAAGCGCCTGCTGGCGGCGGGCAGCGGCCCGATCTACCAAATGGGGCGCAGCTTCCGCAATGAAGAAGCCGGGCGGCATCACAACCCGGAATTCACCATGCTGGAGTGGTACCGTCCGCACTACGACATGTACCGCCTGATGAACGAGGTGGACGATTTGCTGCAACAGGTGCTGGACTGCGAGAGCGCGGAGACCCTGTCTTATCAGCAGGCGTTCCTGCGCCATCTGGACATCGATCCGCTGTCGGCGGAGAAGGCGCAGCTGCGTGAAGCGGCGGCCAAGCTCGACTTGAGCAACATCGCCGATACTGAAGAAGACCGCGATACGCTGCTGCAGCTGCTGTTTACCGTGGGCGTGGAGCCGCATATCGGCCGTGAAAAGCCGGCGTTCGTTTACCACTTCCCGGCCAGCCAGGCGGCGTTGGCGGAGATCAGCACCGAAGACCACCGCGTGGCGGAGCGTTTCGAGGTGTACTTCAAGGGCATTGAGCTGGCGAACGGTTTCCGCGAGCTGACCGACGGCCGTGAACAGCAGCAGCGCTTCGAGCAGGACAATCGCAAACGCGCGGAGCGCGGCCTGCCGCAGCAGCCGATCGACTACAACCTGCTGGCGGCGTTGCAGCACGGCATGCCGGAATGTTCCGGCGTGGCGCTGGGCGTGGATCGCCTGGTGATGCTGGCGCTGGGCGCCGAGAGCCTGAGCGACGTGTTGGCTTTCCCGGTTGGGATCGCCTGACGTTTCAGGCGCAGAGAAAAGCAAAAGGGTCGGCATTTGCCGGCCCTTTTTTTATCGCGAGAACCGCTTACAGCCCCCCGGCGTCGCGCTTGGTGTTCGGCGCCGGCGTGGACGGCGGCGTACGGCCGTTGTTGGTCAGCCGCGACAGCGTCTCGGTGCGCACCTGGAACGGCGGGTACGGCAGCGTGATGCCGTGCTCGCGGTAGCCCGCCAGGATCAACTGGTGGATCTCGTGGCGCAGCGGCATGCGGTGGCCCATCTCGGCGGCGTAAATACGCATCTCGAAGATCTGAATGCCCTGTTGCAAATCGACCAGGTAGACTTCCGGCACCGGATTGTCCAGCACCAGCGAACAGCGCTCGGCAGCGTTCATCAGGATCTTGGTCACCTCTTCGCTATTGGCCTCGCCCGGGGCCGGCACGGTCAGCACCACGCGGGTGATGGCGTCCGAGAGCGACCAGTTGACGAACTGCTCGGTGATGAACGCCTTGTTCGGCACGATGATCTCTTTGCGGTCCCAATCGGCGATGGTGGTCGCACGGGTATTGATCTTGGTTATCGTGCCGGTCAGGTTGCGGATCGTTACGGTATCGCCGATGCGGATCGGCTTCTCGAACAGGATGATCAGGCCGGAGATGAAGTTGGAGAAAATCTCCTGCATGCCAAAGCCGAGACCCACGCTGAGCGCGGTGACCACCCACTGCAGTTTCGACCATTCGATGCCGATCCAGGAAAAGCTGAGAATGGCGCCGAACAGCAACAGCAGGTATTTGGTGATGGTGGTGATGGCGTAACCGGTGCCCGGCGACAGATCCAGGTGCTGCAGCACCGCCAGTTCCAGCAGCGCCGGCAGGTTGCGCACCAGCTGCATGGTGATGATCAATACCAGAATGGCGATCAGCACTGCGCCGAGGGTGATCGGATGGGCGGTTTCCACGCCGTTGACCGTCGAGGTCACGTCCCACAGCGAGATATTTTCCAGGAAGCTGAAGGCGGAGTGGATCTCCGACCACAAAACGATCACCGACACCAGCGCGATCAGCGTCAGGATCGAACGCACCAGCCGCAGCGACTGGGCGCTGATGGTATCCAGGTCTATCTCTGAGTAGTCCATATCCACCGAACCTTCGGTGCTGTTCGGGGTATGCGAGGTTTCGTCTTCGCCGCGGGCGCGCTGGGCCAGAATGTCCGCGCGGCGCTGTTTGGCGCGGTCGAAGGCGATGCGTCGCCGTTGGATCAGCATCCAGCGGCGGATGATGTGGTAGACGACCAGCAGCAGGAACCAGATCGCCACCGAAGTTTCCAGGCGCGCCAGCAGCGCCTGCGCGGTGGTGAGATAACCGACGCTCGACGCCAGCGCCGCCAGCAGCGGCGCCGACAGCAGCAGCCCCCAGAAGGCGCTGTTGAGCATGTTGTCGCCGGAGCCGTTTTTATCCAGATACAGCGGGATGCCGGCGCGCTTGAGGCTGTGGGTGACCAGCGCCAGCGCCAGACACAGCAGAATGAAGCACAGCCGCCCCAGCGTGTTGGCGAACTCGCGCTCTTTCAGGCTATCGAAGGTGATCAGCGCCATGATCAGCGGCACGATCAGCCAGATCGACATCTTGTAGTAGCGCATGGCGCGCGAAACCTGCTTCGCCGGCCAGCGGAAGTGCACGATGAACAACCCTTGCGGGTGGGCGAAGGCGGCGCAGATCATGCAGATCCACAGGATCGGTAGCGTGGCGGTCACCCCTTTGCCGATCGCTTCCGCCACCGGGTAGTTCCAGGCGCTCTGCAGGCCGTAGCCGAGCGCGGCCCACAGCACCGGCAGCGGCATCGCCACCAGAATCGACCAGAACACGGTGCGCACCGTCAGGAAGAATTCGTCCTGCGTCACCTTGCCGACGCGGCTGCTGGCGCGTTCGAGGAAGGCGTGGTAGTGCTTGCGCGAACTGATGCTGAAAATCACCAGCAGCAGGGCGCCGAAGATCGGGATCAGCGTTTCGCGGCTGGTCACCATCATCATGAAGGCGCCGCCGAGCTGCGACAGCGTGTCCAGCGACAGAACGCGCGTCAGATCGTGCGCCACGTTGAGCGGATAAGAGAAGTTGATCGGATTGACGTCCGGCACCCAGAACAGATAGCGGTGGGTGGCGTCGCGAATTTCGTTCAACGCTTCGATCAACTGAGTGTTGGCCACCTTCAGCTTGGTCAGCTCGAGGATTTGGGTGTCGCAACCGGACAACAACGAGTTCAGCAGCTCGCGCTGGGTGCGCAGCTGGGCATCGACGATGCGCTGCTCCTGGTTGGTCAGCGCGCTGCCGTCGTCGCGCTTGAATTCGCGCTGCGACAGTTTTTCCAGCTGAGTTTCAAACTGCAGGCGCTGCACGCGCAGCTGGGCCATGTCGCCGTCCAGCTGTTGCGGCTTGGGCATTTCCGGCAGCGTCGCCACCTGGGCGCGCAGGGTTTCCCCCAGCGCCGACGACGAACCGAGCCACTGGGCCTGCTCGATGATGGTGCTCAGCGCCTGGCGCACCTGTAGCGTCTGCGCCGCCGCCTGCCGCTGCTGCGATGAAATCAGATCCATGCGCTGCGCCTGGCTGTTCAGCGCGGCGGACAGTTCGCGGTTGATCTGCAGCTGTTGGCTGATGCTTTTTGGCAAATCGCCGTTCTGCTCGGCCAGCTGCTCGGTTTTTTCCAGCGCCTGTTCCGCTTCGCGTTGGCGCTGGGCGTTGAGGTTGTTGCGCAGCGCCTGCAGCTGAACGTCTATTTTCTCGTGGCGCTTTTTATAGACTTCGGCGCGCATGCGCGCCAGCTCCTGCCGGTTGTTGGCCGACAGCTGCGCCAGTTCCAGCTCGTCCACTTTGGCCTTGCGCGCCGCGGCTTCGGTCTGCAGCAGGGCCAGGGCGGCCTGCGCGTACGGCGTGGTCGGGTTGGCGGGCTGCGCCTGCAGGCGGCGCTGCACTTCCGTCAGCGCACGGCGGGCGTCGGTCTGCTGCTGCGGCAGCTGGCCGAGCGAATCGCTGATTTCCCGCGTGCGATCCTGCTCTTGCTGCAGCAGGCGCGCCTGTTCCAGCAGCAGACTGCTGGTTTGCAGGATCTGCTGTTCCAACTCGGCGGCCGGCAGATCGTCGCCGTTCGGCAGGATCTTGTTGCTTTCCAGCACCAGCTGACGGCGCAGTTCCTGCGTCATCTTCGGGAAATCGTCGATCACCCTCTGATACTGCTCGGAGCGAGTCTGCGACTCTTTACGCTCCGCCAGCCAGTTGAGGGCGCTTTGCAGCGCCTCGGTGGTCTCCGCCTGATTCGGCGCGTTTTTGCTGCTTTCCGCCTGCTTCAGCTCTTGCTTGAGCTGGGTCTCGGTCGGCAGGGGAGCGGCCAGCGCCGGTTGCCACAGCAGGCAACCGAGCAAAAGCGTGATGATCAGGCGCACGGCGTCGATTCCTTTAGAGCGGGGTCTGTGGTGTTTCAGCGGCGGCCGGGATTTCGGCGAACGCCTCACCCATGCGGGTGACGGTGCCGTTTTGCAACTGCGGCGCGAGCTGCACGCTGCCTGCGGTAAACAGATTGATCACCGTGGAGCCAAGCTTGAAGCGGCCCATCTCGGCGCCTTTTTCCAGCGCGATGGCGCCCTCTTCACCGGCGGCCGGGTAGGTCCAGCGTTTGATGATGCCTTCGCGCGGCGGCGTGACGGTGCCGGCCCAAACGGTTTCGATGCTGCCGACAATGGTGGCGCCGACCAGAATTTGCACCATCGGCCCGATGTCGGTGTCGAACACGCAGATCACGCGCTCGTTGCGCGCGAACAGGTTAGGCACGTTGGCGGCGGTGAGCGGGTTGACCGAGAACAGATCGCCCGGCACATAGATCATTTCGCGCAGCACGCCGGCGCATGGCATGTGCACGCGGTGGTAATCGCGCGGCGCCAGATAGGTCGTGGCGAACAGGCCGTTGCGGAACGGTTCGGCCAGCAGGTAGTTGCCGGCCAGCAGCGCTTCCAGGCTGTAGTGATGGCCTTTGGCCTGGAAGATTTGATCGTCGCGGATCGGGCCGAGCTGGCTGATGGCGCCATCGGCGGGCAGCGCCAGCCAGTTGGCGTCGGCGATGATTGGGCGTGCGCCATCGCGCAGCGGGCGCACGAAGAAGTCGTTGAAGGTGGCGTAAGACGCCAGGTCCGGATTTTGCGCTTCCTGCATGTCCACGCGGTAGAAGCGGGCGAAGGCCTTGATCACCAGTTGGGTCAGCCAGCCGGCCCGTTTGTCGGCGCCCCAGCCCGCCAGGCGGGTCAGCGCCAGCTTCGGTAGCCAATATTGCAATTTAATCTTGATGCTATCCAGCACGTTAACCTCGTGAATCAGGGTAAAGGGCGCGCATTGTAACGAGGGCCTCGCCGTCGTCAATGCCCGCCCGTCAGTGTCAGTCTGCGGCGTCCGTGAAGTTCTTGCGAACCTTCACCTGCGCCATGCTTTCCAGAATGCGGTGATAGTTGTCGAAACGCTCTTCCGCGATATCGCCTTTCTCCATCGCCGCGCGGATGGCGCAGCCGGGATCGGTATCGTGGCGGCAGTCGCGGAATTTGCAACCGCCTAAATAATCACGGAATTCGACAAATCCGCGGGTGATTTGTTCCGGCTCCAGGTGCCACAGGCCAAACTCGCGCACCCCCGGGGAGTCGATCACGTCGCCGCCGTGCTGGAAATGGTACAGCCGCGCGGCGGTGGTGGTATGTTGCCCGAGGCCCGATACGTCGGAAACCTGATTTACCAGAATTTGCTCTTCGGACGGCGGCAGCAGCGCATTCAGCAGGCTGGATTTGCCGACGCCGGACTGGCCGGCGAAGATGCTGATGCGCCCGGCCAGCGCCTGTTCGAACTCCGCCATGCCTTCTCGCGTCTGGCTGGAGACTTCCAGCACCCGGTAGCCAATCTTGCGATAGATATCCATCATGCCGTCGACCAGCTTGCGCGCTTCGGCGTCCAGCAGGTCGATTTTGTTGAGCACGATCAGCGGCTCGACTTCGAGCGTTTCGCAGGCCACCAGATAGCGGTCGATGATGTTCAGCGACAGCTCGGGCAGGATCGCCGACACGATGACGATCTGATTGATATTGGCGGCGATCGGCTTCACGCCGTCGTAGAAGTCCGGGCGCGTCAGCACCGAGGTGCGTTCGTGCACCGCTTCCACGATGCCCTTCACCCCTTCATGGGCGCCCAGGCCGGGGCGCCACACCACGCGATCGCCGGTGACCAGCGAACGCAGCGTACGGCGGATATTGCAGCGGTGCTGAGTGCCATCCGGCGCCTCAACGTCGGCGTGCATGCCGAAACGGCTGATGACGACGCCTTCCTGCGGCTCGCCCAGTTGGGAATCATCCGGTTCCGGTTTGTTATCAGCGCGCTTCAGACGGCGCTGATGGTTCGCCTGCACGCGGCGTTGCTGACCTTTGGACAGTTTGTTCTTACTCACTGCGCCTCACTTGACTCGATTTTATACCTTTACACGTACGGCGGCGGTTGGGGCCTTCCCCGGCCGCAGCCTTGAACCCGTCGGGGTATATGTCGCCCAGGGCGACCAAAAAGACTATGATACACGCTATTTTATATTAAATAACCGTTGTTAGCCGTCGGCTGCGGCGCGTCGCCACCGGCGGCGCCCGCCGTCTCGTCCGCACAGCGTTTTTCTCTCGGCTTTTAGGCAGGAAACATCATGACAGGAAACGAAAATAACCTGATTTGGATCGATTTGGAGATGACCGGGCTGGATCCCGAGCGTGACCGCATCATCGAGATCGCCACGCTGGTCACCGACGCCAACCTGAACATCCTGGCGGAAGGGCCGGTGATCGCCGTGCATCAGTCCGACGAACAGCTGGCGCTGATGGACGAGTGGAACGTGCGCACCCATACCGGCAGCGGGCTGGTGGAGCGGGTGAAAGCCAGCCGCCAGGACGATCGCGCCGCCGAGCTGGAAACGATAGCCTTCCTGCAGCAGTGGGTGCCGGCCGGCAAATCGCCGATCTGCGGCAACAGCGTGGGCCAGGATCGCCGTTTCCTGTTCCGCTATATGCCGGAGCTGGAGGCCTACTTCCATTACCGCTACCTGGACGTCAGCACGCTGAAGGAGCTGGCGCGCCGCTGGAAGCCGGAAATTCTCGCCGGCTTTAAAAAGCAGGGCACCCATCAGGCGCTGGACGACATTCGTGAATCGGTGGCCGAACTGGCGTATTACCGCGAACATTTCATCCAGCTCTAAGGTGCGAGGGCCTCTGCGGGGAAAAAATGCCGGTTTTAGCCGCTTAATTCGCCAATCTGGCGCTTTAATCGGCAATCAAACAAAAATCGCGTTTTTTTGCTTTCAGGGGCTTGCGGCAAAAAGGATTTCTCGTATAATGCGCACCCCGTACCGATGAAGAATTTCGTAACGTTCCACCATCGATACGCCGGGCGGGAATAGCTCAGTTGGTAGAGCACGACCTTGCCAAGGTCGGGGTCGCGAGTTCGAGTCTCGTTTCCCGCTCCAAATTCAACAATGTCGCGATGCGGCATGATGAATAAATAAAGCAGTATCAAGCAGTACCTATGCGACGCGGGAATAGCTCAGTTGGTAGAGCGCAACCTTGCCAAGGTTGAGGTCGCGAGTTCGAGCCTCGTTTCCCGCTCCAAAAATTCAAAGGTCACGCCAGTGTTTGGTGGCCGGATGCCAAAAGCATCTCAATGCGGGAATAGCTCAGTTGGTAGAGCACGACCTTGCCAAGGTCGGGGTCGCGAGTTCGAGTCTCGTTTCCCGCTCCAATTTTCTCTTCGTTTCAAACTCAAATCCAACGCCTTATCCGGCGCGGGTTTTTGTCCCGTTTTACACGCCTGGTAAAAATGTTGTGAACAGAGTTATCCACAGCCTCTGCACATAAACTCGCCTGCCTGAAAAATCAACGTCATACAAATTAAATATTTATCTATTTGATTTATAAGTTTATTTATTTATCCCAAAACGTTATGCCGATCACTTGCTCTTTTTGTTGCAGTTGAAAGACAACGTGTTTTTATTTTTATGCACAAATCCACAGAGTGAGTCTTCCGGCGCTACGTCCGAATGGCGCACGCCGTCAGGCATCCCTTGGCAAACCTTTTTCCACAGCCCGTATCAGCCGTTTTTTCTGCGCCGTTTGCACCTCGATGCCCTGCGCTTCGCGGCGGGCGAGCTGTTGCGCCAGCGCCCAGTGGATATGTTCGTCCAGCATGGCGTTCTGGCCCAAACGGGTGCGCAGTGCGAGCACGATGCCGTCCTCGTAGGGCGCATTGCCCAGCGCCACGGCGATATTGCGCAGCCAGCGCAGGTGGCCGATGCGGCGTATCGCCGAGCCTTCGGTGATGCGCAGGAATTTTTCCTCCGTCCAGTTGAACAGATCGATCAGCTGCGGCGCATGCAGCGCGGCGCGCGGGCTGAAATCGTCTTCGTCGGTAAGCTGCGAAAAGCGGTTCCACGGGCAGATCAGCTGGCAGTCGTCGCAGCCGTAGATGCGGTTGCCGAGCAGCGGGCGGAACTCCTCCGGGATCGCGCCTTCCAGCTCGATGGTCAGGTAGGAGATGCAGCGCCGGGCGTCTACGGTATAGGGGGCGACGATGGCGCCGGTCGGGCAGGTGGTGATGCAAGCGACGCAGCGGCCGCACTGCTCTTCCTGCGGCTGGTCTACCGGCAGCGGCAGATCGATCAGCAATTCGCCGAGGAAAAACCATGACCCGGCTTCACGGTTGAGAATTAGTGAGTGTTTACCAACCCAGCCGATGCCCGCCTTGGCGGCCAGCGCGCGTTCCATCACCGGCGCAGAATCGACAAAGGGGCGGAAATTCAACTCGCCGCAGTAGGCCTGGATCTGATCGCCCAACTTTTTCAGGCGCTGGCGCAACAGCTTGTGATAGTCGCGCCCCAGCGCATAGCGGCTGACGTAGCCCAGCTGCGGATTTTGCAAGGTGCTGGCAAATGCCGCCTTGGCCGGCAGGTAGTTCATGCGTACGCTGATCACTCGCAGCGTGCCCGGCAACAGTTCGTGAGGGCGCGCGCGCAACATGCCGTGGCGCGCCATCCATTCCATTTCGCCGTGGTACTGTTTGTCGAGCCAGGCCTGCAGCTTCGGCTCTTCAAGGCTCAAATCGGTATCGCAGATGCCAACCTGCTGGAATCCTAGCGATTGCCCCCATTGCTTGATATGTTGGGCGAGTTGATGGAGATCGAGGGGGTGCGTCATGACGGGCCACAGTGAAAAAGCATACGCTGACAGTTTACCACACTCTGTCTGGCCTGCGGATTGGATCCGTCGCTCGGAACCCGCAGCGGCGGCCTCGCTCGGTATTTCTCTTTACGATTTGATGCAGCGCGCCGGTCAGGCGGCCTACGCGCTGGCGCGCAACGCGTACCCCTCCCGCGACCACTGGCTGGTGCTGTGCGGCCACGGCAACAACGGCGGCGACGGCTATGTGGTGGCGCGCCTGGCGAAGGCGGCGGGCGTGCAGGTGACGCTGATCGCCTGCGACGGCGCACGGCCTTTGCCACCGGAAGCCGCAGCGGCCCGCGAGGCCTGGCAAGCCGCAGGCGGCGACATTCTGCCGGCGAGCAGCCGCTGGCCGGCGTCTGTTTCTCTCATCATCGACGGCCTGTTAGGTACCGGCCTGGGCAGCGCGCCGCGTGCGCCCTACGACGCGCTGATCGAGGCCGCCAACCGCCATTCGGCACCGGTGGTGGCTCTTGACATCCCGTCCGGCCTGCTGGCGGAGAGCGGCGCGGCGCCGGGCGCGGTCGTGCGTGCCGCGCACACCGTCACGTTCATCGGCCTCAAACCGGGGTTGCTGACCGGTCAGGCGCGCGACTGGGTCGGGCAACTTCATCAGAATGCGCTAGGCTTATCGGGTTGGTTGGCGAAGCAACCGGAGCAGATTCAGCGGCTTACCGCCGAGGTGTTGCCGCGTTGGCTGCATCCGCGCCGTCCCTGCGCCCATAAGGGCGAGCATGGCCGCCTGCTGTTGGTGGGCGGCGATCGCGGGTTCGGCGGCGCCATTCGCATGGCGGCGGAAGCGGCGCTGCGCAGTGGGGCTGGGTTGGTGCGAGTGCTTACTCACATGGAGTATGTCGCGCCGCTGTTGGCGGCTCGGCCGGAGCTGATGGCGCAGGCGCTGGACGAGGCGACGCTGCGACAGGCGATGCAATGGGCGGATGTGCTGGTGATTGGCCCGGGTCTGGGCCAGGCTGAGTGGGGCAAAAACGCCTTGAACGTGCTGCAAACCAGCGATAAACCGGCCTTGTGGGACGCCGATGCGCTGAACTTGCTGGCATTAAATCCCGAGAAACGGCAGAATCGCGTGATGACTCCGCATCCTGGAGAGGCGGCGCGGCTGTTGAGCTGCAGCACTGCCGACATCGAGAGTGATCGCTTACTTGCCGTGCGCAAGCTGACGGCGCGTTACGGTGGCGTGGCGGTGCTGAAAGGCGCCGGTACGCTGATCGCCGATGAGCAGGGGCAGATGGCGATCGCCGACGTCGGCAACGCTGGCATGGCCTCCGGCGGCATGGGCGATGTGCTGTCGGGCATCATCGGCGGTTTGCTGGCGCAAAAGCTCTCGCTGTATGATGCCGCCTGTGCGGGCTGCGTCGTACACGGCGCGGCCGGCGATCGCGTAGCGGAAAGACAAGGAACAAGAGGCATGTTGGCGACCGATTTACTGCCGGACATCCTTCATTTCGTTAACCCTGAGTGGGCAAAATAGACTTTATCGAATGAAAGAACTCGTTTTACCTCTGCCGGACGAGGCAGCGACTGTCGCTTTGGGCACCACTTTGGCCCAGGCCTGCGATCGCGCCAGCGTCATCTATCTCTACGGCGACCTGGGCGCCGGTAAAACCACCTTCAGCCGTGGTTTCCTGCAGGCGTTAGGGCATCAGGGCAACGTCAAAAGCCCGACCTACACGCTGGTGGAACCCTATGCCTTGCAGCCGCTGGCGGTGTATCACTTCGATCTGTATCGCCTGGCCGATCCGGAAGAGCTTGAATTCATGGGTATTCGCGATTACTTCGCGCAAGACGCCATCTGCCTGGTCGAATGGCCGCAGCAGGGCACCGGCGTGCTGCCGGAGCCGGATCTGGCGCTGCATCTTAGCTATCAGGGCGAGGGGCGAGAGGCGAAGATCGAGGCGATTTCCGCATACGGCAGCCAGCTGTTAGACCGCATTCATGGATCACAGGGATGATGCTGCAATGACGCACGTGTTGAAAAAATTTGCGGTCATCATGCTGATCGCCGTGCTGGGGCCGCTCGGCGCGCTGAACGCGCTGGCGGCGTCCTCGCTGTCCGATATCAAAGTGTCCAACGCCCAACGCGAAGCGACGGTGTCGGTGAGCTTCAATGGCCCGCCGGACTATGCGTTTTTCCCGCTGCACGGCCCGGAACGCGTGGTGCTGGACGTTAACCAGAAGGGCAAGGTCGGCGGTCTTCCGCTCAATTTCAGCGGGCAAAACCTGGTGAAAAGCATTCGTTCCAGCGCGCCGAAAGACGCGCAGAGCGTGCGCCTGGTGTTTGATCTGACCCAGCGCGCCAAAACCCGCGTCGCCACCCGCCAGAACGGCGGCGTGCATACCGTGGTGTTCACCATTACGGCCGAAGGCGGCGCCAATACCGTGGTGCGTAAAGCGCCGGTGCAAACGCCTGCGCCGGTTGCGGTCAATCCACCGCCGCGTCAGGCGCCGGTCACGGTCAGCCAGCCACCGCGCCAGGCGCCGGTCGCGGTGCGTGAAGCGCCGGAGCCGCCGCTGCGCAAAGCGCCGACAGGATCGAATCCCTTCACCAATAAACAGACCGTGGTCGCAGGCACCGCCACAGAGGTCACGCCGCGCAGCAGCCGCGTTTCCGCCGGTTCCGGCGATCGGGTGGTGGTAGCGATCGACGCCGGCCACGGCGGCCAGGACCCGGGCGCCATTGGCCCGAGCGGGCTGAAAGAAAAGAATGTCACCATCGCCATCGCGCGCCGCCTGCAGGCGATGCTGGACGCCGATCCGCAGTTCAAACCGGTGCTGACCCGTACCGGCGACTATTTCATCTCGGTGATGGGGCGCTCCGATGTGGCGCGTAAACAGGGCGCCAACGTGCTGGTCTCTATCCACGCCGACGCCGCGCCAAACCGCAGCGCCAGCGGGGCCTCCGTCTGGGTGCTGTCCAATCGCCGCGCCAACAGCGAAATGGCCGGCTGGCTCGAACAGCATGAGAAACAGTCCGAGCTGCTCGGCGGCGCCGGCGATCTGCTGGCCAACAGCCAGGCTGACCCTTACCTGAGCCAGGCAGTGCTGGATCTGCAGTTCGGCCACTCGCAGCGCGTGGGATACGACGTGGCGGTGAAAGTGCTGCAGCAGTTGCAGAGTGTCGGATCGTTGCATAAACGCCGGCCGGAACACGCCAGCCTGGGCGTGCTGCGTTCGCCGGATATTCCCTCGCTGCTGGTGGAAACCGGATTTATCAGCAATAGCACGGAGGAGCGGCTGCTGGGCAGTAGCGCGTATCAGGAGAAGATTGCCAGAGCCATTCATAACGGCCTGCGCAGCTACTTCCTGGCGCATCCGCTGCAAGCCGACCCAAAGGTGGAAAACCGACCGCTGGACGTCGCAGCGGCGGTTAACACCTCAACACCAGACGTGCGCCAGCCTGAGCCTATCGTCAGCTCGGCCGGCGCGAGCCGCAGCGTAAGCGGCAAGACCCGGATCCACGTGGTGAAGCGTGCGGAAACGCTGTCCGGCATCGCCGACAGCTACGGCACCACCATGGCGGCGCTGCGGGATCTGAACAAACTGAAAAAAGACGGCGTGTGGGTAGGGCAACGTCTGAAGGTGCCGGCGGGGAAAGCCGCCGCCGTCACCACCACCGTCGCCAAGGCGAAAACGCCGGTGAAGAAAACGTCTAAACATAAAGTGGCCCGCGGGGATACGCTCTCCTCCATCGCTTCTCGCTACGGGGTCAGCGTCGGCGATCTGAAACGGGTCAATAATCTGAAGTCGGACGTCGCGCCGCTGGATCGGACGCTGACCATTCCGCAGGCCTAGCGCCATCGCTACAGGAGCCAGCATGCCTATCCAGGTGTTACCGCCGCAGCTTGCCAACCAGATTGCCGCCGGAGAGGTGGTTGAACGCCCCGCGTCGGTCGTCAAGGAGCTGGTGGAAAACAGCCTGGACGCCGGCGCAACGCGCATCGATATCGATATTGAACGCGGCGGTGCCAAGCTGATCCGCATTCGCGACAACGGCTGCGGCATCGGCAAGGACGATCTGGCGTTGGCGCTGGCGCGGCACGCCACCAGTAAAATCAGCACGCTCGACGATCTGGAGGCTATCGTCAGCCTCGGTTTCCGCGGCGAAGCGCTGGCCAGTATCAGCTCGGTTTCCCGTTTGACCCTGACGTCGCGCACCGCCGAGCAAAGCGAGGCGTGGCAAGCCTATGCCGAAGGGCGCGAGCAGGCGGTGACCGTCAAACCCGCCGCGCACCCGGTCGGGAGCACGCTGGAAGTGCTGGATCTGTTTTACAATACGCCGGCGCGCCGCAAGTTCATGCGCACCGAAAAAACCGAATTCGGCCATATCGATGAAGTGGTGCGGCGCATTGCGCTGGCGCGTTTCGATGTGGCGATCAACCTCAGCCACAACGGCAAACCGATCCGCCAATACCGGGCGGCGAAAGAAGAGAGCCAGCACGAACGCCGTTTGGGCAGCATCTGCGGCCCGGCGTTCTTGCAGCATGCGCTGAACATCGACTGGCAGCACGGCGATTTGAGCATCCGCGGTTGGGTGGCGGATCCGGCCGGGGCGCGCCAGCTGGGTGAAATGCAGTATTGCTACGTCAACTGCCGCATGATGCGCGATCGCTTGATCAATCACGCTATTCGTCAGGCCTATCAGGATCAGCTGAAGGACGATCAGCAGCCCGCTTACGTGCTGTATCTGGAGGTCGATCCGCACCAGGTGGACGTCAACGTTCATCCCGCCAAGCACGAAGTGCGTTTCCATCAGGCGCGGCTGGTGCACGATTTTATCTACCAGGCGGTAACCACCGTGCTGCAGCAGGCCGGTCAGACGCCGCCGCTGCCGCTGGCGGAAACGCCTGACGAAGCGCCCGCGCCGGTCTGGCAGCCGGAGAACCGCATCGCCGCCGGCGGCAACCATTTTTCTCAGCCTGCGCCGCGCCGTGAAACGCCGCCACCGGCCGGCACCGCCCGCGAGCGGGCGCCGCAGCCGGGTTGGCAAACGGCGGGCGGTTACCAGAAACGCGAAGGCGAGCTGTACGGTAAACTGATGCAGCCCGCCGCCGAGCCGCAGGCCGATGCCGCGCCGGAAGTTTCGAGCAAGCCGCCGCTGTTCCCGCCGGCGAAAGCCGCAGCGGAAACGCCGTTGGCGGGCGGCCAACACAGTTTTGGCCGGGTGTTGATGATCCATCCGCCGTGCTACGCGCTGATTGAGCAGCGCCAGCAGCCGGCGTTGCTCAATCTGGCGGTAGCCGAACGCTGGCTGCGCCAGGCGCAGCTCAACCCACCGGCGGAAGGGCTGCGGCCGCAGCCGCTGCTGATCCCGATTAAGCTGACGTTGGAGAAGCGCGAAGCGGCGGCCATTGCGCGGCATCAGGCGCTGCTCGTGGCGATGGGGCTGGATCTGCAGACGGATCACGGCCGTGTGACGCTGCGCGCAGTGCCTTTACCATTACGCCAACAAAATTTACAAAAACTGATACCCGAACTGTTAGGCTATCTGGCCGAACATCAGGAGATGTCGCCCGCGGTGCTGGCCACCTGGCTCGCTCGCCGTCTTGGCAGCGAACATGAACAGTGGAACACCTCGCAAGCGATACAATTGTTGACCGACGTTGAACGACTTTGCCCGCAGCTGGTCAAATCGCCACCGAGCGGACTTTTACAACCCGTTGATTTACAGGCCGCACTGGCGGCCCTCAAGCATGACTGACACTGAAATGACACCACGTCCCCCGGCTATTTTCATCATGGGGCCGACCGCCTCGGGCAAGACCGCGCTGGCGATCGCGCTGCGCGAACGCCTGCCGGTGGAACTGATCAGCGTCGATTCCGCGCTGATTTACCGCGGCATGGATATCGGCACCGCCAAGCCGAGCGCCGAAGAATTGGCGCAGGCGCCGCATCGGCTGATCGATATCCGCGATCCCGCCGAAGCCTACTCGGCCGCGGAGTTTCGCGCCGACGCGCTGAAGGAGATGGCCGACATCACCGCCGCCGGGCGCATTCCGCTGCTGGTCGGCGGCACCATGTTGTATTTCAAGGCGTTGCTGGAAGGATTGTCGCCGCTGCCGTCCGCCGATCCCGCGGTGCGCGAGCGCATCGAATGGCAAGCGGCGGAGCAGGGCTGGGAGGCGTTGCATCGGCAGTTGCAGGCGATCGATCCGGTCGCGGCATTGAGAATTCATCCGAATGATCCGCAGAGACTGTCCAGAGCACTGGAAGTTTTTTTTATTTCGGGTAAAACTTTAACGGAACTGACTAAAATTTCGGGTGAATCGTTGCCGTATCAAGTTCACCAATTTGCGATAGCGCCGACCAGCCGTGAGTTGATCCATCAACGCATCGAGCTGCGGTACCATCAAATGTTGGCGGCGGGTTTTGAGACGGAAGCGCGTGCACTTTTCGCACGGGGTGATTTGCATACGGACTTGCCCTCCATTCGCTGTGTCGGTTACCGCCAGATGTGGTCATACTTGTCTGGTGAAATTAGTTACGATGAGATGGTTTATCGTGGTATTTGCGCAACACGTCAGTTGGCTAAACGCCAGATGACCTGGTTACGGGGTTGGGAGTCGGTCCATTGGTTGGACAGTGAAAAGCCGGGAGAGGCTTTGGACTCGGTGACACAGGTTGTTAGTGCATAGGTTGGGTGATTGTGTACAATTGCTGAGTATTCAGCGCGCAAATTTTTTACGTCGTTTATTTTAGAGCCGACAGGTTCTTAGTTACAAACAACAAGCAAATAAGGAAAAGATAGAATGGCTAAGGGGCAATCTTTGCAAGATCCGTTCCTGAACGCATTGCGTCGTGAACGTGTTCCGGTTTCTATTTATTTGGTGAATGGTATTAAGCTGCAAGGCCAGATTGAGTCTTTTGACCAGTTTGTCATCCTGTTGAAGAACACGGTTAGCCAGATGGTGTACAAGCACGCTATCTCTACCGTTGTCCCGTCTCGCCCGGTCTCGCATCACAGCAACAACCCGAGCGGCGGTTCAAGCAACTATCACCATGGCAACAATCCGTCTGCGCAGCAACAGCCGCAGCAGGAAAGCGATGACGCTGAATAAAGCGCGTTGCAAGTCAACCATGACGGGGAGCATAAGCAGCCGCGGGCTGTTTATGTCCCCCAAACTCACGGTGAGTGTCCGTTTGAGAGGTTGCACGCTTGTTTGACCGTTATGAAGCCGGTGAGCAGGCCGTACTGGTTCATATCTATTTCTCGCAAGACAAAGATACGGAAGACCTCAACGAGTTCGAATCGTTGGTTTCCTCAGCCGGTGTCGAAGCTTTGCAAGTGGTGACCGGTAGCCGCAAAGCCCCGCATCCGAAGTACTTTGTCGGCGAAGGAAAGGCCGAAGAAATTGCAGATGCGGTGAAAGCCAGCGGCGCGTCTGTTGTCCTGTTTGATCATTCCCTTTCCCCGGCGCAGGAAAGAAACCTCGAGCGCCTGTGCGAATGCCGGGTGATCGATCGCACCGGGCTGATTTTAGACATCTTCGCCCAGCGTGCCCGCACCCATGAAGGTAAGCTGCAGGTGGAGCTGGCTCAGTTGCGTCACATCGCCACGCGTCTGGTACGCGGCTGGACGCACCTGGAGCGGCAAAAAGGGGGGATTGGCCTGCGCGGGCCGGGGGAAACCCAGCTTGAGACCGACCGTCGCCTGTTGCGCGATCGCATCAGCTTGATTCTGCGCCGCCTGGAGCGGGTAGAAAAGCAGCGTGAACAAGGCCGACGCGCGCGGACCCGGGCCGATGTGCCGACCGTATCGCTGGTTGGCTACACCAACGCTGGCAAATCCACCCTGTTTAACCGAATAACGTCTGCCGAGGTGTATGCGGCGGACCAGCTATTTGCCACCCTGGATCCTACGTTGCGGCGCATTGACGTGCCGGACGTGGGGGATACCGTGTTGGCGGATACCGTAGGCTTTATCCGGCACCTGCCGCACGATCTGGTGGCCGCCTTCAAGGCGACGCTGCAGGAAACGCGCCAGGCATCTCTGCTGCTGCACGTCATCGATGCCGCAGATCCGCGCGTCGATGAGAACATCGAAGCGGTGAACACCGTGCTGGCGGAGATAGACTCGGATGAAATCCCTACACTGTTAGTGATGAACAAAATAGATATGCTGGACGATTTTGTGCCGCGTATCGACCGCAACGACGAAAACCTGCCGATCCGGGTGTGGCTGTCCGCCGCCAGCGGAGAGGGAATTCCGTTGCTGTATCAGGCGTTGACGGAGCGCTTATCGGGGGAGATCGCGCATTACGAATTGCGCTTACCGCCACGGGCAGGCCGTCTTCGCAGCCGTTTTTACCAGCTTCAGGCGATTGAAAAAGAGTGGAACGAAGAAGACGGCAGCATTGGCGTGGTGGTGCGAATGCCGATCGTCGAATGGCGTCGTCTCTGCAAGCAAGAACAGGACCTGATTGACTTTATCGTATGATCATATCCTGTTACATTTATGCTTCGCGAAAGCCTGAAGTACCCAATCACAGAATATGGAGCTAAAACATGGCGTGGAATCAGCCCGGTAATAACGGACAGGACCGCGACCCGTGGGGGAGCAGCAATAACAATGGCGGCAACTCTGGCGGTAACAACAAAGGCGGTCGTGATCAAGGGCCACCTGATTTGGACGATATCTTCCGCAAACTGAGCAAGAAATTGAGCGGTTTCGGCGGGGGCAAAGGCTCCAACAGCAATAGCGGCGGCACCGGCACCTCTGGTCCAGGCTTCAGCGGCCGCATTATCGGTATCGCGGCGGTGGCCGTGGTGGTGATTTGGGCCGCCAGCGGCTTCTACACCATCAAGGAAGCCGAGCGCGGCGTCGTGACGCGTTTCGGCAAGTTCAGCCACCTGGTGCAGCCGGGCCTGAACTGGAAGCCGACCTTCATCGACGACGTGCGTCCGGTGAACGTGGAATCCGTGCGCGAGCTGGCGGCGTCCGGCGTGATGCTGACCTCCGATGAAAACGTGGTGCGCGTGGAAATGAACGTGCAGTACCGCGTGACCAACCCGGAAGCGTACCTGTTCAGCGTCGTCAATGCCGACGACAGCCTGAGCCAGGCGACCGACAGCGCCCTGCGCGGCGTGATCGGCAAATACTCGATGGACCGCATCCTGACCGAAGGCCGTACCGTGGTGCGTAACGATACGCAGCGCATGCTGGAGGAGACCATCCGTCCTTACAACATGGGCATCACGCTGCTGGACGTCAACTTCCAGGCGGCGCGTCCGCCGGAAGAGGTGAAGGCGTCGTTCGACGATGCGATCGCCGCGCGTGAAAACGAGCAGCAATACATCCGTGAGGCGGAAGCTTACGCCAACGAAGTTCAGCCGCGTGCGAACGGCCAGGCGCAGCGTCTGCTGGAAGACTCCAAGGCTTATAAGGACCGTACCGTCCTGGAAGCCCAGGGTGAGGTGGCGCGTTTTGCCAAGCTGTTGCCGGAATACAAGTCCGCACCGCAGATCACCCGCGAGCGTCTGTATATCGAAACCATGGAAAAAGTGCTGGGCCATACCCGTAAGGTGTTGGTGAGCGACAAAGGCAACAACCTGATGGTGCTGCCGCTGGATCAGATGCTGCGCGGCCAAGGCGCGGCGCCGGAGAGCGGCAACAAGGATACCAGCCTGATTCGCCTCAATCCGAATCCTGCGCCGGCTGCCAACAGCAGCGCCCCGCGCACCAGCGGCGGTTCGATTATGGATCAGCGCCGGGCGAATGCGCAGCGTGACGACACCACTCGCGTAGGGAGAGAGTAATCAATGCGTAAGTCTTTTGTAGTTATTGTCCTCGCGGTGCTGGTGGTGCTGTACGCTTCGCTGTTCGTGGTGCAGGAAGGCCAGCGCGGCATCGTGCTGCGCTTCGGCAAGGTTCTGCGCGACGGCGAAAACAAGCCGCTGGTGTATGCGCCGGGTCTGCACCTCAAGATCCCGTTCATTGAGACCGTGAAGAACCTGGATGCGCGCATCCAGACCATGGACAACCAGGCCGATCGTTTCGTGACCAGCGAGAAGAAAGACCTGATCGTCGACTCCTATCTGAAGTGGCGCATCAGCGACTTCAGCCGTTACTACCTGGCGACCGGCGGTGGCGACGTCTCCCAGGCCGAAGTGCTGCTGAAACGCAAGTTCAGCGACCGTCTGCGTTCCGAAATCGGCCGCCTGGACGTGAAAGACATCGTGACCGACTCGCGCGGCAAGCTGATGTCCGACGTGCGTGACGCGCTGAACACCGGCACCGTGGGTGATGGCGAAGAAGTGGCGACCACCGAAGCCGATGACGCTATCGCCTCTGCGGCGGCGCGCGTTGAGCGGGAAACCACCGGCAAACAGCCGCAGGTTAACCCGAACAGCATGGCGGCGCTGGGCATCGAAGTGATCGACGTGCGTATCAAGCAGATCAACCTGCCGGCCGAAGTGTCCGACGCCATCTACCAGCGTATGCGCGCCGAGCGTGAAGCGGTAGCCCGTCGTCTGCGCTCGCAGGGCCAGGAAGAAGCCGAGAAGCTGCGCGCCAGCGCGGACTACGAGGTGACCCGCACCTTGGCGGAAGCCGAGCGTCAGGCGCGTATCACCCGCGGTGAAGGCGATGCCGAAGCGGCCAAGCTGTTCGCCAACGCGTTCAGCCAGGATCCGGACTTCTATGCCTTTATCCGCAGCCTGCGTGCCTATGAAGCCAGCTTCAAGGACAACCAGGACGTGCTGGTACTGAGCCCGGACAGCGATTTCTTCCGCTACATGAAGTCGCCTGATACCCTGCGCAAGTAAGCGCGGCAGGCAATCTGATCGAGGGCCCGTTTACGCGGGCCCTTTCTCGTTTTTGGGGGATGCATGAACTCAACGATTTGGCTGGCGCTCGGGCTGGTTCTGGTGTTGGAAGGATTGGGGCCGATGCTGTTTCCGCAGGCCTGGCGCAAAATGATTGTGGCGATGTCGCAGTTGCCGGACGCGACGCTGCGGCGATTTGGCGGTGGAATAGTGGTTGCGGGCTGCGTGATCTACTACATGTTGAGCGGCCGCACGGGTCTTTAAAGTCTAGCCCAAAATTTATGCAATCGTATGCTAAAAGTGCTGAAAATCGAAAATTACGGTGGTAGAATCCATTTTTAAGCAATCGGTGATTTTGAAAAATGGGTAAGAACGTCGTCGTACTGGGCACCCAATGGGGTGACGAAGGTAAAGGCAAGGTTGTAGACCTGCTGACTGAACGGGCTCAATATGTTGTGCGCTACCAAGGTGGCCATAACGCTGGCCACACTCTGGTAATCAACGGTGAAAAAACCGTTCTTCATTTAATTCCTTCAGGTATTTTGCGTGAAAACGTCACCAGCATCATCGGCAACGGTGTTGTTCTGGCGCCGGACGCGTTGATGAAAGAAATGGGTGAACTCGAAGCGCGTGGCATCCCGGTACGCGAACGTCTGTTACTCTCTGAAGCTTGCCCGTTGATCCTGCCTTACCACGTTGCGTTGGATAACGCGCGTGAGAAAGCGCGCGGCGCAAAAGCGATCGGCACCACCGGTCGCGGCATCGGCCCGGCTTACGAAGATAAAGTGGCTCGTCGCGGTCTGCGCGTCAGCGATCTGTTCAACAAAGAAACCTTCGCCGCTAAGCTGAAAGAGATCGTCGATTACCACAACTTCCAGCTGGTCAACTACTACAAAGTTGAAGCCGTCGATTATCAGGCGACGCTGGACTACGTGCTGTCTATCGCCGACATCCTGACCGCCATGGTGGTTGACGTTTCCGAACTGCTGGACGGCGCGCGCAAGCGTGGCGACCTGATCATGTTCGAAGGCGCTCAGGGCACCCTGCTGGATATCGACCACGGTACTTACCCGTACGTTACCTCTTCCAACACCACCGCCGGCGGCGTGGCTACCGGTTCCGGCATTGGCCCACGTTATGTGGACTACGTGCTGGGCATCGTGAAAGCCTACTCCACGCGCGTGGGTGCAGGCCCGTTCCCAACCGAACTGTTCGATGAAACCGGCGAGTACCTGTGCAAGCAGGGTAACGAGTTCGGCGCCACCACCGGCCGTCGCCGTCGTACCGGCTGGCTGGACGCGGTAGCGGTGCGCCGCGCCGTGCAGATCAACTCCCTGTCCGGCTTCTGCCTGACCAAACTGGACGTCCTGGACGGCCTGAAAGAAGTGAAGATCTGCGTGGGTTACCGCATGCCGGACGGCCGCGAAGTGGATACCACTCCGCTGGCGGCTGAAGGCTGGGAAGGCATCGAGCCTATCTACGAAACCATGCCGGGCTGGAGCGAAACCACCTTTGGCGTGAAAGAGCACAGCAAGCTGCCTCAGGCTGCGCTGAACTACATCAAGCGCATCGAAGAAGTGACCGGCGTACCGGTAGACATCATCTCTACCGGCCCGGATCGCAGCGAAACCATGATCCTGCGCGACCCGTTCGACGCATAATCAGGCTTTGCGGCATTAAACAAACCGGGCGCGTCCCGGTTTGTTTTTATCCTGACTCCCTCCGATTGCGGTTTCACGTCAAAAAATCCTTTCATAAACCCGCCTTAGGGCGCGGGATTCGCTAAATAATTAGCGACGAACTCTCCGGCTGGTTTATTATCCAATGAGTAATCTTTTGAATAGCGCCGAAAAGCGGCGTATCAGACGGGTAAAACGATACCCAGAGGTAAGATGTGCAGTTAACAAGTTTTACTGATTATGGCCTGCGGGCGTTGATCTACATGGCCTCGTTGCCGCAGGACAAGATGACCAGCATCTCGGAAGTGACCGAGGTTTACGGCGTGTCTCGCAACCATATGGTGAAGATCATCAATCAGTTGAGCCGGGTCGGTTTTGTCACGGCGGTGCGCGGCAAGCATGGCGGCATTCGCTTGGGCAAACCGGCCGAGAGCATTCGCCTCGGCGACGTGGTACGGGCGCTGGAGCCGCTCGCGCTGGTTAACTGCAGCAGTGATTTTTGCCACATCACCCCTGCCTGCCGATTGAAGCAGGTGCTCCACCAGGGCGTACAGAATTTCCTTGAAGAGCTGGATAAGCATACGTTGGCCGACATGGTCGAAGACAATCCGCCGCTCTACAAGCTATTGCTTGTCGAATAAAACGACGTTGAGAAGACAAGGCTCAACGTCATCCTGCTGATGACAACGGAGGAACCGCAATGTCACAAGATCCATTCCTGGAACGAGAAGCAGAAAAATACGAATCCCCTATCCCCAGTCGTGAATATATCCTGGCCCATTTGGCGAAAAGAGAAACGCCGGCCAACCGCGAAGAACTGGGCAACGAACTGGGCCTCAGCGGTGAAGAGCAGCTGGAAGCGCTGCGTCGCCGCCTGCGCGCCATGGAGCGCGATGGCCAGTTAGTGTTTACCCGCCGCCAGTGCTACGCGCTGCCGGAACGTCTGGATCTGCTGCGCGGCACGGTGATCGGCCACCGCGACGGCTACGGCTTCCTGCGCGTTGAAGGCAGCAAAGACGATCTGTACCTGTCTGCCGAACAGATGAAAATGGCGATCCACGGTGACGTGGTGTTGGCGCAGGCGCTGGGCGCGGATCGCAAAGGGCGCCGCGAAGCGCGTATCGTGCGCGTGCTGGTGCCGAAAACCAGCCAGATTGTCGGCCGCTTCTTCATGGACGCCGGTACCGGCTTCGTGGTGCCGGACGACAGCCGTCTGAGCTTCGATATTCTGATCCCGGCGGACAGCGTCAGCGGCGCGCGCATGGGCTTTATGGTGGTGGTGGAGCTGACTCAGCGCCCGACCCGCCGCACCAAGGCGGTCGGCAAGATCGTCGAGATCCTCGGCGACAAGATGGGCACCAGCATGGCGGTGGACATCGCGCTGCGCACCCATGAGATCCCGCATACCTGGCCGCCGCAGGTGGAAAAACAGGTGGCCGATCTCAGCGAGCAGGTGCCGGAAGCGGCCAAGAAGGGCCGCGTCGATCTGCGCAAGCTGCCGTTGGTGACCATCGACGGTGAAGACGCACGCGACTTCGATGACGCCGTGTACTGTGAGAAGAAACGCGGCGGCGGCTGGCGCCTGTGGGTGGCGATCGCCGACGTCAGTTACTACGTGCGCCCGCGCACCGCGCTGGACGACGAAGCGCGCAGCCGCGGCAACTCGGTGTACTTCCCGTCGCAGGTGATCCCGATGCTGCCGGAAGTGCTGTCCAACGGGCTGTGCTCCCTGAACCCGCAGGTCGATCGCCTGTGCATGGTGTGCGAGATGACCATCTCCGCCCAGGGGCGCCTGTCTACGGCCAAGTTTTACGAGGCGGTGATGAGCTCGCATGCTCGCCTGACCTACAACAAGGTGTGGCACATTCTGCAGGGCGATCAGGAGCTGCGCGAGCACTACCATCCGCTGGTCAAGCACCTGGAAGAGCTGCACGCGATGTACAAGGTGCTGGATAAGGCGCGCGCCGAGCGCGGCGGCATCGCGTTTGAAACCGAAGAAGCCAAGTTCATTTTCAACGCCGAGCGTCGCATCGAGCGCGTGGAGCCGACGGTGCGCAACGACGCCCACAAGCTGATCGAAGAGTGCATGATCATGGCCAACGTGGCGGCCGCGCGCTTCGTCGAGAAACGCAACGAGCCGGCGCTGTACCGCGTGCACGATCGTCCGAGCGACGACCACATCTCCGCGCTGCGCAGCGTGCTGAGCGAGCTGGGGCTGACGCTGGGCGGCGGCAACAAGCCGCAGCCGAAGGACTATGCGGTGCTGATGGACGAAGTGTCCGAGCGCCCTGACCACGAAATGCTGCAAACCATGTTGCTGCGCTCGATGAAGCAGGCGATTTACGATCCGGAAAACCGCGGCCACTTCGGCCTGGCGCTGGCGTCTTACGGCCACTTCACCTCGCCAATCCGTCGTTATCCGGATCTGGCGCTGCATCGCGCGATCAAATATCAGCTGGCCAAAGAGCACGGCGAGCCGAAAGAGCGCTGGACGCCGACCGGCGGCTGGCACAGCGAATTCGAAGAGATGCTGCAGCTGGGCGAACACTGCTCGATGACCGAACGCCGCGCGGACGAAGCGACGCGTAACGTCGCCGACTGGCTGAAGTGCGATTTCATGCAGGATCACGTCGGTGAAGTGTTCAGCGGCATCATCTCCAGCGTGACCGGCTTCGGTTTCTTCGTGCGCCTGAACGATCTGTTCATCGACGGGCTGGTGCACGTATCAACGCTGGATAATGATTACTATCGCTACGATAATATCGGCCAGCGCCTGATCGGCGAATCTTCCGGCACCGTCTATCGCCTGGGGGATACGGTGGAGATCCGCGTGGACGCGGTGCATATGGACGAGCGCAAGATTGACTTCGCGCTGGTGTCCAGCACCCGCAAAGCGCGCGGTGAAGGTAAAACCGAGCGCGATCGCGCCAAGAAGGGCGGCCAGCGCACGCTGCGCGACAACGGCAACGCGGGGCGCGGCAAGCGCCGCGGCGGCAAACCGCCGGCCAACTTCGAGCCGGACAGCGCCTTCCGCAAGCAGGATGACGCCAAGCCCGCGGACAACGTGAAGAAGGCGAAAAAGAAAGCCAAGAAAGCGTCCGACAAAACGCGGAAAATCGCGGCGGCGACCAAAGCCAAACGCGCAGCCAAGAAGAAAGGTGCCGAGCAGGCTTAACCTGCCGCACATCGTTATCATCGGCCGGTTATCGCCGGCCGCACGAATTTAAAAGAGCATCATGAGCGAAATTATTTACGGCATCCACGCCGTCAAAGCCCTGTTAGAGCGCGATCCGCAACGCTTCCTGGAAGTGTTTATCCTGAAAGGCCGCGAAGATCGCCGCCTGCAACCGCTGATCGCCGAGCTGGAAGCGACCGGCATCGTGATCCAGGTGGCGAACCGCCAATGGCTGGATGACAAGGTTGAAGGCGCAGTGCACCAGGGGATCATCGCCCGGGTGCGCGAAGGGCGTCAGTATCAGGAGAACGATCTGCCGGGCCTGCTGGAAAGCGTGGAGACACCGTTCCTGCTGGTGCTGGACGGCGTGACCGACCCGCACAACCTCGGCGCCTGCCTGCGCAGCGCCGACGCTGCCGGAGTGCACGCGGTGATCGTGCCGCGTGACCGTTCCGCCCAGCTGAACGCCACCGCCAAGAAAGTGGCCTGCGGCGCCGCCGAAAACGTGCCGCTGATCCGCGTGACCAACCTGGCGCGCACGCTGCGTCTGTTGCAGGAAATGAACGTCTGGGTGGTGGGCACCGCCGGCGAAGCCGACCATACGCTGTATCAGAGCAAAATGACCGGCCCGATGGCGCTAGTGATGGGCGCGGAAGGCGAAGGCATGCGCCGTCTGACCCGCGAACACTGCGACGAACTGATCAGCATCCCGATGGCCGGCACCGTCTCTTCGCTGAACGTGTCGGTCGCCACCGGCATCTGCCTGTTCGAAGCGGTGCGCCAGCGCGGCTGATTCTTCTGACGGGGGCTTAGTGCTCCCGTTAATTCCCCCTCTTGTGATCCCGCCTGCGGCAGAAATCTCTGCGCCGACCATACTTACTCCTGACGCTTTTCTCAGGGAGCACTCTCATGGTCTGGACTACGCACACCGTTTTTAACCAACCCAAGCCGCTGGGCAACAGCAACCTGTTTCTCTCCGATACGCCGCTGCGCGAAGCGTTGCAGCGCGAGCAGGGCGGCTGGGACGCCGAGGTATTGGCCTCGCTGGGCCAGCAGCTCGGCACCCAGGAGTCGCTGGAGCTGGGGCGCCTGGCCAATGCCAACCCGCCGGAGCTGCTGCGCTACGACGCCACCGGCCAGCGGCTGGACGACGTTCGCTTTCACCCCGCCTGGCATATCCTGATGCAGGGGCTGATCGCCAACCGGGTGCACAACCTGCCCTGGCAGGAGGATGCGCGCATCGGTTCCTTCGTGGCGCGCGCCGCGCGCTTTATGCTGCATGCGCAGGTCGAGGCCGGCACGCTGTGCCCGGTGACCATGACCTTCGGCGCTACGCCGCTGTTGCTGCAGGCGTTACCGGCCGAGTTTCGCTCCTGGCTGACGCCGCTGCTGTCGGATCGTTATGACGCTCACCTGCTGCCTGGCGGGCAAAAGCGCGGCCTGCTGATCGGCATGGGCATGACGGAGAAACAGGGCGGCTCCGATGTCCTGAGCAATACCACCACCGCCGCGCCGCTCGGCGCGCGCGGGCCGGGTGAAGCCTACCGGCTGGTGGGGCACAAGTGGTTCTTCTCGGTGCCGCAGAGCGATGCGCACCTGGTGTTGGCGCAGGCCGAAGGCGGGTTGTCCTGCTTCTTCCTGCCGCGCATTTTGCCGGACGGCAGCCGCAACGCCATTCGCCTGGAGCGGTTGAAAGACAAGCTGGGCAACCGTTCCAACGCCAGCAGCGAAGTGGAATTTCAGGACGCCACCGCCTGGCTGCTGGGGGAGGAGGGCGACGGCGTGCGGCATATCCTGAAGATGGGCGGCCTGACCCGTTTCGACTGCTCGCTCGGCAGCCACGGCCTGATGCGCCGCGGGTTGTCGGTGGCGCTGTATCATGCGCTGCAGCGGCAGGCGTTCGGCAAGCTCTTGATCGAACAGCCGCTGATGCGTCAGGTTCTGGCGCGCATGGCGCTGCGGCTGGAAGGGCATACCGCGTTGCTGTTCCGGCTGGCCCGCGCCTGGGAGAGCCGCAGCAATGAGGGCGAGCTGATCTACAGCCGCCTGCTGACCCCGGCGGCCAAATACAGCATCTGCCGCCAGGGCATGCCGTTCATCGCCGAGGCGATGGAGGTGCTGGGCGGCATCGGCTACTGCGAAGAGAGCGAGCTGCCGCGCCTGTATCGCGAGATGCCGGTCAACAGCATCTGGGAAGGTTCCGGCAACATCATGTGTCTGGACGTGTTGCGTAGCCTGCACAAGCTGCCGGGCGCGCTCGAGATGCTGCAGTTCGAACTGCAGCCGGTGCGCGGCCAGAATCGGTTGTTCGATCATGCCTGGCGGCAGTGGCAGCAGCGCGCCCGGCAACCGAGTGAGGAGATGGGGCGGCTGCTGACCCAGCAGCTGTTCGATCTGTGCTGCGCCGCGCAGCTGCTGCAGCACGCCAGCCCGCAGGTAGCCGACGCCTGGTGCCATCTGACGCTGGATCACCGCGGCGAGAGCCTGCTGTCGGCCGAGGTGTGCGAACTGCTGCTGAACCGCGCCATCGGCGGTTAGGGAAAAGGTTGGCGCGCGGCGGCGAAAACCTTTTTAATTCAGTCTCACTCTGACAGGAAAATGCACATGGATATTCTCAGCGCGTTGGCGGCGTTCGCCTCTTACTTCTTCAGCGGTTTCGCCATGGTTTTGGTGTTTCTGTTCGTCTATACCCGCATCACCCCGCACGACGAATGGGCGTTGATCAAGGCCGATAACCAATCCGCCGCCTTTGCTTTCATCGGCGCTTGCCTGGGGTATGTGATCCCGTTGGCCAGCGCGGCGATCAACTCGATCAGCCTGCTGGATTACCTGCTGTGGGGCGTGGTGGCGCTGGTGGTGCAACTGCTGTTGTTCGCGGCCGTGAAGATCTACATGCCGCGCATCAGCGACAAGATCGAAGCGAACCACCTGGCCGCCGGGATTTTCCTGGGGGGCGTCTCCGTCAGCGGCGGCGTGTTGAATGCGGCTTGCATGAGCTACTAAAGGTATAAGATGGCCGAGGCGCGCCAGCCAAGCGGGTGCGCCTGTTCTTCCATCCGCAGGATGCGGTAATAGCTGGCGCCGTGCTGGCCGGCGGTGCGGGCGATGGCCTGCTCCGCCTCCTGCGGTGAACCGGGCAGATCGTTAAAGGTGATCTCGGCGATTTCACTGAGCGGCGTCACGCGATCGGCGGGTGCCAGTTCGGCGGACTGTGCGCCGGTGCTGAGCAGCCCTACTGAAAGCAGGAGGGAGGTGAGTGCGGTGGAGCGTTTCATGGCGTTCCCCTTCGTCAGATCCTGAATCGCACCCGCAACATGCGGCATGCTGTCCGCCAGTGTGCAACACCCTACTTCAGCCTGTGCAAAGCCAGTGTAAATCTGCTTAAAAAATCCTCGCCTTACCGATACAGGATCGCCTGGGAATACCATTGGCCCGGCACGACGGTTTCGCTGTTCATGATGATCACGTAATACCGGGCGCCGGCGGCGGTGGCCTTGCGCTGGATCTCCGCTTCCACGTCCATCGGGCTGCCGCGCACTACGGCGGTGACGGTACCTATCTTCACCAGCTCGGCGGTCTGCGCGCGGACGATCTCCTGCGCCTGTGCGGTGGGCGGCGGCGGCGGTTTCGGCGTGGTGGTCATGATGCCGCAGGCGGAAAGCTGTGCGGCCAGCGTCAGGATGATGAGTGTACGGACAAGCGTCATGATGACCTCGGAAGAGCCGGTAGATGGCTTCAGTGTAACGCAATATAAGCAGGAACAGATTGAGCTAACGCTGGCTGGCGCAAGTTTGTCATGATGAATGCCAACAGGTGCGTTGAGGATGAACGGATGATCGAAATTCATGACGAGCGGGCGGGCGATATCGCGGTGATCCATGCGGTGCCGGCGGGGCAGTATCATTGGCCGTTGCCGACGGTGTTCTTCTGTCACGGCTATACCTCGTCGAAAGAGGTGTACGCCTACTTCGCCTATGCGCTGGCGCGCGTCGGTTTTCGGGTGGTATTGCCGGATGCCGATCGGCACGGCGAGCGGTTCGACGGCGATGAGGCGCGGCGTCTGGCCACGTTTTGGGAGATCCTGCGCAGCAATATCGACGAGCTGCCGCAGATCAAGGCGCACTTCGAGCGGCTTGGCCTGATTGCCGACGGGCGTATCGGCGTCGCCGGCGCCTCTATGGGGGGCATGACCGCGCTTGGCGCCTTCGCGCGCTTTCCGTGGGTCCGGGCGGCCGCCAGCCTGATGGGTTCCGGCTATTACCGTTCGCTGGCGCAAACGCTGTATCCGCCGTTGGGCGCAGAGGGCGAGGCGCTCTCGCCGGCGGCGTTTGCGGCGCGCACCGCCGTGCTGGCGGAATATGAGCTGGAGGGGCGTTTGGAGACGATCGCCGGGCGGCCGCTGCTGCTGTGGCACGGCGAGACGGACGACGTGGTGCCGGCGGCGGACAGCCTGCGTTTGGCGGCTGAACTGCGCCGGCAAGGTGCGGGCAGCCGTCTGACGTCGCTCGTCGAACCGGGGGTGAAGCACCGCATCACGCCGCTGGCGCTGTCCGCCACGGCCGACTTCTTCCGCCGCGAGCTGTAGTACGCATCCTGGCGCGATGCCTGGAATTGCACCTCTCTGTGCCTGCTGTTTCGGCCATCGTTTGGCCGAATAAAGGGGAGAATGCCAGCGTGAATTCTTTCAGGGTAGCAAGGAGCAAAGGGCATGATAAAAAACATCGGCAGTGCGGACGGTTTAATGGGAACGATGAAAGCACGCGCCGAGCTTAACTCAGCGGCCTTCAGCGAGATGTTGGGGGCCGCCGACGGCAAGGCGCGGCAAAACAAGGCGAATCCGCTGTCGCGCATCACCGCGCAGACGATGCAAAACGTGACGGCGCTGTTCGCCTCCGCGGCGAAAGCGGCGCCCACTCACCCCGCGGCAGCCGGTGCGCTCTCGTTCGAACAGCGGGCGACGCTGGCGGAAAGCGCAGAGCTGCTGCAAACGCGAACGAACTATCTGCGGACGGCGCTGCAATTGCACAATCCGGGCAAGGCGTTCAGCATGCCGGCGCTGCTCAAGCTGTGATGAGGAAAGCGGAGCGCCCAACGAGCGGCGCTCCGGTGCGGACTGAACGGGCTTTCTGATGAAGCCCTGGGGATTTCCCTGGCGTGGCTTGTCTCTTTAGCGATACAGCTCGGCGCTGACGTGCATCGTGCTGTTGTCGCCCGGTTCGTGCAGGGCGATGATGCGATAAGAGGTCGCGCCGCGTTGATCGGCGATTTTACTGACCTGGCTGCTGGCGTCATCCGGCGAAACCACGTTCTGGTTCAGGGTGATGAAGCCGACGCTCTGGCGTTGATCGGCCTGGTGCGACGTGATCTCCGTGGCGGCCATTACGTTGGCGGAGAACAGGGCGGCCAGCGCCGTTGCGAGAATGATGCGTTTCATAGTGCCTCTCTTACTTTTTGCCGTTACGGCCTGACAGCGAGTGTCGCTGCGGCAAAAAGTCATTTATCTGCATTGAATAACCTGGAATCTTTTTCGTCGCGCTGTCTGCGGCGGATATGGTTAATTTTAGTCCGTTGCGGCGGATTAAAAAGCGGGGTCTTTTGATTGCCTCTTTCAAAAAAAGTGAAATAGATTTGTGACTCAACGCTGATTTCATTGAAAGATTTTTGAAACCGATGGATCGGCGTACATAGGTTCTCCCACGAGCAAATCGTGCTATTTCCCATAACGCCTCGCATTAACGCGAATAAAACCCACGCAGTCCTTGAGTTTCCCGCCCTGCGTCAGTATGATTACGCGTCATTTTTCAGCCGCACACTAAACACGTTCCTTGCTTCCATGGGCCGCGGTTGACCCTGACAGGAGGCTGAATAATCCGTAAGGAGCAATTCGATGCGTCATTACGAAATCGTTTTTATGGTCCATCCTGACCAAAGCGAACAGGTTCCGGGCATGATCGAGCGTTACAGTGCTACCATCACTAACGCGCAAGGTCAGATTCACCGTCTGGAAGACTGGGGCCGCCGTCAGCTGGCTTATCCGATCAACAAACTGCACAAGGCTCACTACGTTCTGCTGAACGTTGAAGCGCCGCAGGAAGCGATCGATGAGCTGGAAACTAACTTCCGCTTCAACGACGCCGTTATCCGCAGCATGGTTATGCGCGTTAAGCACGCGGTAACTGAAGCATCTCCGATGGTTAAAGCGAAAGACGAACGTCGTGGCGATCGCCGCGAAGACTTCGCTAACGAAACCGCAGATGATGCAGATGCTGGGGATTCTGAAGAGTAATTGCCGCCGTGACGGCTAATCGTCTGGTTTTGTCGGGCACTGTGTGCAAGGCGCCGGTTCGAAAAGTGAGTCCTTCCGGGATACCGCACTGCCAATTTGTGCTAGAGCACCGTTCGCAGCAGATGGAAGCCGGATTCAGCAGACAAGCATGGTGCCGAATGCCCGTGGTTGTCAGCGGACAACAGTCACAAGCACTAACTCAAAGATTAACGGTCGGCAGTCAGATTACCGTGCAAGGCTTTGTAAGCTGCCATCAAGGGCGCAACGGGCTGAGCAAATTGGTTCTGCATGCCGAGCAGATTGAATTGATAGATTCTGGAGACTAGCCAAATGGCACGTTATTTCCGTCGTCGCAAGTTCTGCCGTTTCACCGCGGAAGGCGTTCAAGAGATTGACTATAAAGACATCGCTACGCTGAAAAACTACATCACCGAAAGTGGTAAAATTGTACCGAGCCGTATCACCGGTACTCGTGCAAAATATCAGCGCCAGCTGGCCCGTGCTATCAAGCGCGCGCGCTACCTGTCTTTGTTGCCGTACACTGATCGTCATCAGTAATCGGCCACTGTCCATTAACGACTTTGAGAGGATAAGGTAATGCAAGTTATTCTGCTTGATAAAGTAGCAAACCTGGGCAGCCTGGGTGATCAAGTTAACGTTAAAGCGGGCTACGCTCGTAACTTCCTGGTACCACAGGGCAAAGCTGTTCCTGCTACCAAGAAAAACGTTGAGTTCTTCGAAGCACGCCGTGCTGAACTGGAAGCCAAACTGGCTGACGTTCTGGCTGCTGCTGAAGCTCGCGCAACCAAGATCAACGAACTGGGTTCAGTCACCATCGCTTCCAAATCTGGCGACGAAGGTAAACTGTTCGGCTCTATCGGCACCCGCGACATCGCTGACGCAGTGACTGCGGCAGGCGTTGAAGTTGCCAAGAGCGAAGTTCGTCTGCCGAACGGCGTTCTGCGTACCACTGGTGAGCACGAAGTGCACTTCCAGGTACACAGCGACGTGTTCGCACAGCTGAATGTAGTTGTGGTTGCAGAAGCGTAATTTACGCTGCTGTTAACCCGGTTAAAACGCCAGCCTCGCGCTGGCGTTTTGCTTTTCTGCGCCCGGCAAAACGCGCTACGCTTGAAGACGGGATAAAAAGGAGAGCGTGCGATGGCAAAGATTACGCTACAGCGGGTTTACGATTTCAGCGCGCCGGCGCCGGAACACTGTTATCTGATAGACAGGCTATGGCCGCGCGGCATCAGCAAGGAGCGGCTGACGGGCGTGCAGTGGCTGAAACAGGTGGCGCCGGATGACGAACTGCGCAAGTGGTTCCATCAGCATACCGACCAGTGGGCGGTCTTCGAGGCGCGTTACCGCCAACAGCTGGCGGCCAACGACGCCTGGCGGCCGCTGGTGGCGCTGTTACGGCAGGGGCAAGCGCTGACGCTGCTGTATGGCAGCAAAGATACCGAGCACAACCAGGGCGTGGTGCTGCGCGAGTTTTTGCTGGCGCAGCTGTAGGGATTAGCGTTCCCGGCGGTAGCTGCCGTCGGCCTGGCGGCGGAACAGCGCCTGGCTGTTGTCCACCGTGGTCACCGACAGCGCGTTAATCATGCCGTTGGCACCGCGTTCGATGCGCACTTCCTGGCCGGCTTTCATGTTGCTCAGCGGCTTGTCGCCGCCTTCCACCTGCGCCATGGCGAACACTTCATTCACCGGCAGATTGTTGTCGCGAAACAGCTGCGCCAGGGTCTGGCCGGGCTGAATTTGGTAACGCTGCCAGTTGCCCGCCGGCGTCGGTTCGTTGGCTGGAGTGGCGCCGCCGCCGTTTTGCCGCTCGGCCTGCAGCGGCACGCTGGTTTCCTGCTGGGATACCGGGAACGGCTGTCTTTCGGGCGAGTAGGGCCACAGCAGAGCCAGCAGCAGGATAGCGCCGAAAATCAGCACCCAGCGGCGGTGAAAGTAGGGCAGCGGCTCCATCCAATGGAAACCGTCCGGCAGATGCCAGACTTTAGCCAGCAGCGCTTTGACCAGCTGCATTTTGTCGTTGGCCGGCGGTGGCTCCGATGGCGGTTCCGCGCCTTCAGACGTGGGTGCGGCGCCCGGTTTCAGGCGCTGGCTGACGTTCAGCCAGGTGCGCAGCAGCGGCTGGTAGATGCGGGTGGTTTTCCTTCTCCTGGGCGCGATTCTGCCCATGGTGACCTCTCTTCGACGGCGAAATAATGAGCGCGGCGCGGCAAACGCGTCGCCTGCCCGATATCCTGCGTTCAGTATAGTCCGCTAACTGATTGAAGTGAAAGGCGGCTGAGCGGCAGGGCCGGGGTTTGCGGCTGCGGGCGTTAACAGAAGGTTATTGTTTCTTTTTCTACGACAAAAGTCATCATTCTCCACACAAGATTTTACCCGGCATTGACGCGCTGTTATGCTGCGCTTTCGACTTTTTACAGACTTAAGGAAAACCCCATGACAACCCCTTCTTTTGACAGCGTTGAAGCGCAAGCAAGTTACGGGATTGGTTTACAGGTCGGCCAGCAGCTGCAAGAGTCCGGGCTGGAAGGTTTGCAACCGGAAGCTTTGCTGGCGGGCCTGCGTGACGCGCTGGAAGGGAATGCCCCGGCGGTTCCGGTAGACGTGGTGCACCGTGCGCTGCGTGAAATCCACGAGCGTGCGGACGCGGTGCGCCGCGAGCGCCAGCAGGCGATGGCCGTGGAAGGCCAGAAATTCCTGGACGACAACGCCAAGCGCGACGACGTGACGCTGACCGAGTCCGGCCTGCAGTTCTCCGTGCTGGAGCAGGGCAACGGCCCGATCCCGTCCCGTCAGGACCGCGTGCGCGTGCACTACACCGGTCGTCTGATCAACGGCGACGTGTTCGACAGCTCGGTCGAGCGCGGCCAGCCGGCAGAATTCCCGGTCAGCGGCGTGATCCCAGGCTGGATCGAAGCGCTGACCCTGATGCCGGTCGGCTCCAAATGGCAGCTGTATATCCCGCATAACCTGGCCTACGGCGAGCGTGGCGCTGGCGCGTCCATTCCGCCATTCAGCGCGCTGGTGTTCGACGTCGAGCTGCTGGAAATCCTGTAATCCCACCGAGGATTGCTCCGGGCGCCTTCGTGGCGCCCTTATTTTATGCGCCGCGCAGCGCGCGCGGGAACAGCAGATTGTTTTCCAGGCTGATGTGCTCCATCAGATCGCCGATAAACTCATCGATGCCGGTGTACAGCGCTCGCCAGGTGGTGCAGGCGCCCTCCGGCGGCGTCACGTTATCGGTGAGGAACTTCACCACTTCCAGCTGCTCACCCGCCTCGTCATGTTCATGCTCCATCACCGAAATCGGTCCGGCGGCCTGCGGCCCCATGCCCTGTTTGATCAGCGGGAACAGGATCTGTTCCTCTTTCATCATGTGATTCTCCAGATCCAGACGGATCAGGTTCAGCTGCTTCGCCAACCCGCGCGGGCAGCTGGGTTTGTCGCCGTGCACGCGTTCGACTTTTTCCGCCATCAGCACCAGTTCAGCCAATTGCTCGCGGTGCCGCTGATGAAAGCGCGGCAGAATGTAATCGATCACCTCACCGAGCGGCGCTGTGCGCCAGTCCCGGCTTTGTTCCGGCGTGGCGGCGAGTGCGGCCAGCGCGTTCTCCAACTGGTCGATGTTCAGCCCTTTACGCTCGGCGGCGCGCGCCAGCGACTGCCGGCCGCCGCAGCAGAAATCCAGCTGATGCTGGCGAAACAGCCGGGATGCCCGGGGAATGGCGATGGCGAGCGCGCCAAGGGATTGGTTGCGGTAATCCATGGTAGTGCCTCTTTAAACGAAGGAATTTTATAACATGCATTTTAAATGCAATTTAAAGAGTGCGCCAGTGGGAAAATAGCGAAGATGGCCGGGAGATGGCCCCGGCCGGGTGATTATTTATTTCGCGCTTAAATTGATGCGATAGAGCGCGAAGCCGATACGGTCATTGCCCTCGGCGGTCATCGGATATTGAGCGTGCTCCTTGATAAACGCTGTCGCTTTGTCCGACGGCGAAGTCTCGAAGCGGATATCCAGCGGCTGCTGGCTGTTGAAGGTCGCCAAACGCCAGTTGTTGTCCGCCTGCGGATGCACCGCGCCGTGCCGTTGGGTTTCGGCGCTGATGTAGGCCGCCAGCACCGACCGGTTCTCATCCGGCGAAGCGAAGGCGATGTGTTTGTCGCCGGTGCCGGCAAACTTGCCGCCGTAGGCGCGGTAGTTGTTGGTGGCGACCAGGAAGGTGGCGTTCGGATCGATCGGCTTGCCGTTGAAGGTAAGCTGCTTGATGCGCTCCGCCTTGTCGTTGATCAGCTGGCATTCGCCGTCGTAGCGTGCCGGCTGGCTGACGTCGATCTGGTAGTTGACGCCGTCGATCACGTCGAAGTTATAGGTGCGGAAGCCGTCCCAGTTGATCAAGCCCTGCGGCTTGGCGCTGTTGACGTCGATCTGGTTGAACTGGCCGGCGGAGCACTCCAGCCACTCTTTCACCTCTTTGCCGCTGGCCTTTACTACTACCAGGGTATTGGGGTAGAGATAGAGATCGGCGGCGTTGCGGAAGGTGAGCTGGCCCTTTTCCACTTCGACGAAGCTGGCCGGATCGTTCCTGCGGCCGCCGACCTTGAACGGTGCCGCCGCCGACAGCACCGGCAGATCGGCCAGATCCGGATCGCCCTGAATGTAATGTTCAACGTAGGCCTTCTGCGCATTGTTGACGATCTGCACCGTCGGATCGTCCTGCACCAGCGCCAGGTAGCTGTACATGTTGCCGTCGGATTTGCCGATCGGCTGGCTGACGAACTCGCGCGTGCCCTTGTGATCGTCCGCCAACACTTTCACCAGCGCGGTATCTTCCGCCGCCAGCGATTTCTTGTTCTCTTTGTCGTAGATCGGCCGCGCTTCCGCTTTGGCGGCGGTCACTTTCCAACTGCCGCCATCGTTGTTGAGCTGCAGGTCGACCACGCCGAGATGATCGCCCCATTGGCCCGGCATCACCGCCGGTACGCCGTTCAGCAGGCCTTTATCGATATCCGCGCCTTTGATGTTGGCGAAGTCCTTGCTCGGAAACACCGCATGGGCGTGGCCGAACATGATGGCGTCGATGCCCGGCACCTGGCTGAGGTAATAGACCGAGTTTTCCGCCATTGCCTTGTAAGGCTCGCTGGACAGCCCGGAATGCGGGATCGCCACCACCAGATCGGCGCCCTGTTTACGCATTTCCGGCACGTAGCGCTTGGCGGTGGCGGTGATGTCGTCCACCGTCACTTTGCCCTGCAGGTTAGCTTTATCCCACACCAGGATCTGCGGCGGCACGAAGCCGATGTAGCCGATGCGCAGCGTATGCGCCTTGCCGTCGCGGTCTTTCACCGGCGTATCGACGATGATGTACGGCGTGAACAGCGGTTTTTGCGTTTTGGTGTCGATGACGTTGGCGTTGATGTACGGGAATTTGGCGCCGGCGATGGCGTTCTTCAGGTAGTCCAGCCCGTAGTTGAATTCATGGTTGCCGATGTTGCCGACCACGTAGTCCAGCGTGTTCATCGCCTTATAGACCGGGTGCACGTCGCCCGGCTTCAACCCCTTGGCCGCCATGTAGTCGCCGAGCGGGCTGCCCTGAATGATGTCGCCGTTGTCCACCAACACCGCGTTGGTGGCCTGTTGGCGCGCCTGCTGGATCAGGCTGGCGGTGCGCACCAGGCCGAACTTGTCGGTCGGCGTGTCCTTGTAGTAATCGAAGTCCATCATGTTGCTGTGCAGATCGGTGGTTTCCAGCACGCGCAGATCGACGGTGGCCGCCTGCGCCGAGGCGCACACCAGCAGCGCAAGCGCGGACAGCGTCAGTGGATGCTTCATCATTTGGGGGCTCTCCATTCCATTATTCGAGTGTTATCGCAGAGGGAAATGTAATTAACATTGCTTGCCACAGTAAACTGTGAAGTGTGGCAGAAAACGGCGGCAGGTAACGCGGGGAAGTTCACAGTTGTGCCCAACAAGATCTGAGGAATTCCCGGGGGTTAGCCGGTTGAGATGGATATTCGGCGTAAAAAAAACTAGTCTGCTAGCAGAGACAGAGGGAAATTTCCCACGGAGATGCAGAGTTGAGGTGCATGATGTTAGAGCGAATTTGCCAACTGTCCCGCGAGGCGGGGGCGGCGATCATGGCGGTGTACGACGGTGAACAACCGCTTGATGTCGCACAGAAAAAAGATGATTCACCGGTGACGGCGGCCGATCTGGCGGCGCATCACATCATCAAGCGCGGCCTGGCGGCGCTGACGCCCGAGGTGCCGCTGCTGTCGGAAGAAGATCCGCCGGCGTGGGAAGAGCGCCGCAGCTGGACGCGTTACTGGCTGGTCGATCCGCTGGACGGCACCAAAGAGTTCTTGCACCGCAACGGTGAGTTCACGGTCAATATCGCCCTGATTGAAGAGGGGCAGGCGGTGATGGGCGTGGTGTACGCGCCGGCGATAGACGTATTGTATCTGGCGGAGCGCGGCAAGGCCTGGAAAGAAGAGAAGGGCGTGCGGCAGGCGATCGGCGTCAGCAATGCGCACCCGCCGCTGGTGGTGGTGAGCCGCTCGCATATCGACGACGAGCTGAAAGATTATCTGCAGCAGCTGGGCGAGCACCAGACCGTGTCCGTCGGCTCCTCGCTGAAGTTCTGCCTGGTGGCGGAAGGCAAGGCGCAGCTCTATCCGCGCTTTGGGCCGACCAACATTTGGGATACCGCCGCAGGGCATGCGGTGGCGGTGGCCGCCGGGGCGCAAATTCACGATTGGCAGGGCAGGCCGTTGCTCTATACCCCGCGTGAATCCTTCCTCAACCCCGGCTTCCGGGTGTCGCTGTTCTGAGTTAGTTCGCCAACAGCTGGTGCAGCTTGGACATCACCTGCTGCACCTCTTCCGGCGTCAGCGCGCCGTCTTTGGCAAACTGAATGCGCCCTTGCTTATCCAGCACCACGATGGCGGAGCCTTTCGGCTGCAGATCCCAGGCCTTGCGCACGTTACCGTCGCTGTCGACGATAAACTGCGACCACGGGAACTCCTTCTTGCTGTCTTCAATGCTGCTGCGCACGAACATCGCGGTGCCCATCAGGGCATCGTCGGTGTTGACGACTGTCGTCGTTTGGTAACGATCGTGTGGTAGCTTCGCCTTCTTGATCGCTTCAATCAGTGGGTCGTTCATGTCTTTGGCGGAGCTGCGGCCGGCAATATGTTGTATCACTCGCACTTTTCCACTGAGCTGTGCGCTGTTCCAGTTCTGGTAGCTAAAATTACCTTCAGCGTAATTGAGCTCTCCTTTGTCGCTGACGCCGACCGGCGCCACGCGCTGCTGGAGCTGGAAGTTGTGCGCGGAAGCGAAAAGCGGGGCGAGCAGCAGGGATACCATCAGCATGCGACTTGTTTTCATGCTTTCTCCTTGTAATGGGGGGAATTTGTGCGACAGCACTTCGACAGCCTAAAGCATAGGATGTGATAAGAGGTCTGTCCTGTTAACCGGATCGCAGATTTTCCCTTGGTTCGCTAATTATCAGATTTTGAAGGGATATCCTGAAAACGTTATAAATTATCATATACAATTCTGTCAAAAAGTGTAAATCCAGTGCAGATCACCGGGCAGAAGTGAACGATCTGGTCTTTACTGGGTCTACTACATGCAATCAAGTTGCGTTCTGAATTTCGAGGCTGCCACCTTTGGCGGCTCGCTGAGCGCATGGATCAACGGGAGGAGCGTAAAAGAATGAGAATCTTCCAGCGTTATAACCCTTTGAAAGTGGCGAAGTACGTTAAGACCCTGTTTCGCGGAAGGCTGTATATCAAGGACGTGGGCGCATTTGAATTCGACGAGGGGAAAATCCTGCCGCCGAAGATTCGCGACAAGCGCCATTTCAGCGTGATGTCTGAAGTGAACCGTCAGGTGCTGCTGCTGCAGGCCGAGATGGGGTGAACACCTCGCTGACGGCGGTAAAAAAATGCGGCCCCGATGGGGCCGCTGATGTTTTTGTCTTATCGCCGTCAAGCTACGGGGTGTCTTCCGGCGCTTTCGGCAGCACCGCCGCCGGTTTGTCGCTCAGCCGGGTGACCAGCAACTGGTCTATCTTGTAGCTGTCGATATCCACCACTTCGAACTTGTAGCCGGCGTATTTGACGAAGTCGGTGCGTTTCGGGATCTTGCGCAGCATATACATCATAAAGCCGCCGATGGTCTCGTAGTTGCCCGCCTGAGGGAACTCGTCGATATCCAGCACGCGCATCACGTCGTCGATCGGCGTGCCGCCCTCAATCAGCCATGAGCTTTCGTCGCGCGCCACGATCTGCTCTTCCTGGCCCTGGCCGACCAAATCGCCCATCAGCGTGGTCATCACGTCGTTGAGGGTGATGATGCCCACCACCAACGCATATTCATTGAGGATCACCGCGAAGTCTTCGCCGGCGGTCTTGAAGCTTTCCAGCGCTTCGGACAGCGTCAGCGTATCCGGCACGATCAGCGCCGAGCGGATCTGCACGCCGCTGCTCAGCACCAGGCTCTGGTTGCCCAGCACGCGGTTCAGCAGGTCTTTGGAGTCGACGTAGCCGACCACCTGATCGATATGGCCGTCGCACACCAGGAACTTGGAGTGCGGATGGGTCGAGACCTTCTCCTTGATGCTCTCTTCGCTTTCGCGCAGGTCGAAGTACACCACGCTTTCGCGCGAGGTCATCGAAGACGGCACGGTGCGCGATTCCAGTTCGAACACGTTTTCAATCAGCTCATGTTCCTGCTTGCGCAGCACGCCCGCCAGGGCGCCGGCTTCCACCACCGCGTAGATGTCGTCGGAGGTGATGTCGTCCTTGCGCACCATCGGCAGCTTGAACATACGGAAGATCAGGTTGGCCATGCCGTTGAAGAACCACACCAGCGGGCGGAAGATCATGATGGAGAAACGCATCGGGTTGATGATCCGGACGGCGACCGTCTCTGGTGCAATCATACCGATGCGCTTCGGGGTCAAATCGGCGAACAGGATAAACAGGCTGGTCACCAGCACGAAGGAGCAGATGAAGCTGACCTGTTCCGCCAGTTCGGGCGACAGGAAACGATCGAACAACACCTTGAAGGTGGGAGAGAAAGCCGCGTCGCCGACAATACCGCCGAGGATGGCCACGGCGTTCAGGCCGATCTGCACCACGGTGAAGAAGATGCCTGGGGTTTCTTGCAGTTTAAGCACTCTGGCGGCGTTGACGTTGCCTTCGTCCGCCATCAGCTTCAGTTTGATCTTGCGCGAGGCGGCCAGAGAGATTTCCGACAGTGAGAAGAACGCACTCACCGCGATCAGAAAAAGAATCAGTAAAATACTGTTTAACATAATCTATCCATACGTGCCGACGGGATGCCGGCGCTCTTGAGGAAGGGTAGTACATAGCAAAAAAAGCAGCGATAACAACCAGAAGGGAAGCTATCGGGCCGCAGAAGCGGCCCGCACAGTATAGCAGTTGCCCCACAGGGGCCGCCAGCGGTTAAAAAAGTGCCGCCGGCCGGCATCGGATCAGCCCTGCGGCGGCAGGCAAACGCCGATGCCGCCCAGCCCGCAGTAGCCTTCCGGATTCTTGAACAGGTACTGCTGATGATCGTCTTCCGCGTAATAGAACGGCAGCGCCGGCGCGATCTCGGTAGTGATGACGCGCTTGTCGCCTGCCGCCTCCATCGCCTGCTGGAAGCGCTGCAGGCTGCTTTCCGCCTCGGCCTGCTGCTCCGGGCTCAGCGTATAAATCGCCGAGCGGTACTGGGTGCCGACGTCGCCGCCCTGGCGCATGCCCTGCGCCGGATCGTGATTTTCCCAGAACACCTGCAGCAGCTGTTTGTAGCTGACGACCTGCGGATCGAACACCACGCGCACCACTTCGGCGTGGCCGGTCTGGCCGCTGCACACTTCGCGGTAGGTCGGGTTCGGCGTGTAGCCGCCGCTGTAGCCGGCGGCGGTGCTGTAAACGCCCGGCTGCTGCCAGAACAGGCGCTCAACGCCCCAGAAACAGCCCATGGCGAAGATCGCCACCTCCATGCCTGCCGGCACCTGGGTCATCGAGTGTTCGGTGACCACGTTGAGCGTTGCGACAGGCATTGGCGTGGTGCGGCCAGGCAGCGCGCTTGCCTTATCGACGGTTTGTGATTTATCAAAAAATGGCACCACGGTTGACTCCTGTTGTCACAGTAAGAATTGACCCTACATGGGGGCGGTTCGGTTGTATCTCACCGCGTCTTTGCCCACAATAAGTGGCAAGTTGAGTTTATGTATAAGCTTAACGCAGTATTTTGAGCGCCAAAAGTGAAGAATTCGCCTGTTGCGCGGTGGTGGCAAGCGCGGCGGGCGGCGTCCGGAACAAGGTTGAAGAGGGCTGCCGTCATGATAGCGCGGAGTCTGCCCTGGCCCCGGAGCGAACACCATAACAGGAAAGTAAAATCAATAAGGAGAACACGTGCCAAAGTACCCGGTCATGTGCTTGATATCTGTGTTGCTTGCGGCACCTGCGGCCTATGCGGCCAACGTGCGCTTGCAGGTGGAGGGGTTAAGCGGAGAGTTGGAAAAAAACGTCCGGGTGCGGCTGTCGTCGATCACGCCTGAAGAGGTCGGCGCCGACGGGCGCTTCCGCGCGCGGGTGGATGAGGCGGTGCGCCAGGGGCTGCGCGCGCTCGGCTATTACCAGCCGACCATCGAGTTTACGCTGGACGATCGGCCGGGGATGTCGCGCCCGGTGCTGCACGCCAAGGTCAATCCGGGCGAACCGGTGCGTATAGCCGGCGCCAACATCGTGCTGGAAGGCGGCGCGAAGACCGATGAGGACTACCTGGCGCTGGTGAAGAAGGGGCGGCCGACCATCGGCGAGATCCTCAACCACGGCAAGTATGACAGTTTCAAAGGCTCGCTCACCGGCCTGGCGCTGCGCAAAGGCTACTTCGACGCCGACATGACCAAAAGCCAACTCGGCGTGGCCGAAGATCTGCACAAGGCGTTTTGGGATATCGATTTCAACAGCGGCGAACGTTACCGCTTCGGCAAGGTGAAATTCACCGGTTCGCAAATCCGCGAAGACTATCTGCAAAATCTGGTGCCCTTTCATCAGGGGGATTACTACAGTTCGGAGGATTTGGCCGAGCTGAACCGCCGTTTGTCCGCCACCAACTGGTTCAACTCGGTGGTGGTGTCCCCTGATTTCAACGATGCCAAAGAGAACAAGATTTTGCCGTTGGACGCGCTGGTGACGCCGCGCACGCGCAACACCGTCGAAACCGGTATCGGTTACTCCACCGACGTCGGCCCGCGGGTGAAAGGCACCTGGAAAAAGCCCTGGCTCAACGATCGCGGGCATAGCCTGGAAACCAGCGCCAGCGTGTCGGCGCCGGAGCAGCAGCTGGATCTGACCTACAAAATCCCGTTGCTCAAGAACCCGCTGGAGCAGTATTACCTGCTGCAGGGCGGCCTCAAGAACGTCGATCTTAACGACACCAAGTCCGTCACCTCCAAAGTGGTGGCCTCGCGCAACTGGGATCTTTCCAGCGGCTGGCAGCGGGCGATCAACCTGACCTGGCGCTGGGATAACTTTACCCAGGGTAACGTCAGCAACACCACCATGCTGCTGTATCCCGGCGTCAGCTTCAGCCGCACCCGTTCGCGCGGCGGTCTGATGCCGACCTGGGGCGACAGCCAGCGCTACTCTATCGACGTGTCCGACACCTCCTGGGGCTCCGGCGTGGACTTTGCGCTGATGCAGGCGCAGAACGTCTGGATCCGCACCCTGGCCGACAAGCATCGTTTTGTGGCGCGCGGGCAGGTGGGCTGGATAGAAACCAACGACTTCGACAAGGTGCCGCCGGATCTGCGCTTCTTCGCCGGCGGTGACCGCAGCATTCGCGGCTACAAGTACAAAGACATCTCGCCGCGCGGTGACGACGGCAAGCTGACCGGCGCCTCCAAGATGCTGACCGGCTCGCTGGAGTACCAATACAACGTGACCGGCAAATGGTGGGGGGCGATGTTCGTCGACTCCGGTGAAGCGGTGAACGATATCAAGAAGAGCAACTTCAAGACCGGCGCCGGCGTAGGCGTGCGCTGGCAGTCGCCGGTGGGGCCGGTGAAGCTGGATATCGCCGCGCCCGTGGGGGACAAGGACACCCACGGGATGCAGTTCTACATCGGTTTGGGGCCTGAACTATGAGCCTGGTTAAAAAGATTTGTCTCGGATTTCTGGTCGTTCTGCTGTTGCTGATCGGCGGCCTGGCCTTCCTGATAGGCACCACCACCGGTTTGCATATGGTCATCAACGGCGCGGCGCGCTGGGTGCCGGGGCTGGAGATCGCCGGCGTCAGCGGCGGCTGGCGCGATCTGACGCTGAAGGGCGTGAAGTATCAGATGCCGGGCGTGACGGTCAACGCCGGGCAGTTCCATCTGTCGCTCGATCTCTCCTGCTTTAAGCGCAGCTCGCTGTGCGTCAACGCCTTGACCGCCCAGGATGTGGACGTGGCGGTGAACACCAAAGAGATGGCGCCTTCCGCGCCGGTGGAGGAGAGCAGTGAGCCGACCACCAATCTCAGCACGCCTTACCCGATCACGCTGCGCCTGTTGGCGTTGAACAACGTCAAGGTCACCGTCGACGACACCGCCATCTCGCTGGCCGAGTTCCGCACCGGCGCGCAGTGGCAAGAGCGCGCGCTGACGCTGATGCCCACCAAGATCGGCTCGCTGCTGATCGCCTTGCCGAAAACCCCGCAAAACCCGTTGCCGGAAGCGGTGCAGCCGGCGGTCGAGGTGGCGAAAAAGGTCGGCGAGCAGGTTACCGACGCGGCGAAGCCGGCACCTCAGCCGGAAGAGAAGCCGCTGGGCGAAACGCTGAAGGAACTGTTCGCCAAACCGCTGTTGCCGGATCTGCCGGACATCCGCCTGCCGCTGGATATCACCGTCAAAGAGATCAGTGGCGAACAGCTGCGCTTGACCGGTGATACCGACGTGCTGATCACGAGCCTGTTGTTGCAGGCCAGCACGCAGGATCAACATATCCAGCTGGACAACTTCGACGTGAAGTCGCCACAGGGCACGCTGTCGCTGCAGGGGCAGGCAACCCTGACCGGCGACTGGCCGGTGTCCCTGACCGCCAACAGCGCGCTGAACATCGAACCGCTGAAGGGCGAGAAGGTGAAGCTGAACGTCGGCGGCGGGCTGCGTGACGAGCTGAAGGTGGCGCTGAACCTGTCCGGCCCGGTCGGCGCCCAGCTCGATGTGCAAACCCGGCTGGCCGAAGCCGGCCTGCCGCTGGTGCTGACGTTGCAGAGCAAGCAGCTGAAATGGCCGCTGAGCGGCGAGGCGCAGTATCAGGTCAACGATTTCCGCCTGCGCTTTAACGGCAAGGCGACCGACTACGCGCTGTCGACGCGCGCCAATCTGAAAGGCCAGGATCTGCCGCCGGCGGTGCTGACGCTGGACGGCAAAGGCAACGTCGAGCAGTTCAAGCTGGAGCGCCTGCGGCTGGCGGCGCTGCAGGGCAATACCGATCTCACCGCGCTGGTGGACTGGAGCAAGGCCATCAGCTGGACCTCGCAATTGACGCTGAGCGGCATCAATACCGCCAAGCAGTGGCCGGAATGGCCGGCGAAACTCGACGGCAAGATCACCACGCGCGGTAGCCTGCACGGCGGCAGCTGGCAGCTGCAGGTGCCGGTGCTGCAGTTGGACGGCAACGTGAAGCAGAACAAGGTCACGGCGCGCGGTACGCTGAGCGGCAACGCCGCCGGGCAGTGGAAAATCCCCGGCATCGATCTGGCGCTGGGGCGTAACCAACTGAACGTCAAAGGGCAGCTGGACGAGAAGAGCTGGAACCTGGACGCCAACATCGACGCGCCGCGTCTGGACGGCGCGCTGCCGGGCCTGGGCGGCACCGCCAAAGGACTGCTGAAGCTGCGCGGCAATCTGCAGGCGCCGCAGCTGCTGGCGGATTTGACCGCATCCGGCCTGCAGTGGCAGGCGCTGCGCATCAACCGCGTGAAAATAGACGGCGACGTGCGCTCCACGGATCAGATTCAGGGGCAACTGGCGGTACGCGTCGAGCAGCTGAAGCAGGATGCGCTGGAGGTCAGCCTGCTGACCCTCGACGCCAAGGGCAGCGAGAAGCAGCACCAGCTGCAGCTGAAGATCGACGGCAAACCGGTCTCCGGCCAGCTGGCGCTGCAGGGCAGTTTCGATCGCCAGCAGCAGCGCTGGCGCGGCAATCTGAACAACACTCGCTTCGATACGCCGGTCGGGGAATGGCGCCTGACGCGCGCCATCGCGCTGGACTACCTGAACACCGAGCAGAAAATCAGCGTCGGGCCGCACTGTTGGCAGAACCCGAACGCCGAGCTGTGCGTGCCTAAGACCATTGAAGCCGGCCAGAGCGGCCAGGCCAGCGTGGTGCTCAACCGGTTCGATCTGGCGATGATCAAGCCGTTCCTCGGCCCGGAAACCGCCCTGAGCGGGGTGTTCACCGGCCGGGCCGACGTCAGTTGGAAACCGAGCGGCGCGCTGCCGGAGGCGAAAGTCACGCTGGCCGGCAACGGCGTCAAAGTGGTGCAGCAGGTGCAGGGCAACGCGCTGCCGATCGCCTTCGACACGCTAACCCTCAACGCCGGCCTGAACAACGGTCGCGCGCTGGCCGACTGGCGGATCAAGCTGACCAACAACGGCCAGTTCGACGGCAATATCCAGGTGGCTGATCCGCAGGTGCGGCGCACCATCAGCGGCAACGTCAATATCACCAACATCTCACTGGCGCTGATCAACCCGGCGCTGATGAAGGGCGAAAGCGCGGCGGGCATGCTGAACGCTAACCTGCGCCTGGGCGGCAGCGCGCAGAAGCCGCTGGTGTTCGGGCGCCTGGCGTTGGATCGGGCGAAGGTGCAGGGGCACTGGATGCCGTTCGATATGACCGACGCGCGGCTGGCGGTGAATTTCAACGGCATGACCTCGACGCTGGAAGGGCTGCTCAGCACCACGCGCGGCCAGCTGAATCTGGCGGGCGACGCCGACTGGCGCGATATCAACGCCTGGCGTGCGCGCATTGCCGCCAAGGGCGATAAGCTGCGGGTGACGGTGCCGCCGATGATCCGCATCGACGTGTCGCCGGATCTGGTGTTCGAAGCCACGCCGCAGCTGTTCTCGCTCAACGGCAAGGTCGACATTCCCTGGGCGCGCATCACGGTGCAGGAGCTGCCGGAAAGCGCGGTGGGCGTCTCTTCCGACGAGGTGATGCTGGACGACCAGCTGAAGCCGATTCAACCGAAGACCGCCTCGATCCCGATCAACAGCAATCTGATGATCCACGTCGGCAACGACGTGCGGCTGGACGCTTTTGGTCTCAAGGCCCGCCTGAAGGGCGACCTGAAGGTGGTGCAGGACAAGAAAGGGCTGGGCCTCAACGGCCAGATTGACATCCCTTCCGGCCGCTTCCATGCTTATGGTCAGGATTTGATCGTGCGTAAAGGGCAGCTGATGTTCTCCGGCCCGCCGGATCAGCCGCTGCTGAATATCGAGGCGATCCGCAACCCGGAATCCACCGAGGACGATGTGACCGCCGGCGTGCGCGTGACCGGCCTGGCGGATGCGCCGAAGCTGGAAGTGTTCTCCGATCCGGCCAAATCGCAACAGGAAGCCCTGTCTTATCTGCTGCGCGGCCAGGGCTTGAGCAGCTCCGGCGCCGACGGCAACGCCATGACCTCGATGTTAATCGGCATGGGGGTTGCACAAAGTGGTCAACTTGTGGGTAAAATCGGCGAGGCATTCGGCGTAAGTAATTTGGCTCTGGACACTCAGGGGGTTGGCGACAGTTCCCAGGTTGTCGTGAGCGGCTATGTTCTCCCAGGCTTACAAGTAAAATATGGGGTGGGCATCTTCGACTCCTTGGCCACGCTGACGTTGCGTTATCGCCTGATGCCTAAGTTGTATCTTGAAGCGGTGTCTGGTCTCGACCAGGCATTAGATTTGCTCTATCAGTTTGAGTTTTAGCGATGCGAATAATTGTCTACGGCAGTTTACGGCGCAAACAGGGAAACAGCCATTGGATGACCAACGCCCAATGGCTCGGCGAGCACGAGCTCGAAGGCTATCAGATTTATAATCTGGGCCATTACCCGGCGGCGATCCCTGGAGAGGGCACGATACATTGCGAGGTGTATCGTATTAACTCATCGATTCTGGCAGAGCTGGACGAACTGAAAAGCAACACCAAGGACTATAAGCGCGAGCTGATTCAGACGCCTTATGGGAGTGCGTGGATCTACCTGTACAAACACAGCGTGGACGGTTACCCGCGAATTACCAGCGGTGACTGGCTGAAGCGTCTCGACGATCAGTAATAAAAAAAACACCGCTCAATGAGCGGTGTTTTTTCATCGGACGGCGGCGAGAATTACTTCTTGGCAGCGCGTTCGAAGGAGGCGATGATTTCCGCTTTAGCTGCGGCAGCGTCTGCCCAGCCTTCCACTTTCACCCATTTGCCTTTTTCCAGATCTTTGTAGTGCTCGAAGAAGTGAGCGATCTGGGCTTTCAGCAGTTCCGGCAGGTCGTTCACGTCTTTCACGTGATCGTACTCTTTGGTCAGCTTGCTGTGCGGTACCGCAACCAGCTTGGCGTCTTCACCGGCTTCGTCGGTCATCTTCAGCACGCCAACCGGACGGCAGCGGATCACGGAGCCCGGCTGCAGCGGGTATGGGGTTGGGACCAGCACGTCAACCGGATCACCGTCCAGAGACAGGGTGTGGTTGATGTAGCCGTAGTTGCACGGGTAGAACATCGCGGTGGACATGAAACGGTCAACGAACAGCGCGCCGGTTTCTTTGTCGATTTCGTATTTGATTGGATCGGCGTTGGCCGGGATTTCGATTACTACGTAGATATCTTCCGGCAGGTCTTTGCCAGCAGGGACCAGATTCAAGCTCATGTCGGTTTCCTTTAATCATCAAACCAGAAATGGAGTGGCGGCTATTATAGCGGACTCTTTTGCGATTTCCTGCCCTTTTCATCGTCGAAAACCCAGTGCGCTGGCGCACGGAGAATTTCCAGATTAATCCCGCCGCGGCATGAAGTTTTGCCTCCGCCTGCCGATAACTTCAACAAACAATAATGAGCCAGCAAAGCTGGCTCCGCGTTTTGCCACCCCTACTACGTCTGATCTCACTATTCTGAAGCCGGGAAGAACTCATGCTAAAAAAGATTACGGTGAAGGCTGGGCTGATCGCCCTGCTGAGCCTGATGACCATGCTGCTGATCATGGTCAGCGTTATTGGCGTCAACGCGATTAACGAAGGATCGCGCTCGATCCATACCTTAAACCAGATCCTCGGCGAAGAGCTGGGCTCGCTGGCCAACAGCTCCAACCTGACGCTGCGCGCCAGAACCGCCGCCTCGCTGGCGGTGCGCCAACGGGAGATCGGCCAGACTGATGTCTCCGACGCCACCGTGGGCCGCATCTACGGTTACCTCGAGCAGTCGAACAAGGAAATGGCGCGCTTTGTCGGCGTCGGCACCGTGACCGAGCGCGGCCGCGAACTCTCCAACCGCCTGCAAAACAGCTACCGCGCCTATCTGGATCAGGGCGTGAAGCCGATGGCCGCCGCTATCAAGGCCGGCAAAATCGATGAGTATTATCACATTCAGGAAACGCGCATCTCCGCGTTGAGCATCGCGTTCGAAAAGGATCTCAGCGATTTCCGCAGCTTCGCGATGAAGCTCGGCGCGCAGCAGGTGTATGACGCGGAAAGCAACGCCAGCACCAAGATCTCGCTGATCGTGGTGGCGGGCCTGCTCAGCGTGCTGCTGGCGGTGCTGGCCTGGTTCGCGCTGCGGGTGATCATTCTGCGCCCGCTGGACGAGTCCATTGCGCAGCTGGAACACATCGCCGGCGGCGATCTGACCCATGAGATCCGTGGCGAGGGCGATACCGAGATGGGCCGCCTGGTGCGGGCGATGCAGCGCATGCAGCAGGCGTTGGCCAGTTCGGTCAGCAAAGTGCGCGACGCCAGCAGCCAGATTGACACCGGTTCACGCGAACTGGCGGCCGGCAACCTGCATCTGGCGCAGCGCACCGAAGAATCGGCCGCTTCGCTGGAAGAAACCGCCGCCAGCATGGAACAGCTGACTTCGACGGTGAAAATGAACGCCGAGAACTGCGAACAGGCCAATCAACTGGCGCTGAGCGTGTCCGATATCGCCAACCAGGGCAGCGACGTGGTCAGCCAGGTGATGAGCAAGATGCAGGCGATCACCGACAGCTCGCGCCGCATCGCCGACATCATCAGCGTGATGGACGGCATCGCCTTCCAGACCAATATCCTGGCGCTGAACGCGGCGGTGGAAGCGGCGCGCGCCGGCGAGCAAGGCCGCGGTTTCGCGGTGGTGGCCGGTGAAGTGCGCAATCTGGCGCAGCGCAGCGCCCAGTCGGCGAAAGAGATCAAAGGATTGATCGAAGCGTCGCAGAACCGGGTGCAGGAAGGCGAGCAGATGGTGGAGTCGGCGGCGCAGACCATGAGCGGCATTACCGGCGAAGTGGGCCGGGTGACGGCGTTGATGCGTGAGATCTCGGCGGCGACGCGCGAACAAAGCAGCGGTATCGAACAGGTGAACCTGGCGGTGGCGCAGATGGATCAGGTGGCGCAGCAGAATGCGGCGCTGGTGGAAGAGTCGGCGGCGGCGACGCGCTCGCTGGAAGATCAGGCTCAGCTGTTGGCGCAGAGCATGGCGGCGTTCAAGCTGTAAGGTGATAAGGGTTCGGCGCGGCGCCGAACCCTTGCAAAGAACGCGTTACTCGTCCGGGTTTTCGGCGATGAAGCGTTCCGCGTCTTCTACCATCGACTTGGTGCCGACGAAGAATGGCGCACGCTGGTGCAGTTTCACCGGCGTGATGTCCAGAATGCGGTTTTTGCCGTCGCTGGCCTTACCGCCGGCCTGTTCGGCCAGGAACGCCATCGGGTTGCATTCGTACAGCAGGCGCAGCTTGCCTTGCGGATGGCTGGCGGTGCTTGGGTAGATGTAGATGCCGCCTTTCAGCAGGTTGCGGTGGAAGTCCGCCACCAGAGAACCGATGTAGCGCGAGGTGTAAGGGCGCTGCGTCGCTTCATCCTGCTCTTGGCAGTACTTGATGTATTTCTTCACGCCGAGAGGGAACTTGATGTAGTTGCCTTCGTTGATGGAATACATGTTGCCGCTCGCCGGGAAGCGCACTTTCTCGTGGGAGAGGCAGAATACGCCCAGAGACGGGTCGTAGGTGAAGGCGTGGACGCCGTAACCGGTGGTGTACACCAGCATGGTGGACGAACCGTAAACCACATAACCCGCTGCGACCTGGGCGCTGCCCGGTTGCAGGAAGTCTTCTTCGGTCACCGGCGTGCCGACCGGCGTGATGCGACGGTAGATAGAGAAAATCGTACCGACCGAGACGTTGACATCGATGTTGGACGAACCGTCCAACGGATCCATCAAAACGACATACTTGGCATTTTCAGCTCGCTCGCCGTCGAATATCACGATTTCATCTTCTTCTTCGGAAGCGATACCCGCAACTTCACCACGCGCTTTCAACGCCGCTTTCAGTTTTTCGTTCGCGTACAGGTCCAGTTTCATCTGAACTTCGCCCTGTACGTTGGACACCCCGCTGGTGCCCAGAATATCAACCAGGCCGGCCTTGTTGATGTCGCGGTGGATGATTTTGGCGCCCAGTTTAATTGCAGAAAGTAACGCGGTCAGCTCGCCGGTGGCGTGAGAGAAGTCGTGCTGTTTCTCGACGATAAATTCGCCTAACGTTTTCATGACACAATCCCTGAATCTACGGATGGATAGCGGCCTGTTAACAAACCGCCAACGTTTTCGCGTGCAGTGTAGCCCAAAGATGCGCGCTATTCATAGGCAAATCCATTTCTTCTGGACGATTCTGAGCGTTAGAATATGCCGACATTCGATGCACTCACATGAGAAACCTATGCGCATTCACATTCTTGGGATCTGTGGCACCTTTATGGGCGGGTTGGCGATGCTGGCGCGCTCACTGGGGCATGACGTCACCGGTTCGGACGCCAACGTCTATCCGCCGATGAGCACGCTGCTGGAGAACCAGGGGATCGATCTTATTCAGGGTTATGATCCGGCCCAGCTGGATCCGGCGCCGGATCTGGTGATCATCGGCAACGCCATGACGCGCGGCAACCCGTGCGTGGAGGCGGTGCTGGAACGTGGCATCCCTTACGTTTCCGGCCCGCAGTGGCTGCACGATGCCGTGTTGCGCGATCGCTGGGTACTGGCGGTCGCCGGCACCCACGGCAAAACCACCACCGCCGGCATGGCGACCTGGATCCTCGAGGCCTGCGGCTACCAGCCCGGCTTCGTCATCGGCGGCGTGCCGGGCAACTTCGACGTATCGGCGCGCCTTGGCGGCAGCCCGTTCTTCGTGATCGAGGCCGACGAATATGACTGCGCGTTCTTCGACAAGCGCTCCAAGTTCGTGCACTACAGCCCGCGCACGCTGATCATGAACAACCTGGAGTTCGACCACGCCGATATCTTCGACGATCTGAAAGCCATCCAGAAACAGTTCCACCACCTGGTGCGTCTGGTGCCGGGCAAAGGCAAGATTATCCTGCCGGACAACGACAGCCACCTGAAGCAGGTGATGGCGATGGGCTGCTGGAGCGAGCAGGAGTTGGTGGGGGAAGAGGGCACCTGGCGCGCACAGAAGCTGACGCCGGACGCCAGCCATTACGCGGTGTTCCTCGACGGCGAACAGGTCGGCGAAGTGAACTGGGCGCTGGTGGGCGAGCACAACATGCATAACGGCCTGATGGCCATCGCCGCCACCCGCCACGTCGGCGTGCAGCCGGCGGACGCCTGCCGCGCGTTGGGCGATTTCATCAACGCCCGCCGCCGCCTGGAGCTGCGTGGCGAAGCCAACGGCGTCACGGTCTACGACGACTTCGCGCACCACCCGACGGCGATCCTGGCCACTCTGGCCGCGCTGCGCGGCAAGGTCGGCGGCACGGCGCGCATTCTGGCGGTGCTGGAGCCGCGCTCCAACACCATGAAAATGGGCATCAGCAAAAACGATCTGGCGCCTTCGCTCGGCCGCGCCGACGAGGTGTTTCTGTTCCAGCCGCACCACATTCCGTGGCAGGTGGCGGAAGTGGCGGATGCCTGCGTGCAGCCGGCGCATTGGAGCGCGGATCTCGACACGCTGGTGGACATGGTGGTGAAAACCGCACAGCCGGGCGATCACATTCTGGTGATGAGCAACGGCGGTTTCGGCGGCATTCACGACCGTCTGCTGGACGCGCTGGCGAAAAAGCAGGAACCGAAAGTCACCTACTGATCGCTCAGCCGCATCAGCCACATCAAGGGCCGCATTCGCGGCCTTTTTTACGCCCATAAAAAAGCCCTCGCGAGCGAGGGCAACGGGGTTCGTCGGATAGGACGACGAGAGGGTCTCTGGGAAATCGGCGTTTGCGTCAGAACTCGGCAGTGGCAGTGACGAGGGTAATCAGCTCTGCAAAGCCGTTCCCAGAGTTGTTATTTGTAAATCTCGGCGGTGGCGTGGTAGTTGCCTTCGTTACGCGCTTCGATCACGCGGTAGGCGGTCGCGCCTTTCGCGTCGGCTTTCTCCGACAACGCTTGGCGAATGTCGGTCGGCGCGCCGTCGATGCCGCTGACGGTGATGGTGCCGATAGATTGCAGATTGGCGGTCTGATCGTTAGTCACCAGCTGGGCGGCGGAGGCGCCGAAGGAGATGACAGACAGCAGGCCGAATGCAGCGAGAGTAGTTTTCATGTTCATGATAGCGATCCTTGGTCATAACAGCCTGGAAGGGCTTGGCAGCGATTTTTATTCTTGAAGGCCGTTATGACAGCGTTTGATTCCAGAGATGTATTGCCCGTTGCCGGGTAATGCCGGTACTTATTTGTAGATTTCAGCGGTTGCGTGGAAGCTGCCGTCATTGCGGGCTTCGATTACGCGGTAAGCGGTCGCCCCTTTGGCGTCGGCTTTGTCGGACAGCGCCTGGCGGATGTCGGAAGGCGCAGCGGCGACGCCGCTCACGGTGATTACACCGGCCGGCTGCAGTTTTGCGGCCTGAGTTGCATCAATAGATTGTGCTGCGAATGCACCAAAGGAAAGCATGGACAGAACGCTCAGGGTTGCAACGGTAGCTTTAATTTTCATCATCTCACCTCATCGTATTCTTTTATCAGTTCCAACGAACTGTGATTCAGTTCACGAAAATGAGTATACAGATAGTAACGCGAAAAATTAATAGTTCGCTAACAGTTGCTAGTGAAACTTTAACCTTATGATCCTTATTTTTTATAACAGTAAGGAATAAAAAACGCTCACAAAACGATCTTTTGATGTTAAATTTATGTAATTTCAATAAGGTAAGTGCTTTTGACCAAAAGTGCGGAAGATCACAGTGGGTACTGCTGGTTACATGGAGATGTCATGGAAATGTGTTGCTGAGGGATAAAAAAGCAGTGTTAAACGCGGTTGAAGACGGGAAAGGTAACGTGAGAGTTAAAGAAGCGCTAACAAAGTGCGGGCTAAAGCCGCACTTTGTTAGCGCCAGGTTTCACAGCTCTTGCTCGAACACGCCCAGAATAGCCTCATGCAGTTTCTGAGCGGTAAAGCCGTTGGACGGGGTGACGAAAATCGTGTCGTCGCCGGCAATCGTGCCGAGGATGCCCTGGGATTTCCCCAATGAGTCGAGCAGGCGGGCGATCAGCTGCGCGGCGCCCGGGCTGGTGTGGATCACCACGACGGCGTCGTTATGGTCGACGTCCAGCACCAGATTCTTCAATGGGCTGGTGGTGGTCGGCACGCCGAGTTCGGCAGGAAGGCAATACACCATTTCCATTTTGGCATTGCGCGTACGTACCGCGCCGAACTTGGTCAGCATGCGCGATACTTTGGATTGGTTAATGTTTTCGAAGCCTTCTTCTTGCAGCGCCAAAACGATCTCGCCTTGAGAACTGAATTTTTCTTCTTTCAATAACGCTTTGAACGTCTTGATCAGATCTTCCTGTTTTGCGGGATTACGCATTTTGCACCGTGGAATGTTGATAGTGGAAGTCATGATTATGCATATAGATGAATTTTTATGCAACAAAGGCCGACCCAAAGAAAATAAGCATGACCGGGCGGCGAGGAAAGGGCGGCATTTTAACAAAATCCGGCCGCGATGAATATGCCCTTTTGGCGACGGAAAATCGGCCCGCAGTGGTAAATAAAATGTTATTAAAATGATGTTGTTCTGATGTTGCGTAAGGGTGTAATGTAACGGCCGGTTAACTTGCTCGTGAATAACCTCGCACTATTTTTGATTAGTGTGCGCTATGCCCTTCATGCGTAAGCGATTTAATCTAAAATGGGCGCGACAGCGGCCGTTTTATTACACCTGCAGGCAAGAATTGGCTAATTTATTGTTTTGAAAGGTGTAATGACTTAAGGTCCGTAACCAACACATTCACGGCGCTTTATATATTTAAGATAATAAAGGAGTATAGGATGAAAGTTGCAGTTCTCGGTGCTGCTGGCGGTATCGGCCAGGCCCTCGCCCTTCTACTCAAAACCCAGCTTCCTTCAGGTTCTGAACTCTCTCTCTACGACATTGCCCCCGTTACCCCAGGCGTTGCCGTCGACTTAAGCCACATCCCAACCGCAGTTAAAATCAAAGGCTTCAGCGGCGAAGACGCGACCCCGGCTCTGCAAGGTGCGGACGTGGTGCTGATTTCCGCCGGCGTGGCCCGTAAGCCAGGCATGGATCGCTCTGACCTGTTCAACGTTAACGCCGGCATCGTGCGTAACCTGATTGAACAAGTGGCGAAAACCTGCCCGAAAGCCTGCATCGGCATCATCACCAACCCGGTTAACACCACGGTCGCCATCGCGGCGGAAGTGCTGAAAAAAGCCGGCGTTTACGACAAGAACAAACTGTTCGGCGTGACTTCGCTGGATATCATCCGTTCCAACACCTTCGTGGCCGAGCTGAAAGGCAAGCAGCCGGAAGAGCTGAACGTGCCGGTCATCGGCGGCCACTCTGGCGTGACCATCCTGCCTCTGCTGTCGCAGATCCCAGGCGTGAGCTTCACCGATCAGGAAGTGGCGGATCTGACCAAGCGCATTCAGAACGCCGGCACCGAAGTGGTGGAAGCCAAAGCCGGCGGCGGGTCTGCAACGCTGTCCATGGGCCAGGCGGCCGCCCGTTTCGGTCTGTCTCTGGTGCGTGCGCTGCAGGGCGAGAAAGGCGTTGTGGAATGCGCTTACGTTGAAGGCGACGGCAAATACGCTCGCTTCTTCGCACAGCCGCTGGTGCTGGGCAAGAACGGCGTTGAAGAGCGCAAGGATATCGGCACCCTGAGCGCCTTCGAGCAGAAAGCGCTGAACGAGATGCTGGACGTGCTGCACAAAGATATCGAACTGGGCGAGAAGTTCATCAATAACTGATCGACGCCGATAGTCAGCCGATAAACGCCGCCGGACGCTGTTCCGGCGGTTTTTTTTGCTCCGCGTTCACGATTTGATGCGCGCCTTGCGATCCAGCAGGCAATCGCTGTGCGGATCGTAATAGCGGCTTGGCCAGATCTCCGAGGGGTGGACGCCTATCGCTTCGGCGATCAGCCATTCCCCCTTCGGCCACGGGCGCGACAGCGCGTTGGCCAGCGTCGATGAGCTTAATCCGGCCTTGCGCGACACTGCCGCCAGCGTGGTGCCCTGCTTGCGTAGCGCCGCGATGATATCTGCCGGATGCCAATCTGGGTTCCTTGAATTCATGTTTACATTCCTTTTCTGATTAGCCAAAGTTGCGTTAGTGGTATAACTAACGGGTCAAGGTTAAGCGCATGAACAACGTGAAACGCTTATTCGGAAACCAGAATACCATTAAATTTCCTAAAAAATACCCAAGTAATTTCCAAAAAATGACGTTGCCCACTATTGCCCAGAGATGATGGCTATGAAAAAAGAGTGGTTTGCCGCCAAGGAACTGACAGGCATCGCAGGATTACCTTCCTCACCACAGGGAATCAATCTGATGGCCCGGCGCGAAGGCTGGATCAGCCGCAGGCGTAAAGGCGTGCAGGGAAAAGCGTTGGAGTACCATATCGACAGCCTGCCTTCAGACGTACGTAACCTGCTGGTGCTGAAGGAAGACGGGGCGGCATATGACGTAGAGCGTCAGGATCCGTTGGCGGTCTGGATCGAGTATTACTACCATTTGACGGAAAGCGAGCGCGAGAAAATGGTGGCTTTCCTGATGCGGGAAGGGATCGGCGGCCTGCTGGCGCGTATCGACGAAGAGAGCAATACCTAGGCAGGCCCGCGTATGCGGGCCTGATGGTTTTTAAGAAACATTAATTTCTTAAAAGTCGCGTTGCACCGCCAGATGGGCCAGGCCCTCCAGCGCCGTGCGGTGCTCCGATGCCGGCAATGCCTGCAGCGCGGCGATCGCCTTGTCGGCCTCTTCCTCGGCGCGTTTGCGGGTGTATTCCAGCGAACCGCATTGCTGCATCGCCTGCAGCACCGGCTCCAACAGGTGACGGCCGTTGCCTTGCTCAATCGCGCCGCGGATCATGTCACGCTGGGCGTCGTCGCCGTTGTGCATCGCGTGCAGCAGCGGCAGGGTCGGTTTCCCTTCGTTCAGATCGTCGCCGGTGTTTTTGCCCAAGGTGCTGCCGTCGGCGCTGTAGTCGAGCAGATCGTCGATCAGCTGGAAAGCGGTGCCGAGGTAGCGGCCATAGTCTTGCAGCGCCCGTTCTTGCTCAGCGCTGGCGCCGGACAGGATCGCCGACGATTGCGCCGCCGCCTCAAACAGACGGGCGGTTTTGCTGTAGATCACCCGCATATAGCTTTCTTCGCTGATGTCGGGATCGTGCACGTTCATCAACTGCAGCACTTCACCTTCGGCGATGACGTTGACCGCTTCCGACATCAGCGCCAGCACGCGCAGGGATTCCAGGCTGGTCATCATCTGGAAGGCGCGGGTGTAGATAAAGTCGCCGACCAGCACGCTGGCGGCGTTGCCGAACGCCGCGTTGGCGGTGGCTTTGCCGCGGCGCATGTCCGATTCGTCAACGACGTCGTCATGCAGCAGCGTGGCGGTATGGATGAATTCGATCAGGGCGGCCACGGTGACGTGCTTGCTGCCTTCATAGCCCAATGCCCGCGCCGCCAGGACGGCGATCATCGGCCGGATGCGCTTACCGCCACCGCTGATAATGTAATAGCCAAGCTGATTGATGAGCGTGACATCGGAATTCAGCTGTTCGAGAATTGTTGCGTTCACGGCCGCCATATCTTGCGCGGTTAACTCGGTAATTTGCTCTAGGTTCATTGTATTTTTTTCAGCTGTGTTTCTCTTCACCGCGTTGAGATCGCTGCTCACATCGGTACATGGCGGTAACTGTCCCTATGATTGTACTTGAAAAACGGTTCAGATAAACGCCACGAAAGAAACTGCGCTTTTTTTCTTCTTTTTTCTTGTTCTGGTCTTATTCTGCTCTTGTCATGCGCTGCTTTTTTGCGTAGAATTCGCGCCCTATTGTGAATATTTATAGCGCGCTCTGAACTAACACAGTCGGGCACGCGGAAAGCGGAGTTTTATATGTACGCGGTTTTCCAAAGTGGTGGTAAACAACACCGAGTAAGCGAAGGTCAGACCGTTCGCTTGGAAAAGCTGGACATCGCAACTGGTGAAGCGGTTGAGTTTGACCAGATTCTGATGATCGCTAATGGCGAAGATATCAAAATCGGCGTTCCTTTCGTCGATGGCGGCAAGATCAAAGCTGAAGTCGTTGCTCACGGTCGTGGCGAGAAAATTAAAATTGTTAAGTTTCGTCGTCGTAAACACCACCGTAAGCAGCAGGGCCACCGTCAGTGGTTCACTGACGTTAAAATCACCGGCATCAGCGCTTAAGTTAGGAGAGCGGATTAATGGCACACAAAAAGGCTGGCGGCTCGACTCGTAACGGTCGCGATTCAGAAGCTAAACGTCTGGGCGTAAAACGCTTTGGCGGCGAAGCAGTACTGGCAGGCAGCATCATCGTTCGTCAGCGCGGCACCAAATTCCACGCTGGTACCAACGTGGGTTGCGGCAAAGACCACACTCTGTTTGCTTTGAAAGACGGTAAAGTCAAATTCGAAGTTAAAGGCCCGAGCAATCGTAAATTCATCAGCATCGAAGCTGAATAATTTTTCGAGCCTTACGAAATAGATGTAAGCCCCGCAATTCGTTGCGGGGCTTTTTACATTTATGGGTTGCCTGAGGGCAGGCCCGTCAGCGTTGGCGAAGGTGATATGGATACGAAGCAGCAGGTCGGCGTTGGCATTTCTCTGGCGTTAACCACGGCGGTTTGCTGGGGCGCGTTGCCGATTGCGATGAAAGAAGTGTTGGTGGTGATGGAGCCGTTTACCGTTGTCTGGTATCGCTTTACCATGGCCGCCATCGGTTTGGGCGCGATCCTCGCGGTGCGCGGCAAGCTGCCGCCGCTGACGATGTTCCGCCAGCCGCGTTGGCTGCTGCTGTTGGCGATCGCGACGGCGGGGCTGCTGGGCAACTTTGTGTTCTTCAGCTCCTCGCTGCAATACCTGAGCCCGACGGCGTCGCAGGTGATTGGCCAGCTGTCGCCGGTGGGCATGATGTTCGCCAGCGTGCTGATTTTAAAAGAACGCATGCGCGTCACCCAGGTCATTGGCGCCCTGATGCTGATTTGCGGACTGATGCTGTTTTTCAACGTCAGTCTGATAGAGATCTTCACCCGGCTGACGGACTACACGCTGGGCGTCATGCTGGGCGTGTGCGCGGCGATGGTCTGGGTGAGTTACGGCGTGGCGCAGAAGGTGTTGCTGCGCCGGCTGGCTTCGCCGCAGATCCTGGTTATGTTGTACACTTTATGTGCGATGGCGTTGTTCCCTCTGGCCAAACCCGAGGTGATTTTCCAGCTGAGCGGCTGGCAATTGGCGTGTTTGCTGTTTTGCGGCGCCAATACGCTGATCGGCTACGGCGCGCTGGCAGAGGCGATGGCGCGTTGGCAGGCGGCGCAGGTAAGCGCGTTGGTGACGCTGACCCCGCTGTTTACCCTGCTGTTTTCAGATTTATTGGCGTTGGCCTGGCCCCAGGCATTCGCCGCGCCGACGCTGAACATTGTCGGCTATGTCGGTGCGTTTGTGGTTGTGGCGGGCGCCATGTTTTCCGCAATTGGTCACCGGTGGTGGCCGCGACGGGCAGAACCCCCCCTGGTTGCTCCTTTGAAGCAGCCCGGTGAATGATTTACGGAGACGGTAAATGAAGTTTGTAGATGAAGCAGCGATTCTGGTCGTTGCAGGCGACGGCGGCAACGGATGCGTCAGCTTCCGCCGCGAAAAATATATCCCCAACGGTGGGCCTGACGGCGGCGACGGCGGCGACGGCGGCGACGTCTACCTGCTGGCGGACGAGAACCTCAACACCCTGATCGACTACCGTTTTGAGAAGTCTTTCCGCGCCGAGCGCGGCCAGAATGGCCAGAGCCGCGACTGTACCGGTAAACGCGGTAAAGACGTCATCATCAAGGTGCCGGTCGGCACGCGCGTGAAGGATCAGGGCACCGGCGAGATCCTCGGCGACATGACCCGCCACGAGCAGAAGCTGATGGTCGCCAAAGGCGGCTGGCACGGCCTGGGCAACACCCGTTTCAAATCTTCGGTCAACCGTGCACCGCGTCAGAAGACGCTGGGTACCGCTGGCGAAGCGCGCGACCTGTTGCTGGAGCTGTTGCTGCTGGCCGATGTAGGCATGCTGGGGCTGCCGAACGCCGGTAAATCGACCTTCATTCGCGCGGTGTCCGCCGCCAAGCCGAAGGTGGCCGATTATCCGTTCACTACGCTGGTGCCGAGCCTGGGCGTGGTGCGTATGGACCACGAGCAGAGCTTTGTGGTCGCCGACATTCCGGGGCTGATCGAGGGCGCCTCCGAAGGTGCTGGCCTGGGCATTCGCTTCCTGAAACACCTGGAGCGTTGCCGCGTGCTGCTGCACCTGGTGGACATCGCGCCGATCGACGAATCCGATCCGGTGGAGAACGCCAAAGTCATCATCAACGAGTTGAACCAATACAGCGAAAATCTGGCGCAGAAGCCTCGCTGGCTGGTGTTCAACAAAATTGATGTGATTGGTGAGGAAGAAGCCGCTGAACGCGCCAAGGCGATTGTGGAAGGCATGGGCTGGGAAGGGAAGTACTACATGATCTCCGCCGCCAACCGCGAAGGCGTCAACGCGCTGTGCTGGGACGTGATGAACTTCATCAACACCCAGCCGAAAGCGATGGCGATCGAAGAAAGCGCACCGGAAAAAGTCGAATTCATGTGGGATGACTACCACCGCGAGCAAATCGCGGAAGTGGAAGCCGAAGCGGAAGATGACTGGGATGACGACTGGGACGAAGACGACGACGAAGGCGTCGAAATTATTTACCAGAAGTAATTCGGTGATAAGGGGCTCAGCAACGCTGGGCCCTTGTTATTTAAGCGCCTTTTCCGGCAGCCAGCACTGGGCGTTCAGGCCGCGCGCATCGCGGCGGTTTTCCAGCGTCAAACGCCCCTGGTGCAACTGCACGATGCGGATCACGATATTCAGGCCCAGCCCACTGCCGCCGTAGCGTTGATCCATGCGGCGAAACGCCTGCGTCAGCTCCCCGACCATCTCTTCCTTGATCCCCGGGCCATCGTCGATGACTTGCAGCAGATAGCCGTTGTCTTGCGGCGTTAACTGCACCTGTATCGCGCCGCCTTCAGGGCCGTAACGGTGGGCGTTTTCGACCAGGTTGCGCAGCAGCAGCCGCAGCAGCACCGGATCGCCGTTTACTGTGGCAGTAGCCGGCAAGTGCCAGTCCAGCGTCTGCGCGCGTTGGGCGGCCATTTCGTCGAGCTCTTCACGCAGCGGCTGGATCACATCGGCCACCCAATCGACATGCTGATAATGGCCGCGGGCGAAGTCTTGCCCGGCGCGCGACAGCATCAGCAACTGCTCGACGGTGTGCATCAGCTGATCGATGCGGGCGATCAGCGCCTGGCTTCCCTTGACGCCCTGTTTCTCCATCAGTTCCAGATGCAGGCGGATGCCGGCCAGCGGCGTGCGCAGCTCGTGGGCGGCGTCGGCGGTGAACAGGCGTTCCTGTTGAATGGTGTTGTCCAATCGTGAGAACAGCTGATTGAGTGCATTGGTGACCGCCACCATTTCCTGGCTGTCGCTGGCGATCGGCAGCGGCGTCAGGTTATCGGCAGAGCGCTTTTCCAGCCGTTTCTGCAATTGGTTGAGCGGGCGGATGATCCAGCTGATGGCCCAAAACGACGCCAGCAGCGTGACGATCATCATGATCAGCGAAGGCGCCAACAGCGACGCGATGGCCTCGGCGATCTCGCTATCGACGCGTTCGGTACGCACTTTGGCGGACAGGGTTTCGTCCACCAGGAAGCCGATCTGTTCCTGGCTTTCGTGCCACAGCCAGAAGGCGCTAATGAGTTGCGTGACCAGCAGGATCAGCGCCAGCATCAGCAGCAGGCGGCGGCGCATGCTGATCATGAGGAGGGTTCCAGGCGGTAGCCGATGCCGCGCACGGTGCGGATGCGATCCTTGCCCAGTTTGCGGCGCAGGTTGTGAATGTGTACTTCCAGCGTGTTGGAACCTAAATCGTCTTGCCAGGTATAGAGATCCTGCTGCAGGAGTTCACGGTTGACCGTCTGCCCGGCACGCATGATAAGACGCGCCAGAATGGCGAACTCTTTCGGCGTGACCTCCACCGGCTGCTGCTGCAGGTAAACCTGCTGGCTGGAGAGGTTCAGCTGCAGATCGTCCACCTGCATCAGATTGTCGCTGTGCCCCTGGTAGCGCCGCAGGAGGGCGCGTACGCGCGCCTGCAGCTCGACCAGCGCGAAGGGTTTGACCAGGTAGTCGTCGGCGCCGGCGTCCAGCCCGTCGACGCGGTCTTCCAGCGCGTCGCGGGCGGTCAGGATCAGCACCGGCAGATCGATCTGTTGGCGGCGCCACTGCCGCAGCAGCGCGGCGCCGTCGGTGTCCGGCAGGCCGAGATCCAGGATCACCATGCTGTATTGGCTGGTGATGAGCAGGCTGTTGGCCTCCGCCGCCGTGGCGGCGCAGTCGCAGACGTAACCTTCGCCGGTCAGCGCCAGCGCCAGCCCCTGTTGCAACAGTTCATCATCCTCAACGACCAGCAGCTTCATGATGATCCTCAGTTGTTTTGGTAAATATCCCGATACAGGCGGCTTTCGAAACGCACCAGCGGCGCGCGGCGCTGTTTCTGATCCTCCGGCGGCACGGCGTAGCCGGAGAGATACTGCACGAAGGCCATGCGCTGGCCGCTGGCGGTGGTGATGAAGCCCGCCAGGTTGTACACGCCCTGCAGCGCGCCGGTCTTGGCCGACACTTTGCCGTCGACGCCGGCTTCGTGCAGGCCGCCGCGATAGCGCAGGGTACCGTCATAGCCGGACAGCGGCAGCATCGAGATGAAGTTCAGCTCGTTGTCGTGCTGCGCGATGTACTGCAGCGCCTGCATCATGGTCGCCGGCGCCAGCAGGTTGTGGCGCGACAGGCCGGAGCCGTCGGCGATGATGGTGTTGCCCAGATCGATGCCGGCCTTCTGGCGCAGCACCTGGCGTACCGCATCGGCACCCGCTCGCCAGGTGCCCGGCACGCCGAAGCGTTCGTGGCCGATGGTGCGGAAGACGGTATCGGCGATCATGTTGTCCGATTTTTTCAGCATGATCTTCAACAGATCGTGCAGCGGCGCCGACTGGGTTTGCGCGATCACCGTGCCGGTGATGCCGGGACGCGTCTGGCGTTTCAAGTGCCCGTCGATCTGGATGCCGGCCTGGATCAGTTCGTCTTTCAGGATGGCGCCCGCGTAGCTGGCGCCATCCTGGATGGCGAAGGCCAACGGCAGCGGTTCGCTGCGCTGCGTCAGGCAGCCGGTCAGGGTAAAGCGGTTCAGCTCGCCCGGCACCACGTCCAGTTCGCAGTACTGCGCGTCAGCGGAGCCGCGCGCCAGGGTGCGCACCTGGCTAAACATATTGACCGGATAATAGGAGGCGACGCGGATAAACGCCATGTCGCCCGGATTCGGCGCGCTGTACAGCGAGACCGAGAAACAGTTGCGATCGACGATGGCGGCGGCCGGCGGCGCGCTGAAGCACTGCGTCAGATCGTTCCACGGCCAGCCGGGCGCCTTGTCATGGCTGGCGAAGACCGAGGTATCGACCAGCACGTCGCCGCTGATTTGGCGCACGCCCTGTTTCTTCAGGACGGCCACCATATTGCGCAGGCTCTGGCGTTTGAAGGTCGGATCGCCGCTGAAGCGGGCGATCAGGTTGCCGCGCAGCACGCCGTCGCGGATATCGCCCTGGCTCTCCAGCGTGGTGGTGAAACGGTAATCGGGCCCGAGTTGCAGCAATGCCGCCAGCGCCGTCAGCACTTTTTGGGTACTGGCCGGCAGCGCCATCTGCTGAGAGTGATAATCGATCGTCGGCGCGCTGGCACCGATTTTCTGAACGACCAGGGCAAGGTTGGCCCCATCAGGCAGATATTGTGTGTACTCTTCAACCGGGGCCGCATTCGCATTCAGAACAAATGCGCAAGCCAATGCACTGACAATTCGTGAAAAACGCATAATCTCGGGATAACAGCTGGATAACGTGCCGTCATACTACGGTGCAATCAGGGAAAAAGTAAACGATGACCCTCAAGGAACTCTAGGCTAAAATGCGTATCAAAATGCAAAACCGATCTTGGCTTGGGCTCCGTTCCGAGTCAGGTTTCTTTTGTTTGTCGCCTGGAGGCGGGTGGCGGTATGCCAACCGTGTTTTCATACGAATACGTCAGGATGACGGTTATTTGAACAGGAAAGATTTAGAGGTATTTATACGATGAACCAAATTCCGATGACCTTGTTTGGCGCTGAAAAACTGCGCGAAGAGCTCGAATACCTGAAAAGCGTGCGCCGCCCGAAAATCATTGCGGACATCGCTGAGGCGCGCGAGCACGGCGATTTGAAAGAGAATGCCGAGTACCACGCCGCCCGCGAACAGCAGGGTTTCTGCGAAGGCCGCATTCAGGAAATCGAAGCCAAGCTGTCCAATGCTCAGGTGATCGATATCACCAAGATGCCGAACACCGGCCGAGTGATCTTCGGCGCCACCGTATCGGTGATGAATCTGGACAGTGAAGAAGAAGTGACTTACCGCATCGTTGGCGACGATGAGGCCGATTTCAAGAAAAATCTGATTTCGGTAAACTCGCCGATGGCGCGCGGCCTGATCGGCAAAGAGCAAGACGATGTGGTGGTGATCAAAACCCCTGGCGGCGACGTCGAGTATGAGATCCTGAAGGTTGAGTATCTCTGATCGAGGCCGTTGGTCATTAATGCGCCAACGTTTTGTAAAGATAGGAAAAAGGCCGCAAGCGGCCTTTTATCTTGGTCAGGCGCATGGCACCTTTTCGTTAACCTGATGGTTATTAACGCGGTAGACTGATCTTGCGCTCTTTCGACGGGCGGTAAAGAATAAGCGTACTGCCGATAACTTGCACATTGCAGGCGCCCGTTTCACGCACGATAGCATCGGCGATCAGGGTTTTGGTTTCGCGATCTTCAGCGGCGATTTTTACCTTGATCAGCTCGTGATGCTCCAGAGCCTGTTCAATTTCAGCCAGCACCCCTTCGGTAAGACCGTTATTGCCCAGCATCACCACCGGTTTTAACGGATGCGCCAGGCCTTTCAGGTGCTGTTTTTGTTTATTATTCAGATTCATTGTCTTTTTTGCTTAAGTTGGGATTGAAAACGGTACATTCTACCGCCATCTCATGTATATCACCAAATCGGTCTTCACCGGTGTGAGTCTACGTGAGCAGCGACCCTGACATAAGACTCTTTTTATGATAGTTGGAAAACGAGATGGCTAATAAAAAGCGTTCGGCTAGCTCCAGTCGCTGGTTACAAGAACACTTTAGCGATAAATATGTACAGCAGGCGCAGAAAAAGGGACTGCGTTCCCGCGCCTGGTTTAAACTTGATGAAATACAGCAGAGCGACAAACTGTTCAAACCGGGCATGACCGTGGTGGATCTCGGCGCCGCGCCGGGCGGCTGGTCGCAGTATGTGGTCACCCAAATCGGCGGTACCGGGCGCATCATCGCCTGTGATATTTTGCCAATGGATCCTATCGTTGGCGTCGATTTCCTTCAGGGCGATTTTCGTGATGAACTGGTGCTGAAGGCGCTGTTGGAACGAGTAGGCGAGAGTAAGGTTCAGGTGGTCATGTCCGATATGGCCCCGAATATGAGTGGCACCCCGGCGGTCGATATTCCAAGGTCGATGTATCTGGTGGAGTTGGCGCTGGATATGTGTCGGGATGTCCTCGCACCAGGCGGAAGTTTCCTGGTGAAGGTGTTCCAGGGAGATGGCTTTGACGAGTACCTACGGGAAATTCGCTCCCTGTTTACGAAGGTTAAGATTCGTAAGCCAGACGCTTCCCGCGCCCGTTCGCGCGAAGTGTACATTGTAGCGACAGGGCGCAAACTGTAGTACCCTAACGCTGTTTGTTAACACAGTTGTAAGATGAGGTTAATCCCTTGAGTGACATGGCGAAAAACCTAATTCTCTGGTTAGTCATCGCGGTAGTGTTGATGTCTGTATTCCAGAGCTTTGGGCCCAGCGAGTCGAATGGCCGTAGGGTGGATTACTCTACCTTCATGTCCGAACTGACCCAGGACCAGGTTCGCGAAGCGCGAATCAACGGACGTGAAATTAACGTTACCAAGAAAGACAGTAACAAATACACGACCTACATCCCTGTCAACGATCCTAAGTTGCTGGATACGTTGTTAACGAAGAATGTGAAAGTTGTCGGCGAGCCGCCTGAAGAGCCGAGCCTGCTGGCTTCTATCTTTATCTCCTGGTTCCCGATGCTGTTGCTGATCGGGGTCTGGATCTTCTTTATGCGGCAAATGCAGGGCGGCGGCGGCAAGGGCGCGATGTCCTTCGGCAAGAGCAAGGCCCGCATGCTGACGGAAGACCAGATCAAGACCACTTTCGCCGATGTCGCCGGTTGTGACGAAGCGAAAGAAGAGGTGAGCGAACTGGTGGAATACCTGCGCGAGCCGAGCCGTTTCCAGAAATTGGGCGGCAAGATCCCGAAAGGCGTGCTGATGGTTGGCCCACCGGGGACCGGTAAAACGCTGTTGGCGAAAGCGATCGCCGGCGAAGCGAAGGTGCCGTTCTTCACCATTTCCGGTTCCGACTTCGTCGAAATGTTCGTCGGTGTGGGTGCATCCCGCGTGCGCGACATGTTCGAGCAAGCGAAGAAAGCCGCGCCGTGCATCATCTTCATCGATGAAATCGACGCCGTCGGTCGCCAGCGTGGCGCCGGCCTGGGTGGCGGTCACGATGAGCGCGAACAGACCCTGAACCAGATGCTGGTTGAGATGGACGGTTTCGAAGGCAACGAAGGCATCATCGTCATCGCGGCCACCAACCGTCCGGACGTGCTTGACCCTGCGCTGCTGCGCCCGGGCCGTTTCGACCGTCAGGTCGTGGTCGGGCTGCCGGATGTGCGTGGCCGTGAGCAGATCCTGAAGGTGCACATGCGCCGCGTGCCGTTGGCGGCCGACATCGACGCCTCCGTCATTGCGCGCGGTACGCCGGGCTTCTCCGGTGCCGATCTGGCTAACCTGGTCAACGAAGCGGCGCTGTTCGCCGCCCGCGGCAACAAGCGCGTGGTGTCGATGGTGGAGTTCGAGAAAGCCAAAGACAAGATCATGATGGGTGCGGAACGCCGCTCCATGGTGATGACCGAAGCGCAGAAAGAGTCGACCGCGTATCACGAAGCGGGCCACGCCATCATTGGCCGCCTGGTTCCTGAACACGATCCGGTGCACAAGGTGACGATCATTCCTCGCGGCCGTGCGCTTGGCGTGACCTTCTTCCTGCCGGAAGGGGATGCGATCAGCGCCAGCCGTCAGAAGCTGGAGAGCCAAATCTCCACCCTGTACGGCGGCCGTCTGGCGGAAGAGATCATCTACGGGCCGGAAAAAGTCTCTACCGGTGCGTCGAACGACATCAAAGTGGCGACCTCCATCGCCCGCAACATGGTGACCCAGTGGGGCTTCTCCGAGAAGCTGGGGCCGCTGCTGTATGCGGAAGAAGAGGGCGAAGTGTTCCTGGGCCGTTCCGTGGCCAAGGCGAAGCACATGTCGGATGAAACCGCGCGCATCATCGACCAGGAAGTGAAGTCGCTGATCGAGCGTAACTACACGCGTGCTCGCTCGCTGCTGATGGAAAACATGGACATCCTGCACTCGATGAAGGATGCGCTGATGAAGTACGAAACCATCGATGCGCCGCAGATCGACGATCTGATGAACCGCAAAGACGTGCGTCCGCCTGCAGGCTGGGACGATGCGAACAAAGGCAACAGCTCCGACAACGGCGGCACCCCGAAAGCCCCGACGCCGGTAGATGAGCCGCGCACCCCAACGCCGGGCAACACCATGTCCGAACAGCTCGACAAGTAACTGCGGCTGTGTAATAACATCAAACCCCGGCATGCCGGGGTTTTTTTTGCCCGGCGGGCAGTGAACCAGGCAACAGTAAGGTGGACCAACCATGCAGTTAACCGTGCGCGACATGACGCTCAATCTCTCCCATCCGCAGGTGATGGGCATCCTCAACGTGACGCCGGATTCATTTTCCGACGGCGGCCGCCACAACACCCTGAACCAGGCGCTGCTGCACGCGCATGCGCTGATTTCGGCCGGCGCCACGATGATCGATATCGGCGGCGAGTCGACAAGGCCGGGGGCGGCAGAGGTGAGTGAAGAGGAAGAATTGGAACGGGTCGTGCCGGTGGTGGAAGCGCTGGCGCAGCGTTTTGAAGTCTTTATCTCTGTCGATACCTCGAAAGCGGGCGTGATCCGCGAATCGGCGCACGCCGGCGCACACCTGATCAACGACATTCGCTCACTTCAGGAGCCGGGTGCCCTGGCGGCGGCGGCGGAAAGCGGGCTGCCGGTCTGTCTGATGCATATGCAAGGGCAGCCGCGCACCATGCAGCAGGCGCCGCACTACGACGATCTGATTGCCGACGTTCAGGCGTTTTTCGAGCACCATATCCGGCGCTGTAACGAGGCGGGGATAACAAATCAGAAATTGCTGCTCGACCCAGGCTTCGGTTTCGGTAAAAATTTGGCGCACAACTATCAGCTTCTGGCGCGGTTGTCGGAGTTTCATCGTTTCGGTTTGCCGCTATTAGTCGGCATGTCGCGTAAATCGATGATTGGGCAACTGCTGAACGTGCCGCCGGATCAACGGGTGATCGGCAGCGTGGCCTGCGCGGTGATCGCGGCGATGCAGGGCGCGCAGATTGTCAGAGTGCATGACGTTAAAGAAACCGTCGAGGCGATGCGTGTCGTCGAGGCAACACTTTCAGCTAAGGGACAGTAGAGACATGAGCGAGCGCAAATATTTTGGCACCGACGGCATCCGTGGCAAGGTCGGGGACAGCCCCATCACGCCGGACTTCGTGCTGAAGCTGGGCTGGGCGGCCGGTAAAGTGCTGGCGCGTCACGGTTCCCGCAAGATCATCATCGGTAAGGATACGCGCATCTCCGGCTATATGCTGGAGTCCGCGCTGGAAGCCGGCCTGGCGGCCGCAGGGCTGTCCGCCTCCTTCACCGGGCCGATGCCCACCCCGGCGGTGGCTTATCTGACGCGCACCTTCCGCGCAGAAGCGGGCATCGTCATTTCCGCTTCTCATAACCCGTTCTATGACAACGGCATCAAGTTCTTCTCGATCGACGGCGCCAAGCTGCCGGACAACGTCGAAGAAGCTATCGAAGCCGAGATGGAAAAGCCGCTGACCTGCGTGGAGTCCGCCGAGCTGGGTAAAGCCAGCCGCATCATCGACGCCGCCGGCCGCTATATCGAATTCTGCAAAGGCACCTTCCCAAGCGAGCTGAGCCTGAAGGGGCTGAAAATCGTGGTTGACTGCGCCAACGGGGCGACCTACCACATCGCGCCGAGCGTGCTGCGCGAGCTGGGCGCCACGGTGATCGCCATCGGCGTTGAGCCGGACGGCATGAACATCAACGAGAAGTGCGGCGCTACCGACGTGCGTCAGCTGCAGGAGCGCGTGCTGCAGGAAAAAGCGCACGTGGGCCTGGCGTTCGACGGCGACGGCGACCGCGTGATGATGGTGGATCACCAGGGCAACAAGGTGGACGGCGATCAGATCCTGTACATCATCGCCCGCGAAGGCCTGCGTCAGGGGCAACTGCGCGGTGGTGCGGTCGGCACCTTGATGAGCAATATGGGGCTGGAGCTGGCGCTGAAACAGCTGGGTATTCCGTTCGCTCGCGCTAAAGTGGGCGACCGCTATGTGTTGGAGAAGCTGCAGGAGCTGGGCTGGCGCATCGGTGCGGAAAACTCCGGCCATGTGATCCTGCTGGACAAAACCACCACCGGTGACGGCATCGTGGCCGGGCTGCAGGTGCTGACCGCCATGGTGCGCAACCACATGAGCCTGCACGACCTGTGCAGCGGCATGAAGCTGCTGCCGCAAATCCTGGTCAACGTGCGCTTCGCCGGCGATCACAATCCGCTGGAGTCCGACGCGGTGCGCAAGGTCACCGAGCAGGTAGAGGCCGAGTTGGCTGGCCGCGGCCGGGTGCTGCTGCGCAAATCGGGCACCGAGCCGCTGATCCGCGTAATGGTGGAAGGCGAGGACGAGCAGCAGGTGACCGCGCTGGCGCATCGCATTGCCGATGCGGTGAAATCCGCCGGTTAAAACAGACAGTTAGCCATCGGGCTCGGCACAGCTGAGCTCGAATAGGCGATTGTTGGCGTTTTTTTCCGCAAACGCGCCGGCGGCTGCAAATTGCCCTTGCGCGGGTTGGCGGCTTTGGTTAGTATTCACACCCGCTTCAGTAGGCAGTTTATAAAAACGCCTGCTTGATGAGTGTGAAGCATTTGGCATGCGGTGAGGCCGCAAGGATACGGGTACTACTATGTACGAAGCTCTTCTGGTAATTTTCCTGCTGATTTCAATCGGGCTGGTTGCTCTGATTATGTTGCAGCAAGGTAAAGGCGCTGATATGGGAGCCTCTTTCGGAGCAGGTGCATCAGGCACATTGTTCGGTTCGAGTGGTTCCGGTAACTTTATGACCCGCATGACTGCTGTGCTGGCGACGCTGTTCTTCGTCATCAGCCTGATTCTGGGCAACCTCAGCAGCAACCAAAGCAAGAAAGGCAGCGAGTGGGAAAACTTGGGTCAGCCAGTGAAAACTGAGCAGACAACCGCGCCGGCAGCACCTGCCAAGCCGAGCAGCGATATCCCGCAGTAAGCCGAAAAAGTTTGTAAACGGTGGTTGTGAACTCGAAAGAACAACGGCCGTTAGCAGTAAGAATCAGTACCGAGGTGGTGGAATTGGTAGACACGCTACCTTGAGGTGGTAGTGCCCTAACGGGCTTGTGGGTTCGAGTCCCATCCTCGGTACCAAATCCCAGAGATAACTTGCAATTTTGCGATTATCGGCGTAGTATTTGCCACGTTTTCGGACGCGGGGTGGAGCAGCCTGGTAGCTCGTCGGGCTCATAACCCGAAGGTCGTCGGTTCAAATCCGGCCCCCGCAACCACTTTCCTTTAAGTGTTTATTTTCAAATACACTTTTCGATTGAAATCCGCTTTTCTCGATCAACATTTGAAAATGACACTTGCTCGAAAGTTGTACCGAGGCCGCCTAGCGGCAAACAGGGTCCAGTTGCATAAAGCCCCGATTTTTCGGGGTTTTTTGTTATTTGGCAACAGAATCACTGGGCTATTTAGCCCTTTTTTTATGTCTTGGGGGTGGGCTTGTCCACATTAGAGCAACAGTTAACAGAGATGCTTTCGGCACCCGTAGAAGCGTTGGGCTTTGAGCTTGTAGGCATCGAATTCATTCGTGCGCGCCAATCGACGCTCCGCATCTATATTGATAGTGATAACGGCATCAATGTTGATGATTGCGCTGATGTCAGCCACCAGGTCAGCGCTGTATTGGACGTCGAAGATCCAATCACGGTCGCTTACAACTTGGAAGTCTCCTCTCCTGGCCTTGATCGCCCGATGTTCACCGCTGAGCACTATACGCGTTTCCTCGGTGAAGAAGTCAGCCTGGTCCTGCGCATGGCGGTACAGAACCGTCGCAAGTGGCAGGGTATTATCAAGTCTGTCGAAGGCGAGATGATCACGGTTACTGTGGAAGGGAAAGATGAAGTGTTCGCGCTGAGCAACATCCAGAAAGCGAACCTGGTACCCCACTTTTAAAGTTTGGAAGAGGCAACTAGGATGAACAAAGAGATTCTGGCTGTTGTTGAAGCAGTTTCCAATGAAAAATCCCTTCCGCGCGAGAAGATTTTCGAAGCGCTGGAAACTGCATTAGCCACCGCAACCAAGAAAAAATACGAGCAGGAAATCGACGTGCGCGTCAGCATTGACCGCAGAACCGGCGATTTCGATACCTTCCGCCGTTGGGTCGCCGTAGACGAAGTGACGCAGCCAACGCGTGAAATCACGCTGGAAGCCGCTCAGTTTGAGGATCCGAGCATCGAGCTCGGCGGCTACGTCGAAGATCAGATCGAATCCGTGACCTTCGACCGCATTACCACCCAAACCGCCAAGCAGGTTATCGTGCAGAAAGTGCGCGAAGCCGAGCGTGCGATGGTGGTTGACGCTTTCCGTGAACACGAAGGTGAGATCGTCACCGGCGTGGTGAAGAAAGTGAACCGTGACAGCATCGCGCTGGATCTGGGCAACAACGCCGAAGCGGTGATTGGCCGTGAAGACATGCTGCCGCGCGAAAACTTCCGTCCGGGCGACCGCATTCGCGGCGTACTGTACGCCGTGCGTCCTGAAGCTCGCGGCGCGCAGCTGTTCGTCAGCCGTTCCAGCTCGGAAATGCTGAAAGAACTGTTCCGCATCGAAGTGCCGGAAATCGGCGAAGAAGTGATCGAAATTAAAGCGGCAGCCCGCGATCCAGGCTCCCGCGCGAAAATTGCAGTGAAAACCAACGACAAGCGCATCGACCCGGTCGGCGCCTGCGTAGGTATGCGCGGTGCGCGCGTTCAGGCCGTGTCGAGCGAGCTCGGCGGCGAACGCATCGACATCATCCTGTGGGATGATAACCCAGCGCAATTCGTCATCAACGCCATGGCACCGGCCGACGTCGCGTCGATCGTGGTAGACGAAGATAACTGCACCATGGATATCGCCGTTGAAGCCAGCAACCTGGCGCAGGCGATCGGCCGTAACGGCCAAAACGTGCGTTTGGCTTCCCAGCTGCTGAAACAACACCGCGGCGACGATCGTTGGGAACTGAACGTGATGACGGCGGACGACCTGCAGGCCAAGCACCAGGCCGAGGCTCATGCCGCTATTGATACCTTCACCAAGTATCTTGATATCGACGAAGATTTCGCCACCGTACTGGTTGAAGAAGGCTTCTCCACGCTGGAAGAGCTGGCCTACGTGCCGATCAAAGAGCTGTTGGAAATCGACGGTCTGGATGAAGATACGGTTGAAGCATTGCGCGAACGCGCCAAAGCTGCATTGACCACGCTGGCCCTGGCACAAGAAGAAAGCCTGGGCGACAACAAACCGGCCGACGATTTGCTCAACCTGCCGGGTCTTGAGCGCAGCATGGCCTTTAAACTGGCCGCGCGTGGGGTTTGTACGCTGGAAGATCTTGCCGAGCAGGGTGTTGACGATCTGGCTGATATTGAAGGGCTTAGCGATGAGCAAGCCGGTGAGCTGATCATGGCTGCACGCAATATCTGTTGGTTTGGCGACAACGCGTAATAACTGTAGCAGGAAGGAACAGCATGACGACAGATGTAACCGTAAAATCGCTGGCAGCAGAGATTCAGACTCCGGTTGATCGCCTGGTACAGCAGTTTGCTGATGCAGGGATCAACAAGTCCGAGTCGGACTCTGTTACCCAGCAAGAAAAAGAAACATTGCTGGCGCACCTGAACCGTGAACACGGTAGCGCGCCGGGTAAACTCACTTTGCAGCGCAAAACGCGCAGCACCTTGAATATCCCGAGCACCGGCGGTAAAAGTAAATCGGTGCAAATTGAGGTCCGCAAGAAACGCACTTATGTAAATCGCGATACGCAGGAAGCCCAGTTGGCTGAAGCGGCAGAGCAGGCACAGCGTGAAGCGGAAGAGCAGGCACGGCGCGAAGCGGAAGAGCTCGCAAAACGCGAAGCGGAAGCGAAGCGCGCAGCCGAAGAGCAAGCCAAACGTGAGGCCGCGGAGATTGCTAAGCGTAATTCAGCGGAAAAAGAAAAAGTGACCAATCAACATACCGACGAAATGACCAAGCCAGCTCAGGCGGAAAAAGCACGCCGTGAAGCCGAAGCCGCTGAACTGAAACGCAAAGCGGAAGAGGAAGTGCGCCGCAAGGTTGAAGAGGAAGCCAAGCGCGTGGCGGAAGAAGCCCGTCGCATGGCCGAAGAGAACGGCGAGAAGTGGGCCCAGGCAGACGCGGCAAGCGCCGCGGTTGAAAGCGCCGACTATCACGTGACCACCTCTCAGCACGCCCGTGCCGCGGAAGACGAAAACGACGCCAAAGTTGAAGGCGATCGTCGCAGCCGCACCCGCGGCGGCAAAGCCACCAAGCAGAAGAAAGGCAACAAGCTGTCCGAATCCAAAGCGGATCGCGAAGAAGCGCGTGCCGTTACCCGTGGCGGTAAAGGCAAACGCAAGCCTAGCGCTCTGCAGCAGGGCTTCAACAAGCCGGCGCAGGTGGTTAACCGTGACGTGGTGATCGGCGAAACCATCACCGTGGCCGAGCTGGCCAACAAGATGGCGGTAAAAGGTTCTCAGGTCATCAAAGTGATGATGAAGCTGGGCGCCATGGCCACCATCAACCAGGTTATCGACCAGGAAACCGCACAGCTGGTTGCCGAAGAGATGGGCCACAAAGTTATCCTGCGTCGTGAAAACGAGCTGGAAGAAGCGCTGATGAGCGACCGTGATACGGGCGCTGCGGCCGAGCCGCGCGCGCCGGTCGTGACCATCATGGGCCACGTTGACCACGGTAAAACCTCTCTGCTGGACTACATCCGCTCCACCAAAGTGGCGGCGGGCGAAGCCGGCGGCATTACCCAGCACATCGGTGCCTACCACGTAGAAACCGAGAACGGCATGATCACCTTCCTGGATACCCCGGGCCACGCCGCGTTTACCTCGATGCGTGCTCGCGGTGCTCAGGCGACTGACATCGTGGTGCTGGTAGTGGCAGCCGACGACGGCGTGATGCCACAGACCATCGAAGCTATCCAGCACGCGAAAGCGGCGCAGGTGCCATTGGTGGTTGCGGTGAACAAAATCGACAAGCCGGAAGCCGATCCGGACCGCGTTAAGCAGGAACTGTCTCAGTACGGCGTTATGCCGGAAGAGTGGGGCGGCGAAGCGCAGTTCGTCCACGTGTCCGCGAAAGCCGGTACCGGTATCGACGAACTGCTGCAGGCTATCCTGCTGCAGGCCGAAGTTCTGGAACTGAAAGCGGTTCGCAGCGGCATGGCGAGCGGCGTGGTGATCGAGTCCTTCCTGGATAAAGGCCGTGGCCCTGTGGCTACCGTGCTGGTTCAGGAAGGTACGCTGAACAAGGGCGACATCGTTCTGTGCGGCTTCGAATACGGCCGTGTGCGTGCGATGCGCGACGAATTGGGCCGTGACGTGACCTCTGCCGGTCCGTCTATTCCTGTGGAAATCCTGGGTCTGTCCAGCGTGCCTGCAGCGGGTGACGAAGCGACCGTGGTGCGTGACGAGAAGAAAGCGCGTGAAGTGGCGCTGTACCGTCAGGGCAAGTTCCGCGAAGTCAAACTGGCGCGTCAGCAGAAGTCCAAGCTGGAAAACATGTTCGCCAACATGACCGACGGCGAAGTGTCCGAGCTGAACATCGTACTGAAGTCCGACGTACAGGGTTCTTGCGAAGCGATCAGCGACTCGCTGCTGAAACTCTCCACCGACGAAGTGAAGGTGAAGATTGTCGGCTCCGGCGTAGGTGGCATCACCGAAACCGACGCGACGCTGGCTGCGGCTTCCAACGCCATCATCCTGGGCTTCAACGTGCGTGCCGACGCTTCTGCGCGCCGCGTGATCGAAGCGGAAAGCCTGGATCTGCGTTACTACTCCGTGATCTATAACCTGATCGACGAAGTGAAGCAGGCGATGAGCGGTATGCTGGCGCCGGAATACAAGCAGCAGATCATCGGCCTGGCCGAAGTGCGTGACGTGTTCAAATCGCCTAAGTTCGGCGCTATCGCCGGCTGTATGGTTACCGAAGGGACCATCAAGCGTCACAACCCAATCCGCGTACTGCGCGACAACGTGGTTATCTATGAAGGCGAGCTGGAATCCCTGCGTCGCTTCAAAGATGACGTTAACGAAGTCCGTAACGGCATGGAATGTGGTATCGGCGTTAAGAACTATAACGACGTGCGCGTCGGCGACATGATCGAAGTGTTCGAAATCATTGAGATCCAACGCTCCATCGCTTAACGATTGCACATCTGCTTATATCTGTTTACGGGGGGCCTTGTGCCCCCCGATTTGTCTGGAGAATCCAAAATGGCAAAAGAATTCAGCCGCGGCCAACGCGTGGCGCAAGAGATGCAGAAAGAGATTGCGATCATTCTGCAGCGTGAAGTGAAAGATCCGCGCGTCGGCATGGCGACCGTTTCCGGCGTAGAAGTGTCCCGCGACCTGGCGTATGCCAAGGTTTACGTCACCTTTCTGAACGTACTGACCGAGAACCACGATCCGGATCTGGTCACCAACGGCATTAAAGCGTTGCAGGACGCTTCCGGTTACATCCGCACCCTGCTGGGCAAAGCGATGCGCCTGCGCGTGGTGCCGGAGCTGACCTTCGCTTACGACAACTCCCTGGTGGAAGGCATGCGCATGTCCAACCTGGTGACCAACGTGGTGAAGAACGACGCCGAGCGCCGTTCCGCCTCAGGTGATGACAAGGAGGATTAATGAGTCGCCCTCGTCGCCGCGGCCGTGATATCCACGGCGTGCTGTTGCTGGACAAGCCGCAGGGTTTGTCGTCCAACGATGCGCTGCAAAAAGTAAAACGCCTGTACAACGCCAACCGGGCGGGCCATACCGGCGCGCTCGATCCGCTGGCGACCGGCATGCTGCCTATCTGCCTGGGCGAAGCGACCAAGTTTTCGCAATATCTGCTCGATTCCGACAAGCGCTATCGGGTGATCGCCAAGCTGGGGCAGCGTACCGATACCTCCGACGCCGACGGCCAGATCGTGCAGGAGCGCCCGGTGAACTTCACCCAGGCGCAGCTCGACGCGGCGCTGGACACCTTCCGCGGCGATATCCAGCAGGTACCGTCGATGTATTCGGCGCTGAAATACCAGGGCAAGAAACTCTACGAGTATGCGCGCCAGGGCATTGAAGTGCCGCGCGAAGCGCGCAGCATCACGGTGTACGAGCTGCAGTTTATCCGTTGGGAAGGGGATGAGCTGGAGCTGGAGATCCACTGCTCGAAAGGCACCTACATCCGCACCATCACCGACGATCTCGGCGAGCTGCTGGGCTGCGGCGCGCACGTGATCTATCTGCGCCGCCTGCAGGTGGCGACTTATCCGATCGCGCGCATGGTGACGCTGGAACAGCTGAACGCTTTGCTGGCTCAGGCGCAGGAACAGGCGATCGCGCCCGGCGAGCTGCTCGATCCGCTGCTGATGCCGATGGACAGCCCGGTTGAGAACTATCCGGAAGTGAATTTGCTGCCGGTGGTGGCGGGCTACGTCAAGCAGGGGCAACCGGTGCAAGTGGCCGGCGCGCCGGCTTCTGGCCTGGTGCGCATCACCGAGGGTGAAGAGCGAAAATTCATCGGCGTTGGTGACATCGCCGAGGACGGTCGCGTGGCGCCGCGCCGCCTGGTGGTCGAGCATTTCGACTGACGGCGGGGCTCTGCGTCGCCTTGCGATCGCACTGCGCTAAGAGTAGAATGGCGCAGCTTATGCATTGGGTTGCTGAATTAGAGATCGGCGCCTGTTTTTATTATCTATAATCTGGAGTATTACAATGTCTCTAAGTGTTGAAGCTAAAGCTCAAATCGTAGCTGATTTCGGTCGTGGTACTAACGACAGCGGTTCTACCGAAGTTCAGGTTGCCCTGCTGACTGCGCAGATCAACCATCTGCAAGGCCACTTCTCCGAGCACAAAAAAGATCACCACAGCCGTCGTGGTCTGCTGCGTATGGTTTCTCAGCGTCGTAAGCTGCTGGACTACCTGAAGCGTAAAGATGTAGCACGTTACACCAGCCTGATCGAGCGTCTGGGTCTGCGTCGCTAATCTAGCAAGTTTCAGTGGAAAGGGGCCTATTTTGGCCCCTTTCTTCTAGGAAGCATAAGCAAATCAGGTTAATGTATTACTGATGTTTCCAAACAGGTTCTTCCGTTACAGAGGTTCGCGCGGCTAATGAGAGGCTTTATCTCCCGCCTGAGATAAGGATTGTCATTAGTCGCGAGGATGTAGTGAGAAGGCAAATCGAGTCACAGGCGTGTCGAGTCGTCAATGCGATTGCGCGCCGCTAATCAAGGATATAATTTTGCTGACACCGATCATTCGCAAATTCCAGTATGGCCAGCATACCGTCACCATCGAAACCGGTATGATGGCGCGTCAGGCCACCGCCGCCGTTATGGTGAGCATGGATGACACCGCCGTCTTCGTTACCGTCGTTGGCCAGAAAAAAGCCAAGCCGGGCCAGAGCTTCTTCCCGCTGACCGTTAACTACCAAGAGCGTACCTACGCCGCCGGCCGCATCCCGGGCAGCTTCTTCCGTCGCGAAGGCCGTCCGAGCGAAGGCGAGACCCTGACTTCTCGTCTGATCGACCGTCCGATCCGTCCACTGTTCCCGGACAACTTCCTGAACGAAGTTCAGGTGATCGCGACCGTGGTTTCCGTTAACCCGCAGGTGAACCCGGACATCGTTGCGATGATCGGTGCTTCCGCAGCCCTGAGCCTGTCCGGTATTCCGTTCAACGGCCCAATCGGCGCCGCGCGCGTGGGTTACATCAACGATCAGTACGTACTGAACCCGACGACCGATGAGCTGAAAGAAAGCCGTCTGGATCTGGTGGTTGCCGGTACCGCCGGCGCGGTGCTGATGGTGGAATCCGAAGCGGACGTGCTGAGCGAAGATCAGATGCTGGGCGCCGTGGTGTTCGGCCACGACCAGCAGCAAGTGGTTATCGAAAACATTAACGCGCTGGTTGCCGAAGCCGGCAAACCGAAGTGGGATTGGCAGGCGCCTGCGGTCAACGAAGCGCTGCAAGCGCGCGTGGCTGAATTGGCCGAAGCTCGTCTGGGCGACGCTTACCACATCACTGAAAAACAAGAGCGTTACGCTCAGGTTGACGCGATCAAAGACAGCGTTGTTGAAACCCTGCTGGCGCAGGACGAAACGCTGGACGCCGGCGAAATCCAGGACATCCTGGGTAACCTGGAAAAAAACGTGGTGCGCAGCCGCGTACTGCGTGGCGAGCCGCGTATCGACGGCCGTGAAAAAGACATGATCCGTGGCCTGGACGTGCGCACCGGCGTACTGCCGCGCACCCACGGTTCCGCGCTGTTCACCCGTGGCGAAACTCAGGCGCTGGTTACCGCGACCCTGGGCACCGCGCGCGATGCGCAGAACCTGGACGAGCTGATGGGCGAGAAGACCGACAGCTTCCTGTTCCACTACAACTTCCCTCCGTACTCCGTGGGCGAAACCGGCATGGTCGGTTCTCCTAAGCGTCGTGAAATCGGTCACGGTCGCCTGGCGAAACGCGGCGTATTGGCTATGATGCCTAAACCGGAAGATTTCCCGTACACGGTTCGCGTGGTGTCTGAAATCACCGAATCCAACGGTTCTTCTTCCATGGCTTCCGTGTGCGGCGCGTCTCTGGCGCTGATGGACGCCGGTGTGCCAATCAAGGCTGCCGTTGCGGGTATCGCGATGGGCCTGGTGAAAGAAGCCGACAACTTTGTGGTTCTGTCCGACATTCTGGGTGACGAAGATCACCTGGGCGACATGGACTTCAAAGTGGCCGGTAGCCGCGACGGTATCACCGCGCTGCAGATGGACATCAAAATCGAAGGCATCACCCGCGAAATCATGCAGGTGGCTCTGAACCAGGCCAAGGGTGCGCGTCTGCACATCCTGGGCGTGATGGAACAGGCTATCAGCACCCCACGCGGCGATATCTCCGAATTCGCACCGCGTATTCATACTATCCGCATCAACCCGGATAAGATTAAAGACGTGATCGGTAAGGGCGGTTCCGTTATCCGCGCGCTGACCGAAGAGACTGGCACTACCATCGAAATCGAAGATGATGGTACAGTTAAAATCGCTGCGACCGACGGGGAGAAGGCGAAATTCGCTATCCGTCGTATCGAAGAGATCACGGCAGAGATCGAAGTGGGCCGTATCTACCAGGGTAAAGTGACCCGTATCGTTGATTTCGGCGCATTCGTCGCTATCGGCGGTGGTAAAGAAGGTCTGGTACACATTTCTCAGATCGCCGACAAGCGCGTCGAGAAAGTGACCGACTATCTGCAGATGGGTCAGGAAGTGCCGGTTAAGGTACTGGAAGTTGACCGTCAGGGCCGCGTGCGTCTGAGCATCAAAGAAGCGATGGCGCCGGAAGCGGGTTCACCTGCGCCTGAAGCAGAATAACTGTATAGATAGTTTTACAGCTCCCCGCCACGGGGTTGGGAGCTGTTCGTATCGCGCGGGTAGGATGCCCGCGTTTTAGCAAACGGAGGACAGGACGTTCATCCAATGTTTGTCTTCGGGAGTGGGAAATGAAGCCTTTCTTGCGCTGGTGTTACGTTGCGACAGCACTCATGCTGGCAGGATGCAGCAACCATGATTGGCGTAAAGACGAAGTTTTGGCAATCCCGTTGCAGCCAACGTTGCAGCAGGAAGTGATCCTGGCGCGCATGGAACAAATTCTTGCCAGCCGGGCACTGACGGATGACGAACGCGCACAGCTTTTATATGAGCGCGGTGTGCTGTATGATAGCCTCGGGTTACGTGCATTAGCGCGCAATGATTTCTCGCAGGCGCTGGCGATACGTCCCGACATGCCGGAAGTTTTCAACTACCTGGGCATTTACTTAACGCAGGCAGGCAATTTTGATGCTGCCTATGAAGCGTTTGATTCTGTACTAGAGCTTGATCCAACTTACAATTACGCGCGTTTAAACCGGGGCATCGCACTGTATTATGGCGGCCGCTTCCCGTTGGCGCAGGATGATCTGCAGGCGTTTTATCAAGACGACCCAAACGATCCCTTCCGTTCGTTATGGCTGTATCTGGTGGAGCGAGAAATCGATCCCAAGAAGGCCGAGGTAGCGCTTCAGCAGCGCTATGACAAAGCGGACAGAGGGCAATGGGGATGGAATATTGTCGAATTCTACCTGGGCAAGATCAGCGAAAAAACGCTGATGGAACGCCTCAAGGCAGATGCAACGGATAACACTTCGCTCGCTGAGCATCTCAGTGAAACTGACTTCTATTTGGGTAAACACTACCTGAGTCTGGGGGACAAGGACACCGCTTCGGCGCTGTTCAAACTGACGGTGGCTAACAACGTTCACAACTTCGTTGAGCACCGCTATGCATTGTTGGAATTGGCGCTTTTGGGCCAAGAGCAAGACGACCTATCGGAATCGGACCAGCAATAGCTGACGAACACCTATCAGCCTGATGAACATTGGTTTTTAACCAAAGTTATCGCCTTCACGGGCGAGGGCTTTTTTGTTCGTTTTATAATCTAATTTGAGCCGGTTCACACTTTTCAATGAAAATGACTGAAAATTTTCTCGACGAGTTATGTAGACTGGCTGCCATTATTAATGAGGCACGTGTACATGACGACTGAGTTTGAAACCTCTTTTGCTGATCTGGGGCTGTCTGCTCCAATCATTTCCGCCCTGAACGATCTGGGCTATGAAAAACCATCTCCGATCCAGGCTGAGTGTATTCCTCACCTGTTGAACGGCCGCGACGTGCTGGGCATGGCACAGACCGGTAGTGGTAAAACTGCAGCGTTCTCGCTGCCGCTGCTGCACAACCTGCAGGCAGACCTGAAAGCACCTCAGATCCTGGTGCTGGCACCGACCCGCGAACTGGCGGTTCAGGTTGCCGAAGCGATGACCGATTTCTCCAAACACATGAACGGCGTCAACGTGGTAGCCCTGTACGGCGGCCAGCGTTACGACGTGCAGCTGCGCGCTCTGCGCCAGGGCCCGCAAATCGTTGTGGGTACCCCAGGCCGCCTGCTGGACCACCTGAAACGCGGCACCCTGAACCTCTCTAACCTGAGCGGTCTGGTGCTGGATGAAGCCGACGAAATGCTGCGCATGGGCTTTATCGAAGACGTAGAAACCATCATGGCTGAGATCCCGGCTGAACATCAGACCGCGCTGTTCTCCGCCACCATGCCGGAAGCGATCCGTCGCATCACCCGCCGCTTTATGAAAGAGCCGCAGGAAGTGCGCATCCAATCCAGCGTGACCACCCGTCCGGACATCAGCCAGAGCTACTGGTCGGTGTACGGCATGCGTAAAAACGAAGCGCTGGTGCGTTTCCTGGAAGCTGAAGACTTTGACGCAGCGATCATCTTCGTCCGTACCAAAAACGCGACCCTGGAAGTGGCCGAAGCGCTGGAGCGCAGCGGTTACAGCAGCGCCGCGCTGAACGGCGACATGAACCAGGCGCTGCGTGAGCAGACCCTGGAGCGCCTGAAAGACGGTCGTCTGGATATCCTGATCGCGACCGACGTTGCGGCCCGCGGCCTGGACGTTGAGCGCATCAGCCTGGTTGTCAACTACGACATCCCGATGGACTCCGAGTCTTACGTTCACCGTATCGGCCGTACCGGTCGTGCGGGCCGCGCCGGCCGCGCGCTGCTGTTCGTGGAAAACCGCGAACGCCGCCTGCTGCGCAATATTGAACGCACCATGAAGCTGACCATCCCGGAAGTGGAACTGCCGAACGCAGAACTGCTGGGCGAGCGCCGTCTGGCCAAGTTCGCCGCAAAAGTTCAGCAGCAGCTGGAAAGCAGCGATCTGGATCTGTACCGCGCACTGCTGACCAAACTGCAGCCGGAAGAAGAGCTGGATATGGAAACCCTGGCCGCAGCGCTGCTGAAAATGGCACAGGGCGAACGTCCGCTGATCCTGCCGCCGGATCCGGTCTTCAAGCCGCGTCAGCGCCGCGAGTTCAACGACCGTGACGATCGTCGCGGTGACCGTGGCGATCGCCGCGACAGCCGTGACGGCGATCGTCCGCGTCGCGAACGTCGTGACGTTGGCGAAATGCAGCTGTACCGCATCGAAGTGGGCCGTGACGATGGCGTAGAAGTGCGTCACATCGTTGGCGCTATCGCTAACGAAGGCGACATCAGCAGCCGTTACATCGGTAACATCAAGCTGTTCGCGTCCCACTCCACCATCGAGCTGCCAAAAGGCATGCCGGGCGAGATCCTGAATCACTTCACTCGCACCCGCATCCTGAACAAGCCGATGAACATGCAGCTGCTGGGCGATGCACAGCCGTTCGAACGCCGCGAGCGTCGTGACGGTGGCAACGGCGGCGAGCGTCGCGGCAACGGTCGTCCGTTCAACGGCGAACGTCGCGAAGGCGGCCCACGTCGTTCCTTCGGCGAACGTCGTGAAGGCGGCAACGGCGGCGAGCGTCGTGGCGGTAACTACAACCGTGACGGCAAACCGGCGCCACGCCGTGATGATGGCGCACCTGCTACACCACGTCGTCGTTTCGGCGACGCGTAATCGCTGATTCACCGTTCGCGGTGTAGTGCTCTGAAAAACCAGCCTGCGGGCTGGTTTTTTTATGCCTGAAAGTTGCCGTCAAACGTCCCCGAATGGCGTATCATTCATAAGGTTTTTTCTTACGGATGATATGCACGGGAGATGCCATGAGTTGGCAGCAGTTCAAATCTCAATACCTGGTGCGCTTTTGGGCGCCGCTGCCGGCGGTGATCGCCGCCGGGATCCTTTCTACCTACTATTTCGGCATGACCGGCACCTTCTGGGCGGTGACCGGCGAGTTCACCCGCTGGGGCGGCCATGTGCTGCAGTGGTTCGGCCTGCACCCCGAGCAGTGGGGCTATTTCAAGGTTATCGGCCTGCAGGGCACGCCGCTGGAGCGCATCGACGGGCGCATGATCATCGGCATGTTCGCCGGCTGCATCGCCGCCGCGCTGTGGGCCAACAACATCAAGCTGCGCCAGCCGCAGCACCGCATTCGCATCGTGCAGGCGCTGCTGGGCGGCATTATCGCCGGCTTCGGCGCGCGCCTGGCGATGGGCTGTAACCTGGCGGCATTCTTCACCGGTATTCCGCAGTTCTCGCTGCACGCCTGGTTCTTCGCGCTGGCGACCGCCGCAGGGTCGTACTTCGGCGCCAAATTCACGCTGCTGCCGATGTTCCGCATTCCGGTTAAATTGCAAAAGGTGAAGGCCGCCGCGCCGCTGACGCAGAAGCCTGAGCAGGCGCGCCGCCGCTTCCGGCTGGGCATGGCGGTCTTCGGCCTGGCGGTGGCCTGGTCGCTGTGGACGCTGTTCGATGCGCCGAAGCTCGGCATCGCCATGTTGTTCGGCATCGGCTTCGGTCTGCTGATCGAACGCGCGCAGATCTGCTTCACCTCGGCGTTCCGCGATCTGTGGATCACCGGCCGCACCCACATGGCGAAAGCCATCATCATCGGCATGGCGGTGAGCGCCATCGGCATCTTCAGCTACGTGCAGCTCGGCGTGGCGCCGAAAATCATGTGGGCCGGCCCGAATGCGGTGCTGGGCGGCTTGCTGTTCGGCTTCGGCATCGTGCTGGCCGGCGGTTGCGAGACCGGCTGGATGTACCGCGCGGTGGAAGGGCAGGTGCACTACTGGTGGGTGGGGCTGGGCAACATCATCGGCGCCACGCTGCTGGCCTATTACTGGGACGATCTGGCGCCGGCGCTGGCGACCGACTACGACAAGATCAACCTGCTCGACACCTTCGGCCCGATCGGCGGCCTGCTGGTGACCTACCTGCTGCTGGCGCTGGCCTTCGCCGCCATGCTGTGGTGGGAGAAACGCTTTTTCCGCGCCCGGCCTGAGGCGCAGGTGGTGAATTTGAGGAGCCTGCCATGAAAGAGACGACGATAGTGCCGGACTACCGGCTGGACATGCTGGGCGAGCCTTGCCCGTACCCGGCGGTGGCGACGCTGGAGGCGATGCCGCAGCTGAAGCCGGGGGAAATCCTGGAGGTGATCAGCGATTGCCCGCAGTCGATCAACAACATTCCGCTCGACGCGCGCAACCACGGCTACAAGGTGCTGGATATCCAGCAGGACGGGCCGACCATCCGCTATCTGATCCAGCGTTAACGCCGAGGCGGTGGGGTTCCCCACCGCCTTTTCGCGTTTTATCCCTTCACGACGTCGCCTTTCACTCCGGCAACAATCTCGAACGAACGCAGCCGCGCCTGGTGATCGAAGATCTGGCCGTTGACCATGATCTCGTCGGCATCGGTTTCACGCAGCAGCGTTTGCAGCCCGTGGCGCACGGTTTTTTCATCGCCGACGATCGACATCCGCAGCGCCTGCTCGACGCCGTATTGCTCACCGGCGGTCCACAGCGCGTGGATGTTATCCACCGGCGGCGGCAGCGGGCCGGGCGATCCGCGGCGCAGGTTGATGAACTGCTGCTGCATCGAGCTGAACAGGAAGCGCGCATCGCTATCGCTGTCGGCGGCGATCACGTTGACGCACACCATGGCGTGCGGCTGCGCCAGCTGTTTGGACGGTTTGAAGTTTTCGCGGTACAGCTGCAGCGCCTGGAACAGCATATCCGGGGCGAAGTGCGAGGCGAAGGCGAACGGCAGGCCAAGCTGCGCCGCCAACTGCGCGCTGTAGAGGCTGGAGCCGAGCAGCCAGAGCGGCACGTGCAGCCCCTGGCCCGGCACTGCCTGCACCAGTTGGCCGGGCTGCGCGTCGCAGAAGTAGTTTTGCAGCTCCTGCACGTCGCGCGGGAAGGTATCCACATCGCCGGACAGGTGGCGGCGCAGCGCCATCATGGTGCGCTGATCGGTGCCGGGCGCGCGGCCCAGCCCCAGATCGATGCGGCCGGGGTAGAGCGACTCCAGCGTGCCGAACTGCTCGGCGATCACCAGCGGTGCATGGTTCGGCAGCATCACGCCGCCGGAGCCGAGGCGAATGCTCTGGGTGCCGGCGGCCAGATAGCCCAGCAGCACCGAGGTGGCGGCGCTGCCGATGCCGGTCATGTTGTGGTGCTCGGCCAGCCAGTAGCGCCGGTAGCCCCAGCGTTCGGCGTGCTGCGCCAAATCCAGCGAACAGTGGAAAGCGTCGCGCGCTTTGGCCCCTTGCGGGATTGGCGATAAATCCAGTACCGACAGCGGTACGGCAGTGTTTTCAGTCATGGCATCGTCCATCAGAGAGTGGATCGCTTAAAGGGCGATTGCAGGAATCTGCATACCAAAAAGCCGAAAATGATGCTTTTTAGTGTTAAAAGCATAATCCAATTTATAGTTATAAAAGAGGAGATATGTGCTTGTGATATCCTCATGAGAGCAATGGTGTTTTTTGGAGCAATTTAAGACATGGAAATGATGATCCCCGCCCGCCGCTTACCGTTCCGGGAGCCGACATAATGAAAAAAAAGACGCTGTTTACCCTGTTGCTGATGATGGTGGCGATCGCATTGGCGGTCCTGTTCCGCGCGCACAATCAGGATCTGTTACTGCAGGGTGAAGTGGACGCTCCCGAAGTGATCGTCGCTTCCAAGGCGAAAGGCCGGGTGGTTGAACGCCTGATCGAACGTGGCGACGACGTGAAAAGCGGCCAGCTGATTATCCAGCTCGACAGCCCCGAACTGATGGCGCAGCTGCGTTCCGCGCAGGCCACGCGCGACGAGGCCAAGGCGCAGCTCGATCAGTCGCTGCACGGCACCCGTGAAGAGAGCATCCGCAACCTGCGCGCCAACCTGGCGCAGGCCGAAGCGCAGTACCGCAATGCGCAAAACGACTACAACCGCAACCTGAGCGTGGCCGGCAAGGGCTATATCTCGAAGTCCGAGCTGGACGCTTCGCGCCGGGCGCGCGACACCGCCTTCCAGCAGGTGCAGGCGGCCAAGGCCAACCTGGACGAAGGTATCAACGGCGACCGCGTCGAGCTGCGGCAACAATACGCGGCGGCGCTGCGGGCGGCGGAAGAGAACCTGCTGCAGATCCAGGCGCAGAGCGACGATCTGCAGGTGAAAGCGCCGGTGGACGGCGAAGTGGGGCCGATCCCGGCCGAAGTGGGCGAGCTGCTGAACGCCGGTAGCCCGCTGGTGACGCTGATCCGGGTGCCGGACGCCTACTTCGTGTTTAACCTGCGCGAAGACATCCTGGCCCACGTGCGCAAAGGCGACAAGGTCAAGCTGCGGGTGCCGGCGCTGAAGGACAAAATGATCGACACCGAGGTGCGCTACATCGCGCCGCTGGGGGATTACGCCACCAAACGCGCCACCCGCGCCACCGGCGACTTCGACCTGAAAACCTTCGAAGTGCGCCTGTATCCGTCACAGCCGGTGGACGGCCTGCGTCCGGGGATGAGCACCTTATGGCAATGGAAAGAGTAAGGGCCGGCTGGCGCTGCTTCAGTCACGCGTTCGACAAAGAGTGTCGCGTCGCCTTTCGCAGCCCGGTGGTGCACTGGCTGAGCTGGATCTTTCCGCTGATCCTGTTTGGGCTGATCAGCAGCAACTTCTCCGAAGGCACGCTGCTCGATCTGCCGGTCTCGGTGGTGGACAGCGATCACAGCCCGCTGTCCAAGTCGCTGACCCGGCGGCTGGACGCCGGGTCGCACGCCCACGTCGAGGCCTACGGCGGCGGGCTGCCGGAGTCGCTGAGCCGCCTGCGCAGCGCGCAGGATTACGCGTTGCTGTATATCCCGCCGGACTTTGAGGCCAACGCGCTGTCGGGCAAACAGCCTAGCGTGGTGATGTACTACAACGCGCTGTTCTACGGCGCCGGGCTGTACTCCACCCAGGACTTTGGCGGCCTGATGAACGAAATCAACGCCAGCACCCGCAGCATCATCGCCACCGAGATGGGCAAATCGCTGCCGCCCTTGGCGGATGTGACGCTCTCTTACGGCAGCCTGTTCAATGCCAGCGGCAGCTATATCTATTACCAGCAGTTCGCCGCCACCATCCATTTGCTGCAGCTGTTCGCGGTGACCTGCATGATCTACGTGCTGGCGCGCAGCAAATCGCTGCTGCAGGCCAAGCCGTTCAGCCTGGCGCTGCTCGGCAAGCTGGCGCCGTACACGCTGTGTTTCACCACCCTGCTGATGGTGGAGATCGCGGCGCTGGTGGGCATCTTTGACGCCCGCGTCAGCGGCAACCCGCTGTTTATGCTGATGATCGGCCTGTTTTACGTGATGGCAGCGCAGAGCATCGGCCTGCTGCTGTACACCTTTACCGGCAGCACCATCACCGCCTACAGCCTGATCGGTATTTTGGTCAGTATCGCGATGACCTTCTCCGGCATGGCGGTGCCTGAGCTGTCGATGTCGCTGCCGGCGCGCATCATTTCCAACATCGAGCCGCTGACCCACGCGCTGTACGCGATGTTCGACGTGTTCCTGCGGCAGGTGCACGCCAGCGCTATTTTCAGCGTGTGTGCGCTGCTGGCGGTCTACCCGCTGGTGGCCGCGCTGCTGGTGCGTAATCGCCTGCCGGCGCGGCTGGCAAAAGAGGGGAACGCCGGATGAAGCTCTATTGGCAAACCTTCGTTAAGGTGCTGCTCGGCATGCTGGAGCGGCCGGTATGGCTGATGCTGATCCTGTCGCTGTGCATCATGAGCATGGTGTACGCCAACCGCACGGTGTGGGATCTGCCGGTGGGGGTGGTCGATCAGGACCACAGCACCGCCAGCCGCCAGCTGATCCGTCAATTGGACGCCACCTCCAAGATAGCGATCGAAACCTACGACAGCCTGGAGCAGGCGCAGCGCGATCTCAGCTGGCGCAAGCTGTTTGCGGTGATCATCATGCCGGTGGATCTGGAGAAGAAGATCCTCAGCGGGCAGAACATCGTGGTGCCGGTGTACGGCGACGCCACCAACCGCCTGGCCAACGGCCAGATCCAACAGGACGTGGTGGCGGCCTACCAGCAGCTGCTGACGGAGTACAACAACGGGCTGCTGCTGCGCAGCGGCTTCAGCGAACGGCAGGCGCAGATACTGCTGACGCCGATACTGGGGCAAACGCTGGACGTGTTTAACCCCGGCATCAGCTTCGCGGCGATCATCTTTCCCGGCCTGCTGGTGATGCTGTTGCAGCACTCGCTGCTGATCGCCTGTATCCGCGTCAACATCGCCATGAAGAGCATGCCCGGCGGCAAGGCGCCGCTGGCGGCGCACCTCGGCGGGCTGACGGCGCTGCTGCCGATCTGGCTGTTCCTGTCGATCGTGCTGTTCGTGCTGTGGCCGTGGGTATTGGGCTACAGGCAGACGGCGAACATCGCCGAACTGCTGCTGCTGACCTTCCCGTTCCTGCTGGCGGTGCTGGGGCTGGGCAAGCTGGTGACCGAGTGCCTGCGCAGCGTCGAAATGATCTACCTGACGCTGGCGTTCATCACCACGCCGATCTTCTACCTGTCCGGCACCATCTGGCCGCTGCAGTCAATGCCGGCCTGGGTGCGCGCCATCTCCTACAGCATTCCCTCCACCTGGGGCACCAAGGCGATCGCCGGCGTCAACCAGATGGGGCTGTCGCTGAACGAAGTGTGGGGCGACGTGATGATGATGCTGGTGCTCGGCGTGGTCTACACCCTGCTGGGCTTCGGCGTCGGCTTCTTGCGCAACAGCGTGGCGCTGCGCGGGATGTTCAGGAAGCGGCGGGCGTAGGGAACCAATAAAGGCGCCATATTCGGCGCCTTTATTATTTCGTATTATCGATATGTTTAAGGTTGTTTATTTAGCGGGATGTCTATTGTTATTTTGATTTAATTTCTTATATTGACTTTGGTAATTGTCATTGTCGACCGGTTTAGGGAATTAATGGTTGGCGTTAGTTTTATCTATAACGTGTTATTTAAAGGATAATATAAATATGTCAACAATAAGAGAGCTTACTTCTGATGAGATGAAACTGATTGGCGGTTGTGGTGATGGAAATAACGGCGGCGATCGTGACAGGCCAAGCAGAGGTGCACCAAACTCCTGTGCCAATCAGGTTGGAATGGGTATCATCATTGGCGCATTTACCGGTTTTTCAGGTGGCCCGCCAGGGATGATAGGTATGGCGGTTGCCGGTGGCTTGATGGGGGCGGTCTCTTGCGCCGATAACAGCCCCGCAGGGAATAATAAGAATAACGGTGGTGCCTTGGGTGGCAATAAAAACGCCAATAGCGTTAATGGGCAGTGTCGATGGTGATGAGAACATCGCTTTTACCGTTTCAACAATAGAGGGTGGGTTATGGCCAATAGACGTATTTTAGACCCGCTTTGTAATATGATGGCACTAACGTTGAGCATGTTACTTGTCTCGTTTTCCTCGCTAAGTATTATTTCATACGGAGAACATTTGGTAGATGCGGTCATCGCGGTTTTTACTTATTTTGGTATCAGAAGCTGCTGCCTGATGTGTGTAAGTTTATTCCATTGGTTCCACGGCGGAAATAACCGTATTCATCTTGATAAATAAACAATGCCGGCGACAGTGCGCCGCCGGCGCTTACCTCGCTAAGACACCAACTCCAATCCCGCCACGCGGCGCCAGTAGCCGTTGCAGTCGGCGTGATCGGTCAAGGCCAGCGGCTTTTCGCCGCGTTCGTTGGCGCGGAAGTCATCGATTTGCGCCAGCGTCTCGGCGCCCTGCGGCGACAGCCGCACGATGTCCACCAGCCCCTGCATGCTCGGCAGCTCGTTGCCGAGGTTGTAGCAGTAGCCGCTCATGGTCTGAATGCCGTTGAGCACGAACACCTGTTGTTGCTCCTGCGAGCGCATCATGCGGCCCTGCGGATACTTGATGCAGCAGGTTTCGCACTCGTCCTTGCCGCGGTTCTCCGAGCGGGCGGTGAAGCAGCGCGCCGAATAGGCCAGCGGCAGGTGGCCGTAGCTCAGCACCTCCACCTCGAAATCATGGCGGAAGCCCAGCTCGTCGCACTGCGTCAGCAGGTTGGCCAGCCAGTCGCGCGACAGCTCGACCGGCATGCACCAGCGCATCATGCCCTGGCGGCGCAGCAGGCGCAGGGTATAGGCGTTGTAGCAGTTCAGCGCGTGGCCGGCGACGAACGGCAAGCCGCGCTCCGCCGCCATGTTCACCGCGCCCAGATCGTTGGCTTCAAACAGGAACTCGCCGTTCTCCACATAGCGTTTCAGCTCATTCAGCTCGGACGGCGCCTGCAGCAGCGCCAGCGTAGAGATCACCACCTGCTTGCCGCTGCGGGCGATTTCGCGCGCCAACGCCAGCCAATCGCCGACCTTCATCTCGCGCCGCTTGGTGCAGACGCTCTCGCCGAGGTAAATGATGTCGGCGCTGCTCTCTGCCGCCTGCTGATAGAACGCCGCGATGTCGTTTTTCGGCCAGTAGTAGAGCACCGGCCCCAGTGCGTATTTCATGTTTCCTCCGGCTACTGCCATTTGCGGTGATAGGCGCCCAGCGTGGTCTGGGTGCCCTCGGACATCGCGCCCAGCGTCTCCATCCAGGCGGCGTCGGCACGGTAGGCGGCCGGATCGGCCTGGCAGCGATCGAGCGCCTGGCGCCAGACGCGCGCCACCTGGCTGACGTAAGCCGGGCTGCGCTGGCGGCCTTCGATCTTCACCGAGGCGATGTTGGCGGCCAGCAGCTCCGGCAGCAGCTCCAGCGTATTGAGGCTGGTGGGCTCTTCCAGCGCGTGGTAGCGCACGTCGTCCACCAGATAGCGGCCCTTGCACAGCGTCGGGTAGCCGGCGTTTTCATGGTCCTGGTAGCGGTCGATCAGCACGTCGTTCAGGCGCGACTCCATGCCCTGCGGGGTTTGCTGCCAGCGCACGAACCGTGCCGGCGAACAGGCGCCGACGGTGTTCGGCGATTCGCCGGTCAGGTAGGAGGAGAGATAGCAGCGTCCCTCGGCCATGATGCACAGGCTGCCGAAGGCGAACACTTCCAGCGGCACCGGGCTGGTGCGCGCCAGCTGTTTCACCTGATGCATCGACAGCACGCGCGGCAGTACCACCCGGCCCACCTCGAAGTTGCGCTGGTAGAAACGGATCGCCTCCTCGTTGGTGGCGGAGGCCTGCACCGAAACGTGGCGCTCCAGCTGCGGGTAGCGCTGGGCGGCGTATTCCAGCATCGCCAGATCCGCCAGAATCAGCGCGTCGGCGCCCAGCTGGGCTGCCATATCCACCGCGCGCTGCCAGCGGACGTAGCCGTCGGGATGGGCGAAGGTGTTGATGGCGATATGCAGCTTGCGGCCGTGGCGATGCACGTAATCGACCGCTTCCTGCAGCTTTTTCTCGGTGAAGTTGAGGCCGGCGAAGTGGCGCGCGTTGGTATCGTCTTTCAGGCCGATGTAAACGGCGTCGGCGCCGTTATCCACCGCGGCCTTCAGGGCCGGCAGGTTGCCGGCGGGACAAAGCAGCTCCATAGATTTATCCTGGCTTAGCCGTGCACCCGGCCGGGCGCACGCTGTCTTTAAAGGTTGCCGACGGCGGTGTTCCGCCGGCAAACGCGAATCGGGGAGGCCATTTTAGGCAAAGGGGCGCACACAGGTTTTGATTTGGGGCAGCTTATGGCGTATTGATAAACATGGCGGTGAAATGCACTATTTGTTGATATAGACCGCTGAAGCCGCGCGCCAGTGTGGCAAAATAGCGGTAGTCCGTATTGAAAGGAGTGGATGACCGTGTTGGAACAACTACGAGCACGCCTTGTGCGCCAGGGGCCGTCGCTGCTGCGCATCCCGCTGAAATTCACGCCGTTCGCCCTGCAGCGTCAGCTGCTGCAACAGGTGCTGAGCTGGCAGTTCCGCCAGGCGTTGGCGGATGGCGATCTGGAATTTCTCGAATCGCGCTGGCTGAAGATCGAAGTTCGCGATCTGGCGCTACACTGGTTTATGACGGTAGAAAACGACAAACTGGTGGTCAGCCAGCACGCCGAAGCGGACGTCAGCTTCAGCGGCGACGCCAACGATCTGATCCTGATCGCGGCGCGCAAGCAAGATCCGGATACGCTGTTCTTTCAGCGTCGGCTGCAGATTGAAGGGGATACCGAATTGGGCCTGTATGTGAAAAATTTGATGGACGCCATCGAGCTGGAAAGCATGCCTGCGCCGCTGCGCATGGGGCTGTTGCAGTTGGCTGATTTTGTCGAAGCAGGGTTGCAGGAGGGCACGGCGTCGGCTTCCCGTGTGGCGGTATCATGCTGATCCGCGTAGAGATCCCGGTAGACGCGGCGGGCATCGATGCCTTGCTGCGCCGCGCCTTTGGCCGCGACGACGAAGCCGATCTGGTGCAGCAGCTGCGCGAAGATGGCCTGCTGACGCTGGGCGTGGTCGCTACTGACGACGAAGGCGGGGTAGTGGGTTACGCCGCGTTTAGCCCGGTAGACGTGGCCGGCGAAGACCGCCAATGGGTGGCGCTGGCGCCGCTGGCGGTAGATGAAAGCCTGCGCCGCCAGGGGCTGGCTGAAAAGCTGGTTTACGAAGGCTTGGATTCGCTGAACGAATTCAGCTACGCCGCGGTGGTGGTGCTGGGCGATCCGGCCTACTACGGCCGCTTCGGTTTTAAACCGGCCGCCGCCTATGGCCTGAACTGCCGCTGGCCGGACACGGAAAGTGCGTTCCAGGTGTATCCGCTGGCGGAAGACGCCCTGAATGGCGTCAGCGGCGAAGTGGCTTTTTCGGCGCCGTTTAATCGCTTTTAACGACCGGCAATAGATACTCCAACGACAGCGGCGGGTGATTCACCAGCCGCTCTTTTTGTATTTTGCTCAGCTGTTTGACGCGGTATTCCAGCTTCAGCGCCGTTGAGCGATCCCCCACCTGGCAGTGAAATGCCAGCGTCAGTTCCCCTTTTCCGCGCAGCGCCTTGGCGCCTTTGCCGGCTTGATGCTGCGCCAGGCGGCGCGCCACGTCGGTGGTGATGCCGGTATACAGCATGCCGCTCGGTAAACGCAGCATGTAGAGGTGCCAGAGAGTGGGGGAGCTGTCGGTCATCGTACGCCGTTTCGGTGGCCAGGGTCGGCGTATGATGGCATGTTCGCCGTCACAATCCCATCCCCGGCCGCCGCTGCCCTACCGCTTTACCCCTTTTTTCCCGCCAGTTCGAAGCGCGGCGAAACGATGCCGTACAGCGTCCAGCCGAGGAAGGTGGCGATGGCGCCCCACATCATCGCTTCCTCACCGGAGCTGTAGAGCGCGTAGAAGCTGTACAGCGCGCCGATGCCGGCGATGATATTGGCGATGCGCGCCTTGTTGTCCGGCACCTTCGCCACTTTCTGAATAATGACCAGCGCCGCCATCGACAGGATGTAAGGGATGATGTTGGTCACCACCGCCAGGTTCACCAGCACGTTGAACTGCTTGTTCAGCGACGGGCTGATGGTCATCAGCGACAGGCCGCTCTGGATGACGACGATGGTCAGCATGCCTTTAACCGGCGCGTCGGCCTTGCTCAGCTTGGAGAAGATTTTCGGGAAGAAGCCGCTGTCGGCGGAGGATTTGAACACCTGAGCGATGGTGAACTGCCAGCCGAGCAGCGAGCCGACGCAGGACATCACCATCAACGCCATGATGATCTTGCCGACCGTCGGGTTGAACATGTGGGAGAACGCCAGCCCGAACGGGGCGGTAGAGTTGGCCAGATCCATGTTCGGCACGATGCCGGCGATCACGTTGGTTGAAACGATATAGATCACCGCCGCGCTGAGGGTGCCGCCCAGTACGGCGATCGGCACGTTGCGCTCCGGGTTTTCCACCACGTCGGTGTTGGCGCAGGCGGATTCCAGCCCCAGGAACGCCCACAGGGTCATTGAGATGGAGGCGCCGATGGCTTCGAAGGTTGGCACCTGATGCGGGTTCCAGGCGGCGACGTAGGCGCTGCCGCTGAACCAGTACCAGCCGATGACCGAGATGCCCACCACCGGAATGATCACGCCCCAGACGGTGATGCCGCTGATTTTGCCGGTGATGCGCGCGCCGCCGAAGTTGGCGACGGTCGCCAGCCACAGCACGCCGATGGTGGCGATACAGATCCCGAGCGGGCTGAGGGTGGTGTCGAACAGCTCGGTGCCGTAGCCGACGGCGGAAATGGCGATGGCGATGTTGGCGATCAGCAGCGAAACGCCGTAGGTGTAGTTCGCCATAAAGTTGCCCGATTTGCCGAAGGCGTATTCGGCGTAACCACCCATGCCGCCGGATTTACGGCTGAACATGCCGCATTTGGCGAAGGCGTAGGCCAGCGCCATCGAGCCGACGGCGGTCACCAGCCAGGAAACGATCGAAATCGTGCCCACTTCGGCTAGCTTGGTCGGCAGCATAATTATGCCGGAACCCATCATATTCACGGCGGTCAGGATCGTTAATTGCACGACCCCCATTTTATTATTGGACTTACTCATGATCATTTTCTCTTTTAGGATGCGATCCGGGCGGCGAGAATAATCGCCGCCCCGTAAGGTGATTAATTTTTCATGACGTAGCCGTAAGCGCGGTTCCAGCCGTCCTCATCCTGTTGGATATAAACGCCCTGCAATTCCGGCGCGAACCCCGGCAATAAATTGATGCCTTCTTCCAGTGCCAGGAAATAACGCTGCGCGGCACCGCCCCAAATTTCACCGGGCACCACGCACAGCACGCCCGGCGGGTAAGGCAGGGCGCCTTCGGCGGCGATGCGGCCCTCGGCTTTAGCCAGCGAGACCAATTCCACATTGCCGCGCACGAACTCGGTATTGGCGTCCTGCGGATTCATCACCACGCGCGGGAAATAACTTTTGCGGAACATCTCTTTTTGCAGTTCTTTAACGTCGTAGCTGACGTAAAGGTCGTGCATTTCCTGGCACAGCTGGCGGATGGTGTAGTTTTTGTAGCGCTGCTGGTGGTTTTTATAGACCGCAGGCAGCACCTCGCTGAGCAGGGAGTTTTGCTCGATGTGCTGCTCGAAGCGGGCGATCAGGGCCACCAGATGCTGCATCTTGGCGATGTCTTCCGCCGGCGTCAGCAGGAACAGGATCGAGTTGAGATCGCATTTTTCCGGCACGATGCCGTTTTCACGCAGGTAGTTGGCCAGAATGGTCGCCGGGATGCCGAACTCGCTGTAGCTGCCGGTGGCGGTATCGATGCCCGGCGTGGTGAGCAGCAGTTTGCACGGATCGACGAAGTACTGCGATTCGGCATAGCCCTCAAAGGCGTGCCATTTCTCGCCGGGCACGAAGTTGAAGAAGCGCAGATCGTTGGCCATCGCCGCGGTGTCATAGGCCTGCCACGGCTTGCCGTCGATCTGATCCGGCACGAACGGTTTGATCATCGTACAGGTATCCAGCAGCATTTTGCGCGCTTCGATCCCCACGCGCACGCACTCCTGCCACAGGCGCTGGCCGCTTTTGCCCTCGTGCATCTTGGCGTTGACGTCCAGCGCGGCGAACAGCGGGTAGAACGGGCTGGTAGAGGCGTGCAGCATGAAGGCGTTGTTGAAGCGCTTGTGGTTGCAGTAGCGGCTCTGCCCCTTGATGTGCTTGTCTTTTTTGTGGATCTGCGAGGTTTGTGAGAAGCCGGCCTGCTGTTTGTGCACCGACTGGGTGACGATGATGCCGGGATCGTTCTCGTTCAGCTCCAGCAGCAGCGGCGAGCAGTCTTTCATCATCGGAATGAACTGCTCATAGCCCACCCAGGCGGAGTCGAACAGGATGTAGTCGCACAGGTGGCCAATCTTGTCGACCACCTGGCGGGCGTTGTAGATGGTGCCGTCGTAGGTGCCGAGCTGGATGATCGCCAGGCGGAACGGGCGGGCTTCGTTGGCGCGTTCCGGCGCCACTTCGCGGATCTGTTGGCGCAGGTAGCGTTCGTCGAAGCAGTGCGCGTCGATGCCGCCGATAAAGCCGAACGGGTTGCGGGCGGTCTCCAGATAAACCGGCGTGGCGCCGGCCTGGATCAGCGCGCCGTGGTGGTTGGATTTATGGTTGTTGCGGTCGAACAGCACCAGGTCGCCACGCGTCAGCAGGGCGTTGGTCGCCACCTTGTTCGAGGCCGAGGTGCCGTTGAGCACGAAGTAGGTCTTGTCGGCGTTGAACACCTTGGCGGCGTGCTGCTGCGCGGCGCAAGGCGCGCCTTCGTGGATCAACAGGTCGCCCAGTTTGACGTCGGCGTTGCACATGTCGGAGCGGAAAAGCGTTTCGCCGTAGAAGTCGAAGAACTGGCGGCCCGCCGGATGTTTACGGAAGAACTCGCCGCCCTGGTGGCCTGGGCAGGCGAAGGTGGCGTTGCCCATTTCCACGTACTGCGTCAGCGTATTGAAGAACGGCGGCAGCAGCTCGCTCTCATATTTGGCGGCGGCGGCCTCCAGCTGTTTGCCGTAGAACTGGGTATTCTTGCCGCACAGTTCAAACACGCCGTGCAGCGCCGGCAATACGGCGTTATCCAGCTCTTCTTCGCAGCAGACGGCGACGAACAGCGGAATGTTGAGGCCGTGCTCTTCGATGCGCGCCACCATGCCGTGCGTGACGTCGTCTACCGACAGCACGATGGCGGCGACATCATTGAAATCGCTGTGATGCACATCGACGATGTCGCGTTCAGTTTCAAAGCAGCCGAGGGTTTGGGTGTTGGCGGCAATTTTTAATTTTTTCATTTTTCTCATTCTTCAGGCAAAGGCAGTCCGTCGGCAAATAATTCCATTTGCCGCTAACGCCTTCACGAAAATAAAGGTGTGCGAGAACCCAGCGATGCCGAAAGGCATTAACTGTGTTCGTTGTTTTATTTAGCTTGGATGCGCTTGGCCGAAATTAAGAATGAATTGCGTGTCCTTCCCGGTTAGCGAGAAAGCGATATTATCACCGGCGTGCGGAGAATAAATAAAAACGCAATGACACTCTTATCAACAGCGTAAGAGCGAAGGGAGAGGGTTATCTGTAGTTGAAGAATGCGAAGCTAAAGCAGCTGCGATGAGCCATCATCATAATATGGGTTGTGCGCCTGATATGCGCCATTTTGCGGTTATTGTTTTCCATTTTCTAATCCACCTTGCTGAGTGAAAAGATGGCGCTATTTTAACGCAAGGTTGGCTAAAAATCGTGATGAATGTCACATAAATGCCGGTGTTTATAAATAACTATTCATTGATTATGCAATGAGTTGCATAAACAGCGTTCAGGTGGGCCAACGGGCTTGTAAACGAATTGCTAATCGACTCCGGTCGGGTGCGCTAAATTTGCGTATCGTCAGGATGGGAATAAAAGAACCGGTCGAATAAGCGGTTGCATAATGATCAAATAAATCCGTCTTGTATTTTTTATGTTATAAATCTTTTTCGGGCCTAAGTTAATAAAAATGCATTTATTGTGTTTTTATATTCAATTTGGTTTTTTGATGATTATCGTTATTTGTGACTCGCCTCAACAACGCAGGGTAAGATGAAGTGAGTGAACAGGGAGGCGAGTAACCTTGAATACCCCAGAACAACGGCAGCAGATTGCGGATTTCATCGGCAAACAACACGTCTTGACGCTGTGCGCCGGCGACGGCCTCGACATGTGGTGCGCCAACTGTTTTTACGTGTTCGACGCCGCGGCGATGGCGCTGTGGCTGATGACCGAACCGCACACCCGCCACGGCGGGCTGATGCTGAACAACGGCCGGGTGGTCGGCACCATCGCGCCGAAGCCGAAAAGCATCGCGCTGATCCGCGGCGTGCAGTATCGCGCCGAGGCGGTGCTGCTGAGCGGCGAAGAAGCCGAGGCGGCGCGCGCGCGTTACTGCAAGCGCTTCCCGATCGCCAGGGCGATGAAAGCCTCGGTTTGGCGGCTGGATCTGCACGAGGTGAAGATGACCGACAACACCCTCGGCTTCGGCAAGAAGCTGCATTGGGCGCGGTCTATACTTTAAGTTGACGTATTGATTACAACGGGAGATTGCATGGCGCGAGCACTGTTAGTCGGCGCAACCGGGCTGGTGGGGCGCGAGTTGTTGCAGCTGTTGCAAAGCGATCCGCAGATAACGGCCATCGTGGCGCCGACGCGCGCGCCGCTGCCGCCGCACGGCAAGCTGACCAACCCGGTCGGCGATGCGCTGTTCGAACTGCTGAGTAGCCTGCAGCAGCCGGTCGATCTGGTGTTCTGCTGCCTGGGCACCACCCGCCGGGCGGCGGGCAGCGCCGATGCCTTCCGCTACGTCGATTATCAACTGGTGGTGGAGAGCGCGCTGACCGGCCGCCGGTTGGGGGCGCAGCACTGTCTGGTGGTGAGCGCGTTGGGCGCCAACGCGGATTCCACCTTCCTGTATAACCGCACCAAAGGCGAGATGGAGCAGGCGCTGCGCGAACAGCACTGGCCGCGCCTGACGCTGGTGCGGCCTTCCATGCTGGTGGGGGATCGCCCCGCGCCGCGCCTGATGGAGCGCCTCACGCTACCGCTGTTCAGGCTGCTGCCCGGCAAATGGCGCGCCGTTTCCGCCAAAGACGTGGCGCAAACGCTGCTGCAGCAGGCGTTCACGCCGGGCGAAGGGGTCAGGGTGCTGGAGTCGGATCGGCTGCACTGCTACCGAGGCTGACGCTGAGGTGGTCGAACGCCAGCTCCAGCCCGGCGGGCAGTTCGTTGTCCAGCAGCCACAGATCGAGATGATGGCTGATGTGCGTCAGCAGCGTGCGTTTGGGCTGCAGTAACCGCTGCGTCTCCTGCGCGCGGGTCAGATCGTTGTGGTTGCGCGGCGCCTGCGGCTGAGGCGGCAGGCTGCAATCGAGCACCAGCAGATCCAGCGCCACGTTCTGCAGATAGTCGGCGGTGGCCGGCGGCAGGCCGACGGTGTCGGTCAGGTAGGCCAGCGCAGCGCCCGCCGCCTGGATCAGATAGCCGTGGGTCAGTTTGGAGTGTTGCAGTGGCAGCGGGGTGATGCGCATGCCGCCCAGTTCGACGGTGGCGAAGGGCGCCAGCGGCGGCTGAAACGCCAGAATGCCGGGGTGTTTGAACAGATCGTCGCAACCCTGTTCATCCGGCGGGCCATACACAGGAATGGAATTTCCGCACCCCCAACGCAAAGGAAATAACCCCTGAACGTGATCCATGTGGTAATGTGTCAGTAAAAAACGTTGAATTTGCCCCGCCGAAAATCGCCGCTCCAAAGCCGGCAATCCCGCATCCAATAAGGTCGTTTCCCCCTGATAGTTAAGCATGGCGCTGCATGCTCGCCGCCGAAATGCCGGCTCGCGCCGCGCCCGTTGGCAGATCAGGCAGTCGCAGCCGAACACCGGCACCTGCTGCGCGCCGCCGGTGCCGAGAAAGGTCAGTTGCATCGCTCCCCTCCGTTAAAGGTACTTCTGGGCAAAGCGGTTGATGTCGCGAAAATCCGCCAGCCGCGCCTGCAGCGTGGCGTGATCCCAGTGCCACCACTGGCTGCGTTCGATGCGTTCTATCAGCGCGTCGTCAAAGCGCATGCCGATCTTCTTGGCCGCCACGCCGGCGACGATGCTGTAAGGCTCCACGTCCTTGGTGACCACCGCCGCGCTGCCGATCACCGCGCCGTTGCCGACGCTGACGCCCGGCATCAGGATGGCGTTATGGCCGATCCACACGTCGTGGCCGACGGTGACGTGGTGCTCGCGCCGCCAGTCGAAGAACGCCGCGTCGTCTTCCCCCAGCCCGTATTCGGAGGCGCGGTAGGTAAAGTGGTGCTGCGCGATGCGCTGGTAGGTCGGGTGGTTGCCGGGATTGATGCGCGCATAGGAGGCGATGGAGACGAACTTGCCGATGGTGGCGTAAAAGATCTGGTTGTGCCCGGCGGTATAGGAGTAGTCCCCCATCTCCACCTCTTCCAGGATCGCATCGTCGGCCAGATGCACATATTGGCCGAGCCGGGTGCGGTTAAGGGTCACGTTGTCGCCGATTTTCGGCTGGGCAAAGTCGTTCATGGCGTCGCGTCCTGAGCTTGTCGGGTGGCGGTAGGCAGCAGCGCCAGCAGCGCCGCCAGGGTGTCGTCGAGTGGGCCGTCGTTGTGCAGCACCCGGCAGCCGGCGGGCAGACTCTGCTGATATTCCGCCGCCCGCGCCAGCCGCTGCTCGATCTGTTCGGCGCTTTCCCGTCCGCGATCCTGCAGGCGCCGGCGCAGGATCCCGGCGCTGACCTGCAGGCACACCGGCAGCAACTGCGCACCATAGCGCTGCTGCGCATGCGGCAGGTGGGCGCGCGAACCGTTGACCGCCACGTCGATCCCCTGCAGCAGCCAAAGATCCACTTCGATCCCGAACGCGTAGCGCTGCTGGTGGGCCTGCCAGTCGAGTGCGAACAGCCCCTTGGCGCGGCGGCGCAGAAATTCCGGTTCGCTCAGCGCGATGTGATTCTCGCAGCCAGCGTCCGCCGGCCGGGTAATGTAACGGTGCGCCACCAGCGGTGCGCGGTCGGCGTCGGCCCGCAGCGCGGCCAGCAGGCTGTCCTTGCCTGCGCCGGAAGGCCCCATCAGGTAGATGAGCCGCGCCATCAGAACACCTGCCGGCCCTGGCGCCACACGTTCTGCACGTGAACGTGCTCACCGTGCGGCCGCGCCAGCACCAGATCCGCCCGCAATCCTTCGGCGATGGTGCCGCGATCCTGCAGATCCAGCGCCCGCGCCGGGTTGCGGGTGATCATGCGCACCGCCTGGGGCAGATCGTAGGCGTTGCGTTCGTCCGCCGCGAGGCGAAACGCCGCGTCCAGCAGGCTGGCCGGGTAATAATCGGAAGAGAGAATATCCAGCACCCCCAGCGCCGCCAGGTGGTGCGCCGCCACGTTGCCGGAGTGGGAACCGCCGCGCACGATGTTCGGCGCGCCCATCAGCACCTGCAGGCCCTGCTGGTGCGAGGCGCGGGCGGCCGCTTCGGTGGTGGGGAACTCGGCAATGGCGCTGCCCAGCGCGCAGGATTCGGCGACGTGCGCGGCGGTGGCATCGTCATGGCTGGCCAACGAGATGCGGCGCGCGCGGCAGTGGGCGGCGATCGCCTCGCGGTTCGGCGCGGCCCAGCGGGCGGATAGGGCGACCTGCTGCTCCTCGTATTCGCTCATCTGCTGGTCGTTGAGGTGGTATTTGCCCTGATAGTATTCGCGGTATTTTTCGCGCGAGGCGAACTGGCGCTGGCCCGGCGAGTGATCCATCAGCGACACCAGCGACACGCCCGGCTTGTCCATCAGCTGTTCGAACAGCGGCAGCGTGCTCTCGTGCGGTAGCTCGCAGCGCAGGTGCAGCCGGTGTTCGGCGCGGTTCACCCCGGCGCGCTGGCTGTGGATCACCGCGTCGATCATCTTCTGCAGGTTTTCCAGCCGGTGGCCGCCGTCGCGCACGTCGCCGATCGCCACCGCGTCCAGTACCGTGGTGATGCCGTTGGCCACCATCAGCGCGTCGTGGCTGCTCATCGCCGAATGGGCCGGCCAGTCAACGTTCGGGCGCGGGGTAAAGAACTTGTCCAGGTTGTCGGTATGCAGCTCGATCAGCCCCGGCAGCAGCCAGCCGCCGTCGCCGTCCAGCGCCTGCGGCAGCCGGCTCGGGCCGTCGGCGAAGCTGCGGATCACGCCGTCCTGCATCTCCAGCGAGCCTTGCACCACCTGGTCATCCAGCACCAGCTTAACGTTATTGACGATCATCAGAGGGCCTCCAGCGCCTGCGGCGCCTGCATGTCATAAAGCCGGTCGGCGACCTGTTGGCGGACGCCTTCATCGTGAAAAATGCCGACGATCGCCGCGCCGCGCGCCTTGGCGCGTTCGATAAGTTGCACCACCGCCGCGCTGTTGCGGCTGTCGAGCGAGGCGGTCGGTTCGTCCAGCAACAGAATGGGGTAATCGACGATAAAGCCGCGCGCGATGTTCACCCGCTGCTGCTCGCCGCCGGAGAAGGTGGACGGCGCCAGCGGCCACAGGCGCTGCGGCACGTTGAGCGCGGCGAGCAGCGCCTCAGCGCGTTCTCGGCACTCGGCGCGTTCGACGCCCTGTTCCAGCAGCGGCTGCATCACCACCTCCAGCGCGCTGATGCGCGGGATCACCCGCAGGAACTGGCTGACCCAGCCCAGCGTATGGCGGCGCACCGCCAGAATCTGGCGCGCATCGGCGCTGACCATGTCCAGCCAGTCGCCCTGGTGGTTGATCCAGATATGGCCGCTATCCGGCAGGTAGTTGGCGTACAGCGAGCGCAGCAGGGTGGATTTGCCGCTGCCGGAGTGGCCGTGCAGCACCACGCATTCGCCGCTGCCGACCGTCAGGTTGGCGTCGTGCAGCACCGGCAGGCGGGTGCCGTACTGCTGGTGCAGCACAAAGGTTTTACTGAGATGTTCAACTCGAATTTGCATAGTCATCTGTATATCGCCTTGGGTTACGACAGCACCGAAGAAACCAGCAGCTGAGTATAAGGATGGTGCGGATCGTCCAGCACCCGGTCGGTCAGGCCGCTCTCCACCACTTCGCCCTGTTTCATCACCAGCAGGCGGTGGGCCAGCAGCCGCGCCACGCCGAGATCGTGGGTAACGATCACCGCCGCCAGCTGCATTTCCACCACCAGGCTGCGCAGCAGATCGAGCAGGCGCGCCTGCACCGACACGTCCAGCCCGCCGGTCGGCTCATCCATAAACACCAGCTTGGGGTGGGTGACCAGGTTGCGGGCGATCTGCAGCCGCTGCTGCATGCCGCCGGAGAAGGTGGTCGGCAGATCGTCGAGGCGCGACAGCGGGATTTCGACGTCTTCCAGCCACTGGCCGGCCTGGCGGCGAATGTCGCCATAGTGGCGCTGGCCGATGGCCATCAGCCGTTCGCCGATGTTGCCGCCGGCGGAGACCTGCGGCCGCAGGCCGTCGAGCGGGTGCTGGTGCACCACGCCCCAGTCGGTGCGCAGCAGGCAGCGGCGATCGCTCTCCGCCATGGCGTACAGGTCGTGTTCCTGGCCCGCCTGCGGGCGGTAAAGGATCTGCCCGCGCTGCGGCGCCAGCCGCGCCGAGATCGATTTCAGCAGCGTGGTTTTGCCGGAGCCGGATTCGCCGACGATGCCCAGCACTTCGCCGGGGTAGATGTCGAACGACACGTCGCTGAAGCCCTTGCCGGGGGCGTACAGGTGGGTGAGCCGGTTCACCGACAGCAGCGGGGTGGTGCTCAAAGGGGTGAAAGTCATCAGTGCTGCGCCTCTTGCGAAGATTGCGCCAGCTGCTGCCGGCAGTAGTCGGTGTCCGAACAGACGAACATGCGGTTGCCCCGATCGTCGAGCACCACCTCGTCCAGGTAGCTGTGGCGCGAGCCGCACAGCGCGCAGGGTTCGTCCCACTGCTGCACGCTGAACGGATGGTCGTCGAAGTCCAGGCTTTCCACCTTGGTGAACGGCGGCAGGGCGTAGATGCGTTTCTCGCGCCCGGCGCCGAACAGCTGCAGCGCCGGCATCATGTGCATTTTCGGGTTGTCGAATTTCGGGATCGGCGACGGATCCATCACGTAGCGATCGTTGACCTTCACCGGGTAGGCGTAGGTGGTGGCGATATGGCCGTAGCGCGCGATGTCTTCATACAGCTTCACCTGCATCACGCCGTACTCCTCCAGCGCGTGCATCTTGCGGGTCTCGGTTTCGCGCGGTTCGATAAAGCGCAGCGGCTCCGGGATCGGCACCTGATAGATCAGGATCTGGTCTTCGCGCAGCGCCGTTTCCGGAATGCGGTGACGGGTCTGGATCAGCGTGGCCTCCGGCGTGCGTTCGGTGGTTTCCACCCCGGCGACGCGCTGGAAGAAGCGGCGGATCGACACCGCGTTGGTGGTGTCGTCGGCACCCTGGTCGATCACCTTCAGCACGTCGGCGCGGCCGATAACGCTGGCGGTGAGCTGAATGCCGCCGGTGCCCCAGCCGTAGGGCATCGGCATCTCGCGGCCGCCGAACGGCACCTGATAGCCGGGGATCGCCACCGCTTTGAGGATAGCGCGGCGGATCATGCGCTTGGTCTGCTCGTCCAGATAGCCGAGGTTATAGCCGGTCAATACTTCACTCATCGCGGGCCTCCTGGCGCTCGCTGTATTCCTGTCGCAGCCGCTTGAGCAGCTCCAGTTCGGCCTGGAAGTCGACGTAGTGCGGCAGCTTGAGATGGGAGACGAAGCCGGCGGCCTCGACGTTGTCGGCGTGGGCCAGCACGAACTCTTCGTCCTGCGCCGGGCCGGCGACGCCTTCGCCGTAGTCGGGGCTTTGCAATGCGCGATCTACCAGCGCCATCGCCATCGCCTTGCGTTCGGCGCGGCCGAACACCAGCCCGTAACCGCGGGTGAAGTGCGGAGGGTGGTCCTTGGGATCGACGAAGCCGTTGACCATTTCGCACTCGGTTAGCAGGATTTCGCCGATATCGATGGCGAAACCGAGCTCTTCAGGCACGATCTCCACCGAAACGTGGCCGGTGCGGATCTCGCCGGCGAACGGGTGGTTGCGGCCGTAGCCGCGCTGGGTGGCGTAGCCGAGCGCCAGCAGAAAACCTTCGTCGCCGCGCACCAGCTGCTGCAGGCGCGCCGAGCGCGAGCAGGGGTAAACCGGCGGATTGCGGGTGATGTCGTCCGGCGCGCTGCCGTCGTCCTGTTCCTCCCGCGCCAGCTGCTGGCGACACAATAGATCGAACACGTGGCTGCAGTTATCCGGCAGCGGTTCGTCGGCCTGCGGCGCACGCGGCGCCTCGCCTTCCGCCAGCAGCGCGAAGTCCAGCAGCCGGTGGGTGTAGTCGTAGGTTGGCCCCAGCACCTGCCCGCCGGGCAAGTCCTTGTAAACCGCCGAAATGCGCCGCTCCAGCCGCATGTTTTGGCTGGCCAGCGGCTCGCTGACCGCCAGGCGCGGCAGGGTGGTGCGATAGGCGCGCAGCAGGAAGATCGCCTCCACCAGATCGCCGCTGGCCTGTTTGATGGCCAGCGCCGCCAGCTCGCGATCGTAGATGCCGCCTTCGGTCATCACCCGATCCACCGCCAGCCCCAGCTGCTGTTCGATTTGTTCCGCGCCGAGCGCCGGCAGCGCGTCGTCGCCGCGCCGCAGCTGTTCCTGCAGCTGATGGGCGGCCTCAATGGCTTTTTCGCCCCCTTTTACCGCTACGTACATCAGCACACCTCCACGCGGGTGGTCCGCGGGATCGCCAGCAGGCGATCGCCGCAGGTCAGCAAAATATCCAGCCCCAGCGGGAAGCGCTGCGGGCGGTTGACCAAATAATCCAGCAGCGCCGGCGGCAGGCGCGGCGCAATCAGGCGTTGGCTCTCGATACCGGGGCCGGTCAGGCGCAGCGCGGCGCCGTTCTCCAGCTCGCCGAGCTGCACGATGACCGTGGCGCCGAACTCCGGCGAGATTTCAGTGCCGTGCGGCAACGCCTGCAGATCGGCGGCCTGCAGCTGCTCATCGAACAGGGCAAAACAGACCTCCTGCGCCGTGGCGGCCAGCGGCGCGCCGCTGTGAAAACGAATGTTTGTTAGCACTTGCTCACTTTTGAGCGCCGCGCACAGCTGCAGCGGCGTTTCCTGATCGGCCAGCGTCAGCAGCGCGGCGGTGCTGGCGGCGTTCAGCGGCGCCCAGGCCGGGCCGTTCGGCAGCGTCACCCGGTGGCCCGGTTCGCTCAAAGCTTTAAGAATCAAACGGAAAGCGTGCTGCGATTGGTCTATCGGTTGCTCAAAACCGGTCAATAAACTCATGGCTTAATCCCCTCGCACCAGCGTAAAGAAATCCACCCGGCTGGCGGCGATCGCCCGGGCGCGCAGCTGGCGCTGCTCGTGCTGCAGTGCGGCCAGCGGCGCGATCAGCTGTTGTTGCAGGCGTTCGCCGTGTTCCGGCTGTTGCAGCAGCGCATCGGCCAGCGCGCACAGCTCGGCGTGTGCCTTGTCGCGCCCGGCGATATAGCTGTAGCCGTAGCCGCCGTTGTCCAGCTGCACCACCGCGCGGGTGACCGTCATGTCCCCCAGCACGAAGCGGCGGCCGGTGGCGCCCATGCGCCCCTGCAGCTGGGCCAGGCCGATCTCTGGCGCGCGGATGCTGCGGTAACACGGGCTGAGGTTCAGCGCCTGCCAGTGGCTGCGCAGCTGCTCGGGCCGGCTGTGCGCCAGCACCGACATCCAGCGTTGTCTCGACTCTAAGGCTTGCATTCAGTGCTCCATCGTCAGTTCAATCATGTCGGCGCGGGCCAGGCTGACGGAGTATTCCGCCACGTCTTCGCCGCCGCTGCGGACGTTAAGGGTGCGCACGCACAGCAGCGGCGCGTGGGTGGCGATCTCCAGCAGCCGGCTCTCTTTGGCCTGCGCGCGGCGCGCGCTGATGCGCGTCTGGCGGCGGGTCAGCGCCTGCTGGAGGTGCTGTTCGATAAACTGGTGCAGCGAACCGCTGTGGAACTGCTGCAGCGCCGGCCACCAGTCCAGATCGGGCAGATAGTGGTCGATCACGCTCATCGGCACGCCGTTGACCCGGCGCAGGGTGCGCAGGTGGATCACCATTTCGCCTTCTTCACGCGAGAGCGCGCTGGCGATATGCCCATTGCACGGGCGCAAGACGGCGAGTAAGCGCTCACTGGTGGGGTGGCTGCCCTGCTCGAACAGGTTCTGGCTGAAGCGGGTATTGGCGTGCAGCGGGTAGTCGTAAGGCCGCATCAGCACCAGAATGCCGACGCCGTGGCGGCGCTGCAGCCAGCCGCGTTCTACCAGTTGATCCACCGCGCGGCGCAGGGTGTGGCGATTGACCTGGTAACGTTCGGCCAGCTGCTGTTCCGAAGGCAGGTAGTCGCCGCAGCGGTACTGCGTGCGCAGCTCCTGTTCCAGCTGTGCGGCGATCTGCTGATAGCGGGTGGGGTAAGTGGTCGGATGTCTAGATAACTCCATCATAATAAAAACCTCGTCATACCGATGGCTGTGCGATGAAGGCGTAAGCAGTGCGTTTCATCGTGCGTCTACCCTGTGGTTTTCAAGTTGGCATCATGGTGCCGGGCGCAGATGACAATCGCGTTACGCGTCGGTGGCGAACAGATGAACTATTTAGGACAGCCCGGGCGTGCACGGGCGGCGGCGGCGCGCTATGCTGGCGCCACTGTTGACTGACTCTGGCCGCTACCATGCCGCAATCTCTGAACGCCCCTGAACACGCCCCACGCGCCTGGCCGCTGTGGAAACCGATCCTGTTTCTGCTGGTGGTGGCCGTCGGCCTCTACTACGTCAAATGGCAGCCTTACTACGGCAAGGCCTTCGTGGCGGCGGACAGCCACTCGATCGGCAAATCGATCCTGGCCGACGGCGCCGCGAGCCCCTGGCTGGCGGCCTGGCAGTACGCGCTGGTCTATTTCACCGCGGTATGGAAGGCGGCGCTGCTCGGGGTGCTGCTAGGTTCGCTGGTGCAGGTGCTGATCCCGCGCGACTGGCTGGCGCGCACGCTCGGCCACCGGCGTTTTTCCGGCACCGTGCTGGGGGCGCTGATCGCGCTGCCGGGCATGATGTGCACCTGCTGCGCCGCGCCGGTTGCCGCCGGCATGCGCCGCCAGTCGGTGTCCAGCGGCGCCGCGCTGGCCTTTTGGCTCGCCAACCCGGTATTGAACCCGGCGACGCTGGTGTTCATGGGGTTTGTGCTCGGCTGGCCGTTCGCCGCCATCCGCCTGGTGGCGGGCGTGGTGATGGTGCTGGGCATCGCCTGGCTGGTGCAGCGCATGACCGCCAACGACCCGCAGCCCGCCGCGCCGCTACCGCCGGTGATGACGGCGCAGAGCGATGAGCGGCCGTTCCTCGTCCGCTGGGGCAAAGCGCTGTGGGCGCTGTTTTGGTCGACCATCCCGATCTACGTGCTGGCGGTGCTGGCGCTGGGGGCGGCGCGGGTCTGGCTGTTCCCGCACGCCGACGGCGCCGTCGACAATAGCCTGCTGTGGATCATCACGCTGGCGATCGTCGGCTGCCTGTTTGTTATCCCCACCGCGGCGGAGATCCCGATCGTGCAGACCATGATGCTGGCGGGCATGGGCGCCGGCCCGGCGCTGGCGCTGCTGATGACCCTACCTGCGGTCAGCCTGCCTTCGCTGTTGATGCTCAACAAGGCCTTCTCCGCCCGGGCGCTGTGCCTGACGGCGGTGCTGGTGGCGCTGTGCGGCGTACTGACCGGCGTGGTGGGGATGGGGTTGGTGTAACGGATTCGTGACTTGATGCTATCTCAACGGAGGAGATGGAAATGGAACCGCGGAATAAACCTGAAATGGACGTAGAGGCGATGTTGCTGGAACAAGCGTTGCGTGAGAGGGTGGATGCCGCCTTTGAACGTTTAAGAAACGGCACCGCGGTTTACCTCAGCCATTCGGAGGTAGAAAATCGAATGGCTCTATTCAAGGTGAAGATCCGGGAGCGTTATCGATGAGAGTTTTTGACTGCGTTCATCCAGGCCGGGACAGTTAGTATCTACGTATTAGCTAGTAGTTTGCTTTGGGTGAGGAGAGAGTCTAACATTGTGTTGCTTAGACAATGATAATAGGTCACGGTGGACGTCGGTACTCACGAGGTTATCTGGACCGATCTAGCCCCTAAATAACGTAACAGACTTAGAAACCTTCATGGGACTTATCCATCAGCCCCCATACAAAATCAGAGACATGTTAGCCGACGGGACTTATTGTGTGGCCTGATGACTATGGACTCTTACTAAGGGATAGCAACTTCACTAATACAAATATGGTGTTCAATGAAAGGTAGATGAGGTTATCTCTTGAGTTCAAATACGAAACATCTGCCCTTGTGGTTGAACAAGTGGAAAAGCTATTGCTCTCAACGTTGACTTGCTACAAGCTATGAAGCTAGCGCTGTCGTGAATGCAGGATACAAAGAAGGCGATATCGCCAGCATACTAATAAAAATCAGATGATGGCAAGTTGAGCTGATCTTTTTTATGATGAGTAAAAATAAATAATGAAATTTTAAAATTTGTTTTTGATATATAATCCCTACATTTAAAAATGAGATAAAAAATGGTATATGATGATGAAGACCTAGAGCTTGCTAAGGCTCAGGCAAGAGAAATATGGAAGATGCTTGATTATGTTAGAGGAGCATCACCTATATCTAGCTATCGTTCACTTGCGTATTCAATATTTTTCATTCGCTATCTACAATCTAATACAGGTCAGCACTTTGAAGCGCCAAGGTTCGATAGTTTTAATGCTATTTCCAATTATTCTTATGAACTGATAAATTGTGCCGTTCAACTTGGGTTCATTAATAATGAAGTATCTGGTTTTCTGTGTGATTACTTAGAGAAGACACTGCGATTATTCGAAAATATTGATGAATCTTTTGTTCGCCATGCAATAAAAGATGGCGTGATGAGTAAACATCACTCCATAGCATCGCTTTCTTTGTCTGAACTAGATTTACTCTTTGCAGAAAATGAAGGCAAATCAGGTGGTGAATTTTATACTCCAAGAGACGTAAACAACTTGGTTGCAGCAATTGGGTTGAGTTATCAACCAAAATCAATATGTGACCCGTTCGCAGGAGCAGGGAATACTGCATTTTCTTTTGCTGATATAGATTATAAAATAGTTACTATTGATACTCAAGAAGTTAACAAGGATGCTTACTTTAAATTGATAATAAGCAGAATTATTAGGGGGGTAAAAGGTAGAGACTATTTTGGTGACTCTTTATCGCAACCAACTTATCAGCAAAATAAATATGATCTAATCGTTTCTTTTCCACCTTTTGGAATGAAAATCCCGAAGGCTACTCGGGATAATATTCACTATAAAGCGCGTAATAATTGGCTAGATATAGCCGGAAATTTACCAGAAAGTAGAAGTGACTGGTTTATAACTTTATCAATGCTGCAGGCCCTTTCTGAGGGAGGCAAGCTATTAGTCGGTATGCCCTCTGGGGCTTTAACAAGAGGAGGCTCGGAGGCTAGGGTTCGCCAATATTTGGTCTCTCATGGGATTATCGAACAAGTAATTCTACTGCCTAAAAATATCCATTACTCGACGTCTATCTCAACCGTGCTTCTTGTCCTCAATTCAGGATCAAACATAACAAATAGTAGAGGAGTTAAATTTGTCGATGCCTCACTTTTTTATGAGCCTACTCGAGGTAGAAATGTTCTCACGCCAGATAATATCAATGAGATCGTGGAAGCTATTCATAGCGATGGCCGATTTAGTATTAGCTTGCATCGTAGCCAAATTGCAGAGAGAGATTTTAATTTAGATCCTTCACTTTATGTACGTAAAGATCTAAAGGTTAGTGAAGTTACTGTAAAAAATTTCAGAGGTTACTCTGAATTTAAAGTTCCAATGCATCCTTGCTTGACTGTATTAGTTGGGGAGAATGGTGCAGGTAAAACATCAATACTAGAAGCCCTAGCATGTGGTCTTGGTCCTTTTCTTACCGCTATGCCTGACGCAAAAGGGAAACTGATAAAAAAATCAGATATTCGTATAGATTCAAAAGGGATTGCTAGCTATGCCCGGATATCCATTGAAACAACATCAAGTCTGAGCTGGGATCTCGTGGCAAAAGGGAAAGATGTTTCTGAACCCCCTAAAATAGGAACAACGGCACTCACCAGTTATGCTAGTCATCTTGTAGATAGTCAGTCTGAATTCCCACTGATTGCTTATTATGGAACTAGCCGTGCTCTTAATTCTACAAACTCTAAAGTTGCAATAAATCCATTCGAGAAAGAAGTTCGTGGAGAAGGTTATGACTCTGCTCTGGATGCCAAGGTCAACTACGGAATCATAAAAAACTGGTTTTCAAAAATTGAAGTTGATGAGCTTAGAAAACGTGATGAACTCAAAGACCACAAATTTATTCACCCTGCTAAGAGACTTGTTTCCGAAACTGTTTACCAGATCGTAGAACGAGCCACGAGCTTAGAATTCGACAAGGATAGTAATGATGTTGTGGTGCATTGGAAAAATGAAAAGAATGAATACGTAAAGCTTACATTGGAGCAATTGAGTGAAGGTTATAGAAATATGGTTGCACTTACCATTGACTTAGTGAGACGCGCTTATTTACTCAATCCAACTAGTTCTAACCCATTAGCAGTGAACGGAATAGTCTTAATTGATGAAATTGAGCTTCATTTGCACCCGAGATGGCAGCAGAAGATTCTTAATGATCTTACTCACTTGTTTGAGAAAATCCAGTTCATTGTTACAACACATAGTCCTCAGGTCCTAACAACCGTAAAAGCCGATTCTATTCGTATTGTTTCTGCCGATGCAGTCGAAGCGAAATTAGTAAAAGGGACCAGTACTTACGGATCTGAAAGTTCAAGAATGTTGGAAGATGTTTTAGGTGGTAGCATTAGGCCTCAACACATTGAAATTGTTAAAAAATTAAATCGTTACACTAAATTGGTAGAGGCCGACCAATGGGATACAGATGAGGCTTTAGAGCTCAAAAAAGTTTTATACGAATGGGGCGGACAGACAGAAGCGGAACTTCAAAGACTAGAAACAGATATTCGTATTCGTGAGTTCGAGCGTGACAATGAAAATAATCAATAAGGGTGTGGAGCCCAATCGATTCGGTGCATTCAGAGCTGCCCACCCTGATGCTTTATGGGAGAGAGATGAGGACTCAATTGGAGAGGCTTTCCGTTGTTGTAGTGCAAGATATCAGGAAACTCAGCAACAATTACGAGCGGATCAAGGTAATTTATGTGCATATTGTGAACAGGATTTATTGTCTGGAACTAATGGGGCACTAGATGACTGTCGAATTGAGCATTTTCACCCAAAGTCGAAACGAGAACTAGGAGAGCCTAATTGGGGGCTGGAGTGGAGCAATTTATTAGCAGTTTGCTGTGGTGGAAATCAAAGTAGAGTTGTTAATCCTGAGGAGAGATTTGATATTGAGCCAGAAAATTATTCTTGCGATGTACCGAAAGGTAATAAAATTTTGGATCAAATTATCTTAAACCCCCTGCGATTACCTAACTTAAATATTTGGAGGTTCAGTCGTTCTACAGGGGAGATTTCTGTAAATGAGAAGTTGTGTTTATCACTAGGGCTAGATGTCGAAATGGCACACCAAACAATTGAGAAATTAAATTTGAACTCTCCGCGCTTAATGAGATTCAGGAAAACTGTTATGGATAACCTCAATAATCTGATTACAGAAAGTTTGAATAGTGGGAAAACAGTAGACCAAGCTGTTAGTTCTATTGCCATATCAATATTCCGGAGAAATAGAGCAGGTGACTGGCCATCTTTTTTTAGTACTGCAAGGTTTTATCTAGGCCAGCAGGCTGAGCTTGTTTTAGCTCATCCAATTTAAAGCTTCAGAGAGGCTGACTTTGACGGTCTCTTCTGTATGTTTACACTATTCCTACTAGCTAGGCTCCAAGTTGATTTGTTTATTCTGTGATAATCAGCAAGTTCAAGGCCCTGAGTTTAACTGCAGGGCCCTTATTACCTGTATCCCACAAACCAACATGGCATGATGCAAGTAATGCCCGCTCTTGGCACAGACCCGCCCATCAGATTGTCTCCATACTGTAGCCATACCCGGTCGAACTAGGGCTAACACACGTCGAGACACTTACCACCAGCTCATCGCAACCTATGCACCACCTGGTTGCTGCTGCCGCGCCAAATCAGCGCCGGGTCTTTCAAATCCTGCACGAACTTGCCGTCGATCAGCACGTTGATCCTGTCCACCACCTGCATTTGCTGCGCGTCCAGCTCCGCCAGCCGGTAGCCGGTCCACAGCCAGATATCCTTGCCGGGGCATTCGGCGCGCACCCGTTTCACCAGCGTTAAGATGCTCGGCACGTTGGCCGGATGCAGCGGATCGCCGCCTGAGAGCGACAGCCCCTGGCGCGGCACGCGCGTATCGTTCAGATCGGCGATGATGCGGTCTTCCAGTGCCGGGGTAAACGGCTGGCCGGAGTTGAGCCGCCAGGTGCTTTTGTTGTAGCAGCCGGGGCACTGGTGCACACAGCCGGCGACAAACAGCGTGCAGCGGGTGCCGGGGCCGTTGACGACGTCAATCGGGTAGTACTGGTGATAATTCATGTGAGGCCTGCCCATCAGGCTATTTTACTGGCCATTTTGCCTCCGGGCAGTGCTGCCAATCCTCACGTACTGCGTGTACGCTGCGGTTTGTGCGCGCTGGCCGAAGGCAAACTGGCGGCGACAATCACGCCTGATGAACAGGCTTCTGCATAGGCTGCACGGCGCTTTTCAGCCGAGCTGCCCGTTGCCGAGGTGTTTCACCCGGCGTTTCACCTCTTCCTGCTTGCCGGCGTTGAACGGCCGGGCATCGGGGCTACCGAGATAGCCGCACACCCGGCGGGTGACCGAGACCTTGGCCGAGTCGTGGTTGCCGCATTTCGGGCAGGTGAAGCCTTTGCTGGTGCAGGAGAATTCACCGGTGAAGCCGCATTCGTAGCACTCGTCGATCGGCGTGTTGGTGCCGTAGTAAGGCACCCGGCTGTAGCTGTAGTCCCACACGTCTTCCAGCGCCTTCAGGTTGTGCTGCAGGTTCGGGTATTCGCCGTAGCAGATGAAGCCGCCGCTGGCCAACGGCGGGTAGGGCGCTTCGAAGTCCAGCTTGTCGTACGGATTGACCTTCTTCTCCACGTCGAGGTGGAAACTGTTGGTGTAATAGCCCTTGTCGGTGACGCCCGGCACCACGCCGAAATCGGCGGTGTCCAGCCGGCAGAAGCGATCGCACAGGTTTTCGCTCGGCGTGCTGTAGAGGCTGAAGCCGTAGCCGGTCTCGTCTTTCCAGGCGTCGACGGCGGCGCGCAGGCGCGCGACGATCGCCACCGCTTTGGCGCGCAGCGCTTCGTCGTCATACACGTGGTTTTCGCCGCCGAACAGCGCGTTGATGGTCTCGTGCAGGCCGATATAGCCCAGCGAGATTGAGGCGCGGCCGTTCTTGAAGATATCGGCGATGTTGTCGTCGGCCTTGAGCCGCACGCCGCAGGCACCTTCCATGTACAGGATTGGCGCCACCCGTGCCTTGATGCCTTCCAGCCGGGCGATGCGCGTCATCAGCGCCTTTTTCGCCAGCTGTAGGCGCTGATCCAGCAGCGCCCAGAAGCGCGACTCATCGCCCATCGCCTCCAGCGCGATGCGCGGCAGGTTGAGGCTGATGACGCCGATGTTGTTGCGGCCGTCGTGCACCAGCTCGCCGTCTTCCTCGTAGGTGCCCAGGAAGCTGCGGCAACCCATCGGCGTTTTGAACGAGCCGGTGACTTTTACCACCTGATCGTAGTTGAGGATGTCCGGGTACATGCGCTTGCTGGCGCACTCCAGCGCCAACTGCTTGATGTCGTAGTTCGGATCGCCGTACTGGTGGTTGAGGCCGTCGCGGATGGCGAACACCAGTTTGGGGAACACGGCGGTCTTGCGGTTTTTGCCCAGCCCGGCGATGCGGTTTTTCAGGATCGAGCGCTGGATCAGGCGCGATTCCCAACTGGTGCCGAGGCCGAAACCGAAGGTGACGAACGGCGTCTGGCCGTTGGCGGTGTGCAGGGTGTTGACCTCGTACTCCAGCGACTGGAAGGCGTCGTAACACTCTTTCTCGGTGCGCGCCATGGCATAGCCTTTGGCGTCCGGGATCTGCCATTCCTCCGCCACCTGCAGGTGTTTGCGGAAGCTCTCGTCGACGAACGGCGCCAGGATTTCATCGATGCGGTTGATGGTGGTGCCGCCATAGATATGGCTGGCGACCTGGGCGATGATCTGCGCGGTCACGGCGGTGGCGGTAGAGATCGACTTCGGCGGCTCAATCTCGGCGTTGCCCATCTTGAAGCCGTTGGTCAGCATGCCTTTCAGATCGATCAGCATGCAGTTGAACATCGGGAAGAACGGCGAGTAGTCGAGATCGTGGTAGTGAATTTCGCCGCGTTCATGGGCCAGTACCACGTCGCGCGGCAGGATGTGCTGCTTGGCGTAGTGTTTGGCGACGATGCCCGCCAGCAGGTCGCGCTGGGTGGGGATCACCTTGCTGTCCTTGTTGGCGTTCTCGTTCAGCAGCGCGCGGTTGCTCTGCTCGACCAGGCCGCGAATTTCCTGGTTCAGGCGGCCGCGCAGCTCGCGCGCCACGTCGCGATCGTGGCGGTGTTCGATATAGGCGCGCGCCAGCTGTTTGTACTCGCCGGCCATCAGCTGGTTTTCCACCGCCTGCTGGATCTCGTGGATATCGACGCGCGGCTGCTGCTCCATGCGCTGAGCGACCACGCGGGCGACGGTGGCGCAGTAGTCGGCGTCGACTACGCCCACCGCCAGCGCGGCGCGCTCGATGGCCTGCGCGATGCGCGCTTCGTCAAAAGGTACCTGGCAACCGTCCCGCTTAATCACTACTGGTTTCACGTTGTACTCCTTGTTCCCCGAGGGAGCGTTCATACCCGCCTGGCGTGGCGAGCAACCGTCAAATTTCGCTTATCCACAGGGCAAAGCCGCAGCGCGTAAGGGCTGTGGCGGCGTGTGGATGATTTTGTGGATAACTACTATATATAGGTGTTCGCAATTCTTAATGCACTATATATAGATATTGGCGCGATTCTTTTGATGTAGAACAAGGAAAACGGAAGAGCGTGCGCAAGCTGAACAGTCGTCAATCGCTCACTGGCCGATCGCGAAAATGTTCCAGCAGAAAGTCGACCCAGACGCGCACCCGCGGCGGCAGATCCGCCGAGGCGTAATAGAGCCACAGCTGCACCGGGCGCGGCCAGCACTCCGCCAGCACCGGCCGCAGCGTGCCCTGCTCAAAGTGCTTTTCGAGGTACCAGCGCGCCAGGTTGACGATGCCGAGCCCGGCCAGCGCCGCATCCAGCAACATTTCCGGGCGGCTCACCACCAATCGGCCGTTCAGATCCAGCGCCAGCGTTTCGCCCTGATGGCGTAGCTGCCATTTGACGTGGCGGCCGTTGCTGGGGTTGCGGTGCAGCAGGCAGTCGTGCCGCAGCAGGTCGTGCGGCGTTTGCGGTTCACCGCGCCGCGCCAGATAGTCGGGCGACGCCGCCAGCACCATGTGCATCGGGTAGAGCGGGCGCGCCACCAGCCGGCTGTCGGGATCGACCCGGCTGCCGATGCCGACGTCGAAGCCTTCGCCCACCAGATTCACCACCCGGGCGTCCAGCGCCAGATCGAGATCGATCTGCGGGTAGCGCGCCAGAAATTGCGGGATCAACGGCATCAGCATCTGGCGGCCAAAGCCGGGGATCATCGTGACGCGCACCACCCCGGCCGGCGCCTGCCGCTCGCCGCCGGCGCTTTCCAGCGTCGCCGCCAACGCCTGCCACAGCGGCGCCACCTGCGCCAGCAGCGCTTTGCCCTCGTCGGTCAGCAGCACGTTGTGGGTATTGCGCTGAAACAGCCGCAGCGCCAGCTTCTCTTCCAGCGCGCGGATATTTTTGCTGACCGCCGCCGGCGTGACGCCCAGCTGGCGGGCGGCGGCGGAGAAATTTTGCGCCTGCGCGGCGGCGAGGAAGGCCGGCAGCAGGCGGTGCACGTCAAAGGGCAGCGACATAGTGGTTGATACTTTCGGTTGAAATTGAAGTGACTTTTAACAGCCTACACCTGAAGCGGCAGAAATGGAAAAATGCCTCATCTTCTTTACGTTCAAGGAATCATTTATGTCACGCATTTTAGTGTTAACCGCCCATCGCACCCCCGACGAGTCGCGCATCAACCAGGCGCTGATCGAGGCCGTGCGCCCGCTGCCTAATGTGACCGTGCACGAGCTGATCCGCGCTTACCCGGATTACCGCATCGACGTGGCGCGCGAACAGGCACTGCTGGAAAGCCACGATGCGGTGGTGATGATGTTCCCGTTTTTCTGGTACAGCTCGCCGGCGATCCTGCGCGAATGGCAGGACGCGGTATTAACCTATGGTTTCGCCTACGGCAGCGAGGGCACCAAACTGCACGGCAAGCCGCTGCAGCTGGTGGTGAGCACCGGCGGCAACGCGCAGGCCTACACGCCGGCAGGTTACAATCGCTATCCGGTGCAGGATCTGCTGCTGCCATTCCACGCGCTGGCTAACCTGACCGGCATGGATTATCTGCCGCCGCACCTGGTGCAGGGCGTGACCGACATGAGCGATGAGCAGTTGGCGCAAGCGGCCGCCGGGGTGGTGGCGCTGATGGGGACATTGTAGGGCGCAGTTCATTCATCGCTGCGCCCTGCGGGGTCAGTCTTCGAGCAGCCACCATATCGCTTCGAACGGCCGCAGCGTCAGCGCCTGCGGCTGATCCGCCGAGTCGCTGTAGTTGCTCATCAGCGGGCGCCACTGGGCGGAGGCTTCCACGCCTTCCGCCGCCCAGGCCAGCGGCTCGCGGCTCAGGTTGGCCACCACCAGCAGGCGCTGGCCGTTCCAGCTGCGCTGATAGCACCACAGCGCCGGGTGATCCGGCGCCAGATCCTGATAGTCGCCGTGGGTCAGCAGCGGATACTGCTTGCGCAGGGTGATCAGCTGGCGGTAGGCGTAAAACACCGAGTCGAGGTCGGCCAGCGCCGCGTCGGCGTTGATCTGCGGGTAGTTCTCGGCGCAGCCGATCCACGGCGTGCCGGTGGTGAAACCGGCGTGCGGCGCGGCGCTCCACTGCATCGGCGTGCGGCCGTTGTCGCGCGATTTGTCCGCCAGGATCGCCAGCAGTTCGGCGTCGCCGCGGCCCTGGGCGCTCAGCTCGGCGTACATGTTCAGGCTTTCCACGTCGCGATACTGCTCGATGGCGCGGAAGCCGGGGTTGGTCATGCCGATCTCTTCACCCTGGTAGATATAAGGCGTGCCCTGCATGCCGTGCAGCACCATCGCCAGCATTTTGGCGGCCGGCACCCGCAGTGCGCCTTCATCGCCGAAGCGCGATACGATGCGCGGCTGATCGTGGTTGCACCAGAACAGCGCGTTCCAGGCGCGGTTATGCATCCCCTGCTGCCAGTGGCGGAAGATCTGTTTTAACTCCACATAATCCGGCGCCGCCCGCGTCCATTTTTCACCGCCGGCGTAGTCTACCTTCAGATGGTGGAAGTTGAAGGTCATCGACAGCTCTTCGCCGCTCTGCGCCGCGTATTGCTGGCAATGCTCGAGCGTGGTGGAAGACATCTCGCCCACCGTCATCAGGCCGCGTGGCTGGAACACGTCGCGGCTCATTTCCTGCAGGAACTCGTGAATGCGCGGGCCGTCGGTGTAGAAGCGGCGGCCGTCGCCTTGGCTGTCGGACGGGAAATCCTGCTGCTTGGACACCAGGTTGATCACGTCGAGGCGTAGGCCGTCGACGCCTTTATCTGCCCAGAACTGACACACTTTCTTCAGCTCTTCGCGCACCGGCGGGTGTTCCCAGTTGAGATCCGCCTGCTCGACGGCGAACAGGTGCAGATAGTACTGGCCGCTGTCGGCGTGCCACTGCCAGGCGTTGCCGCCGAACTTGGAGCGCCAGTTGTTCGGCGGCGTATCCCCCTCGCCGTCGCGCCAGACGTAAAACTGGCGATACGGGCTGTGGCGATCCTGCGCGGCCTTGAACCACGGATGCTCGGTCGAAGTGTGGTTGAACACCATGTCCATCACGATGCGGATGCCGCGCCGGTGGGCGGCGGCGACCAGCTGCTCGAAGTCCGCCATGGTGCCGTAAGCCGGATCGATGGCGCAGTAGTCCGCCACGTCATAGCCGTTGTCCACCTGCGGCGATACGTAGACCGGCGTCAGCCAGATGGCGTCGACGCCCAGCTCCTGCAGATAGTCCAGCCGCCGGGTCACGCCGGCCAAATCGCCGTAGCCGTTGCCGGTGCTGTCTTGAAAACTCTTCGGATAAATTTGGTAGATGACGCCGTTCTGCCACCAGGGGGTTGGGTTGCTCATAGCTGTATACCTTTGAATCGTGACAACGGGCCCGCGTGAGCGGGCCCCTACATTCATTTTGCGTCAATTAAACCGGCAGCTCGCCGCGGGCGGCCTTGCGTTTGTAGACCATGATGGTCAGCACCAGCGGGATGACGATCGCCACCAGAATCGCCAGCGAGTAAATCAGCCAGAACTGCGGCTTGATAGACAGGATGCCCGGCAGGCCGCCGACGCCGATGCCGTTGGCCATCACGCCGTCCAGGCCGCAGATCAGGCCCGCGATCGCGGAGCCGATCATCGCGCACAGCATCGGGAAACGGTATTTGAGGTTGATGCCGTACATCGCCGGTTCGGTCACGCCGAGATAGGCGGAGATCGCCGCCGGCACCGAGATTTCACGCTCGTTGGCCTTGCGGCTGATGATGATGATGCCGAGCACCGCCGAGGCCTGCGCGATGTTGGACAGCGCAATCAGCGGCCACACCGGGGTGCCGCCCATGCTCTGAATCATCTGCATGTCGATGGCCAGCGTGGTCTGGTGCACGCCGGTGATCACCAGCGGTGCATACAGGAAGCCGAACAGCGCGGCGCCCACCGGGGCGAAGCTGCCGGTCATCACCGCTTTCACCGCCCAGGCAACCCCGTCGCCGATCATGCGGCCGAACGGCCCGATCAGCGCGTGCGCCAGGAACACCGCCAGCAGCAGCGAAACCACCGGCACCACCACCAGATAGAGATAGTCGGGGACGATCTTTTTCAGCCGGGTTTCGATCCAGCCCAGCGCCATGCCCGCCAGGATCGACGGGATCACCTGCGCCTGATAGCCGACTTTCTGGATCACGAACCAGCCGAAGTTCCACACTTCCGGCGTTTGCTGGCCGAGCAGGTAGGAGTTCATCAGCTGCGGCGACACCAGGGTGACGCCCAGCACGATGCCGAGTACCGGGGTGCCGCCCATCTTTTTCACCGTCGACCAGCAGATGGCCACCGGCAGGAACATGAAGATCGCTTCACCGAGCAACCACAGGAAGTCGTAAATGGTTTTCCACGCCGGGTGCATCTGCGCCAGCGTTTGGCCGCCGGACATCGGGATGTCGCCAATCACGTTGCGGAAGCCGAGGATCAGACCGCCGCTGATCAGCGCCGGCAGCAGCGGGAAGAAGATTTCGGCGAAGTGGGAGATGGTGCGCTCGGTCCAGGTCATGTTCTGGCGCGCGGCCACCTTGGCCTGTTCTTTGTCGGCCTCGTTGACGCCGGTGCTGGCGATCAGCGCCTGATAGTAGTCGCCGACGTCGGTGCCGATCACCACCTGGAACTGCCCGGCGTTGGTGAAGCAGCCTTTGACCATCGGCAGCTCTTCGATTTCCTTGGGGCTGGCCTTGCTGGGGTCGTTGAGGACGAAACGCAACCGGGTAATGCAATGGCTGACGGTGGCGATGTTTTCGCGGCCGCCGACCAAAACAATCAGGCGATCAATATCCTGCTGTTTTACTTTGCTCATTATGGGATACCTGCAGAGGTGTTGGCTGAGTAATGATCAAAGCTTAGTCACTCGGATTTTTTTATGGAATGGGAACGTTCCCGGTTTGGGGCGAGGATCACAAAATGACAAAAAATGGTCGTCTTTTAATCAGGAAAGTTTGCTGGGCACCACCAGGCGGCGGATCCCCTGTTCACCGTTGAGCTGCGCCAGCAGCTGTTGCGCCGCCAGCAGGCCGGCGCTGCCGTAGCCGAACTCCACCGACAGAGTATCGGGGAACAGGAAGCTGAGCAGCGGGGTGTTGCCGATGGCGCACACCTGGATGGCGCGCGTCGGCTGCTGCTGCAGGTACTTTATCGCCCCCAGGGCGATGCTGTCGGAGGCGCAGATCAGTGCGCTGGTGTGTGTATCAATCACTTCGGCGGCGTGCTGGAAACCGCTCTGGTAGCTCAGCTCGCCCAGCGTGGCGCGCGGCGTGAGCTTGAGGCGTTCACAGGCGTCGAGATAGGCCTGATAGCGGCGCTGGCCGGTGGTGGCGTCGCTGAGCTGCACCCCCAGATAGCCGATGTGCCGGTGCCCTTGCCGGTACAGGCGATCCATCAGCAGGTTCACCGCGCCGGCGTCGTCGTAGCAGACGGATGAAAAGCCGTCGTATTCGCGCACCATCACCACCATTTTTTCCTGCCACGGTTTGAGCATCGCCGCGGTCAGCCCGGTAAAGCCGAACAGGATCACGCCGTCGACGTTGCGCTGGCGCAGCACGTGCAGGTGCTCCTGCACCAGGCGGGTTTCGAACTGGCTCTCCATCACGATAGGATCGAAGCCCTGCTGATACAGCAGCGGCAGCATGGTGCGCACCGCCTGGTTTTCCGACGGCGAATCGAGACGGGAAACGATGATGCCCACCACTTTGTCGCTCTGGCCGCGCATGGCGCGCGCCGACTTGGAGGGGGTAAACCCTTGCTGACGGATCACCGCTTCTACCCGTTCGCGGGTCTGCGGGCTCACGCTGCCTTCGTTGTTCAGCACCCGTGAGACGGTGGATTTGCCTACGCCGCTCAGGCGTGCGATGTCCTTGATGGTCAGCCGGTTTTGCATGGTTTACTTTTCGTTGAGGTGGACAGGCGTAACATAATGGCCTGTAAAACAATGTCCGTCAGCATAGCTCATTTTCCCAGGCGGATCTTGAGGCAATACGGGATTGTTGCACTGCGCTGAACGGCCGCTCCTGCCGCTCTGTTTTTCCCTTTACCGGAGGTGATTCCCCATATGGACCCCGACCCGACTGCTTTAGACACTCACTCGGTTCACCGGTAAAACCTTTCCGCCTGGCGCTGCTGTTTTACCGGTGAAGTACATCACGGTAACCGGTGGCGCGCGCTTCGTCGTTCGCTCCTGCTGCTGAAAAAAGAATAAGGATCTGCGTTGGCAGAGGCTTTTTGGCGCACCCGCCATCCGCCCGGCCGATGACGATCCCCGTTTACCCGCTGCCGTGAGGCACCGGGCGACGAGGTGCGAACCATGAAACTGAAAAAACTCCCCCGTCAGCTGCTGGGCCTGTTCGCCCGCGGCCTTCCGCGCCGTTTGGTGCGCCGCGACAGCCTGCTGGACGGCGTCGGCGGCGCTGCGCACGATATGCCGGCCGGCCTGGCGCAACAGCGGCTGGAATGCGCCGCCGCAGAGACGATGCAGCTGTTTGAGCGTTTTCACAGCCACCCGGAAGGCATCACCGCCCATGAGGCGGAGCAGGTGCGCCGGCGCTGCGGCGAGAACGTCATCGACGATCAGCAGAAAGAGGCCTGGTGGCAACACCTCTGGCACTGCTACCGCAACCCGTTCAACCTGCTGCTGACCGCGCTCGGCATGATCTCGTACGCCACCGAGGATCTCACCGGCGCGCTGGTGATCGCGCTGATGGTGCTGATCTCCACGCTGCTGAACTTCATCCAGGAGGCGCGCTCCAACCGGGCGGCCGATGCGCTGAAAGCGATGGTGAGCAACACCGCCACGGTGATCCGCAGCGATGCGCTCACCGGCAAGAGCGAACACGTGGAGCTGCCGATCGCGCAATTGGTGCCGGGCGATATCGTCAAGCTGGCGGCCGGCGACATGATCCCGGCGGATCTGCGCCTGCTGTCGGCCAAGGATCTGTTCATCAGCCAGGCGGCGCTGACCGGCGAATCGCTGCCGGTGGAAAAATCCGCGGCGCCGCAGGCGCTGGCGGCCGATCCGCTCGACTGCCAGAACCTGTGCTTCATGGGCACCAACGTGGTCAGCGGCACCGCGCTGGCGATGGTGATCGGCACCGGCGGCGGCACCTATTTCGGCCAGCTGGCACAGCGCGTCACCAGCCAGGAGCAGCAGCCGAACGCCTTCCAGAGCGGCATCAGCAAGGTCAGCTGGCTGCTGATCCGCTTTATGCTGGTGATGACGCCGATCGTGCTGCTGATCAACGGCTACACCAAGGGCGACTGGTGGGAAGCGGCGCTGTTCGCGCTGTCGGTGGCGGTCGGGCTGACGCCGGAAATGCTGCCGATGATCGTCACCTCAACGCTGGCCAAAGGGGCGGTGAAGCTGTCGCGCCAGAAGGTGATCGTCAAACGCCTGGACGCCATCCAGAACTTCGGCGCCATGGACATTCTGTGCACCGACAAGACCGGCACCCTGACTCAGGACAAGATCGTGCTGGAGCGCCACACCGATGCGTTCGGCGCCGGCAGCGAACGGGTGCTGCGCTACGCCTGGCTGAACAGCTTCTACCAGACCGGGCTGAAAAACCTGCTCGACGTGGCGGTGCTGAGCTGCGCGGAGCAGAATCGGCAGCCGGCGGCGTTGCAAAACTACCGCAAGGTGGATGAGATCCCGTTCGATTTCGTGCGCCGCCGCATGTCGGTGGTGGTAGCCAAGGACAACGAGTATCACGAGCTGGTGTGCAAGGGCGCGCTGGAAGAGATGCTGGCGATTTGCAGCCACGTGCGCCACGAAGACGAGGTGATCCCGCTGAGCGAGGCGCTGTTGGCGCGCATTCGCCGCATCACCGACGATCTCAACCAACAGGGGCTGCGGGTGGTGGCGGTGGCCAACAAGATCCTGCCGGCGCAAACCCATGAATACGGCGTGGCGGATGAGTCGGATCTGATCCTCGAAGGCTACGTCGCCTTCCTCGATCCGCCGAAGGAGAGCACCGCACCGGCGCTGGCGGCGCTGAAACAGAACGGCGTCACGGTGAAGATCCTCACCGGCGACAACGAGCTGGTGGCCGCCAAAGTGTGCCGGGACGTCGGGCTGGAAGCCGATAGTCTGCTGCGCGGCAGCGAGATCGAACAGATGGACGACGAGCAGCTGGCGCAGGCGGCGGCGCGCACCACGGTGTTCGCCAAGCTGACGCCGCTGCACAAGGAGCGCATCGTCAAACTGCTGCGCCGCCAGGGGCACGTGGTGGGCTTTATGGGCGACGGCATCAACGATGCGCCGGCGCTGCGCGCGGCCGATATCGGCATCTCCGTCGATTCGGCGGTGGACATCGCCAAGGAGGCGGCTGACATCATTCTGCTGGAAAAAAGCCTGATGGTGCTGGAGCAGGGGGTGATCGAAGGGCGCCGTACCTTCGCCAACATGCTGAAATACATCAAGATGACCGCCAGCTCCAACTTCGGTAACGTGTTCAGCGTGCTGATCGCCAGCGCCTTCCTGCCGTTTCTGCCGATGCTGCCGCTACACCTGTTGATTCAGAACCTGATGTACGATATCTCGCAGATCGCCATCCCGTTCGATAACGTCGACGACGATCAGATCACCCAGCCGCAGCGCTGGAACTCCGCCGATCTGGGGCGGTTTATGGTGTTCTTCGGGCCGATCAGCTCGATCTTCGACGTGCTGACCTTCAGCCTGATGTGGTGGGTATTCAAGGCCAATACGCCGGAAATGCAGACGCTGTTCCAGTCCGGCTGGTTCGTGGAAGGGCTGCTGTCACAAACGCTGATCGTCCATATGATCCGCACGCGCAAAATTCCGTTTATCCAGAGCCGCCCGTCCTGGCCGCTGTGCATCATGACGCTGGCGGTGATCGCCACCGGCATCGGCCTGGTGTTCTCGCCGCTGGCCGGCTTCCTGCAGCTGCAGGCGCTGCCGCTCGGTTACTTCCCGTGGCTGGTGCTGATCCTCGCCGGTTACATGGTGCTGACCCAGTGCGTGAAAGGCTGGTTCGTGCGCCGCTACGGCTGGCAATAACCCGCTCGCCCCCTCCGGCCGGGAGGGGGCAACTGTGATCCCGTCCGCTTTTTCACCGCAACGGTTGGACATCTGTTCTGGGCTGAGTCTTTATCTACAGCGTTGGCTGTTTTCCCCTGCGCCTTTCAAGCCACCGCGTTGTTGTTTATCGCCTAGCGGTGGTTTGAAATTCATTGGGGATATTTTGTTTTTTTCCTCTGAGGAATTTCCGATGCACAGACCTTTCCGTTATACGCTACTGGCTTCATCGTTATGGTTTTCTTGCGGCGCGCTGGCGCAGCCGGCCGGCGATCTGCCGCTGATGCCCTGGCCGCAGCAGGTGGAAGTGACGCAACCGGCGGGCAAGCTGGTGCTGGATCACCGTTTGTCTCTGACGTTGCAGGGCGACGATCTGGGCGACGCGCTGCCGCGCTGGCGCCAGCGCATCGAACTGCAGACCGGCTGGACGCTGGTGCCGATGGAAGAAGCGAACGGCGCGGCGATCAAGGTGGTGATCAAGGACCGGGTGGCGGCGCAGCCGCTGCCGGGCAGCGATGAGAGTTACCGGCTGGCGGTCACGCCGCAGGGCGCCACGCTGACCGCCAACACGCGTTTCGGCGCGCTGCGCGGCATGGAGACCCTGCTGCAGCTGCTGCAGACCGACGGGCAAAATACCTTCCTGCCGCTGGTGGATATCCGCGACGTGCCGCGCTTTCCGTGGCGCGGCGTGCTGCTGGATTCGGCGCGTCATTTCCTGCCGCTGCCGGACATTCTGCGCCAGCTCGACGGCATGGCGGCGGCCAAGCTTAACGTGTTCCACTGGCACCTGACCGACGATCAGGGCTGGCGCTTTGCCTCCGAGCATTATCCCAAGCTGCAACAGCAGGCCAGCGACGGCCAGTTCTACACCCGCGAGCAGATGCGGCAGGTGGTGGCTTACGCCACGGCGCGCGGCATTCGCGTGGTGCCGGAGATCGACATGCCGGGGCACGCCTCCAGCATCGCGGTGGCCTATCCCGACCTGATGAGCGCGCCGGGGCCGTATCGGATGGAGCGCGAGTGGGGCGTGCATAAGCCGACGCTCGATCCGACCCGCGACGAGGTGTATCAGTTTGTCGACACAATCGTCGGCGAGCTGGCGGCGATCTTCCCCGATCCTTATCTGCATATCGGCGGCGACGAGGTGGACGCCAGCCAGTGGCGGGCGTCGCCGTCGATTCAGGCGTTTATGCAGAAGAACGGGCTGGCGGATACCCATGCGCTGCAGGCCTACTTCAACCAGAAGCTGGAAAAGATCCTCGAGAAGCACCAGCGGCAGATGGTTGGCTGGGACGAGATCTACCATCCGTCGCTGCCGCGCTCGATCGTCATTCAGTCCTGGCAGGGGCAAGACTCGCTGGGCGCCAGCGCGCAGGACGGCTATCAGGGCATCCTCTCCACCGGTTTCTACCTCGATCAGCCGCAAAGCACCGCCTATCACTACCGCAATGAAATTCTGCCGCAGCCGCTGGGGGTCGAGACGGCGGTGCAGCCCGGCGAGCAGGCGCAAAGCTGGCGTTTCAGCATGCCGCGTCTGAAGGGCAGCGCGGTGGAGGGCAGCTTCACGCTGATCGAGGGCAAGCAGGGCTGGCGCGGCTTTATCGATTTCAACGGCAAATCGCGCCGCGCGGTGCACGACATCGTCTGGCGCACGCCGCAGCAGGTGACGTTCCGCGTCGATACCTGGATGGGTGACACGCGGCCGGTGTTCACGCTGCAGCAGGACAAGCTCAGCGGCTATACGTTGGTCGGCAACGTGCGTTACCCCACCCGCGGCGACAAGCTGGCGGCGGTGCCGGCGGGCAAGATGCCGGTGGTGCCGGACGAGAAGGGGCAGGCCAACATTCTCGGCGGTGAAGCGGCGCTGTGGGCGGAAAACGTGCGCGCGCCGCTTCTCGATCTCAAGCTGTGGCCGCGCGCCTTCGCGGTGGCGGAGCGGCTGTGGTCGGCGCAGGACGTCACCGACGAAAACAACATGTACCGGCGGCTGGCGGCGATCGACGCCTGGTCGGTGGTGTCGGTCGGCCTGCAGCAGCATGTGGAAACGGCGCGCGAATTCACCCGATTGAGCAACAGCGTGCAGATCGTGCCGCTGCAGATCCTGGCCGAGGCGGTGGAGCCGGCACAGTATTACACCCGCCAGCACCTGAAGTTCCAGGCCAGCAACTATCACCAGTTCGAACCGCTGAACCGCTTTGCCGATGCGCTACCGCCGGAGAGCGGCGCGGTGCGCGACATGCAGGCACAGGTCGCGGCCTTGTTGAAGGATAAGCGCGATAAGGCGGCGGCGCAGGCGCTGCGCGAACGGCTGCAGCGCTGGCAGGCGAACGGCGCGGCATTGCAGACGGCGATCGCGGGCAACCGCACGCTGCGCGATCTGGCGCCGGTGGCGCAGGACGTCGATGCTTTGGCCACGCTGGGCTTAACGCTGCTGGATCGCCATCAGCAGGCCAAACCGCTGAGCCGGGCCGAGGCCGAACAAGCGCAGCGCCAGCTGGATGCGGCGGCGCAGACGCGCGACGAGGTGGTGATTGCGGCGGTGTACCCGCTGGAGGCGCTGCTGCGGGGGCTTAAAACGGAGTGAGGGTGACGGGGCTCGGCCAGCTGAGCCCCGGTCTCGTTACGCCCGAAGCGACAGCGGCGCATACCCGATGGCGTGCTGCAGGTAATTCAGCAGCAGCTGGCGGGTGAAGCGCGGCTCATCGATGCCGCTGCCCTGCAGGAAGCGTTGCAGGTTGCGGCAGTCCCACCGATAGGTGTCTTGATAGAGCTCCACCGTCGATAGCTCGTCCACCATAGGATCCTTGAACAGGCTGAGCAGCGGGTACAGCGGCGCGTCGCTGTCGTTTTCCCATTGGGCTCGCCACTTTGCGAAGGGCAGAGGATGAAAGCGATAACCGAACTCGCGCTCCAGCAGGCTGAAAAACTCACGCAGCGTCAGATTATTGTCACCTTGATGGATCAGGTTGAATTTCTGCCCCAGCGCCTGCGGGTTGCGAGAGACGTGGGCGATGGCCCGGGTCATGTAATCCACGGTGGTCAACCCTTCGCGCAGATCCCGTAAATCCGGCACCGTGCCGCTGCTGATGCAGGTTCTCACCAGCCGCCCCCACCATTGGTAATCGGCGTTGACGCCGGTGCGGCTGTGGCAGGTGGCGTAGCCCAGGCGGAACGTCATCAGCGGCAGGCCTTGCTTCGCCGCCAGATCGGCGATTTTCTCCATCACCCATTTGCTGCGCACGTAGCCGATATCGCGGCTGACCGCCGGCAGGTTTTGATCGATATCGTCGCTTTCCCGCATCACCCGCTTACCGGTGTGCAGATGCCCCCAGCTGTAAACGGAGATGGTCGACAGCAGCATCAGCGGCTTGGTGCGGCTATGCGCCGCGAAACGAATGATTTCCCGCAGGCCCTGCACGTTGTCGCGCTTCATGTAGGCGTAAGGCTGGATAAAATTCACCGCGCTGGCCGAATGGTAAATCAGATCGATATCCTGACTTAACACCCGGTAAGCCGCCGGGGCCAGCGAGAAATGGTGTTCCGCCACGTCGCCGGGCAGGATATGGAGGCGTGCACGCTGCCCGGCGCTCAACGCGATCCGGTAGCGCTGCAGCACCGCCTCCAGCCGCTGTCTCGGCGGCAGTTTGGCGCCGTCGCGCACCAGACAGTACAGCTCGGCGTCGGTGGTGTGCAGCAGATCGGCCAACAGGTGCGCGCCGACGAAGCCGGTGGCGCCGGTCAGCAAAATGGCGCGCGGCGCGCTGATTTGCCGCGCATCGAACGTCGGATCGATGACGAGATCCGACGGCAAATACACTTCATCCAGCAAGGCGCGTGCCGGCTCGCCGTCTTGAGATTCAGGCGTTTGTTCTTGTCCCTGGCGTTGCTTCATCGCCTGCGCCAGCGTCGTCAGGTTCGGGTATGCATAGATATCACGCACATAGGTTTTGACCGCGAACGCTTTACCCAGTTGGTTTGCCAGGTTTGCCGCCAGCAGCGAATGCCCGCCCAGCGCGAAGAAATCATCGTCGGCGCGGATATGATCGATTTTCAGCAGCCTGCGCCACAGATCGGCGACGATCCGCTGGTGGCCGTCGAGCGGTTCAGCAGGGGCCGGCCGAGCCTCGGGCGCCAGGGCCAACAGCGCCGCCTGGTCGATTTTACCGTTGGCGTTGATCGGCAACCGAGCCAGATGCCGGTACTCGGCGGGCAGAGAGTAGGCGGGCAGCTGATCCTGAAGCTGCCGTTTAACCCGTGCAATGAGATCGCCGCCGGGATCTTCACCGGTCAAAAACGCCAGGATCCGCTTGTCGCTCGGATTGTCCGTTTGATTGACGAGGGCGATGGCGGTTTTTACGCCGGAGACCTGCGTCATCAGGCTGCCGATTTCACCGAGTTCCACGCGATTGCCGCGGATTTTGACCTGGGCGTCGAGGCGCCCCAGGTACTGAATGCGGCCGTCAGGCAAGCGGCGCGCCCGATCGCCGCTGCGGTACAAGCGCTGGCCGCCGACGTGCGGCGAAGTGACAAAACGCTCGGCGGTCAGCTGCGGGGCGTTCAGGTAGCCGCGCGCCAGGCAGAGGCCGCTGATGCAGAGCTCGCCAGGTTCGCCGTCGGTTACCGGCCGTAGGCGCTCGTCGAGGATGAATACCTGCGTATCGGCGATGGGCCGGCCAATTGTGGACGGCGGGTTTTGCGTCGCGCAGCGCACGCGGTTGCAGGTGGCGAAGATGGTGGCCTCCGTCGGGCCGTAGTAATCCACCACTGCATAGCCGATGCCGCGCAGCTCGAGCGGATTCAGCTTTTCACCGGCGGTGAACAGGTATTTCAGCGCCAGCCCGGCGGGCTGCGGCGCGCCGATGACCTCCGGCACCAATACCGTAGGGACAAAGGCGTGGGTGAGGCGATGCCGGGCGAAGAAGGCCAGCAATGCGTCCGGCTGCAGGCGGGTCTCCTCGTGCGGCAGATACAGGGTGCCGCCGCAGATCAGCGGCGCCCAGATTTCCCATTGCGCCACGTCAAAACCGACGCCGGCAATCAGCGTGGAACGGCTGTGTTCATCCATCGCGAAACGTTGGTTATGCCAGAGGAGCAGGTTTAACAGCGAACGGTGTTCGATCATGACGCCTTTGGGCGCGCCGGTGGTGCCGGAGGTGAAAATAATATAGGCAAGCGCATCGGAGGGCGGAGGGGAAAATACAGTTATGGAAACTTTAGTCAGGGAAATATTATCAATGGAAAGGACTTTGCGCGGGAGGTTGTCGATATTTACACGAGCGTCATGGTTGCTGAAGAGGATTATCGGCGAGCCACTTTGTTCGATAATATTGCGAATGCGCCGTTCGGGATAGCGGGCGTCAATGGGAATATAACAGGCTCCGGCCTTGGCGATCGCCATCATGCCGATCGGCAATTCCACCGTGCGCTGCGCGACCAGCGGCACGGCATCGCCGGGCCGAACCCCTTCCTGTTTCAGGCGCGTGCACAGTGCGCTGCTGGCTTCATCCAATTGACGGTAGGTCAGATGTTTATTATCGCCGACGACGGCGGTTTTTTCCGGATAACGGGAAGCTTGTTGGATAAAATAATCCAATACGCTAGGTGCCATGGTTATCTCCTGTCATTATTCACGGAGTGAACGAAATGAAACAGCAATGACCCGGCCGGGTGAGAAATAATTATAGGCGTATTTTTATTGTGGGATTGTAAATGTGAGCGGTATTACGCTATCGCTATAAATTAATTGGATTAATAAAATTCTTACCAATAAAAACGGCCAGCCGAAGCTGACCGTCATTCGCGTGCGTGTCGATTAACGACGCACGGCGATGGCTTCGATTTCGATCTTCACGTCTTTCGGCAGACGCGCCACTTCCACGCAGGAGCGGGCCGGGAACGGCGCGCTGTGCTCGGTGAAGAAGGTTTCGTACGCGGCGTTAACGGTGGCGAAGTCGTTCAGATCTTTCACGAACACGGTGGTTTTCACGATGTCGGCAACGATCAGGCCGGCGGCTTCGACGATCGCTTTGACGTTTTCCAGCGACTGGCGCGCCTGAGCGGCCACGTCGTCGGCGACGGCGCCGGTTTTCGGATCGACCGGGATCTGGCCGGAAGTGATGATCATGCTGCCCAGATCAACGCCCTGCACGTAAGGACCAATGGCTGCCGGGGCGAGTTCAGTGCTGATATTACGTGACATGTTTTCTCCTGATAGACCCGTTGTCTTTCACGCCGCCGCGCGGTCGGCCGCAGCTTGAAATTCGGTGGGTAGCAACGTGGGTAGAGTTATTTTCAGGCACCCATTATAGGGAGTGGCGCGCAGATTAACAGCGCCGCTCCCGTTAAAAGGGCAGAATTCAGTCGGCCTGCAACACCACCTGATGCTCGAACTCTTTCTCGCAATAGCGGCACTTCAGGTGCACTTCGCCGTCGCGCGGCTTCACGCTGAAGCTCGACGCCACCGGCTCGCTGCGGCTGATGCAGTTGCTGTTCGGGCAGGTCAGCACGCCGTCGATGTGATCCGGCAGGCTGAGGGTCAGTTTGCGCACCACTTCATAGTTGTCGATGCGGTTCACCGTGGCCTTCGGCGCGTACATCGCCAGCTGGTTGGCCTGCTGCTCGGTCAGGAAGGTGTTCTCGATCTTGATCAGATCCTTGCGGCCCAGCGCGTTGGAGGGCAAGTTCAGGCCGATGGTGATGCGCTGGTCGGTGGCGGTCAGCTTGAACAGCGTCAGCAGTTTGAAACCGATCTGCGCCGGAATGTGGTCGATCACCGTGCCGCATTTGATCGCTTCGACCTGCAGTTTGTTGTCGTGAGTCATGGCGGTTCCCCCTTAAAGAGCCAAATCTGCGTTGAGCACCAGCGCCAGCAGCGCCTGGCGGGCGAAGATGCCGTTGCCCGCCTGTTGGAAGTAGTAGGCATGCGGCGTTTTATCCACGTCGGTGGCGATCTCGTCGATGCGCGGCAGCGGGTGCAGCACCTTGAGGTTGGCGCGCGCGCCGGCCAGATCCGCGGCGCGCAGCACGAACTGCGCTTTCACGTTGGCGTACTCGGAAGGATCGAGGCGCTCTTTCTGTACCCGGGTCATGTAGAGAATATCCAGCTCCGGCACCACTTCTTCAATGCTGCTGTGCAGGCTGTACTCGATGCCTTTCTCTTCCAGCATTTTCAGGATGTAGGCCGGCATCGCCAGCGCGTCCGGGGCGATGAAGTAGAAGCGGTTGCCTTCGAACTTGGCCAGCGCCTGGGTGAGCGAGTGCACGGTGCGGCCGTACTTCAGGTCGCCGACCATGGCGATGCTGAGGTTGCTCAGGCGGCCCTGGGTTTCCTGGATGGTGAACAGATCCAGCAGGGTCTGGGTCGGGTGCTGGTTGGCGCCGTCGCCGGCGTTGAGCACCGGTACGTTGCCGGAGAATTCAGCGGCCATGCGCGCCGCGCCTTCCTGCGGGTGGCGCATCACGATGGCGTCCACGTAGGTGCTGATCACCGAGATGGTGTCGGCCAGGGTTTCGCCTTTCTTGCCGAGCGAGGTGTTGCTGCCGTCGGCGAAGCCCACCACCGAGGCGCCGAGGCGGTGCATCGAGGTTTCGAACGACAGGCGGGTACGGGTCGAGGCTTCGAAGAAGCAGCTGGCGATCACCTTGTGTTTCAACAGTTCCGGCTGCGGGTTGGCTTTCAGACCGGCGGCAGTGCGCAGCACCAGCTCCAGATCCTCGCGGCTGAGATCGTTAATAGAGATGATGTGTTTGTGATACAGCGGGTTGGCCATTTTTCACTCCTCCTCGACGCGTGCCCGTGGCGCGGGACTTTGGGATATTCTCAAGGCAAAAAAAAGCCCCTCAATGAGGGGCTTGAAACGATCGGTTTAGCAACAGGAGAAACAACGGCAGCTGGCCGCCGATAGGCAGTCGGTTTTGTCGATTGTGGCTAACAAAACAAACGTCGTTTTTCATGCTTTCTCCTGGCAAATTGTGGCGCATTATACTCGCGCTTTTCGCTACTGCAAGCGCTAAAACACCGTTTTTTGCCGCCCCGCAATCGATTGGCCGGCGATGGCCGCCCGCCGGCTATTTGCTGACGCGATCGTAGTAGACCATGTCGGCGTTCAGCCCCTGCTGGTAGCCTTTGACGTTGTCGCGCAGCACCACTTCGGTTTTGGCCTGATCGATAAACACGTAAGGCGAACTGCGCTGCAGCTCCTGCTGCATGGCGGTGTACAGCGCGCGGCGCTTGGCCGGATCGGCTTCGGCCAGCGCCGCCAGCGTCTGCTGGTTCAAGTGCGGGATCTGCCAGCCGTTCAGTCCGGCTACCGTGCTGCTTTTGCCGTCGTTATAGGCGAAGGCGCTGGCGTTGGAGTGGGCGTCGAAGTAATCCGGGATCCACAGGCGGATCGCCGCCTGATGCTGCCTGGCGCGCACGCGGGAGTAAACCTGGCTGCCCGCCGCCGGCAGCAGCTCTACCTTCACGCCGGCGGCGGCGAAGCTGCCCTGCAGCGCCTGCGCGATGGTGATGAACGGCGGCTTGTTCTCCACGTCCAGCGTAAAGGCGGCGTGGGTGATGCCCGCCTTGGCCAGGATGGCTTTCGCCTTGGCCGGATCGTAGCTGAACGGGTTGGTCTCCAGCGCGCCCGGCAGCCCGACCGGCAGGAAGCTCTGGTGCACGAAGTATTGGCCCTTCAGCAGATCCTTCGTGATGCCTTGATAATCCACCAGGTAGCGCGCCGCTTCCCAGAACGCCGGGTTGTTCAGCAGCGGATTGGTGCCGTTGCCGGTGTTGAATACCAGGTAGTTTTGCTCGGCGGACGGGATCTCCAGCACCTTGACGCCCGGCTGGTTTTTCAGCGTGTCGGTCTGATCGGCGCCCAGTTCGCGGGCGATATCGGCGTCGCCCTGCTGGATCAGCAGGCGGCGGGTGGCCGGATCCGGCACGTTTTTAATGATGATGTTTTTCAGCTGCGGCTTGTCGCCCGGCGTGGTGGGGTTAGCGTCCAGCACGATCGCCTGATGCGGCTGATAGACGCGCATCTTGAACGGGCCGCTGCCGGCGGAGTGCATTTTCAGCCAGGCGTTGCCGAAGTCGCCGTCTTTGACGTTGGCCAGCGCCGCTTTGCTGTCGACGATCGAGGCGATCGGCGTCGAGAGGATATTCAGCGCCACCGCCGGGCTGACGTCCGCCGTCCAGCGCAGCTGCACGGTATGTTCGTCAATCTTCTTCAGCTGCGCGTCGATGTTGTCCGGCTGCCAGCCGAGCACGTTGAGGATGAACGCCGGCGACTTGTTCATTTTCACCGCGCGGCTGTAGGAAAAAATCACGTCGTCGGCGGTCAGCGGGTTGCCGGAGGCGAACGCCGCCTGCGGCCGCAGTTTCACCGTCAGCGTTTTGGCTGCAGCGTCGCTCTGCCAGCTTTCCGCCAGCACCGGCGCCACCTTGGCCGGATCGTCGCGATCCGCTTGCACCAGCCGCTGGTACAGGCTGGGCACCGTCTGGATGCTGGAGAGTTCGTTGGCTTCCGCCGGATCGAGGCTGACGATGTCATCCAGCGATTGCACCACCACCAGCGTATTCGGTGGCGTGGCGGCTAACGCGGCGGCGGGCAGGGCGGCGAGCAGGAACAGCGGCAAGAGTTTGGCTTTCATCGGTGTGTATCCCCTGAAGGCGCCGCCAGGCGGCGCTGAGAACGGTTTGTTATCGTTGGTTTTCACGGCGCGAGCGCCGTCGGCCTGTCACGGTAGAACCTTTGCCGGCGGCGGGCAAAGGTCAATCCGCTATTTGATATTCCAGGAATATATTAGCCGCCCTGGCCGGGGGCGCCAGGGCGGAGGGGAGGACTGTCAGAGGGTTTCGCTCAGCGTGGCGATCAGCACCGCCTTGATGGTGTGCAGCCGGTTTTCCGCCTGATCGAACACCACGCTGTGCGCCGATTCGAACACCTCGTCGGTCACTTCCATGCCGCCGTGCAGATCGTACTGCTGCGCCATCTGCTTGCCGAGCGTGGTTTGATCGTCGTGGAACGCCGGCAGGCAGTGCAGGAACTTCACGTTCGGGTTGCCGGTCAGCTTCAGCATCGCCATGTTGACCTGATACGGCCGCAGCAGCGCGATACGCTCCTGCCAGGTCTCTTTTGGTTCGCCCATCGACACCCACACGTCGGTGTAGAGGAAGTCGGCGTCTTGCACCCCTTCGGCGATGTCTTCGGTCAGGGTGAGTTTCGCGCCGGTTTGTTGCGCCAGCGCCTGGCACTCGGCCACCAGCTCCGGCTGCGGCCAGCAGGCCTTAGGCGCCACCAGCCGCAGATCCATGCCCGCCAGCGCGGCGGCTTCCAGCAGCGTGTTGCCCATGTTGTTGCGCGCGTCGCCGACGTACGCCAGCTTCACTTCACTCAGCGCCTTGCCCGGCAGGTGCTCCTGCACGGTGAGCAGATCCGCCAGCAGCTGGGTGGGGTGGAACTCGTCGGTCAGGCCGTTCCACACCGGCACGCCGGCGTGCTGCGCCAGGGTTTCCACCAGCGCCTGGCCGTAGCCGCGATACTGAATACCGTCGTACAGGCGGCCCAGCACCCGGGCGGTGTCTTTCATCGACTCCTTATGGCCGATCTGGCTGCCGCTCGGGCCGAGGTAAGTGACCTGCGCGCCCTGATCGAATGCGGCAACTTCGAAAGAGCATCGCGTGCGGGTCGAGTCTTTTTCGAAGATGAGCGCAATGTTTTTGCCCTGCAGCCGGCGCTGTTCCTGCCCCTGCTTCTTGGCCTGCTTCAGATCGGCCGCCAGTTTCAGCAGCGCCTGCAGCTCGGCGGGGGTGAAATCCATTAACCTCAGAAAGTGACGTTGGTAGAACGCATTGCCGGTGCTCATAGTCCGATTCCCTGATTGTTTAATTGAATTAAAATTCACTTTATATGTATGAATATTCAAATTCAACCCCAGCGAGGAAATCTTTCACGTTTATCGTGGAAGCAACGTCGGCGGTGTGTGAAAATAGAAGGAATGAAGGCCATTTGACTTGAGGATATAGGCATGGCAAACCGCGAATTGCTGGAAGAACAACGTGAAGAGACCCGCCTGATCATCGAAGAACTGCTGGAAGACGGCAGCGATCCGGACGCGCTCTACACCATCGAGCACCATCTGTCCGCCGAGAAATTTGAGGTTCTGGAGCAGGCCGCCGTTGAAGCCTTCAAGCTGGGCTACGAAGTGACCGACGCCGAAGAGCTGGAAGTGGAAGACGGCTCGCTGGTGATGTGCTGCGACGTGATCAGCGAAGTCGGCCTGAACGCCGAACTGATCGACGCTCAGGTCGAGCAGCTGGTGGCGCTGGCGGAACGCTGCGGCGTCAACTACGACGGCTGGGGCACCTACTTCGAAGATCCGAACGGTGAAGACGGTGAGGATGACGAAGACGGCGACTACATCGACGAAGACGACGACGGTAAACGCCACTAATCCCTTTCCGATCAATGCCTGTGGGCCGGCTCTCGCCGGCCCCTGATATCCCCGTCGTCTTTCAAGCTGCAGCGTTGTTGGCTGCACTCTCTCACCCCAGTCACTTACCTGAGTAAGCTCCTGGGGATGAGTGAGCTGGCCGCCTAGCTGCAACTTGAAATACTTAGGGCAATTAAGCCGATGACATACCAATCCCTGTTAGCCCCGATTTTAAGCTTCCTGCACTGTGAAACGCCCGACGCCTGGATCGACGCCGCGCGCCGTCCGGAAAACCTGCAGCTGTTGCTGACCGACCACCTGGTGTGCGAGCTGAAAGCCGCGCAGACCGGCATGTGGCTGATCCGCCGCTACGTGGCGGACAAAGAGAGCGGCGACGCGCTGTTGGCGCTGCTGCGCCCTTACGAGGCGTTTCTGCACGAAGCGCAGGGCGCGCCGGACACGCTGTTTCGCCAGGGCCAGTTCATCCGCAAGATCCTGCCGAAAAACGGCTCGGCCTACGGCCAGGATCTGGCGGATCGCATGGTGCTGTTGATCAAGGAAGAGCTGCATCACTTCTCGCAGGTGCTGGAGATCATGCAGGCGCGCGGGATCCCGTATCGCAAGATCACCGCCAGCCGCTACGCCAAGGGGATGATCCGCGAGATCCGCACTCACGATCCGGCGACGCTGATCGACAAACTGATCTGCGGCGCTTACATCGAAGCGCGATCCTGCGAACGCTTCGCCAAACTGGCGCCGCACCTGGACGACGAGCTGAACCGCTTTTACGTTTCGCTGCTGCGATCCGAAGCGCGCCATTATCAGGACTACCTGACGCTGGCGGAACAGATCGCCGGCGGCGACATCAGCGAACGGGTGGCGCATTTCGGCCGCCTCGAAGCTGAACTGATCCTGTCGCCGGACAGCAAGCTGCGTTTCCACAGCGGCGTGCCCGCCGCCGCCTAACGTTGAGGCGCGCCCTTACTGCGGCGCTCCCAGCAACAGATCCACCGCCTTTTCCGCCAGCATGATGGTCGGCGCATTGGTGTTGCCGCTGGTGAGCTGCGGCATCACCGAGCAGTCGATCACCCGCAGCTGCTCAAATCCGTGCACCCGCAGCTGCGGATCGGTCACCGCGTCCTGCGGCGACGGCCCCATGCGGCAGCTGCCCACCGGGTGATACACCGTCTTGCAGAAGTTGCGCACGAACTCTTCCAGCTGCGCTTCGTCGCGCGTCCACTCCGGCTGCGGCATCAGCAGATCCTTGATCAGCGGCTTCAGCGCCGCGGTTTGCAGGAAGCCCAGGCCGAACTTCACCGCGCGCACGCTGCCGGCCAGATCGTCCGGGTGGCCGAGGTAGTTGGCGTGCAGCTTGACCGGATCGTGCGGGTTGCTGCTGCGCAGCAGCACTTCGCCGCGCGCCTTCGGCTGCAGGTAGCCGACCTTGAGCGTGAAGCCGTGAATGTTCGGCAGCGGCTCGCCGGGCACGTCGTCCCAGCTGTCCAGCAGCGGCAGGAAGTGGATTTGCACGTCCGGCCGGCCGTCGCCCTGGCTGTCGGTGAAGGCGGCGCCTTCCAGCACGTTGGACGAGAGCACGCCGCTGCGAAACGCCAGCCATTGCGCGCCGTGGCTCAGCGCCTGCAGGCCGCGATCGGCGCCGAACAGGCTGATCGGCTCGCGGGTGCTGACGTTGATCGACATGTGCAGATGGTCGTGGAAGTTTTTACCCACCGGCAGATCCGCCCGCACCTCGATGCCCAGCTGCTGCAGGTGGTCGCGCGGGCCGATGCCGGACAGCATCAGCAGCTTCGGCGAACCGACCGCGCCGGCGCTGACGATCACCTCTTTGGTGGCGCGCGCGGTCACTTCCGCGCCGCCGTTCTGGCTGTAGACCACGCCGGTGGCGACGTTGCCCTCGAAGGTCAGCCGATGCGCCAGGGCGTTCAGTTTCACCACCAGCCGCCGTTCGTCGCGCACCGCCTTCAGGTAGGTGCGGGCGGTGCTGGCGCGTTCGCCGTTGTGGGTGGTGGTTTGGTAGAAACCGACGCCGTGCTGGCTGCCGCCGTTGAAGTCGTTGCGATAGGGCAGGTTCAGCTCCTGGCCGGCGCGGATAAACGCCATGCTGAGCGGGTGGCGGTAGCGGTTTTCGCTGACCGGCAGTAGCCCGTCGGCGCCGTGGTAGTCGTCCGACAGGCTTTCGTTGGCCTCGGCGCGTTTGAAGTAAGGCAGCACCTCCCGGTAGCTCCAGCCGGCGCAGCCGTAGCGCTCGGCCCAGTCGTCGTAGTCCTGCGGCTGGCCGCGCAGGTAGATCATGCCGTTGACCGAACTGCTGCCGCCCAGCACCTTGCCCTGCGCGATCTGCATGCGGCGGTTGTTGGCGTGCGGTTCCGGTTCCGTTTCGTAGGGCCAGCTCTTTTTGGCGATGATCTTGGCCACGCCGGCCGGCATCTTGATGAACAGGTTATTGTCGTCGCCGCCGGCTTCCAGCAGCAGCACCCGCGCCTGGGTGCGGCGGATCAGCTGCGCCGCCAGCACGCAGCCGGCGGAACCGGCGCCGACAATGATGTAATCAAAGGTATTTTCCGACATGACAGCTCTCCGTGCGCGATTGGGATACTGGCAGAGTAACGCGGGGGAAAAAGCGGTCAATTTGCGATCGTTAATTTATTAACGAACTTCACATTAAATTTACATATTGGTTTTTAACGTCAGTTTATCTGCTTGAAATACGGCGTTATAGCGAGTTTTACTGATTGATTGCGATATTAATAAAAAAGGCGCAGCAAGCTGCGCCCTGATGGGAAGGCGGGGGCGATTACAGCGTTTTCAGCATGGTGACTTCGCAATCGACGTGGCCGGTAGCGCCCATCGCGTGGTCGATGTGTTCGAAGCCCAGATGTTCGTACAGCGCAACGGCCTGCGTCAGGCTGGCGGTGGTCTCGAGGTAACAACAGCGGAAGCCGTGCCGGCGGGCGAAATCCAGCGCCTGCAGCGCCAGGCGTTTCGCCAATCCCTTGCCGCGCAACACCGGCAGGAAATACATCTTCTGCAATTCGCATATATCGTCTGCGCCGCCCTGCAGCGGCGCGATGCCGCCGCCGCCGGCGACCTGGCCGTCTACCTCGATCACCCAGTAAGCGCTGCGCGGCAGGCTGTAGAGCTGATACAGGGCGTCCAGATTGGGATCGGAGACGGTATAGCCTTTATCCGCCGTCAGGCCGTGCTCGGCGGAGACTTCGCGAATGACGTGAGCAATGGCGGCATTGTCTTCCGCCGTGATGGGGCGCACCAGCAGGCGCGCCGGGGTTGCTGTTGTCATGTTTACACTCGCCATTGAAAGAGACCACGTTCGTTTTTCGTTTTTATCGCAGCACGAAACGCGCCGGGGATTATTTCCCGGCGGCGTCCCTGCAGCAGTAATATCTTGTAATAACACCTAACCCGGCCCGGATGCAACGGCGATAAAAAAACAGCGGGGAAGACCCCGCTGTTTTTCAGGCGTTGGCGTGAGCCGGTGGATTACAGCGCGGCGATGGTCGCCTGCTGTTCCTGCAGCTTCACTTTGCCTTCTTTGCAGGCCGCCAGACGATCGCGTTCTTTGGCGACCACCGCTTCCGGCGCGCGCGCCACGAAGCCTTCGTTCGCCAGCTTGCCTTCGATCGCGGCGATTTCCGCATCCAGCTTGCCCATCTCTTTCGCCAGACGCGCGATCTCGGCGTCTTTGTCGATGAAACCGGCCATCGGGATCAGCAGCTCGGCACCGTCCACCAGCTTGGTGACGGAGACCGGGCCTTTCTCACCGGCCGGCAGCAGCGCGATGGATTCCAGGCGCGCCAGACGGGCGATAAAGCTTTGGTTCTCCTGCACGCGGCGCTGGGCGTCGGCGCTGCAGTTGCGCAGCAGCACGTCGAGCGCTTTGCTTGGCGCAATGTTCATCTCGGCGCGGATGTTGCGCACGGCGATGATGGTTTGCTTGATCCACTCCAGATCGTTCAGCGCCTGCTCGTCTTCCAGCGCGGCGTCGTAGGCCGGGAACGGCTGCAGCATGATGGTGTCTGCGGTCGTGCCGGTCAGCGGCTTCACGCGCTGCCAGATGGTTTCGGTGATAAACGGAATGATCGGGTGCGCCAGGCGCAGCAGCGCTTCCAGCACGGTGATCAGCGTGTGGCGGGTGCCGCGCTGTTCCGCTTCGCTGCCGTTGCTCACCACCGGCTTGGTCAACTCCAGATACCAGTCGCAGAACTGGTTCCAGGTGAATTCGTACAGGATGTTGGCCGCCAGATCGAAGCGGTAGGTGTCCAGCGCTTCGCGGTAGGCTTTCACCGTGCGGTTGAATTCGGCCAGGATCCAGCGATCCGCCAGCGACAGCACTTTCTCGCCGCCGTTGAAGCCGCAGTCGTGCGCTTCGGTGTTCATCAGCACGAAGCGGCTGGCGTTCCACAGCTTGTTACAGAAGTTGCGGTAGCCTTCCAGGCGCTTCATGTCCCAGTTGATGTCGCGGCCGGTCGAGGCCAGCGCCGCCAGGGTGAAGCGCAGGGCGTCGGTGCCGTGCGGCTCGATGCCGTTCGGGAACTGTTTCTCGGTGCGCTTGCGGATCTTCTCCGCCAGCTGCGGCTGCATCATGTTGCCGGTGCGTTTTTCCAGCAGATCTTCCAGCGAGATGCCGTCGACCATGTCCAGCGGATCGATCACGTTGCCTTTCGACTTGGACATCTTCTGGCCTTCGTCGTCGCGGATAAGACCAGTCATGTAGACGGTCTTGAACGGCACCTGCGGCTTGCCGTTTTCATCTTTGATGAAGTGCATGGTCAGCATGATCATGCGCGCGATCCAGAAGAAGATGATGTCGAAGCCGCTGACCATCACGCTGGTCGGGTGGAAGGTTTTCAGCGCGTCGGTCTGCTCCGGCCAGCCCAGGGTAGAGAAGGTCCACAGGCCGGACGAGAACCAGGTGTCCAGCACGTCTTCGTCCTGGGTCAGCACCACGTCGGCGCCCAGGTTGTTCTCGCTGCGCACTTCTTCTTCGCTGCGGCCCACGTAGACTTTGCCGTTCACGTCATACCAGGCCGGGATGCGGTGGCCCCACCACAGCTGACGCGAGATGCACCAGTCCTGAATATCGCGCATCCAGCTGAAGTACATGTTTTCGTACTGCTTCGGCACGAACTGGATTTCGCCCTGTTCGACCGCTTCCACCGCCACTTTGGCCAGCGGCGCGGTGCGCACGTACCATTGGTCGGTCAGCATCGGCTCGATCACCACGCCGCCGCGGTCGCCGTAAGGCACCGTCAGGTCGTGCGGTTTGATCTCGTCCAGCAGGCCCAGATTATCGAAGGCGGCAACCACCGCTTTACGCGCCGCGAAGCGCTCCAGGCCGCGGAACTCGGTCGGGATTTCGTTGCAGTAGTCGGTGCAGACTTCGCCCAGAGTGTTGAACACTTCCGCTTCCTGGCGGATGTCGCCGTCGAAGGTCAGAATGTTGATCATCGGCAGGCCGTGGCGTTTGCCGACTTCGTAGTCGTTGAAATCGTGCGCCGGGGTGATCTTCACGCAGCCGGTGCCTTTTTCCATATCGGCGTGTTCGTCACCGACGATGCGGATGCGGCGGCCGACCAGCGGCAGAATGATCTCTTTGCCGATCAGGTCCTTATAGCGCGGATCTTCCGGGTTGACCGCCACGCCGGTATCGCCCAGCACGGTTTCCGGACGGGTGGTGGCGACCACCAGGTAGTCTTTGCCCTCGGCGGTTTTCGCGCCGTCGGCCAGCGGGTAGCGCAGGTGCCACATGGAACCTTTGGATTCGCGGTTTTCCACTTCCAGATCGGAGATGGCGGTGCGCAGCTTCGGATCCCAGTTCACCAGGCGCTTGCCGCGGTAGATCAGGTCTTCTTTGTGCAGACGGACAAACACTTCGCGCACCGCGTTCGACAGGCCTTCGTCCATGGTGAAGCGCTCGCGCTCCCAGTCCACGGAGTTACCCAGACGGCGCATCTGGCGGGTGATGGTGCCGCCGGACTCCGCCTTCCACTGCCAGATTTTGTCGATAAACGCGTCACGGCCGTAGTCGTGGCGGGTTTTGCCTTCTTCCGCGGCGATCTTGCGCTCCACCACCATCTGGGTGGCGATGCCGGCGTGGTCGGTGCCCGCCTGCCACAGGGTGTTTTTGCCCTGCATGCGCTGATAGCGAATCATGGTGTCCATGATGGTCTGCTGGAACGCGTGGCCCATGTGCAGGCTGCCGGTGACGTTCGGCGGCGGGATCATGATGCAGAAGCTTTCCTGGCTGGTGTCGCCGTTCGGCTTGAAGTAACCCTGATTCTCCCAATGATCGTACAGCTTCTGTTCGATCTGTTTTGGGTCGTATGCGGTGTCGAGCTGACTGTTTGTCTTTTCCATTCTTTATCGTATTCAGTGAGTTGGCGGCGTAGCCGTGGTCAAATGGAAGCCGACGCTGCGATAGGCCTTGTAACGGTCGCGCGCCAACTGTTTCAGAGTGTCTTCGTAAGGAACGAAGTCTACCACTTCATGGAAAGCGGTAGCAAAATCGGCAAACTGCGGCAGCAGGGCGATCAGCAGATCGCGCGGGGCGTTGCCGCGCTTGCCGGACCAGCACAGTTCCACCGGCGCGCCGTAGTGCGGCCCTTCGCCGGCCAGGTTGTGCGGCACGAATTCATGCGGCTCGCGCTGCCATAGCGCTTCGTCCAGCCGCTGGGCCTGCTCCTGGCTCTCGCAGGCGATCAGCACCCGTTTGCCGGAACGGAAGCCGTTGGCGGCAACGGCGCAGGCCACGGCCTCATGGGCGCTGAGCGCGCCTGACGGTTCCGCGTTGTCGAGCAAATAAAACGTCGCCTGTTTCATTAAGGATCCACCGCTGCCGATAAAAAAATGTAGGGGCACAGCATGCTGTGCCCCTTGGGATTATACCTGAATTACCGCTCAGATTTAATCGTCGCCGTTCAGGCCTGCGCGGTTCAATAGGAACTGCGACAGCAGCGCCACCGGGCGGCCGGTCGCGCCCTTGGCTTTACCGGAGCGCCAGGCGGTGCCGGCGATATCCAGGTGCGCCCAGGTGTACTTGCGGGTGAAGCGCGACAGGAAGCAGGCGGCGGTGATGGCGCCGCCAGGGCGGCCACCGATGTTCGCCATGTCGGCGAAGTTGGAGTCCAACTGTTCGTAGTACTCGTCGGCCATCGGCAGGCGCCAGGCGCGGTCGCCGGCCTGCTCGGAAGCGCCCAGCAGTTCGTGCGCCAGCGGGTTGTGGTTCGACATCAGGCCGGTGATGTGGTGGCCCAAGGCGATCACGCAGGCGCCGGTCAGGGTGGCGATGTCGATCACCAGCTCCGGCTCGAAGCGCTCGACGTAGGTCAGGGTGTCGCACAGCACCAGGCGGCCTTCGGCGTCGGTGTTCAGCACCTCGACGGTCTGGCCGGACATGGTGGTCAGCACGTCGCCCGGACGGTACGCCCGGCCGCCCGGCATGTTTTCACAGCCGGCCAGCACGCCGATCACGTTCAGCGGCAGGTTCAGCTCCGCCACCACGCGCATCACGCCGTACACGGTCGCCGCGCCGCACATGTCGTATTTCATCTCGTCCATGCCGTCGGCCGGTTTGATCGAGATGCCACCGGAGTCGAAGGTCAGCCCTTTGCCTACCAGCACGATCGGCTTAGCGTCCGGATTTGGGTTGCCCTTATATTCCATCACCGACATCAACGACTCGTTTTGCGAACCGGCGCCGACCGCCAGATAGGCGTTCATGCCCAGCTCTTTCATCTGCTGTTCGCCGATGACGCGGGTGGTGATGTGGGTGCTGAAGGCGTCCGCCAGCTGGCGGGCCTGCGAGGCCAGGTAGCCGGCGTTACAGATGTTCGGCGGCATGTTGCCGAGATCTTTGGCCGCCTTGATGCCGGAAGCCACCGCCAGGCCGTGCTGGATAGCGCGCTCGCCGCTGGTGAGCTCACGGCGGGTCGGCACGTTGAACACCATTTTGCGCAGCGGACGACGCGGCTCCACCTTGTTGCTTTTCAGCTGATCGAAGGTGTAGAGCGTCTCTTTGGCGGTTTCCACCGCCTGACGCACTTTCCAGTAGGTATTGCGGCCTTTTACATGCAGCTCGGTCAGGAAGCAGACCGCTTCCATCGAGCCGGTGTCGTTGAGGGTATTGATGGTTTTCTGGATCACCTGCTTGTATTGGCGCTCATCGAGCTCGCGCTCTTTGCCGCAGCCGATCAGCAGGATGCGCTCGGAGAGAATGTTGGGCACATGGTGCAGTAGCAGCGTCTGCCCGACCTTGCCTTCCAGTTCGCCACGGCGCAGCAATGCGCTGATATAACCATCACTGATTTTGTCGAGTTGTTCTGCGATAGGGGACAGGCGGCGCGGTTCGAAAACGCCGACTACAATACAGGCACTGCGCTGTTTTTCCGGGCTACCGCTTTTTACACTGAACTCCATGCACTCTCCTGAATCTTAAAGACAAAGGCGGACGCTACGGCTAGAATAACCGACTCCGTAACGATCTCCCGCCATTTGAGTTAACGGATTATGTTAACCTGAACGGCGTAAATTGCTCTGTTTTGGCGACTATAAGCAAGTTCCTATAGGACACCCAAACGGCTTGATGTTGTAATACTATTTTAGCTGTGAAGGTTGCCATATGATGAGAATAAATGGCGGATTAGCGATGAAATTATCGATTTTCCTGCAAAAAGACAAGTTTTCACAGGCGTAATAAGCGTGATCATCATAAGATATCTGGTACGGGAAACGCTCAAGAGCCAAATCGCCATCCTGTTCATCCTGCTTCTGATCTTCTTTTGTCAGAACTTGGTCAGGGTGTTGGGCGACGCGGTGGACGGCAATATCCCGACAAACTTAGTACTTTCTCTGCTCGCTCTGGGCGTGCCGAAAATGGCGCAGCTCATCCTGCCTTTGAGCCTGTTTCTCGGCTTGCTGATGACGCTTGGGCGGTTGTATACCGAGAGCGAAATCACCGTTATGCACGCCTGCGGGCTGGGCAAACGCACCCTGATTATCGCCGCCATGATCCTGGCGCTGCTCACCTCTGCGGTCGCGGCGGTGAACGTGTTTTGGGCCGGCCCCTGGGCCTCGCGCTATCAGGACGTGGTGGTAAACGAAGCCAAGGCCAACCCAAGCATCGCCGGGCTGGCGGAAGGGCAGTTCAAACCCTCGCAGGACGGCAACGCGGTGCTGTTTATCGGCAACGTGAAAGGCAGCACCTTCAACGACGTGTTCCTGGCGCAGCTGCGGCCGAACGGCAACCAACGCCCGTCGGTGGTGGTGGCCGAGCACGGCAACATCGTGCAGCAGAAAGACGGCTCGCAGGTGGTGACGCTCGACAAGGGCACCCGCTTTGAAGGCACCGCGCTGCTGCGCGACTTCCGCATTACCGACTTCACCGACTACAAGGCGGTGATTGGCCACCGCACCGTGGCGGCGGACAACACCGAATCCGAACAGATGTCGATGCAGACGCTGTGGGAGTCCGACGATCCGGATGCGCGCGCCGAGTTCCACTGGCGCCTGACGCTGGTGGTGTCGGTGGCGCTGATGGCGCTGCTGGTGGTGCCGCTCAGCGTGGTGAACCCACGCCAGGGCCGCGTGCTGAGCATGCTGCCGGCCATCCTGCTGTATCTGATCTTCTTCCTGCTGCAGACCTCGCTGCGATCCAACGCCGGCAAGGGCAAGCTGGATCCGATGCTGTGGCTGTGGCTGGTTAACGGCGTTTACTTCGCGATCGCGCTGGCGCTGAACCTGTGGGATACCGTGCCGATGCGCAAGCTGCGCGCACGCCTGAGAGGAGCGGCCTAATGTTTGGCGTATTAGACCGGTATATCGGTAAAACGATTTTCAACACCATCATCATGACGCTGTTCATGTTGGTGTCGCTGTCCGGCATCATCAAGTTCGTCGATCAGCTGCGCAAGGTCGGCCAGGGCGAATACACCGCGTTGAGCGCCGGCATGTACACCCTGCTGAGCGTGCCGAAAGACATCGAGATCTTCTTCCCGATGGCGGCGCTGCTCGGCGCGCTGCTCGGCCTGGGCCAACTGGCGACGCGCAGCGAACTGGTCGTCATGCAGGCTTCCGGCTTTACCCGCCTGCAGATCGCCGGCTCGGTGATGAAAACCGCCATTCCGCTGGTGCTGCTGACCATGGCGATCGGCGAGTGGGTGGCACCGCAGGGCGAGCAGATGGCGCGCAACTACCGCGCCCAGCAGATGTACGGCGGCTCGCTGCTCTCCACCAAGAGCGGGCTGTGGGCGAAGGACGGCAACGACTTCATCTACATCGAGCGCGTCTCCGGCGATAAAGAACTCTCCGGCGTGAACATCTACCACTTCAACGATCAGCGTCGCCTGGAGACGGTGCGCTATGCCGCCACCGCCAGCTTCGAGAACGGGGTGTGGCAGCTTTCGCAGGTGGATACCTCGGATCTGACCGACCCGAAACAGGTGACCGGCACCCAGACGCTGACCGGCGAATGGAAAACCAACCTGACCCCGGACAAGCTGGGCGTGGTGGCGCTGGATCCGGATTCGCTCTCCATCAGCGGGCTGCACAACTACGTGAAGTACCTGAAGCAGAGCGGCCAGGAGGCCAGCCGTTACCAGCTCAACATGTGGAGCAAAATCTTCTCGCCGCTGTCGGTGGCGGTGATGATGCTGATGGCGCTGTCGTTCATCTTCGGCCCGCTGCGCAGCGTGCCGATGGGCATCCGCGTGGTGACCGGCATCAGCTTCGGCTTCCTGTTCTACGTGCTGGATCAGATCTTCGGCCCGCTGAGCCTGGTGTACAGCATGCCGCCGGTGCTGGGCGCGCTGCTGCCGAGCATGCTGTTCCTGCTGATCAGCGTGTATATGCTGCTCAAACGCAAGTAGCGGGGCGATCAGTAGTGAAGAAAGGCGTGGCCGCGGGGCCGCGCCTTTTTTGTTGGTGGGATTAGCTGACGCTCAGCAGCGCAATGCCGGCATCCTGATAGGCCTGCGCGTCTTCCGGCAGGCGATCCAGCACCAGGGTGTCGATCTGGGCAGGGGAGGCGAACTGCGCCAGCGAGGTGTTGCTCAGCTTGGAGTGATCGCACACCACGATCACCTGATTGGCATGCTCCACCATCGCGCGCTTGGTTTCGGCCAGCATGATGTCGGCCACGCAGGCGCCCTGTTTCAGCGATAGCGCGTTGGCGCCCATAAACGCCTTGTCGATGTTCAGCGTATCCAGCAGCGAACGGCCGTTGATGGCGACCGCGCAGTGATAACCCTTTTTGACGATGCCGCCCAGCAGGATGATCTGGATCGATTCGACGTCTTCCAGACTCTTGGCGATCATGAAATCGTTGGTGACTACGGTCAGGTTGCGGCGCTGGTGCAGATGGCGGGCGATTTGCAGGGTGGTGGTGCCGGTGTCCAATACGATGATGTCGCCGTCTTCCACCAGGCCGGCGGCCAGTTGACCGATTTGCTCCTTGGCGCTGAGGTTCACCTCTTCACGCTGATCGGAACCGACCTCGAAGCTGGCACGGGTGCGCAGAATGGCGCCGCCGTGGGTGCGCGTCAGCATGCCGGCGTCTTCCAGAATGCGCAGATCGGTGCGGATGGTGGCGCCGGAGACGTTAAAGCGCGAGCTCATTTCCCCCACGGAGAGCTTGCGCTTCTCCTTGAGAATGGCGAGGAGTTTTTCCTGGCGCTCTTCTGCGAACATGCTCACTCATTCACTCCTGACAGGCACAATGGACGTACGGCTAATATACCCCGCGCATCGGCGGCAGGCAAAGCGCTTGCCGGTCGCCGCTGGCAATATTCCAGCGGGCATTATCCGCGCGAGATGCGAAGGTTACGGCGCACCGATCCTTTTTGGTATAGTCTACCCTGCGGTGTATTGGGTAGCGGGGCAGGCAGTTAATGGAATATGAAGAAAATATCAGTCACATTATCAGCAAGCATCTGGAAGCAGCATTAGGCGATTTCGGCGAGCTTATCTGGGCCTACGTGGTGTTATCCAAGAAAGATATGTCATGTATCTTTGGCGTCACCAATTACCCCGGTGAATGGGTAAAGCAATATAAAGAGCAAGGGCTGCAATATACCGATCCAGTGGTCATTACGGCGCTCAATCGCCTGACACCTTTCGCCTGGGATGAGAATCTCATGGCTGGCGCCGGCTTCCGTTTTTCTGAGTTGTTCGAGCAAGCACGCGAATTCGGCGTAGCCGATGGCTATACCTTCGTGTTGCATGACTTTAATAATAATCTTGTGACCCTTTCCTTTACCCTCGCTGCCGAGCGCAAGGCGGAAACCATGCAGATGCTGAATCAGCATAAAGGCGATATTTCGTTGCTGCTGGCATCGACCCATGAGATGTATTTAACGCTGACTTCACTGTCGGAAAAAAACACCGCGCGCCAAGAAAAAAACGCCCGTTTTACAGAGAGAGAAAACGAGATCCTCTATTGGGCCAGCGTGGGGAAAACCTACCAGGAAATGGGCATGATCCTGGGGATTAAAACCTGCACCATCAAGTTTCATATGGGGAACATTGTCAAAAAACTGGGGGTGGCGAATGCCCGGCATGCTATCCGTTTAGGGATGGAACTTCAGCTGATTAAACCGGTGGGGTGATTAGAACGCAGGTTCGTCGCTCAACGGCCAGGCGTTTAGCATGTGTTCGTCTTGCGTATTCAACTTTTTGAATATTCTGTTTTTTAATGCCTCCTGGCTCTGACGGTCAACGTGGCCCAACAGCAAATGAACAGGCTCGTTCTTTTCCGACATGCCTGTCTTCAACTGCGTGACGTTCCAGCCGGAGCTTTTGATAATATGCAACATCGGGTGGCTGGAGACTGCCAATATGCCGTCATAACCGTGTTGCCGCGCATAGTTGATTAGCGACAAGAACAGCGCCAGGGTCACAGGGAACCGGCGGCCCAGCAGAGACTGGGTCCTTTCCTTATCGACGAAAAAGCGTGTGGACTCGATGAAATTCCCCTCTGGAATGACGACGTCATGAAAGAAAGAGGAAAATGCGCTGTTCAGCATATTCTTGTGTTTCATATCAATCATCCTCGTACCACAAATTATCATGTTGTCTTTTACGCCAAATATATAGTTTGTCTTATCATTATCAAACTCATCCAGCTCCTTGCCGTCTGAACAGTTCACGGCCCATTGCAGCCTGTCTTTAAAGACGTTTTTCCTTAAAACATAAAGATCTGCTGATTTTTCGGTGCTCATTGATGCGTAGTTGGTGCTGTAAATATTAAACATAATGTTACCTTTGAATAAATTAAGAGAAATAACTTTATCCAGTAACATCAGAGAAGTTTCACTACGAGCATGCCGGTGCATGAGAATGATAAGGCTTTTTAAGCGATCGGTGCTAACCTTATTATGCCGTGCGGCGAGGCAGCTTCAGGGCAATTGAACGGTGAACAAAGCAGGTCGACGAGATTGAACGGCTTGGCCGATTAAAGGCTGGAGAGGATTGACTATCAATGACTGCCGAGCCGTATCTGCCATGGTGAAATATTAATTATTGACGTTATAATTTAGGGGGGCTTTATTATTTTAATAAATTAATTCTTACTATTTGTTACTGGGGGGGTGTCGATAGGGCATGGATTTGCCGTCCGGCAGAGGAATAGGAGTGAAAAGAGCGGCTGGTGTGATTTCTACAGTATGTCCTCGGACCTGTCTTCATGCAGTGGTAAAATGCGATATTAAAAAATATCTGATAGAGATCACATTATTTTAATGACAGGAACGGTGCTATTTCTCGACGGCTCTGCAGGAATGTTGGGTTGCTGAGTAAAATGAGCGGTGCATGGTGGCCATGGTAGAACGCCGTGGCTGCTGAGATACAGAGCGAAAAATAGTGCTGGCACCCGATTTCTGCTATGTGAAATAATAACCCAACTGAACTGATGAAGGTCTAGTTGGGTACTATACTTTAGTCTAACTAGCTTCTAACTCCCTAAGGCGATACACTTTTCTAGTCAATTTTCGACGAAAAAAACATAAAAAAAACCTGACCTCGTAGGGTCAGGCTGCCAAGATCGGCCAACACCAGGGAAAATTTTCTTACACCATCTTAAAGCTATCAACTCAGCAGAGGCAAGTGTTCTCTGCTGGTTTTTAGCTTTGGGTTGCTGTTTTGTTACGTATGCACGCTATTTTCTGTTGGTTCCAGATAAAATCCCATCTAAAGAAATAACATCTATCCCCTGACAACCCCGTTCCCATTGGCTTATTCCAGTCATGACTACCATAAATGAAAAAATATTGTTCCTGCAATGTTAAGTAAACTTATTCTTTATTGGCTGACACATGGATATGCAATTATTTGCAGTGTTGCCATTGCGGTTGGGGATTATTTGGCGCAGCCTGGTAGGGCGCTTGAGGGAATGTGGGCGATGGCCGATAAGGCGCATGGCTATGGCGGTAAAGGCTCGTGCGCTGACAAAAAATCGAATGAGGCCCGATGGCTTATCACAGCCATCGGGCCTTGTGCTATGCGGGAAGAAACATTACAGCGGCTGGCTGAACTCCACCCGCTCACCGTCCGGCCCGGCGATCATCAGATAACGCACGCCGTTGGCACCGCAGGGCTGCAGCGTCGGCCCTTCAATCACCGGATACCCCAGCTCCGCCAGCCAACGTTGCGTGGCCGCCAGATCGATGACCCGCAAAGCGATATGGTCGATACCATAGGTGTTGGCGGGGCGAGTCAGCCCTTCGTCGGGTAGCTGGTATAACTCCAGCGTTAGCTCACCCAACTGCAAAAACTGTACGGCGACGGGGCCGCCGAGCGCCAACGTTTGCCGGGGTTCGAAACCGAGCGAGCGATAGAAGCCGGCGGCTCGTTCGATATCGGCGCAGCGCAGACCGACGTGCATCAATCCGTTAATCCGGTGTGCCATATCAAATCCCCTTGCGCGCGCAGTAGAAGCCATAGAAGGCGACGTAGGCGAAGCAGACCAGCGGTACTGCGAAGGCGATCTGCATATCGCCGCCGTTGAGATCGGAGATGATGCCCATGAGTAACGGCACCACCGCGCCGCCGATGATCGACATCACTACGATCGAACCGGCCACCTGAGTTTCTTCGCCCAGCCCTTTGATCGTCAGGCCAAAGTTGGTTGGCCAGCACAGCGCCATGCAGAAGTTGACGCCCATGATCGCCACCACCGCCAGCAGGCTTTGGATGTTGACGGCCAGCAGCAACAGCAGCACACATACCGAACAGAACACGCCGAGCAACCGCGCCGGGCTGAACTTTTTCATCAGTGCGGTGGTGACCACCTTGCCGGCCGAGTAACAGACCAGCGTGGCCAGCAGCCAGTAGGTGGCCGAATGCTCGGTTGCTCCCTGTTCAATCATCTGCACAAAACGAATGGTGAAACTCCACAGCCCTACCTGCGCGCCGACATACAGGAACTGCGACAGTACTCCCAGCCGGAAGCGCGGCAGCGCCAGCAGGATCTTCAGCGATTGCATCAGCGGCTTGCCCGCTCCCTGGTGCGAGCGTTGGGTTTTGCAGGCGGGGAATTTCACCGCCACGAAGATCAGTGCCAACACGATCAGTACGCTGCCGATGATCAGATAAGGCGTGACCACCTGCGACACCATCTGGGTGCGCGCCGCTTCGGCCACAGCCGGTGGCATTTGCAGCAGCTCGGCGTGGCTGGGATCGTTTTTGCCGAACACCAGCTGCTGGCCGATCAAGACGCCAAAAATGATCCCCAGCGAGTTGAAGATCTGCGAGAAGTTGATGCGCTGGGTGGAGGTTTCCAGCGGCCCCAGCAGGCTGGAGTAGGTATTGGCGGAGGTTTCCAAGAACGACAGCCCGGTAGCGATCACCCCTAGGCAGGCCAGGAAAGCGCCATAGGTCATGATCTGCGCCGCAGGAATAAACAGGAAACAGCCGAGTGCGTACAGGCACAGGCCGATCACGATCGCCACCTTGTACGAGTAGCGTTTGATCACCGCTGCGGCGGGCAGCGCCATCACAAAGTAGCCGAGGAAGAAGATCGACTGCACCAGCGCGGTTTGGGTATCCGACAGATCGAATCCCTTCTTGAACTGTGCGATCAGAATATCGTTCAGGTTGCCGGCCATGCCCCACAGGGCGAACAGGCAGCAGACCAGCATCAGCTGCAGCCAGGGCGTGGCGGGCAGATAAGCGCTGCGGTCGATACTTTCGGCCGCGGCGTGCTGCGCGATGTCGCCCTTGTTAATCAGAGAGTCGCTCATTGCGGTGTTCCTTCATCCGGAGAAAAAGAGAACGAGCTAATAACGTCAAGCTGTTCGTAGAGGGGTTGCGCCTGGCGGTAGAGCTGTTCGAACAGCTCGAAGCAGCGCAGGTAGTGTTCGTGCTGGCGCGGATCGGGGGTAAATTCGCGCTCGATGCTGACGGTGCGGCTCACCCCCTGGGCGAAACTGCTGAACAGCCCGACGCCGACCCCGGCGACGATCGCGCAGCCGGTGGTGCCGTTCTCCTGATTGCGCGTCTGCAGCAACGGCAGGTTGTAGACCGAGGCCTTGATCTGCAGCCACAGCGGGCTGCGTGCGCCGCCGCCCGAAGCGATCATTGCCTCCGGCTCCTGCGCGTGGCGCCTGAGCTGCTGCAGATTACGCAGGGAGGCCAGCGCTACGCCTTCCAGCACCGCGCGGTAGAGATGCGGCTGCCTATGCTTGCGCTGCAGGCCGAAGAACTGCGCGCGCGAGTTGGTGTGTTCCGCCAGCCGCTCGCCGGTCAGGTAGGGCAGGAACAGCAGCCCTTCGGCGCCCGGCGGCACCTCGGCCGCCATATCGAGCATCTGTTGATGGCTGAGTTGGCCGGCGCTCAGCGCCGAACGCGCCCAGCGCATGGCGTCGCCACCGGCATCGAGCAGGGTAAAACCGCCCCAGGCCGAGTTGGCCAGGTGCAGGTTGTTGACGCCGGCGGAGAGCAGCGGGTGTTCCGAGACCACGGTGAGCAGCGTGGAGGTGCCGGTGCTGTCGGAGGCAATGCCGGCCTGATAGACGCCGGAGCCGAGCAGGGTAGCGGCCATATCCGCCGTGCCCGCCACCACCGGCACCCCCGGCGGCAGACCGGTAACGCTTGCCGCTGCGGGCGTAATGTGGCCAATCACCTCGCTGGAGAGATGGAGGGCGGGCAGCTGATCGGCGCGCAGCCCGAACTGCCGCAGCGCCTCTGGCGACCACTGCAGCGTGGCGCTGTCCATCAGGTAATAGCAGGAGGCTTCGCTGTAGTCGGTGGCGCGTACACCGCAGAGCCGGAAATTGACGTAATCCTTCGGCATCAACACCGTAGCGATGCGCTCCCACTGCGATGGGTGATGCTCGCGCAGCCAGGCCAACTTGAACGCCGGCCAGGCGGCGGTGGGGGGATTGTTCAACAGTTCAAGCCAGGGCTGCGGCGGCTGTTGGTGGCTAAAGCGCGCCACCTGCGGCTGCGCGCGTTTGTCGTTCCACAGCATGGCGCGATCGACGACCAGCTCGCCGTCGGCATCGAGCAAAACTGTGCCGTGCATCTGCCCGCAGGCGCCGACGGCGGCGATACGCGGCCAGTATTCGGCGTAGCGCGCGTACAGCTCCTGCGTACATTGGCAGACACTCTGCCACCACAGCGAAGGCGGTTGTTCCGACCAACCGGCCTGCGGCGTGATCTGCTCGTACTCGCGCTGCGCGAAGCCAAGGATTTCCCCGGTGTTGGTGACCAGCCCGGCGCGGGTGCTGCCGGTGCCGATATCAAGGGTAAGAAGTAAATCTTTCATTGTTATCACTCCCGTGGCGGATGGCGCGGGCCACCCGCAGAAGCGTGCGCTGGGATCGCGCAGGATTTAGTTATCGTTCAGTTCCGGGAACAGGCCTGGATCCTGTTCAAGCTGCTCCAGCACCCGCTGGGTGGCCGCCGCGCTCATGCCAAAGCGGCGTACGCCCAGCCGATACAACGCGCGCACCGTGTCCAGATCGCGAATGCCGCCGGCCCCTTTGATCTGGATGCGGCCGCGCAACTGATCGGCGATGATCGCCACTTTCTCCACCGTGGCGCCGGTCGGCGCCCAGCCGGTAGAGGTTTTCACCCAGGCCATGCCGACCTCGACGGCGATATCGCACACCCGACGGATCTGCTGCTCGTTCAGATAGTGCGTCTCCAGAATGACTTTGGCCGGCACCGGCGCGGCGGCCTCGACTACCCGGCGCAGATCTTCGCGCACGTAGCCGTAGTCCCCCGACAGCACCTTACCGATGTTCACCACCATATCGACCTCGCGCGCGCCCTCGGCGATCAGCTGGCGCACTTCCTGCACCTTGAGATCGGTGGTCTGCCCGCCGCCGGGAAAGCCGACCGGCCCGCCAATCATCACGTCCGCCTGGCCGCGCTCCGGCAGCAGGGGGCTGAGGAAACGCGTCCAGCACGGCAGCACGTGTACCGAAATGATGCGATAGCGGCTGGCCAACGCGGCGCAGTGGCGCACGTCTTCCTCGGTATTGGTGGCCTGCACCGCGCTTAGATCGATCAACCTGGCCATGCGTCTGGTTGTTTCATTCATTGCGTTTATCCTTATTTTGTTTTCATTTGATTTTATTTGCTCACCTTATTATCTTTCATATGGCTTTAAAATCAGCATTTGGTGAAATTGTGATCGGATTTGCGGTTTTTGGTGAGGGGCGTGAAAGGGAGAAGAAAAAAAGGGCGCGATCTAATAGATCGCGCCCTGGGGTTGACGTTGGGGGAAGCGTTACAGCAGCCAGTCCAGCAACACCACGCCGCACAGGCTGATAGCCCAGGCGATAGTGGTGGGTACCGACCACACCATCATCTGTTGGCGCACGTCCTTGATGCCCATCATGCGGTTGACCACCCAGAACATGCTGTCGTTGAAGTAGCTGAAGAACAGCGCGCCCAGGGTGGCCGCCTGCGCCGCCGCCAGCATATTGACGCCGGGCAGCAGGCTGACGATCGGCGCCGAGATCGAGGCGGCGGTGATCATCGCCACCGTGCCGGAGCCCTGTATCACTCGCACCAGCGTGGCGATGACGAACGGGATCAGCACCGGCGAGATCGGCAGCCCGGCAACCTGCTCCGCCAGCTGCGTGCCGGCGCCGCTCTCGCGCAATACCGCCCCCAGCGCGCCGCCGGCGCCGGTAACCAGCAGGATGATGCCGGCGGTCTGCAGGCCTTCTTCCAGCCGCTCCAGCGTGTCGTGCTTGTTGGCGTGCGGCATCAGGGTGTACACCGCCAGCAGCACGCTGATCGCCAGCGCGATCATCGGCGAGCCGAGAAACGCGAAGCTTTGGCCCCACAGGCTCTCCGCCAGCCAGCCCATGCCCTCGCGCTTGGCCAGCATGTTGTTGACCGCGTTAACGAAGATCAGCCCGATCGGCGTCAGGATCGGCAGCAGCGACAACATCAGGCTCGGCAGCGCCTTGCCCTCTTTCTCCGCCAGATACTGCTGATGCGCGGCGCGCAGATCCTGCGGCGCTTCCTCTTCCTGCGGCATAAAGTCCGGGTAGCGCGCGCCCAGCCAGCGCGCATACAGCACGATGCCGATCACGCAGGGAATGGCCAGCACCAGCCCGGCCAGCATCATGGCGCCGATATCCACGCCGAAGATGCCCGCTACGCCCAGCGGCCCTGGCGTCGGCGGCACCGCGTGGTGGGTGAGGATCAGCCCGCCCGCCAGCGCGACGCCAAGCGTCAGCAGGTTGCGCTTGCCCTTTTTCGCCAGCGCCTTGACCAGCGGATAAAGGATGACGAACGCCGAATCGACGAAAATCGGGATACTGACGATATAGCCGGTGATGGCCAGCGCCCACTCCTCGCGCCTTTTGCCCAGCCATTTGATAAAGCTGTAGGCGATTTGCTCGGCGGCGCCGGAGACCTCCAGCACCCGGCCCATCATCACCCCCAGCCCGATGACGATGCCGATGCTGCCGAGCGTGGAGCCGAAGCCCTTGGTGATGGCGTCGACGGTTTGCGTGGCGCCCATGCCGCCGGTAATGCCGGCGATGGAGGCGGCGATCAGCATGGCGATCAGCGCATGCACGCGGGTGCGCAGCACCAGGAAAATCAGCGCAAACACCGCCACCGCCAGCCCGATGATTGGGGTATACATCGCCATGATCAGCCCCCGCCTTGCGGCATGTCGTCGCGGATAAAGGCGCGGATCGCCTGCTCGAAGCTTTCATCGGCGGTGAAGCCCAACTGCTGCGCCCGCCGGGTGTCGAACTCGCCCGGCCAACCGGCGACGATGCGGTTGATGGCGGCGTCCGGCTCGAATCGCACCCGTGCGGCGACGGCGTCACCGGCCACCGCGCTCAGCGCTTCGAGCATCTCCCGCACGCGCACGCTGATGCCGGGCAGGTTGAGCGTGCGCAACGCGCCGAACGCCGAAGCGGGCAGCGTGGCGGCGTGGATGAAGTTGCTCACCACCGCGGCCGGGCTGGAGAGCCACAGCGCCAGCTCGGCGTCTACCGGGCACACCGCCGGCTCGCCGTGCAGCGGTTCGCGGATGATGCCGCTGGCGAACGACGAGGCCGCCTTGTTCGGCTTGCCCGGCCGCACGCTGATGGTGGGCAGGCGCAGCACGCGGCCATCGACGAAGCCTTTGCGCGCATAGTCGTTGATCAGCAGCTCGCACATCGCCTTCTGCGCGCCGTAGGAGGATTGCGGGGTGACCGCACAGCGATCGTCGATCACCGGCGGCAGCTCACCGCCGAACACCGCCAGCGAACTGGTGAAGATAAATTTCATGCCCGGCGCCCGGTGGCGCGCCGCTTCCAGCAATTGGCGGGTGGCGTCGAAATTGACCTGCATGCCGAGATCGAAATCGCTCTCCGCATGGCTGCTGACGATGGCCGCCAGGTGGAACAGCACGCCGCAGTCGGCGTCGATCAGCCGCTCCGCCGCGCCGGGCTGAGACAGATCGAGCGCCAGACACTGCAGGCGCGCATCCGGCAGCGGGGCGGGCGGCGGGGTGATGTCCGCCAGGATCAGCGTGTCGAAGGCCAGCGGGCAACTGCCGTGCAGCAGCGCTTTCGCCAGCCGCTGGCCGAGAAAACCGGCGCCGCCGGTGATGACGATGTTCATATGGTGCTCCTTTCCCTAGCGTTGTTGTTATCAGAGTTGGACGTTGTGCAGTTGCAGACCGCGCTCGCGCAGCAGCTGCTGCGCCTCCGGCGGCAGCGCGGCGTCGCAGATGATGTCGCTCAGCGCCTCCAGCGGACAGACGCGGAACATGCCGTATTTGCCGTACTTGCTGCTGTCGGAGACCAGCACCCGGCGGCGGGCGACCTCCAGCAGCGCCTGCTTGACCAGCACTTTCTCCTCGTGCGGCGTGGAGAGGCCGTGCTCCAGATCCCACGAGCTGGTGCTGATGAAAGCCACGTCGATATTCAGGCTGCGCAACAGCATGGCGGCGCTGTTGCCGACGCAGGAGTAGTTGCGCTGATCCACCTGGCCGCCGGTGTGGAACAGGCTAAGCTGCGGGCGATTCATCAGGTGCTGGATGATGGAAAAATCGTTGGTGACGACCGTCAGATTGAAACGCTCCGCCAGGCTGCGGGCGATCTCGAAGGTGGTGGTGCCGGCGTCCAGATAGACCACCTGGCCGTCTTCCACCAAGCCGGCGGCGTATTTGCCGATCTCGCGCTTGTGGCGATGGTGCAGCTGCGCCTTCTCGCAATAGGCCAGCTCCTGGCGCAGCGCCTCGCTCAGGCGCACGCCGCCGCTGACGCTGACCACCTTGCCTTGCTCTTCCAGCACGCGGATATCGCGCCGCACCGTCATGTGGGAGACGCTCATCAGCTCCGACAGCGCGCTGATGCTCGCCAGCTGGTATTCATGCACATAGCGATAGATGTAATCGCGGCGTTCGGACGGGATCATGTTCGCTCCTGTGGCCCCGGCGGCGGCAGGGGCGCCGCGAAGCTGTTATTTTTTGTTATGGAGGAACATCTTCAACCATCGCGATTAACAAGTAAGCGACAGTTATCACAAATGCCGGCGTGGGGGTTGGGGCGGTTTTGTTATTTAACTTTATGATTAATTGTTTTTTATTGAGTTTTATCGGCGTTTTGTCGCGCAACACCATGTTGTGATAATTAATGTGACGCGCCACAAGGTTTGTGAAGCGGGCGGGGCGGGAAAGCGGCGAGGAAGGGGCGGCAAACGTGCGCTGCGGCGCTTTTTTCGACACTTAACTCATTGAACAACGGATAAGTGTTGCGTGACGATCGCGGGAAGGTATAATGCACCCGTTTTCCGCATACTACTTCAGTGCCGAAGTGGCGAAATCGGTAGACGCAGTTGATTCAAAATCAACCGTAGAGATACGTGCCGGTTCGAGTCCGGCCTTCGGCACCAACAGTATGTAAATGACCTCTCTGGAGGTCTTTTTTTATGTCTAAAATCCAGCAATTACCTACTTTACCCGCTATATTAACTCTCCTCAGGGTACCCGGCACCCATGTACATCTACCAACACATGTTGGTACAGATGATGGTATTTCCGGTTCGATAATGCTTGTACCAACAGGGAGGGGGTAAGCATGGCGCTTACAGATATCAAAGTCAGAACAGCCAAGCCAACGGATAAGCAATACAAGCTGACCGATGGCAACGGTATGCATCTTCTCGCCCACCCCAATGGTTCAAGATACTGGCGTCTGCAGTACCGCTTCGGCGGGAAGCAAAAGATGCTGGCTTTAGGCGTATATCCTGATGTGTCTCTTGCAGATGCCAGAGCGCGTCGTGATGATGCTCGGAAGCTTTTGGCAAACGGCATCGATCCGGAAGACAAAAAGAAAAATGATAAGGTTGAACAAGAAGAAGCGCGCACTTTTGAGGAGCTTGCTGTTGAGTGGCATGCCACAAATAAAAAGTGGTCGGAAGAACATAGTCGACGAGTGCTCAAAAGCCTGGAGGACAACCTCTTTCCTGCCATTGGTAAACGCAACATTGCCGAGTTAAAAGCGCGGGATTTGTTAGCTCCTATAAAAGCCGTAGAACTTTCTGGACGACTTGAAGTGGCTTCCCGTCTTCAGCAGCGTACCACCGCAATTATACGCTATGCCGTTCAGAGCGGTTTGCTTGACTACAATCCCGCGCAGGAGATAGTCGGTGCCGTTGCTTCAGGTAACCGGCAACATCGACCAGCTCTTGAATTGAAACGGGCTCCCGAGCTGCTTCAGCGCATAGGCAGCTATACCGGTAGGCCGCTGACTCGCCTTGCCGTTGAGCTAACTCTTCTTGTCTTCATCCGCTCCAGTGAACTGCGTTTTGCTCGCTGGTCTGAGATCGATTTCGAAACATCTATGTGGACGATTCCTGCCGAGCGAGAAGCTATTGAGGGAGTAAAGCACTCACAGCGTGGCTCAAAAATGCGTACACCTCATCTGGTACCACTTTCCCGACAGGCATTGAATATTCTGGAGAAGATAAAGACGTTCAGCGGTGATCATGAACTGATCTTTATTGGCGATCATATCCCTCGCAAACCGATGAGTGAAAACACGGTTAACAAATCTTTACGGGTGATGGGGTATGACACACAGGTTGAAGTCTGCGGCCACGGTTTCAGGACCATGGCGTGTAGTTCGTTGATTGAATCGGGATTGTGGTCGAGGGATGCAGTGGAACGGCAGATGAGCCATATGGAGCGTAACTCTGTGCGAGCGGCTTATATCCATAAGGCTGAGCATTTGGATGAGCGTAGGTTGATGCTGCAGTGGTGGGCTGATTTTCTCGATGCGAACCGGGAGAAGACGGTTAGTCCGTTTGATTTTGCCAAGCTTGGGCGGTGATTAGCCACGATTTATACCCTACGTTGAGTACTCCCCTGCATGAGGAAGACTTTAAGATTGCCTAGATTGATCTCTAGTTGGCGCATGTGGACAAGAACAGCATCTTTAGCACCTATAACCATGCCCAGCATCTTGGTAGCAGGCGGGGGATAAAGAGGTGGCATGTTGATTACATTGATCATTTTTAACACGAAGGAGTCATGCCAACACCACTCGTAAGGTATAACTGGTCATAAAAGCTATCAACGCCAGTAAGGATACTGGCGTTGATAGATTGTTTTTTTTGCCATAAACATCATAAATGATGTTTTATTCTTGATGAGGTATGACATCAAAATGAGAGTATACGACCATGGCTTCCGTACCATGCACGTATCGCATTAATTGAATTATGTTTGTGGTCACAGGATGTGGTGGAGCCAGCGACACACCATGCCGAACAAATGGCTTTAAAACCCCAAAATCATATCTAGCACATAAATTTTATTTATCAATGTGTTATTCCGTTTCCCCTGCTCCCAGTTAAAGCGATACTCAATTAAAGTGGCTAGAGAATCACTCAGTGATTCATGTGGTGATTCTTTTGTGGATTCATTTATTGACAAAATTTAAGATTCATATATGCTAACTCAATGTCAAACACAAGAGCCTAGTCATGAGTCTATTAAATAATCTTAATAAAAAATTTAATTCCGATATTAAAAACACTGTGACCTTAAGTGTTCGAGTCACTAATGAAGAAAATGCTGTACTCCAAGAAATTGCCGATGTTGTTGGCTGTACAAGGCAAGATGTTATTTATCAGTTGATCTCCGATTATGCTATCCCCGAATGGCGTAGGATGAGAATGGAAAGTGAGAATGAAGTAACAGATATTGTTGATGAAAATAACGGTGTTTCTTATTTCCTCTTAAATACTAATAAAACAAATAGCACCGTTGACCATAACATCATTCTGGAGCAAGGAATTGCTGCCACTTTCGAAGATGATTATATAGGGAAAATAAATAGAATAAAAAAAGGGGATGTTGTTTTCTTATACGAATCAGGATCAGGGATTGTGGCATATGGTTTTGGTAGTGGCCAGAATATTGACGAGCCTAATCCTGAAAAAATCAATCATAATTCAATGCGATATCAGGTGTTATCTGATTTTTCTTTGTTAGATAAGCCTTTGTCTGCAAGAGATGTAAAGCGAGTGCTCGAAAATGATATACCTTTCGCTCAAACACTGTCACGAGTTACAAATGGTGAAGTGTTATATACATATCTAAAAAATAAAATTAATCTAGCATAACAAAAATTATTTTAATTTATTGGGTTATTAAAGTGATTTTTTTCAATCTTTCATAAGGTAATAGCATGCAAACCGAATTAATAAAAGAACTGAACAAGGTTTTGAAAGCGTTCCCGCAATTCTGGAACGGAGAAGAATTACACCGCTCAATGGTGAGTGAAGCTATCAGTCAAAAGCAGCCGGATCTAATCAAAGCATTGGTCGCTAATGAAAAAGTACGTTCTGTCTACGGTACAGATATTGACGGTATTTTCATCTTTGACTTTGACAGACTGTGCAGCCTTCTGAAATACAAAGAATACTGGGCTAATAGCTTCACTAAATATCGGAACAAAGTGGGATTAGCTAGTGAAGGAAAATACCTTGACTATAGCTCTGATGTGGTTATGAGCTTCCCTTTCAAAGATTGTGTTCTTGAAGGAGGAATGACAAAAGAAGAACAGGGTAAAAATGAAATTTACTATAATGAAATAATAGCCAAGGATGAAATAGACAAATTATTTTCACCTAAAGTTTTTTCTGGAGTAAAAAAATACGATGCGAATGGTGTGCACACTCCACTCTCGAATTTTATCAAGAAAGAAAATTTTATAATAAAAGGAAATAACTTAATCGCACTGCACTCCATAAAAGAAAAATATGCAGGTGAAATAAAAGTCATCTACATAGATCCACCCTACAACACGGAAACTGATAGTTTTAAATACAACGATAGATTTAGTAGATCGTCATGGCTTACATTCATGAAAAATAGATTGGATATAGCTAGAGAGTTACTAATGGATGATGGTGTTATATTTGTTCATTGTGATGATAATGAACAGGCATATTTAAAAGTTCTAATGGATGACATATTTGGCGAAGAAAACTTCATAGGGACAATACCGAGAAAGACTAGAAATGGAAAGTCAGATGTTTCATATAAATTCTCACAGGACTACGACTGGATAATTTCTTTCACAAAAGGAGCAAGCAAAAAAAATCAACTATTTCAAAGGGATGTTGAAAGGAAATATTACAAATCAAAGGATTTCGAGGAAAGGTGGCGTCTATCCGATTTAACCAAACAGACTACACCTGAAGAACGTCCCAACTCTAATTTTACCATGATAAATCCTAAAAATGGTGATGAGTACCCTGTAAACCCAAAGAGAAGCTGGGCTGTAACGAAAGAAACGTTCTTAGATTACTACAAACAAGGGAGAATTGTTTTTCCGGGTGATTATGATTTTTTAAATATAACAAAACCCTCAATGCGTGTATTTGAAAGCTCTGATGAAGGAAAGGCTAGCTATGTATCTAGCGACTTTATTATCGATTTAGAAAATGGGTTTGAAAATACAAAAGGAAATAAGCAAGTTGATAATATATTCGGATCTAGGGCGTTTTCATATGCAAAGCCAGAAGAAATTATAGCGCAGATAATTAGCGCAACAACTAAAGAAGACGATTTGATCCTAGATTTTCATCTTGGCAGCGGAACAACAGCAGCAGTAGCCCATAAAATGGGGCGTCGTTATATTGGCATTGAGCAAATGGATTACATCAACGAGATCACCGTGCCGCGCCTGCAAAAAGTCATCGAAGGCGAGCAGGGTGGTATATCCAAAGACGTTAACTGGCAAGGGGGGGGAAGTTTTGTCTATGCCGAACTGATGGAGCTGAACGCATACTTCGTGCATGAAATCCAGAAAGCGCAGTCCTCAGAAGAACTAGAAAAACTCTTTGCCGTGATGAAAACGGAGGCACATCTCAATTATCAGGTGGCACTGGAAAACGTGCTTTCCGCAGAGTACGAGGTGGACGGTATTTTCCGTCAAGTCGCGTTCAGCGAGCTGGAACTGAATGAGCAGAAGCAACTCCTGATTGAAATCCTCGATAAAAATCAGCTCTACGTGAACGCCTCGGATATGGACGACTCCGACCTGAATATCTCAGAGAGCGATAAAGCCTTTACCCGCAGCTTCTACGGTAAGGAGTGACTGTATGGCGAAGAAACCGATGTCAGCCGGCAGCGAGAAGCTGCTGTTTAACAAGCTGAAGCAGTTCGATGAACCGGGGCTGTTCCAAGATAACTATCAGACGCCGGATTACGTTCAGGCGAACCTGAAGGACGCGCTGCGCCCGTATCAGCATGGGGCGCTCCGTTACCTGCATTACACGCAGCGCAAGCGGGAAGAGGCGCTGCTGCATTACCGGCATCTACTGTTTCACATGGCAACCGGTGCCGGAAAAACGATGGTGATGGCGGGTACGATACTCTATCTGTTTAAAGAGTACGGATATCAGAACTTCATCTTCTTCGTACATACCGACGCGATTATTCAGAAAACCCGTGAGAACCTGCTTAACCCGCTGTCTCCGAAGTACCTGTTCAGTCAGGAGCTGGAAATCGATGGGGAAAAAATCACCATCGCCCCCGTGGAGACGTTCCCGTCCGTGCCGGAGCGCAATACGATTTACCTTAAGCTCTCGACCATCCATAAAATGCACGATGAGCTGAACAGCTATCGAGAGAACAGCATCACCTATGAGGATTTGAAAGAAATCCCGCTCGTGCTGCTCGGTGACGAAGCGCATCACTTCAATGCCGGCACAAAAGCCAAAGGCAAAGCGAAAACCTCACCGGAGAACGAGGAGCAGTCGTGGGAGCGCACGATTGAGAATATCCTCGCCCTGCGACCGGATAACCGCCTGTTCGAGTTTACCGCCACCATTGACCTTGCGAATAAAGATATCGGGCAGAAATACCGTGACAAAGTAGTGTACCAGTATGACCTGAAGCAGTTCATGTCAGATGGTTACTCGAAAAAAGTCATGCTGCTCGAAGCTAACCAGAACGACAGTGACAAGATGCTCGATGCCGTGCTGTTAAGCCAGTACCGCAAGTTGACAGCGGCGGATAACGGCATCGCCGGCTTCAAGCCGGTCATTCTGTTCAAGTCAAACAAGATTGCCGTGTCGAAAGTGAAACAGGATGAATTTTCGCAACTGATTGCCGCGCTGACGCCGGAGAGCGTCAGACGTCATCTAGCGAATAAAAAAGTACAGCTCAGCTCTGACACCAGTATCTGGCATAAGGTGATACAGCGTTACGCTAACAGCGATTTGGTGACGGTTATCGGGCAAATTCAGGAGGACTTTAACGACTTCAATCTGCTGAACGTGAATAAATCAGACCTGCTGGAAGAAAACCCTGTTTTGCTGAACACGCTGGAAGAAGTCGATAATCCGGTTAGAGCCGTTTTTGCCGTGGCGAAGGTCAACGAAGGCTGGGACGTCCTCAACCTCTACGACATTGTCCGCATCAGCGAACAGGCGAGCAGCAGCAAAACCGGCACGGACAGCGAGGCGCAGCTTATCGGTCGCGGCGCACGCTATTATCCGTTCCGTTATGACGGTAAGCGGAGCTTCACTCGCCGGTTTGATAACAGCGCGAAGGATTTAAACGTGCTGGAACAACTGCACTATCACACCATCAATGAACCGGTGTACATCAAAACACTGCACGCATCCCTTGAGCAGGCGGACATTGACGTGCATCAGGATGGTGGCGGCACGATTGAACACGCCAGACTGAAAGAGGACTTTAAAAAGTCCGCCATCTATCAGACGGGTAAACTGTATTTCAACGAAGTGGAAGAAATAGAGAGCAGTAGCCGCAACTGGGAAACGTACTCACTGGAAACGCGCTTTGAAATACCGTATCAGACCGCCGGTGAGGAGTCACTGGACAACCTGACAGGGGCAATAGGCGGCGTCACGAAACCTGAATCGCTGGTACTGGATGAGCGTTTTTACCGCAAGGCGATGCAGAGAATCCGCTTCTACGAGCTGGATAACCTGCAACGCTTTTTCCCGAAGCTGACCGGTATCCGTGAGTTCATCCGCAGTGAAGCCTATCTTGGCAAGTTGAAAATCACCGTCACCGTGCCGCAGTCTCTGGATTTCTCTGCCGTGCCGGCAAAAGAAAAACTGCACCTGCTGGAAACCGTCCTGCTGCGTATATCAGATAACGTGCGGCGCAATGACCAGAAGGTGAAAGGCACATACCGCTTCATCAGCCAGCCGGTGAAGGACGTTATCAAGGACTACAGTCTGCACATTGACTCTTCCGTGATAATTAACCAGAAAATCACTGCCGTGCAGACCATCGGTAAAAAATGGTACGTGTATGACAACGCGATACTGAATCAGCTTGAGCATCGTCTGGTGAAAATGCTGGAAGCCTTTATGCCGAAGCTCAGAGCCCGTTACGACGATATTTATGTACTGCGTAACGACGAACAGTCAACGCGCTTTAAGCTCACTGAGTTCGGCGGCGTGCGCGGCTTTATGCCGGACTTCATTATGATACTGGCGCGCCATGCGGATAACGCTTACTGGCAGGTCTTCCTTGAGCCGAAAGGGGATGACAGATTGCTGGATGACGCATGGAAAGAGAAAATGCTGGAAACCCTGAATGACAGGGATCGCATTGTGATTGATGAAAATGAGGACGTCAGACTGGTCGGGATTAAATTCTTTGCCAACAGTCAGATGGGGGCATTTGTCAACGATATGCAGGATAAAATTAACGATGGTGAGCCACTGGAAACCTCATCACTGCTGCTTTGATCACTGCAATTAAGAAAAGCGGAGCCTTGTGCTCCGCTCAGATTGATGACAACCAGCAGATAATGTCTTTCTGGGGTTTGTTTTTCTGATCTGCTGATATGTAACCTTGAACTGACCCCACCCCGGTAGACGATCCTGCCCTATAGTTTGAGCATAGGAGGAGCGTATGGGCACACCATGATTTACACCTGAATTTAAGGAAGAAGCCGTCCGTCAAATAACGGAACGCGGTTGTTCCGTTGCCGAAGTATCTGACCGTCTGGGCGTTTCTGCACATAGCCTCTACAAGTGGCTACGGGCTATTAAACCTGATAACAGTGAACAGCATGACCGGGATTTACTGGAAGCCAAAAGCGAGATCCTGACACTGCGGGCGCAGCTAAAACGCACCGAAGAAGAACGGGATATCCTGAAAAAGGCCGCGCGGTACTTTGCAAGGGAGCCCGACTGAAGTACCGCTTTATCAATGAACACCGTACTGTATGGGGTGTGATGACGATGTGTCGGGTACTGAATGTCGCCCGGGCCGGGTTCTATGCGTGGCTGCACAACTCGCTCTCGGCGCGTGATAAAGATAACCAGCGTCTGCTGACGCTTATCCGCGACTCATATTCACTGAGCGGAGGCGTATACGGTTACCGGCGGGTTCATGGCGATCTGAATGAAATCGGGGAAACCTGCGGCAAAAACCGGGTGGGGCGTATTATGCAACTGAACCGGATCAAAGCCGTACGCGGCTATAAAACTCCGCGTCGTATCGCTGGCCGACCTTCAGTGGTTGCCCCTAATCGCGTGCAGCGGCAGTTTACCGTTGTCCGGGCCAATCAGATCTGGGTCACAGACATCACTTACATCCGCACCTGGCAGGGCTGGTTGTATCTGGCGGTGGTTATCGACCTCTTCGCCCGTAACGTGGTGGGCTGGTCGATGAAGCCGACTCTCTCACGCTAACTGGCACTTGATGCGCTGATGATGGCGGTCTGGCGACGTAAACCGGACAGCGAGGTCATCGTGCACTCAGACCAGGGCAGCCAGTACGGCAGCGACGACTGGCAACGGTTCTGTCGGGCCAATAACCTAGTCCCCAGTATGAGCCGGCGTGGCAAGTGCTGGGATAATGCGGTGGCCGAATCGTTCTTCAGTTCACTGAAAAAAGAACGGATCAGAAAACTCATCTATAAAACCCGGGATCTGGCCCGAGCCGATATCTTCGATTACATTGAAGTCTTCTATAACCGGTCCCGACGCCACAGTCACCTCGGCGGCGTCAGTCCGGAGGCGTTTGATAGGGCCTCGTCGTGAAGACAGAATTTGTCTACGGTCGTGGGGTCAGTCCAAAAGCGTACTGGAGCAAGCGGAGAACTTCAAAAAGTACCTGCAGAGCTGATTGATCAAATTGAGGTTTGGCATGAAGTTTCATGTGTAACTGATTGCCGCCTCAAATGGGGATAGATGCGAGACCATTATCTCAAATATTGTAAAAATCCGCGGATAGCAGGTCACGTTGTCTGCGGGTGTTTTTAATCAAAAAGATAAAACTATGTAATGTTTGTGATGTTTACCCTTGATTGTTTTCCTTGCCTGATCAACCCTTGAACAAGGCACAGTTCAAGTGACGTCAGTAGGTGCATATTTGCACTGGCGTGCATGTAATCAGGATATCAAAAAGAGAATAATCAGGATGAAAGCTAAAGAAGCAAAATTACTCGATTTTCTACGCACAGCCCCGCAGTTAGTTATACCTATCTATCAGCGTCTTTATTCTTGGAGTTTGAAAGAGTGTGAGCAGTTGTGGGACGATATTATTCGCTGCGGTAAAGATGAAAGTAATAACGGTCATTTTATCGGTTCAGTAGTGTATATTGAGCATGGCCTTTATTCTGTTACGTCACAGTCTCCGTTACTCATAATCGATGGACAACAGCGTGTTACTACAGCCTCTTTGTTAATCGCAGCCTTAGCTGAGGCTGTAGGACAAGACGAGTTTATCGAGGGGTTTAATCAGGAACAACTACGCGGATTTTATTTGACCAACCCGCTGTTGTCTGGCGAAAAACGTTATAAATTAGTGTTGTCTCAAACGGATAATGCAACGTTACGCGCTATTGTTGACAGGAAATCGCAGCCGGAAGCTTACTCGATCAGGATTAAAGAAAATTTTGAGTTTTTCCAAGATAAATTGAAAAATAAAGAGTTACAGGAAACAGTATGTAAAGGACTTAACAAGCTTATTGTGGTCGATATTTCATTGCAGCGTGGTTATGACAATCCACAGTTGATTTTTGAGAGTATGAACTCAACAGGGAAGAAGTTGAGCCACGCTGATTTGATCAGAAACTACATTTTAATGGGGCTGGATAACGAACGTCAAACTGAGCTGTATAATGACTACTGGCGAAAAATGGAACTGCTTTTTGGTCAAGAGGCTTACTCAGAACAGTTTGATTTCTTTATGCGTCATTATTTAACGGTTAAAACCGGCGAGATCCCGAAGGTTGACGACGTTTATGAGACATTCAAGCAACATTTCTACCGGAGTAAACAGTCAGTTGATTCCGTTGTTGCTGATATTTACCAATATGCGGTGTATTATTGCGCCATTGTACTCGGGGTAGAAAAAGACAAAAAACTAAAAGAGGTATTCCAGGACATCCGTGAACTGCGTATGGACGTAGCATATCCACTTATTTTAGAACTGTATAATGATTACCAGGGTGAAAAGCTACAACATTCTGAGTTCGTTACTGTTTTGCGATTAATAGAAAGCTATGTTTTTCGTCGGGCAGTATGTGCTATTCCTACCAACTCAATGAATAAAACGTTTGCCGGTCTCAGTAAAAGTTTCAAAAAAGATCGCTATCTGGAAAGTGTTCAAGCGGCATTTATGATGCTACCTTCATATCGTCGTTTTCCTAATGATGACGAGTTTAAACGAGAAATAACTCATCGCGATCTGTATAATTTTAGAAGCCGTAGTTATTGGCTGAAAAAATTTGAGAATTTTAATCACAAAGAGCGTGTTCATGTCGATGAATATACCATAGAACATATCATGCCTCAGTGTGATAATAATGTGGAGAAAGTACCTTTAGTATGGCAGAAGACGCTCGGTACCGAATGGCAACGTGTGTGGGAAACTTGGCGCCATACGATAGGTAACTTAACGTTGACTGGTTATAACTCTGAGTATAGTAATAAATCCTTTACTGAAAAGCGCGACATGGATGGTGGATTTAAGCACAGCCCACTTCGCTTGAATGAGGGATTATCCATTGTAGAAAACTGGGACGAGCCTGCAATTCAAGCTCGAGCAAAAACGATGGCTGAGAAAGCCAGTATTGTATGGCCTTCAGTGGATCTGTCCGTAGAGGTTCTTAACACATACAAATCTGAAGATGAAATCAGTCGTTCCTACAGTATTGACGATCATCCACACTTAGCAAAAGAACAGGTGAGTGTGCTGTTTGAGGTATTTCGAAAAGCAGTATTAGCACTTGATCCTTGTGTATCTGAAGTGTTCCTTAAACTCTATATTGCTTATAAATCCGAAGTTAATTTTGTGGATGTTATTCCTCAGGCTAAGCGTATATTACTTTCTCTAAACATTCCGATTTCGGAGCTCGAGGATCCTCGAGGTTTGAGCCGAGACGTGACGAAGTTAGGCCGCTGGGGGAACGGTGATGTTGAGATTGCTTTTGAAAATAAAGAAGATTTACCTTATATAATGGCATTGGTGACTCAAGCTTTTGAACGGCAGATGGAAAGTTAGTTTTATTTGTTAAAACTAGACAAACTGTTCTTACTGATATGTAAGGACCGTTTGTCTAAGAATTAATTTAATGAGTGTATTTCATATAACTATATGCTTTATTTATAATTTTTTAGTTTTCTTTCATAATCGGTCAGAAGAAAATCTTTGTATTTGTCAGGTAAAAGTGCAACCTCGCCCCAGGTAAGTTCTTTGGTCCAATATCCTGTTCCTACTGATTCAATTGATGCATAGAACACCACTATGCGGTTTTCAGCTTTACCTGAAACAATACCTCTTGGCTCAGCGACTTTATTCGGGACTCTCACTCTAAAATCGGCATAGTTCCTCGGAGTTGCTAATTTAATCCAAATGGTTGAATGATTAATGTGTTTGTCTATTTTAGAAATCTGACCAAAGTAAAAGTTAGGGATTTCAACTTCATTATTTATGTGATTGACATCCTTTAAAGTATCGCAGAAAAGATAGCGAAGAGAGTGACCTGACTCATCAACAACGAATATCTCCCTATAATAGTTTTTTCTAAAATTGGTACAAAGAGATTGAATGCTTGTTATTTTGCTGGGTAATTTAAATGTTTGGCCATTATGTCGTGCTACAGGGACATTGACAATCGGACCATCTTTACTTTCATAGTAGGTGTCAATCGGCTGTTCGTCACCATTGTGAGGTTCACGAGGATCATTCTCAGGCTTCTCTTGCAAAAATCCATTGATAACGATTAATTCCTCGTCCTCAACAGCTTTCTTGGCCTCTTCTTCGTTAGAGTAACGCTTCCCAGTAACGGACCCGCTTCTAAGTAAGCAGAAAGGAGCATCAGGATCTGGCAAATGACGAAATAAAGCGTCTCGGCCATTGGACATTATAGACGATTCAGGATCTGAAGGTACTCTTATGAGGGGTTCGTAGCATTGAGGGCAAATTAAATGACTTTTCATAACTGATTGATAGTCAAGTGGTTCAACTTCATTACGGATAAGTAGTGGAATACCATGGATCCGTTTGTCCCAGTTTGGATCATAATAAGCATAAGCTATACGCCGAGTAATCATAAGAAAATCTCCGTTTTATAAATTATAAATATAATAATTTATAACAAATTAAAATGAGTAAATGAATCTGTTTTATACTATTTGTCACTTATTTCAGTCAGGAGTGTAATTATTGGTGCTATATTTATTGTGTCTGGAGTAGTTAACGTTGGTTACTATTGAGGGTGAGGTGAATTCAAGTATATAGTTCTATTGAAATGGGGCTAACGATGTTAGCCCTGAGCTTTACTGATTTCCTGCTAATTGTTGGGTTTCTAAACCAATTTTATATGAAACTATTTCGCTTCGGCTATGGTGAAAATAAAATCAAATGATATTTTTAAAAATAGGATGGTATAACTATTTTTCTATAGACTCTTTCAGCTCCAACTTCACCATCAAAGACTGGTTCAGCGCTTTTCCGTCAGCACCACTGTGTATCCGACGGTGGCAGGTAGGGCAGATGGCGCCCACCCACTGCGGGTGATCGGGGCCTTCATCGGCTAAGCGTTTGGTGTGGTGGGGTTCGAGGTAGGGATCTCCATTTCTTTTCTTGAACGGTGCCGGCTGGTCGCAGGCTTCACAGATGCCATTGGCGCGCTTGAGCACGTATTTCTTTACGTCTTCGCTGCGTTTAAACCAGGATTTTTTGCTGTCACTCTGTTGGCGTTGGCCTGATTGCTTTGAGGACTGCAGTGCCTTTTTGCGCAACTGCTCGAGCGTCTCTGTCTTCGTATCGTCTTCATCGGTTTCTGCTTCTTCTTCGACCGCGTGCAGTGATGAGACTTTGAACAGGTTAAAGGTGATGCCTTGGCGCATGTTATTTTCGAAATCTAAGCACTGAATGTGATCCCAAGAGTCGCACTCAAACATGCCAAGATAGCGGACGCCTTTTTCTTTCTTGTTGTCTTCGAACAGGAAGATATCTTTGCCGTCTTTTTTATGGTCGCGGATGGATTTATTGCCTCGAATAAATTCCATATCGCCTTTTTGGCCTTCTCCCGTATAAGAGAAGCTGCCTTCGGCTGTCCATCCATCTTTGTAGCCGTAGGTTTCGCCGCTTTCTCCGGTGAAGATAAAGATCACCGGGAATTCCCGCGGGGTCCAGATACCGCCTTGTAGCTGCCCGCCGTAGAGCTCGATAAGTGCTTTGCGTGTGTACAGCTTGCCTTCGGTTAAGTAGTCAAAAGGATGCGGTGTTTCGACGATCTCAAAACCGAGATCTTTGAGAAACTGGATGGCTTTTTCCGTTCCGCTATCGGCGTTGATTCCCTTAAACGGATAACCATGCTGCTCACTGTATGCTCTAGCGGCAATGCCGCGGATATCGTACTTCTCACCATTATAATGAAGGGTGTATTTTTTAAATCGTTTTATTTCATGTTGTTTTAAGAATTCATCTCGGCCAATTTTTTTATATTCTTCGATGGCTTTTAAAACGAATTCTTTTGAAGATAACGCCTCTATTGCAGTTGCCAAAACCACTCCCTCACATTGCCGAGTTGGCTCTGGGCAATGTGCTTGCTGACGAGAGCAGTATGCATCAATACCCAGCAGTTAACTCATCGATTTACCGAATGCGTTAACTATGCCAGGTAGGGGAGGAAATGCCTACCTTGATGAATGTTTTTGTTGTGATATGTCAGTCAGATCTATTGGAAAAGCGTGGTTGGGAAGGGCGATGGGCATCGCCCTGATTACCATTTACGTTAGTCGCAGGCTTCCATCTCCTGCAGTGCCCGCCCATAAAGATTACACAACACAGGAACCAGATGCGCCGTTGCGTTGAGATAGTGATTCAGCTGCTCCCAGCCTTCAGCGTCCAGCTGTGGGTGCTTTTGCAGCAAGTGGCCGAACAGCATCAGCCCATGGCAAAGGTCTTCCGCCTGCTCGGCAGAGAGTGCGGCGAGGTCTAAGAGTTCTGAGGGATTGTAAACGCTGAGATCGAGGTGGTTAAACAGTTGGCGATAAAGGGTAAGGGTGTTGGGGATGGTTTCAGAAGCGTTGGGTAAGTAAGTGTTTTCCATATCGGCTATTTCCATTGGGAGATAAATACCGCTACCAGAAGAGACGCTAAACTCGGGTGGTAGCTCGAACGGCGTTAGCGTACCGGCCCCAACGGATACCGGCCTTCCCGGAGGAAGCACCGCCCGAGCCACCATTGTTTTGGTGCGCACCGGCATGTTCGAATTTATACCATATTCGAACAGGGTTGGGGGATTCGGAACGCTAACTCCGGCTGCGGATTTTGCCGCAGCGGAAAAACTATAGCGTTATCAGTAAAAGGAAAAAATAAGCTGTATAGAATTACAGTTTATTTGCTTTTAGGATTGGAATTCAGCTCGCAGTTATTTATGGTGGCCTTTTATATTTGTAATGTCGCCTATATATAGCGAATATAATTCATATCATTCCATTCCCTAAATGAATGTTATTCACAGTAATCCTAAATTTGCGCTGCGAAGCGTTAACCGTTCCAGTATTTATCCTTTCTAGAGCTTATGTTAATCATACGGCTTTGCTCATTCACGGATGAACGAACATGGCGAATGAAGATGAGTTGCGCATTGCCCTGTCGCCGGTGCAACTTGCGGCGGTGCTTTCTGATGAAAGCGTCACTGAAGGTGAAACGCTCAGTAACCGTCTGCTTGGCGGTTTGGGGCTTGCCGGTGGAGTCGTTGAACTGATGGGGGCTGGAGTGTTGTGCTATGCGCCAGATCCGACGTTTATCACCAAAGTTGGGTGTGTGGTGGTGGGAACGCATAGCCTGGACAGCATCAAAGCCGCTTCCAATCAGATGATTACCGGGCACCCAACAACGACCGATACTTATCAGTCTGCCGTTTTATTGGCGCAAGCATTGGGTGCCGATAGGGAAACGGCCTATAACGTCGGTTTAACGGTCGATATTGCTGTGCCTTTTGTCTTTGCCGGAGCGGTTGGCGCTGCCAGAGTCGCATCCGTGCGTATGGGGCGGGTAAAGCTGATTGAGCATGAGTCCGTTAGCGGTAAATATCCGGGCGGGCACACATTGGCTCGGCATATCAACATAGCTCCGGAAGCGCTTATTGCCAGGCTAGCCAGGCGTCCGAAACTGATCGCGGCAAGTACCTTCAGATCGGTAAAAGAGGCCGAGAAATATGTTTCTGTCACGGTAAAAGCGAACCGCGCAGATATTGTGAATTGGATGAAGTACGCGTCTCCCGGCAGCCGTTTGAGTGTGTATCACAATTTCACAGAATCAGTGGGTTATGGGGTATTACGCGGCAGTACTGACGTCTATCAATGTCATCGGGTTGGCGTCGTGATTGAGTTTACCCGCTATAATGGCAAACCTTACTTTATCCTTAGCGCCTTCCCTGCGAGATAAGCCGATGAAAACCAGCGAACTTGATAACCTGATCGTCGTTTATTTTGGTCAAGATTATGACCTGATAAATGCAGAAGGCGATATTACTGCGCTGATCGCAGAGTACATTCGTCTGGCGACTCATCAGCAGCGCGAGGCTTTGGTCAATGAGATCGATGAGCTACTGGCGCAGGATAATGTGGAGTCCTTATTCAACCAACGTTTCGGCTTTACCTTCAGCCCGGAGCTATGGGGAACCACAGTTCCTGCATTCCTGCAACAGGCCAGAAGCGCTGCGGTGAAAGCGCTTTGAGCACCATCATGATTCGCAATCACTTTAGCGAGCTCAGTAGCTTATTCAGTATTTACTTCGGTCAGGATTATGATCTGTTTACTGATGCCGAAACGGCCGAGGGGGTGATTGACGGCTTCCTTGAGCAAAACGGTAGCCAGGTCATCCGCGATATCCTCGAGGAAGCCAAAAAATTTCAGGCCACCTATGCGGGGCGTATAAACGAGGGCATGGCGGAGCATTTTTCAGATGAGTTTGTGCCGGAGAGCTGGGGCACTACAGCGGTAGGGGTCTTTGCCATATTGCAACGAAAAACAGAGCAAAAGCTGGAGCAGCTTAAACGAATTTAAGCCCCCCAACCCCACCGCCCAAACCTACCCCAAATCCCCCCCATTGCTGGCGATCACTTTCTTATACCACCAGAACGATTTCTTGCGGGTGCGGGCGAGGGTGCCGTTGCCCTGGTCGTCGCGGTCGACGTAGACAAAGCCGTAGCGCTTGCTCATTTCGCCGGTTGAGGCGGCCACCAGGTCGATGCAACCCCAGGTGGTGTAACCCAGCACCGGCACGCCGTCAGCGATGGCGTCGGCCATGGCGCGGATGTGTTCGCGCAGGTAGCTGATGCGGTAGCCGTCTTCAATCTCGCCGTTGGCGGTGATCTCGTCTTGTGCGCCCAGGCCGTTTTCCACCAGGAACAGCGGCTTTTGGTAGCGGTCATACATCATGTTCATGGTGATGCGCAGCCCCAGCCGTGCGGGTTCGCCAGCGATTTCACCTCGTTGGCGGCGCTGTTGTTGCTGTCGTTCATGTCGGCGTCTTTCGGCTTGCTGGACCACGGGTAGGCGTTGCCGTCGGCCAGCATGCAGCCCACCTGGTTGGCGGGGGTTACTTCGTGGGCAGTAGCATCGCCCTGATTGCCATTTACGTTAGCCGCAGGCTTCCAGCCCCCGCAGCGCACGTTCATAAAGGTTACACAACGCAGGAACCCGATGTGCCGTGAGGGAGTGATTCATATGCTCCCAGCCTTCGGCATCCGGCTGCGGGTGCTTGTGCAGCAAATGGCCAAACAGCATCAGCCCGTGGCATAGCCTTTCCGACTGTTCGGCAGAGAGTGCGGCCAGGTCTATGAGTTTTGAGGAGTTAAAATCGCTGAGATCGAGGTGGTTAAAACAGCCGGCCATTCAGTTATTTTATACAGAATTTTAATGATGGCTATCAGTTTTGCTATATAGCCGACAAGAGTAACTCGTCGTAGTCTCTGGAATGTCATCCCGAATACCGAATGCGAGGTATAACTCATGAAAGGTAAAATTGCATTAGAAGAACATGTCTCTACCCAGGAAAATAATCGTTTGTGGGATTCAAAAAGCGAAGCATTGCGAAATGGCCGTAATTATATGGATAATGTTGAAAAACGCCTTTTGGAAACCGAACTGCGCTTAAAGGATATGGATGCTTGTGGCATCCGTCATGCTATTTTGTCACTGACATCGCCGGGGGCGCAGTCGATTCTTGATGTTGCTGCAGCAACTCATTTCGTAACCTGCACCAACGACTATATTGCCGAATATTTTGTTCAGCCTCATCCCGATCGTTTCAGTGCTTTTGCAACAGTGGCGCTACAAAATCCTCAGGCGGCAGCGGATGAACTGGAAAGGGCGGTGAAAAAGCTGGGTATGAAGGGGGCATTGATCAACGGTTATACCAATATGAGCGGCACCGAGGAAGGGCGCTATTTGGATGATCCTGCGGTAGAAGTATTTTGGCAGAAAGTGAGTGAACTGAATGTGCCTGTCTATCTGCACCCCAGAGAGCCACTCCCTGCCGCCTGTGGAATTTATCGCGGCTATGAAAGCTTGGTAGGTTCAGCCTGGGGTTTTGCAACGGAAACCGCAGTACACGCTATTCGTCTGATGATGAGTGGGTTATTCGACCGCTATCCGAATATTACCATTATCCTTGGGCATCTTGGGGAGGGGCTGACATTTATGTTACCGCGCACTGCCCATCGTCTGGAAAAACAGTTTGAGGGCATCGGTCTGGGGGGCAACCAGCAGCCCTTAACGGATTACCTGACGAATAATTTCTACGTCACGACGAGTGGTCACTTCACAACCAGTGCCCTCCATAATGCCATTGAAGTGATGGGAAAGGATCGGGTCATGTTTTCTGTTGATTACCCTTATGAGGATATGTGCCAGGCGGCTGATTGGTTCGATCCATTAGTCCTGGACGCCGACGTTAAACAAAGTATTGCGTACGGTAATGCTCGTCGAGTCTTCAGCCTGCCTGAGTGAGTTGAGCTAATTGTTGGCGTAGCCAGATCAGACCCGGGTCGTGATGATATCTCTGGTGCCATACCTGGCGAATAGTGAAAGAGGGGCAGGGCATGGGTAATGGCCAGGCAACACATGGAAATGCGGCCGCACACCAGGCGGCAACTTGTCCGGGAACCGTGGCCAGCAACTCAGTACTGGCTACAATGTTCCCTACGCCCAAGAAGCTAGGGAGCAACATTTTGGTTCGCAGTTGAATACCGCTGCGTGCCAGGTAGCGTTCCATCTCTGCATGCCCGGTACCGTCCCACTGCACCATGACCTGTTGTTCTTTAAGCCATGATGCCAGTGTTGGTGCTTGTCTGATACGCGGATGCGTCGTGCTGCTTAGACAAACATAGTGTTCATCAAACAGCCTCTGTTGATAAAAACTTTCCGGAATATCGGTTAGATAACCGATTACAAGGTTTACGTCGCCGGACTCTAGCGCAGAGTAAATTTTGTCATCAATATGCCTGATGGCAAACTTAATTTGGGTGGCTCCCTGGCGTTTACATATATCAAGCAGGCGGGGAACCAGAGCAATTTGGCTTATATCAGCCATTGCGATAGTAAAGCTTCGCTGACTGGTGCGGGGATCGAAAGACAATGAGCTAACGAGCTGATTATCCAGCAGATCTAAAATCGTTGATATGGTGGTAAATGCTTGCTGCGCGCACGGTGTGGGGGCCATCTTTTGTCCGACCCTGACAAACAGCGTGTCGTTAAACTCTTCCCGCAAGCGCTTAAGCAGCAGGCTACCCGAAGGTTGGCTCAGATCTAACTGATCGGCAGCCAAAGAGACATTGCCGTTCAGATAGAGAGCACGAAAGAAATAGAGCATTTTTAAATCCAGTTCTTTACGCATGGTTTATTTATTCACCTTATTTATTCGTGAAAATAACGGCATGTTGTCTCAAGCGGTAGTTGCCAAAAAATTATTTATTAATTGAAATGGGTGGTCTGTGTTTGCTGGGTGTATTAGCGTAATGCGTCACTATCGCCGCCGTTTTCTTTCACTTTTTAAGTAATGGGATAATGTTATTTTCTGAGCCTTATAAGAGCTTTCCTTATTTCAGGATATACGGTCGGATTTCGTTCTATTACACCTGATTTTTATTTTAGCATCTTAAGAAGCAAAGTATGACTTGCATAGGGGGGGACTACTGGTTGCGTGAAGAATAGGATGATGTAGCATCATTTCAAAATTATTATCTATTTTAAAATAGATAATGACTGGTATCGGCGCGTTCTTCAGTACTATTAGCTATCAGGCGAATAAATAATCACCGAAGGGGGCGGAAATTTTTATACGTGGTGCTTGTCGTGGCCAGCTAAAACTGGCCACCGCTTTAGTGTTTTTTGCTATGTGGCAACGAAAGCAGAGCAAAAGCGGGAACGGCTCAAACGTAGGCAAGTCGTTGGAGCCCACCCACAGGCTCCCATATCCAAACCCCGCTTACCCCAACCCCCCAATCCTTCCACGAATCTCCTCCTCCGGCAGATCCACACCAATAAATACCAAAGTGCTCCGACATTCCTCACCAGGCAGCCACTCCCGATCCCAGTCGGCGTTATACAGCCGCTGCACGCCCTGGAACAGCAGGCGGCGCGGCTCGTCTTCGATAGACAGAATGCCTTTGTAGCGCAGCAGGTTGTCGGCGTATTCCAGCAGCAGGCCTTCCATCACGTCGGAGATTTGCATCAGCGGCAGCGGCCGCTCCAGCGTCACCACGATCGAGCGGATGTCGCTCTGCGGCTGCGGGATGCGGCGGAACAGCGGGGCGGATGGCGTCAGGTTGAGCTTGTCGTTCAGCGTAAAGCCTTCGATGTCGAACAGCAGGCTCAGATCGATATCGCCGTGCGTCACCTTGTAGACCGGCGCGCGGGCGTTCATCCGCTGCAGCCGCTGGATCAGCGCCTCGCAGTCCGGCGCCACGTCGGTTTTGGTCAGCAGGAGGCGGTCGGCGTAGCCCACCTGCGCCTGGGCGATGCTGAACTGGCTCAGCTGCTGCTCGGCGTGCGCCGCGTCCACCAGGGTGATGATGCCGTCCAGCAGGAAGCGCTCGCACAGGATCTCGTGCGAGAAAAAGGTCTGGGTAATCGGGCCGGGATCGGCCATGCCGGTGCATTCGATGATCAGCCGATCGAACGCCAGCTGGCCGCTGTCGACGCCGTCCAACAGATCCAGCAGTGCGTCTGCCAGTTCGTTGGACTTGCTGCAGCAGATGCAGCCGTTGCTCAACGTGGTGATGCGGCTGGCGCGATCGCCGATCAGCGCGTCGTCGATCGGCACTTCGCCGAACTCGTTCTCGATGACCGCGATTTTATAGCCGTGTTCGGCGTTCAGGATGTGGCGCAGCAGGGTGGTTTTGCCGGCGCCCAAAAAGCCGGTCAGGATGGTGACTGCGATGGGTTTCATACGGGTCCTTGTGACTGCGGGTTAACAGCAGCGCATGCCGCCTTTGCCGTCGCCGCCGTAGCGCGCTTGCTGGCGCTCGCGGAAAAATTCTTTATAGGTCATCACCGGCTTGTCCGGGTGGTTGTCTTTCATGTGCTGGACGTAAGTATCGTAGTCAGGCACGCCCACCAACATGCGCGCCGCCTGCCCGAGATATTTCCCCGCCTGGCCGAGATTTCCGAACATAAGCCTTCTCCAACTTTACCCTGCATCACTACAGCGCTTGCTTAAGCCTGATATTAGGGGAAGCCGGGGGATGGGGTTCCCGCAGGGATGCCCCACCTCCGGGTCGCCCCGGGTATCTCGATTGCATCGCGCCGCACGCCTGGCATCTTGCGATACGCAGGCCGTGCGGCTTTGGGTACTACTTACGTTATTATGCAGGGTATCCGTTAAATCACATCAATGCTGGGTCGAAACTTTGACCTCCCCCTCAGTTACGCCGTCGGCGGGCGCGGCCTGCGGCACCGGCACGTAAGGCGTTTCCTGGTCGGTGCGTTTCGGGTTCTTGTGCGCCGCCATCGCGGTTTTCACCCCGTAGAAGATGATGCTGTACACCACCAGTAGGAACAGAATACTCAGCCCGGCGTTGGTGTAGTTGTTCACCACGATGTGGTTCATGTTGGCGATCTGCTGGGCGCTCAGCTCGGCGCCGCCTTCGGCGATCTTGCGCTTGTACTCGCCGGCCAGGAAGAAGAAGCCTTCCAACTGCGGGTTGTCGCTGAACAGCTTCAGCCCCAGCGCGTAGGTGGTGCAGATCAGCAGCCACACCGCCGGCAGCACGGTCACCCAGATGTATTGGGTGCGCTTCATCTTAATCAGCACCACGGTGCCCAGCACCAGCGCCACGGCAGCCAGCATCTGGTTGGAGATGCCGAACAGCGGCCACAGGCTCTTCACGCCGCCGAGCGGATCCACCACGCCCTGATACAGCAGGTAGCCCCACAGCCCGACGCAGCCGGCGGTGCCGACGATGCCGGCCACCAGCGAGTCGGTTTTCTTCAGGAACGGCACGAAGTTGCCCAGCAGATCCTGCAGCATAAAGCGCCCGGAGCGGGTGCCGGCGTCCAGCGCGGTCAGGATGAACAGCGCCTCGAACAGAATGCCGAAGTGGTACCAGAAGCCCATGTTGGCGCCCGGAATGATCTGATGGAACACGTGGGCGATGCCCACCGCCAGCGTTGGCGCGCCGCCGGCGCGGTTCAGCACTGAAGGTTCGCCGATGTCGGTGGCGGTCTGCAGGATCTGTTCCGGGCTGATGACGAAGCCCCAGGAACTGACCGCCGCCGCCGCGTGCACGGTGACGTCCTTCAGCGAAGCCATGATCATCGGCGCGTCTTCGGTGCCTAAGCGGTGCAGATCCGGCATGGTGATGCCCAGCGCCGCCGGCGGGGTGTTCATGGCGAAGTACAGGCCCGGCTCGATGATAGAAGCCGCCACCAGCGCCATGATGGCGACGAAGGACTCCATCAGCATCGCGCCGTAGCCGATAAAGCGCGCGTCGGTCTCATTGGCCAACAGCTTCGGCGTGGTGCCGGAGGCGATCAACGCATGGAAGCCGGAGACCGCGCCGCAGGCGATGGTGATGAACAGGAACGGGAACAGGGTACCTTTCCACACCGGGCCGGTGCCGTCGACGAACTGGGTGACCGCCGGCATTTTCAGCTCAGGGTTGAGGATCACGATGCCGATCGCCAGCCCGACGATCACGCCGATTTTCAGGAAGGTGGCCAGGTAGTCGCGCGGCGCCAGGATCAGCCACACCGGCAGCAGGGCGGAGACAAAGGCGTAGCCTATCAGCGTGAAGGTGATGGTGGTGTCTTTAAAGGTCAACGCCGGGCCCCAGTACGGGTCGTGCGCCACCACGCCGCCGAACCAGATGGCGGCCACCAGCAGCACAATGCCGATGATTGACACTTCACCCACGCGGCCGGGGCGCAGATAGCGCATATAGATGCCCATAAACAGCGCGATCGGCACGGTGGAGCAGACGGTGAATACCCCCCACGGGCTCTCCGCCAGCGCTTTCACCACGATCAGCGCCAGCACCGCCAGGATGATGATCATGATCAGGAAGCAGCCGAACAGCGCGATGGTGCCCGGTATCGGCCCCATCTCTTTTTTGATGATCTCACCGAGCGAGGCGCCGTTGCGGCGCGAGGAGATGAACAGCACCATAAAGTCCTGCACCGCCCCCGCCAGCACCACGCCGCCCAGCAGCCACAGCGTGCCGGGCAGGTAGCCGACCTGCGCGGCCAGCACCGGCCCCACCAGCGGCCCGGCGCCGGCGATGGCGGCGAAGTGGTGGCCGAACAGCACGTTCTTGTTGGTCGGCACGTAGTTCAGGCCGTCGTTGTTGACCACCGCCGGGGTGGCGCGGCCGGCGTCCAGCTTCATCACCTTGGTGGCGATGTACAGGCTGTAGTAGCGGTAGGCCACCAGATACACCGCCACCGAAGCGACGACGATCCACAGCGCGCTGATGTGTTCGCCGCGGCGCAGCGCCACCACGCCGAGGCAGGCTGCGCCGAGTATCCCCAGCAGCATCCACGGAATGTGCTTTAAAATCCCCTCTCGTTTCATGAGGTATCCTTAATTCCAGTCTGCAAAATATGAATGAACTCATCCGCTTGTATGAGATGTCAGAGTGGCGCGGCGAGCCGTAGCGTCTTTCCCGAGGTAAGGCGGGTTTAGGAACAGCTCATCATCGCCGGGGGTAAGGGGGGAAGACAGGCGTATTTCGGTCAGCGGTCAGATCCGCCGGGTGAACGGTTGGATTGGCGGGGTAAGCGGTTGGCGGCCTGGAGAAGAGATTCGGCCGCCGGCGGGCGACGGCCTGTCTCCTCAAGCCGTCTGCATGGCCTGCAGCAGGTGGATAAACGCGGCGCTGAGCGGCGGCGTCGCCGGCTCATGGCGGGTAAAGACGTAAAAGCGCGCGCTGATGTCGATCGCCTGCGTCGGGATTTTCTGCAGGTGCAGCTGCGGGGCGTAGTGCGCGACCACCCGATCGCTCAGCAGCGCGATATAGCCCTGCTGCCTGACCAGGCACCAGGTCGCCAGAAAGGAGTCGGTCTCGACGATCTGGCCGTGCGGCGTGTAGCGTTCGGCGATCTCGCGGATGGCGGCATGCCCCACCGAGCAGGAGCGCGGCACCACCCATTTGGCCTCGGCCGGCGGTTGCCCGGCTGCGGTTAGATCGCCTCCCTGATAGAGCGAGAAGCGCTCGCTTTTCAGCGCCTGCATGGCCAGATCGGCGCCGCCCGCCGCGCCGTTCAGGCTGCTGACCGCCAAATCCAGCTCGCAGTTTCGCAGCCGGGCCAGCAGGCCTTCCGGGCCGTCCTCCACCACCGTCACCCGGGTATGCGGGTAGCGGCGGTTGAAGCCTTCGAGCACCTGAGGCAGATAGCAAAGCAGCGGATCGACGCTCATCCCCACCCGCAGTCGCTTCTCGCCGTCAGCGCTCAGGCCGCGCAGTTCGTCAAACGCGTTGAGCAACTGATTGGTGGCGGCGTCTATTCGCCGGTAAAACAGCTCACCGACCGCCGTCAGGCGCACGCCGCGGTTGCTGCGCTCCAGCAGCCGCGCGCCGATGGTCATTTCCAGCTCTTTCAGCACCCGGCTGAGCGTCGGCTGCGAGATGGCCAGCTTTTTCGCGGCCTCGTGCAAGCTTCCACAGTGGACAATGTCCTTGAACATCGTCAGATGAGCCAGCTTTGGCATGGTTTTCATGGTTGATCTCCCTGGAAGTGAAAGGCATCAGCCGGAGCCGGCGATGCGGCTGTAATAGGCCTGTTTCATCATGCTGTCGTTCAGCAATTTATTGATGGTCTGGTCGAGCACCGGCGTGGTGACGGAGGCCGGCATCAGCGTGGCGGTGATCTCCACGTCGTCGTCGCCGAAGGGTTCGATATCCAGATGCGAGATAAAGCAGTTTTCCCCTTGCAGCACCTGTTTGAATTTGGCCAGCGCCTCACGCTGCTCATGCTCGAAGGCAATGACGCAAATCTGGTAGGTAGACTCGCCGTTAACGTCATTGAAGGGCTGCTTGTTGACCATATTGACCAGCGGGCGCAACAGGGTGTTGGCGGCGAGCACGAACAGCGTGGCGGCCAGCGCATCGCCGTACAGGCCGCAGCCGGCGCAGGCGCCGACCGCCGCGGAGCCCCAGAGCGTGGCGGCGGTGTTCAGGCCGCGGATGTTCATCCCTTCTTTCATGATGGCCCCGGCGCCGAGAAAGCCGACGCCGGAGACCACGTAGGAAATGACGCGCACCGCGCCGCCGCTGCCGTCGATGGTCATGGCCAGATGGACGAAGATCGCCGCGCTGGTGGCCACCAGCGTGTTGGTGCGCAGCCCGGCGGTGCGCTGGCGGAACTGTCTTTCGTAGCCGATGGTGGCGCCCAGGACGGACGCGGTCAGCAGCGTCAGCAGTGTATGAATGAAATGCATGATAATAACTCGATGTATTATCCGCTTATCATGAGCCACCCGTGGCGGGGTAACTCTTGATAAACAGGTAGTTAAGTTGGCGGGGTTCCGTCCCGCCAGGCCAGGGCGGCGCTCAGTGCGCGGCGGCGATCTGCCGGCTGAGCGTCTCGCTGATTTTGTCCGTCAGCGGCTGCATCCCCTCGCGGGTGCGCGCCTCGCGGCGCTGCGTGATGTGATAGCAGCTGTCGAGGGTGCCGGCGCCCAGCAGGAGGACGCGGTCAGACATCATCACCGCCTCCTCTACGCTGTGGGTGACCAGCACGATGGAGCGGGTTTTGATCTGGCGCGTGCTCCAGATACGCAGCAGATCGCTGCGCAGGTGTTCGCCGGTATAGACGTCCAGCGCGGAAAACGGCTCGTCCAGCAACAGCAGCATCGGTTCTACCGCCAGCGCGCGCGCGAAGCCGACCCGCTGGCGCATGCCGCCGGAAAGCTCGCGCGGGTAGGCGTCGCGGTAGGGCGTGAGCCCGACCAGATCGAGCATTTTCAGCGTCTGGGCTTCGACCACCTGCGGCGGCAGATCCTGCGCCTGCAGCCCGAAGGCGATATTTTGGTAGACGTTCAGCCACGGGAAAATGGCGAAGGTCTGGAACACCATGTTGATCTGCGGATTCGGCCCCGAGACTTTTTTATCCCCCAGCATCACGGTGCCCAGATCCGGCGCGATCAGGCCGGAAAGCATGCGCAGCAGGGTGGATTTACCCGAGCCGGACTGCCCCAAAATGCTGACGACCTCGTTGTCGTAAAGGCGCAAATTGATTTCATTCAGCAACAGACGTTTTTCTTTACCGGTAGGCTGAACGCTTTTGCTGACGTTATTGACCGTCAGCAGCGTGGTTTTTTTTACCAACATGATCTGTCTCCACCCAATTAAAAACATGAGCATGGAAAAAGGGCCGATATTTATCGCCGGACAGGCGTAAAATAAATGCGGGTGCAAATAAGCCTGACCGTTATCGGACTGTTAATACGCTTATGCTGGAGGGGTTAGCCCATCGGGCGTGCCGGTGCGGCATGCGCGCAGGCCAGAGGCTGAAGGGTAAAGCGAAGGGATGCTATAACTGACTCATATCCTGACACTTTCAGGATGCAATGGGATGACTATTGCTCCTGTGACCTCAGCGATTCCAACAATAAAATAAACAACCAACTGTCGCCGTCCATATCATTCTCCCGTTATTTTTCGTGTGGCCATAATACGCGTGCCATAGCCTGTTATTCAATGTGGTTACGCCGAATTATGGCGGCAAAATGTAATTTAATATGAATGCGGGAAAGATTTTCTTTATTCATTAAACGGGGCGTAAACGGAAGGCGCGAGAATGAATATAGGCATCATTTTATGGAAATATAAACCTGAATTAAACGAGAGAATAAGAGGCCAGCGGAAAGTCACATAATAAACCGGCCGGAGAGCGCCCTCCGGCCGGGATGAGGATCAGAACTGATACATGATGCCGGTTTCGACGATGTCGTCGGCGCCGGCGCCGACGGCGTTCTGCCGTTGCAGCAGGTTGAGTTTGTACTCTACGTAGGTCGACATGTTGGCGTTGAAGCTGTAATTCAGCGCCAGATCCAGGTATTTGACCAGATCGGCGTTGCCAATGCCGGGCAGGTTGCGGCCGCGCGTTTGCAGGTAGGCCACCGAGGGCGTGACGCCGGAATCGAAGTGATACTGCGCGACCGCCTCAATAGCGTCCGCGCGGGGGGCGAAGCCGGCGTAGCGATCGCCGTCGACGTAGGTCATGTTCTCGGTGCGCGCGTAGCTTGCCGCCAGGTAGAGGTTGTCCTGGTCGTATTTCAGCCCCAGCGTCCAGGCCCGGGCGCGATCGCCGTCAGCCAGGCCGAAGCGCTGTTGCGCCAGCGTGCGCGCAGAGTTGGCGTAGGCGGCGCCAACGTTGAGCCCCACGCCGGTGTCGTAGGTGGCGGAAAAGGCGTAGCCATCGCCGTTTTGCGTCTGGATATCCTTCGCCCGTTGAGCGTCGTCTCCCCGATTCTTCCCCTGATATTGCAGGCCGAGATCCAGGCCGTCGACCAGACCACCCAGGCTGCGGCTGTGGTAGGTCAGCAGGCCGTTGGCGCGGCCGGTCATAAAGTTGTCGGCCGCTTCGTAGCTGTCGTTGCCGAATTCAGGCAGCACGTCCGTCCAGCCGGCCACGTCATACAGCAGGCCGTAGTTGCGGCCGTAATCCAGGCTGCCCCAGTGGCCGAACGTCAATCCGGCAAAGCCCAGGCGGGTATAGCTGTCGCCCGGCCCGGCGCTCTCCGGCTGATCGAGCCCTGCCTGATATTCCCATTGGCCATACCCCGTCAGCGCGTCGCCGATCTGCGTCTCGCCTTTGAAGCCGAAGCGGGTATAGGAGCGGTCGCCGTTATTGTCGGCGTCGCTGCTGAAGTAATGCACGCCGTTCAGTTGGCCGTACAGATCCAGTTTATTGCCGCCTTTATTGACGATTTCCGCGCCGGTGGCGGCCGCCGGCAGCAGGATGACCAGCGTCATCAGCACGCTTTTATGGTTCATTTCAGTTCCCCAAGTGAATGAAAACAGGGCCGTTAACCGGCCGATTGCGCTTGCGCGATTTTTTTGTACAGGCAGCTGCGGATCCGATCGGTGAGGTGCCGCAGGCTGTCCCGGTTGCGCGCCGCACGCGGGATATTGACGCTGAATTCGTCGTCGATCCGTTTGCTGGTCGCGTCCAGGATCAGCACCCGATCGGACATCAGCACCGCTTCTTCGACGTCGTGCGTCACCATCACCATGGCGCGCGTGCGCAGCCGGTTGTCTCCCCACAGCGCCAGCAGGTCGCCCCGCAGTTTTTGCGCGGTAAAGATATCGAGGGCGGAGAAGGGTTCATCCAGCAGCAAGAGGTCGGGCTCTACCGCCAACGCCCGGGCGAAGCCCACCCGTTGACGCATGCCGCCCGAGAGCTCGCGCGGCCAGGCGTGCTCATAGCCGGTCAGGCCCACCAGGCGCAGCAGCGCTCCCAGCCGCTCGGCGATCGTCTGCGGCGGCAGCCGTTGCGCCAGCAGGCCGAAGGCGATGTTGTCGTACACCGTCAGCCAGGGATAGAGCGCGTAGGACTGAAACACCATGCCGACGTTGGCGCTCGGGCCGTCGACCGGTTTGCCCGCCAGCGTGAGCGTGCCGCTGTCCGGTGGGATCAGCCCGGCCAGCATGCGCAGCAGCGTGGACTTGCCCGAGCCGGATTGCCCCAGAATGGTGACGAACTCGCCGGCGTGCGCGGTCAGCGTCACGTCGCGCAGCACGGGTTTGGGGCGCTTGTTTTCGCCGATAAACGTCTTGTTCAGCCGGCTGGCGCTGATAATTACCTCTTGAGTCACCATGTTGTTCCCCCTTGATCAGTCATATTTGAATTTGGTTTCCGCGATGCGATACAGCGGTTGCCAGACGAAGATGATGCACAGCGCCACCAGCGCGCACATGGCGGCGCAGCCCAGCGCGGACTCCGGGTTCTTGCCGGCGTCGGTGACCACGGAAATGAACGCGCCCAGCCCGGTGGCGCTGAGGGTGGTGCTGCCCCACTGGATCACCTCGGCGGCGATGGCGCTGTTCCAGGCGCCACCGGCGGCGGAGATGATGCCCGTCACGATGTAGGGGAAAATCGCCGGCAGCATGTAGTAGCGCCACCAGCGGAAGCGGCGCAGCCCGAAGGTTTCGCTGACCTCGGTGATCTGCGTTGGAATGGCGGATACGCCGGCGATCACGTTAAACAACACGTACCACTGGGTGCCCAGCATGATCATCGGGATGGCCCACCAGCCGAGATCCTGATGATAAATGGCGATGAAGGCGGCGATCAGCGGGTAGAAAATGTTGGGCGGAATGGCCGCCAGGATCTGGATGATCGGCTGGAAGATCTTCACCAGCCGCGGATTCATGCCGATCCACACCCCCAGCGGCGTGAAGATCGCCACGCTGAGCAGCATGGCTGCGGCCACGCGCGCGGTGGTGAGCAGCATCCATTCCGGCAGCATGGCGAAGTACTGTTTGGGGAAGTATTCCCACAGCCGGTAACCGAACCAGACGCAGGCCAGCACCACGCCGAGATACCACAGGCTGCGCCACAGCCAGTTTCCCTTGGCGGCGAGCCTGAACAGGCGGTGCAGGCCGAGGGCGTACCACAGCCGCGGCAGCTTGAACAGCCACAGGTCAGCCAGCGCGCGCAGCGTGTGGCCCAGTGCCGCACCGACGTGCGAAAAGGCCAGACTGTTGTAGAACCACGGATTGCCGAGCGGCCGGCTGGCGGTGACGTCTTCGTATTTGAAGCGCGCGGTGTAGCGCACCAGCGGGCGGAAAACCAGCTGATCGAGCAGCACGATGTTGGCGGCCAGCGCGACGATCGCATACAGGATCGCCGGCACGTTCTGCTGCGCCAGCGCTTCGGCGATATAGGAGCCGACGCCGGGCAGTTCGACCGAGCGATCGCCGACCGGAATGGCCTCGGAGGCCACCAGGGCGAACCAGGCGGCGGATTGCGACACCATGGCGTTCCACAGCAGGCCCGGCACCGAATAGATGAACTCCAGCCGCCAGAAGCGTTGCCACGGGTTGTAATTGAAGCTGCGGGCGGCTTCATCCAGCTCCTTGGGCACGATGCGCAGCGTCTGATACAGCGTCAGCATCATGTTCCAGGCCTGGCCGGTAAACACCGCGAAGATGGCGGTGCACTCCAGCCCCATCACGCTGTGCGGGTAGAGGTTGAGAAAATACACGGTCGTGAAGGTCAGGAACCCCACCAGCGGCACCGACTCCATAAAGTTGACGAAGGGCAGGATCACCCGGCGCAGTGGCGTATAGCGTGCGGCCAGCACGGCGAATACCACAGAAAACAGCAGCGACCAGGCCATGCCGAGGAGAAAGCGCATGCTGGTTCTGAGCGAATAATAAAGCAGGTTCCAGGCATCAAGACTAATGGCAGAGACGTTTTGTTCATTGAAGTCACCGTGCATGTCACCCCAGGCACGAATAAAAAAGGCAATGAAAAAAACACCGATGGCGATAACGATAAAGTCATTTAAATAAGACTTTCTGAAAACAGATGTACCCCGGTTATTTTGCATAACGCAATACCTTATTTTTCCCATAAGAAATCCGTCGGCGCTCGGGGAATATGCCCGGCGACACCAGATAAATACCGCCGTAGCGGCTGAGACAGACGTTGTTTTCGCAGCGAGGCGATGGGTGGGCCGGCAGAGTGGGAAAGGCCGTCAGAAGGGGAACGGTTGCCGCATTCCGTGTCTTTCAGAATGCAACGCGGATGGCATTACTGAAAGACGCCCAATAGCATTAGCGTAAAACTAAAACTTTCATCGCCCATGGGGCCCTCCTCGGTTTAAATATGGCAGGGAAAGGGTAATGTTTTTCGCCAATAAAAAGCAATTGGCGCCGCGCGGTTTTTACGGTTGATGTGTAACAGGATAAATATTCATTTTTTAATCGCTATATCCGGAAAATAAAATAACGCATTGTGGTGGCGATAAAGACGGGAAAAATAAATCGCGGCGAAATAAAACGGCGCGCCTGAAGGGTGCGCGCCGCCGTAAATCAATAAACCTGCCTGCCGTTGATGCCGGCGGGGAAAATGCCGGTGGCGAAAATATGCCCGTTGGCCTGGATCTGGTCGTCGGGCAGCATCTCCAGCGGGAACTCGGCGGCCAGGCAGCTGAGAAAGGCATTGCGATCGTCGGTGGTGGTAAAGCCAATCAGATCGTAGAACAGCAGCGACGCGATCAGCTGGCGATGTTCCGGGATGCGCCGCAGCAGCGCCGCCGACGGGAACGGCAGGTGGAAGAAGAACGCGCAGGCGTTCAGCAGCCCTTGCTCCTTCAGCGCCTGGGCGCAGGGCAGCAGCTGGTAGTCATCGATGCAGACGGTGTCGCCGGGGCACAGGTGCTCGCCGGCGATATCGGCAAACCGGCGGTTCAGCTGCCGGTAGGCGCGGTAGTTTTCCGGCGTGAAGTGCGCTTTCTCCGGCTGGTTGTGGAACACCGGCCACAGGCCATCGTGGTAATAGCCCTGATAGTGGCGGCGAAACTCCTCGATCGACAGCGGAAAGGTCACCTGATCGTAACCGGCGCGTTGGCGGCAGCTGATCGGGCGCTGCGCGAAATTCTGCACGTCGCCGTTCCAGCCGAGCCACAGCCCCGGTTCGGCGTCGGCCGCCAACGTCTGGCCGGCGCAGGCCAGATCCTTACCGTCGCACTGCTTGTTGGAAATCAGCACCAAACGAGACATGGGGGTCTCCTCATCAGTGAAGGGCGCGCAGGGCGTGTGCCGAACCATCGGCGCGCCAGGGTGCTTGCAGGGCGGGCAGCGTGACGCGCAGGCCGCGCAAGGCCGGATGCGCCAGGCAGCAGCGCGTCAGCCAGCTTCCCAACCCGACGCCGCGGTATTCGGCGCTGACGAACAGTTCGCTCACCAAGGCGAAGGTGGCGTAATCGGTCACCATGCGGGCGAAGCCGAGCAGGTGGCGCTTGCGGTACAGGCCAAAGCACAGGCCGTGGTGCACCAGGCGCTCGGCCGCCGCCCGATCCGGCAAGCTGAGAAAAAGTTGGATCGCATCGATATCCAACAACTGCCGATCGGTGCTGATATGAAAAACGCCTTTGCGCCAGCAGAGCAGCGGCTGCACGGGCGCCCGTTGCGGTTGCATATTCATGATTATCCTCAGGTTAATGAACCGGGGGTTACAGCATCCAGCCGAGTTCGGCGGCGGTGACCTGTTCCTCGAAGCGGCGCAGTTCGGCGCTTTTGCAGGTGTGCCACAGGGTGCAGAACGCCGGGCCGAGCAGCTCACGCAGCGGATCGCTGTGGCGGAACAGCGCCAGCGCCTCCTGCTGGCCGAGCGGCAAGGGCGCGGCGTTGTCGCTCTCGCAGCCGTTGGCGGCGGGCGGCAGCGGCAGCGGGTGTTCCAGCCCGTGCAGCAGGCCGCCGAGCATCACCGCCAGCGCCAGATAAGGGTTGGCGTCGGCGCCGGCCAGGCGGTATTCGATGCGCTGGTTGGCGCTGTCGGCGCAGGGCAGGCGCAGCGCCACCGTGCGGTTGTTGTGGCCCCAGGAGGCGCGCAGCGGCACGTGCATGCCGGGGCGGAAGCGGCGAAACGCGTTGATGTTGGGCGCCAGGATCGCCATCGACGCCGGCATCAGCGCCAGCATGCCCGCCATCGCCTGCTGCATGTTGTCGCTCAGTTCGCCCGGCGCGCCGGTCAGCAGGTTCTCGCCGTGCTCGTTCTGCAAACTGATGTGGAAATGCAGCCCGCTGCCGGCGGCGTGGGCGCAGGGCTTGGCCATAAAGCAGGCGTGCTGGTGATGTTGCTCGGCAATTTGCCGCGTCAGGCGTTTCAGCGCCATGATCTGGTCGCAGGCTTCCAGCACGCGCCGGCTGTGATGCAGGTTCAGCTCGTATTGGCCGGAGGCGGCTTCGGCCACCACGCCGGTCAACGGCAGGTTTTGCAGGCGGGCGTGCCGTTCGATGTCGCTCAGCAGTGCATGGTGGCGCTCCGGCGCATCCACCGCGAAGCTCTGCGTCGGGCAGGTTTCCGCCGCGGCGGGGTGCTGCGGATCCTGCAGGTAGAACTCCAGTTCGGCCGCCACCACCGGGAAGCAGTTGCGCTCGTGCAGGCGCTTCAGCACCCGTTGCAGCACCACGCGCGGCTCCAGCTCGCAGGCGCCGCCGTCGGCGTTTTGCATCGTCAGCAGCAGCTGGGCGTGGCGTTCGGGATCGCGCGCGCAGGGGCGCAGCGTGCCGGGCACCGGCAGGCACAGACGGTCCGGCTCGCCCGCCCGTTGCCCCAGCCCGCTTTCTTCAATCACCCGGCCGTGCAGATCCAGGGCGTAGATCGACAGCGGGAAGTAGCAGCCTTTCTCCAGCCCAAAGGCTTCGGCGATCGGCAGCCGCTTGCCGCGCAGCTGGCCGTTCAGATCGTGCAGATAAATATCCAGCTGTTCGGTCTGCGGATAGCGCTGCAGGTAGTGTTCCAGCTCTTTGTGGAAGGCGCGCGTTGGCGAAACGGGCAGCTCCGCCAGCAGCGGATTGAAGCCGATGATATTAGCATGCATGGCGTGCTCCAGAACGGCGACCGGTCACGGCCAGAGGCAGGGATAAACGCATGGGACAACTCTCTTGTGGGGCCATAGTGGCGATGTGAAAAGGGTATCTGCGGCGGCAAAAACTGTCTGTAAAAACGCCGTAACGTTAACGGGGCGCGGAATAAAAATGCCGTAAAGAGCGCGGCGGCGTTGGCGGGTTGGCCGCGCCGGCACGGTCTATACTGGCGAGACGGGCCGTTGAAGGAGAGATAACGATGAAGAAAATAGGGCTGCTTATCGCCGCGCTGGCCGCGTTCAACGCCACCGCGTCTTCCCCACAGGCGTGGGCTAAGAGCGAAAGGGCGATGCGCGTCGCCTGCCTGAAAGCCAGCGGGCTAAAAAACGCCAGGGTGGAAGGGGCGATCGTTCACTACGGTGATGACGTCGGCTATTCGGCGCTGTTTATCGGCGGGCGCTACCCGCAGCCGTTTATGAAAAACAAGCCGGGCAGGGAGCTGTGCTTATATCAGCGCGCCACGCAGAAGGCGGCGGTGCAGGCGGTGGAGGGGAGCAACGCTTCTGCTCAACCTTGATGCTTGATGAGGTAAATAAAAATACAGCCCACGGTGGTAATAATGGCCTCTACGAGTAAAAGTATAAAATCCATCGCCAGCCATTTCTGTAGCTCAGGAGAGGCGGTTTTTTGCACGAAATCATAGGTTTTCGCATCGAGCCAAACCTGACCCCTAATCTTGATTTTTTTCCTCTTCAGGATCCAAAGAAACCACTGTGCTTTCAATGAGGTTCCAAGCATGCCGAGGCTATCGGCAAAGGCGACGTAGGGCGGAATAAAATGTCCGCTGCCGGCGTAACGTTGATAGAAAGCATCAAACTCTTTTTTATAGCGACGGTAACCAATGAATTGGATGCAGGCGCTTAAAACCAGCAGCGTTAAGCATAATATGACAAGGGTTTTCATTGAGCAGCCTGAATCACGACATTCTCGCTATTATCATAAAGATCAATGCCATGATGAAGAGCACGCCTTCCAGCGCCAAAAGCGTGCCGTTATTTTTCATCCAGGTCTGCAAGCGTTCAGATGATGAAAGACGAACAAATTCATAGGTCTTGGCGGGAAGATATTGGTTTTTCTTTACCTTGATTTTCTTCCCGCAAAGGATCCATCTGAACCATTGGGCTTTGATGGAAGTACCTAAAGAGCCAAGGCCATCGGCAATCGCGACGTGAGCAGGGACAAAGTGGCCCTGTTGGGTATAGCGTTGATAAAAAACATCGAACTCGCGTTTATAGCGACGAGAGTAAATATATTGAACAAGCCAACAAAGTAAGAGCAGCGCGGCTGCAATAAGTGATGCTGTTTTCATAAGCCACCGGCTAAGGTTCAAGGGGCGTTATGCCTTGCTCAAAAAAGCAAAGATACACATCAACGCCAAACGCCCCATTTTCAGCACGCTTAAGATGAAGTCTTTTCGAAGCCAGTTTTTGAGACGTTGAGATGTGTTTTCATTCACGAATTCGTAGGTTTTTGGGCTCAGAAAAGCGTTTTTCCCTATCTTTATTTTTCTGCCATTCAATATCCAACGGAACCATTGCGCTTTGATAGACACACCGAGCAAACCAAGGTTATCCGCGAAGATGACAAATGGAGGCAAGGGATGGGCGCTTTGTACATAACGTTGATAGAATTCAGAAAATTCTTTTTTATAGCGCCGATAGTAAAGGTACTGAACCAGGGCGCTAATCAATGTCAGAGTGAAGAACAGGACGATAGCGATTTTCATTATTCACCAAAAATGAAACCAGTAATGCTGTCGGCGGCTACACCGCCACCCCAACTGCCAGCTGCGCCACCCAGAGCAGCGCCTGCTATACCGCAAGCTAAAATACCGGTACCAAACGTGGAGGCGCCTAAGACGATACTACAAGCTGTCATTGCTAACATCGCACCACCTTCACCCCCCAAAATCCCCGCCGCAGTACTTGCCGCAAAATGACGGTATCCCTTCACCGCGATCTTGGCGCACTCCTGGTCGCGGCCGAAGTATCATCTGAAAATACAAGATGGGTTGCTTAATGATCGCTATGTAATTGCGTCTTTCCATTACGTTCGATGCTTAAAGTAAAGGTTCTCATGTACTTACGCCTTTCCGTATCGTTATTCATCGAGACGCCGAGCAAGACTGAGTATTCTCCCGCAGCCCAGTTTACTTGCGGATAAGTGACACATTGCCCTGGTTTCAGGTCAGGCAACGAAGTGACTTCAGGTGAGGTCCAGACGATATGCCATTGTTGTTGTTCCTGCCGTGAGACAATCACCCCCCGGTTTTGCAGGCTGTCGCCGCTACGAACGCTGTTGATAGGCACGGCAAAGCAAGGTTGGTTGTCTTTGAGCGAGACATCCAACGGATGGTACCAGGGCTGAGTGGATTGACAGCCGTTCAGTAGCAGTACGCACAGCAAAGAGAGATAAAGTCTTGTCATAACAAGGTGTTCCGATTCTTTGGATTTTTCAAGAAAGCTCGCAATACCCATTCATAGCGTTTTTTGATGTCTGGCCCAATAATGCCGCTGTAGTTGGTGATTATTTGAAAGCCATTGCGTCCGAATTTAGTTAGGTAAAAATAGTCTGCAATGATACTTGCCTGCGCCTCCATTCCATAATCGGATAGAAGATGATAATTGGGCAAGGAATACTGATAGGAAACTGCCCAACTAGCCAACCCGCGCAGGCGTACGTTCATGCCTAATTGATATTGCCAGACATGCGCCATTTCATGGATAAACCAATGCTGATCGTAGGCGTTTGCCGTGGCAAAGTCTTCTTTGAAGTGTTTGGGCATAAAATAGAGCGTGCCATTTGGTGTTACGGCCGTATCTTCATGCTGTAAGCCGAAGGGGAAATAGCTGCCGTTATGGACGCGAACACGGGTGTAATCGACAGCATCTTTGTAGAGCAGTCTGGCCAATGTGATTTCACCGGCCGTAAGTTTCCGTGAATTTCCGTGAGTTGTGGCCATGGTTTTAATCCGTTAAAACATGAAAAAAACACCATAGCGAAAGTTCAGACACCATTAACCCACTTTGTCACAATCTTTTGCGTTCGCTCACAAGACGGAAAGGTAAAAGAGTTTCGGATGCAATCCATTGATTGATATAGAGAATGATTTTGTTGTTTTTATATTCATTCATTAATAAAAAGCCGGGTTACGTGCTTTATTACCTCGCCAAATCCGCATGTTTTCTTCTCTGTCCGATGCTGATGTCGCTGCTCACGTATCTCGTTGCATCCCATGTTCAAGTCGCAAGACGATAACCACCTTCTTTTGCCAGCTGCCAGGCAAAAACGCCAACGGCGGTGTGGAGAAAATTATATATTCCAGTCTATCGTCTTGCCATAGATTGTACTCTATAATCAGGAGATGCCATGTGGACGGTAATGACAACGAAAGAGTTTAAAAGGAGTAACCCATGAGCACCTTAAAGCAACTGCTGGCCTCCCGCACCCCGGAGAGCCGCCGGCGCATCGAGGAAATGGCCGAAGAGATGCTGTTTGAAGCGCACCTGCACCAGCTGCGGGAAGCGCTGAATATTTCCCAACAGGAACTGGCGAAAACGCTGGGCATTTCCCAGCCTTCGGTCGCGGCCATCGAAGGGCGCGGCAACGAGCTGAAGATTTCGACCCTGAAACGCTACGTGGAAGCGATGGGCGGCACGCTGCGCCTGGACGTTGAGCTGCCGGGCGGCAAGCACGTCGGGTTTACGGTCTAAGCGCGGGCTGCGCGCCACTCCCCGCCATTTCCCGTTCGATCACGGTCGCCAGCGCCTGCGCGGCGGAAGAGAGTTGGTGCTGCGCCAGGCGGATCAGGCCCACGCGCCGTTCGATGATCGGGCCGATCAGCGGCACGCAGACCGCCCCCAGCTCATCCATCTGTTGCTCGCACAGCGCCGGCACCGCGCTGGCGCCGAGGCCGTTGGCCACCATGCGCCCGACCGTCACCAGCTGGTGGCTTTCAAACGCCACCTCCAGCGTTCGCCCGCTGCGGGCCAGTTCCTGCTCCAGCAGCAGCCGCACCGCCGATGGCCGCTGCAGGGTGATGAAATCCAGCGTCAGCAGCTCCTTCCAGCTTACCTGCGCCTTGCGCGCCAGCGCCGAATCCTTCGGCACCACCGCCAGAAAGCGATCGCGGCACAGCGGGGTGAAGTGCAGGGTGTCGCTCGGCTCCGGCTCGAAGGCGATGCCCATCTCCACCCGCCCTTCGCGGATCATTTCAAATACCTGCTCGTTGATGACGTCGTGCACCGCCACGTTGATGCCGGCGTAACGATCGCGAAACGCCTTGAGGATCGGCGGCAGCGGGTTGCCGGCGAACGACGGCATGGCGGCGATCGCCACCTTGCCCATCTGCAGGGTGAAGCGCTGGCGCATTGCCTCTTCTGCGTTGTCCCAGTCCGCCAGCAGCTGGCGCGCCATCGGAAAGAAGGTTTCCCCCTCCGGCGTCAGCGTCACCCGGCGGGTGGTGCGCAGCAGCAGCGGCCCGCCCAGCGCGTCTTCCAGCCCACGGATCGCTAGGCTGAGCGCCGGCTGAGAAATATTCAGCCGCTCGCTGGCCTGGGCGAAGTTCAGAGTGTGAGCTACCGCTAAAAACGCGCGTAACTGTTTGATGCTCATTTTCATTTTGGTTGGCGTTAACTCTTTGTTAATTGTCGGTTAACGTGTGATTAATAAAAATTCTAAATGAATGTGGCATAAAAACAAAATTAACAAATCATTTTTGTGACCTGAAGATGCCCTCACGCAAGCCAGGGCATTTCGCCCTGCGCCGCAACATGCAGGGGCAACGATATGGCAGGGCTCGACAAACGCGTCGGCAGCTACCAGGAAGCGCTGGCAGGCCTGACGGACAACATGACGGTGCTGGCGGGCGGCTTTGGCCTGTGCGGCATCCCGGAAAATCTGATCGAAGAGATCCGCCGGCGCGGCGTGCGCGGATTGACGGTGGTCTCCAACAACTGCGGCGTCGATGGGTTCGGCCTCGGGCGGCTGCTGGAAACCCATCAGATCCGCAAGGTGGTGGGATCTTACGTCGGCGAAAACGCGCTGTTCGAGCAGCAGGCGCTCAGCGGCGAGCTGGAGGTGGATCTCACGCCGCAGGGCACGCTGGCGGAGAAGATCCGCGCCGGCGGCGCCGGTATCCCGGCGTTCTTCACCGCCACCGGTTACGGCACGCCGATCGCCGAAGGCAAAGAGGTGCGCGAGTTCAACGGCCGCCCTTACATCATGGAAACCGCCATCACCGGCGATTTCGCCATCGTTAAAGGCTGGAAGGCCGATTACTTCGGCAACGTCATCTACCGCCACACCGCACAGAACTTCAATCCGCTGATGGCGACCGCCGGGCGTATCACGGTGGTGGAAGTGGAAGAGATCGTGGCGCCGGGCGAGCTGGATCCGGCGGCGATCCACACCCCCGGCATCTACGTCGATCGGCTGATCCAGGGCACCTTCGAGAAGCGTATCGAACAACGCACCCTGCGGGCATAAGGAGAATTCGCATGCTTACCCGTGAACAAATGGCGCAGCGCGTGGCGCAAGAGCTGAGGGACGGTTACTACGTCAACCTGGGCATCGGCATCCCGACGCTGGTGGCCAACTACGTGCCGGCGGGCATGGACGTGATGCTGCAGTCGGAAAACGGCCTGCTGGGGATGGGCGAATTCCCGACCGAGCAGCAGCTGGACGCCGACATGATCAACGCCGGCAAACAGACGGTCACCGCGCGCCTCGGCGCGTCGATCTTCGATTCGGCGCAGTCGTTCGCCATGATCCGCGGCGGCCACGTCGATCTGACCGTGCTGGGGGCGTTTGAAGTGGACGTCGAGGGCAGCATCGCCTCGTGGATGATCCCCGGCAAGATGGTCAAGGGCATGGGCGGCGCGATGGATCTGGTGGCGGGGGCGGAGAACATCATCGTGGTGATGACCCACGCCTCGAAGGGCGGCGAGTCCAAGCTGCTGCCGCGCTGCACGCTGCCGCTGACCGGCGCCCGCTGCATCCGCAAGGTATTGACCGATCTGGCCTACCTGGAAATTGAAGACGGCGCCTTCGTGCTGCGCGAACGCGCGCCCGGCGTCAGCGTGGCGGAGATTGTCGCCAAAACCGCCGGCCGGCTGATCGTGCCGGATCAAGTGCCGGAAATGCGTTTCTGAGACGGAGGTGAATGTGCAACAACGTGAAGTGGTGATCGTGGCGGCGACGCGCACGCCGGTCGGCAGTTTTCACGGCGCGCTGGCGCCGTTGACGGCGGTGGAACTGGGCACGGCGGCGGTGCAAGGGCTGCTGGCGCAAAGCGGGGTGGCGCCGCAGCAAATTGATGAAGTGATCCTCGGCCAGGTGCTGACCGCCGGCTGCGGGCAGAATCCGGCGCGCCAGACCGCGCTGAATGCCGGGCTGCCCGTTACGACGCCGGCGCTGACCATCAATAAGGTGTGCGGCTCTGGTTTGAAGGCGGTGCATCTGGCGGTGCAGGCGATCCGCAGCGGCGACGCCGACGCGGTGATCGCCGGCGGCCAGGAGAGCATGAGCCAGTCGCCTTACCTGATGGCCGGCGCGCGCGCCGGTCTGCGCCTCGGCCACGCGCAGATGGTGGACAGCGTGATCCACGATGGCCTGTGGGACGCGTTCAACGACTACCACATGGGCATCACCGCCGAGAACCTGGCGGAGAAATACGCCATCAGCCGCGCCGAGCAGGATAGCTTTGCGCTGCGCTCGCAGCAGAAGGCGCAGGCGGCGCAGCAGGCCGGGCGTTTCGCGCAGGAGATCACGCCGGTGACGGTGCCGAAGCCAAAGGGCGAGGCGCTGCTTGTTAAGCACGACGAGCAGCCGCGCGACACTAGCCTGGAGGCGCTGACGCGGCTGCGCCCGGCGTTTCGCAAGGAGGGCACGGTGACCGCCGGCAACGCCTCTTCGCTCAACGACGGCGCCGCCGTGGTGTTGCTGATGAGCGCGGAAAAAGCCGCTGAATTGCGTTTGCCGGTGCTGGCGCGCATCGCCGGTTACGCCTCGTCGGGCGTCGATCCGGCGATCATGGGCATCGGCCCGGCGCCGGCCGCGCGCTGCTGCCTGGAGAAAGCCGGCTGGCGGCTGGAGGAGGTCGATCTGATCGAAGCCAACGAAGCCTTCGCCGCGCAGGCGCTGGCGGTGGGCAAAGAACTGGGCTGGGAGGCGGAGCGGGTCAACGTCAACGGCGGGGCGATCGCGCTGGGGCATCCGATCGGCGCGTCCGGCTGCCGCATTTTGGTGTCGCTGCTGTACGAAATGCAGCGCCGCGGGGTGAACAAGGGGCTGGCGATGCTGTGCATCGGCGGCGGGCAGGGCGTGGCGCTGGCGGTAGAGCGCCCGTAAACAACCGAGGAGGGCACGATGCAGTCATCTGACTATGCGGTACTGGGCGCCGGATTGATGGGGGTGGGCATCGCCACCCACTTTATTCGCCACGGCCATGAGGTGCTGCTGTATGACCCGGATCCGCAGCGCCTGGCGGAAGCGACGGCGGTGGCGAGCGGCATTCTGGCCGAGCTGAGCGACGTCGGGCAGTTTGATAACGATGAGCGCGACGCGGCGCTGGCGCGGCTGCGCGTGACCGGCGATCTGAACGACGTGGCGCGCGCCCGGCTGCTTATCGAGGCGATCCCGGAACGGCTCGAGCTGAAACACGCGCTGTATGAGCAGTTGGAAGGGCTGATCGCCGACGACGCGGTGATTGCCAGCAACACCAGCGGCCTGCCGCCGGACGAGCTGGCGGCGCGCATGACCCACCCGCAGCGCCTGCTGATCGCCCACTTCTGGCACCCGCCGCACCTGATCCCGCTGGTGGAGATCGTACCCGGCCGCGCCACCGATCCGCGCCATCTGGCGGCGGTGCAGGTGCTGCTCGTCGGGATGGCGCTGGAGGCGGTGCTGCTGGAGCGCGCCGCGCCGGGGTTTGTCGGCAACCGGCTGCAGTTTGCGGTGCTGCGCGAGGCGCTGCACATCGTCCACAGCGGCATCGCCAGCGCCGAGGTGGTGGATCAGGTGATGCGCGCCTCGCTGGGGCGGCGCTACGCCATGGTCGGCCCGCTGGAGGCCGCCGACATGACCGGGCTGCCGACGGTGGCGGACATCGCCCGCCACCTGTTCCCGGAGCTGGCGACCGGCGACGAGATGATGGCGCTGGTGGAACAGCGGCTGCAGCGCGGCGATACCGGCCAGCGCAGCGGTCGGGGATTTTATCTTTGGGATGACGCACGCAGGGAACGCATTCAACGGCGACGGGCGCATCAGCTGCGCTTTGCGCTGAAACCGTAATTTCGCACTCCGTACCTGACAATAACAACGATACTGAGGTGACCGATGAGCGTTTTGATTGCCCTGGCAGCACTGGGATTACTGATGCTGGCCGCCTACCGCGGCTACAGCGTGATTTTGTTCGCCCCGATCGCCGCGCTGGGCGCGGTGCTGTTGACCGATCCCGGCGCGGTGGCGCCGACCTTCACCGGGCTGTTTATGGAGAAGATGGTCGGCTTCGTGAAGCTCTACTTCCCGGTGTTCCTGCTGGGGGCGGTGTTCGGCAAGCTGATCGAGCTGTCCGGCTTCTCCCGTTCGATCGTCGCGGCGGCGATCCGCATTCTCGGCCGGCGTCACGCCATTCCGGTGATCGTGCTGGTGTGCGCGCTGCTGACCTACGGCGGGGTGTCGCTGTTCGTGGTGGCGTTCGCGGTCTATCCGTTCGCCGCCGAGCTGTTCCGCCAGAGCGGTATCCCCAAGCGGCTGATCCCGGCCACCGTGGCGCTCGGCGCTTTCTCCTTCACCATGGACGCCCTGCCGGGCACGCCGCAGATCCAAAACATCATCCCGACCAGCTTCTTCGGCACCAATGCCTGGGCCGCGCCCTGGCTGGGGCTGATCGGCTCGCTGTTCATCATCGCGGTCGGTCTGCTGTATCTTGAACGCCAGCGGCGCAAGGCGCAGCTGAAGGGAGAAGGGTACGGCACCGATCTGCTGAACGAGCCGGAAACCCCGGACGACATCAACCTGCCGAACCCGCTGATCGCCATCCTGCCGCTGATTTTGGTCGGGGTATTCAACCTTGGCTTCACCCATTGGATCCCGCAGTGGTACGGCGCCAGCCACGAGCTGACGCTGCCGGGGCTGGCCAAGCCGATCGCCACCGACGTGGCGAAGATCACCGCCATCTGGGCGGTGGAAGCGGCGCTGGTGTCGGGTATTCTGCTGGTGGTGGTGTTCGGTTTTCGCAATATTCGTGGCCGGCTGGCGGAAGGCAGCAAGACGGCGGTCGGCGGGGCGATTCTGGCGGCGATGAACACCGCCTCCGAATACGGCTTCGGCGCGGTGATCGCCGCGCTGCCGGGCTTTTTGGTGCTGTCGCAGGCGCTGTCGGCGATCCCCAATCCGCTGCTGAACGAAGCGATCAGCGTCACCCTGCTGGCCGGCATCACCGGATCGGCCTCCGGCGGCATGAGCATCGCGCTGGCGGCGATGGCCGATAATTTCGTGGCCGCCGCCCACGCCGCGCATATCCCGCTGGAAGTGCTGCACCGCGTGGCCTCGATGGCCAGCGGCGGCATGGACACCTTGCCGCACAACGGCGCGGTGATCACCCTACTGGCGATCACCGGCCTCAGCCACCGGCAGGCCTATGGCGGCATCTTCGCCATCACCCTGATCAAGAGCGCCGCGGTGCTGTTCGTGATCGGCGTGTTCTACCTGACCGGCATTGTTTAAAGGAGCGATACCATGAGTGTACAAGGCAAAACCGCGCTGGTGACCGGCTCGACCAGCGGCATCGGCCTCGGGATAGCGTCCGTGTTGGCCGCCGCCGGCGCGCGCGTGATCCTCAACGGCTTCGGCGACGTGGCGCAGGCGCAAGCGCAGGTCGCGCAGCTGGGCGCCGCGCCGGGCTATCACGGCGCCGATCTCGGCGATGCGGCCCAGATAGCGGACATGATGCAGTATGCCGAAAGCGAGTTCGGCGGCGTGGACATTCTGGTGAACAACGCCGGCATTCAGCACGTGGCGCCGCTGGATCAGTTCCCGGTGGAGAAATGGAACGCCATCCTCGCCATCAACCTGTCGGCGGTGTTCCACACCTGCCGATTGGCGCTGCCGGGGATGCGCGAGCGCAACTGGGGGCGCATCATCAACGTGGCGTCGGTGCACGGGCTGGTGGCGTCGAAAGACAAGTCGGCCTATGTGGCGGCCAAGCACGGCGTGGTGGGGCTGACCAAGACGCTGGCGCTGGAGACCGCGCGCACGCCCGTCACCTGCAACGCCATTTGCCCCGGCTGGGTGCTGACGCCGCTGGTGCAACAGCAGATCGACAAGCGCATTGCCGCCGGCACCGATCCACAGCGGGCGCGCGATGAGCTGTTGGCGGAGAAGCAGCCGTCGCAAGAGTTCGTCACGCCAGAGCAGCTCGGCGAGCTGGCGCTGTTCCTGTGCAGCGATGCGGCGGCGCAGGTGCGCGGCGCCGCCTGGAACATGGACGGCGGCTGGCTGGCGCAGTAGTGAATTCTCTTTCCCGGAGCGCGCAACGCGCTCCGTCGTTATTTCCCACCTTCAGTTAATTCCCCTGCGTGATGGTTTACCTGCGGCAATAATATTTATTTGTTATTTGCTATCTTTATTCCCAGATAATCACGCAGGTTTATTTTGGGTGAAACGTGCGGATTGGTTTATTTCGTGCTGCAGTTATTACATTATTTTTCTCTGCGTTACAGATGAACACGTTTTTGCTGAAATTAAATCCAACCTGAAATAATGGCAGGTTATGGCGTGAATTTTTATATCTTGCGTGCGCTGTTCACATCGGGTAATTATTTCCGCGTGGCTTAAGACCACCGTGTTTATAACAATAATTTTTTTCGGGCAGGGGTAATAATGAGAAAAAATACAACGCCAATATTCATTGGCGGCGTCTTGCTGTCGGCGTTATCCGCCGGCGCACAGGCCGAGATCACCATTCTGGATAAAAACCCGCAGAGCAATGTGTTGCTGGCACCGCTCAGTTTAAAGGTGGGCGGCAGCATTCGCCCCGAGTGGATCTTCAATAACGGCCCGGAGCCGGGCTATGACAAAAACGGCCACGACGGCGGCACGCGTTTTCGCTTCAGCGGCGACTATGCGCTGACGCAGGACACCTCGATCATCGGCTATTACGAGTGGGGCGTCGATCTGGCGCACGCGCTCAGCTGGGACGGGCACTATAACGAAGACGGCAAGCGCGACTATCAGCGCCAGCTGTACGCCGGTTTCAAAGACGATCGTTACGGCACCCTGACCTACGGCCATCAATACGGCATCTATTATTCGGTGGTCGGCATCAAAAGCGACGTCTGGGATAACGATGGCCACGCGGGCGGCACCGGCATAGGTATTTCCGGCGACTACGACGGCGGCAATAAACCGAAAAACAGCATCAAGTACACCAATGATTTCGGGCCGGTAACGCTGTACGCCAACTATTTATTGCCGGAAGACGATCTGCACACCGCGGATAACCTGATTTATCGCCGCAAGGGCGGGGGCGGGCTGGGCTTCGATTACAAGGTGACGAAGGATTTCACCTTCAGCGCGGCCTACAGTTATACCGACGCGAAGATCAAAGACAATCTGTACAACGAAAAGGATTATCACCAGCAGCTGTCCGGCACCGCGTTGACCTGGCAGCCGAACAACTGGTACATCGTCGGCACCGCCAGCTACTACAAAGACTATGTGCCGAGCACCCGCCAGCGCACGCTGTCGCACTTCTTCGCCGGTGACGGCTACGGGTTGGAAGGCTTCGTCGGTTACACCTTCAATATCGACAAGCCGTTCCTCAAATCGATCCAGCCTTACGTGGCGGCGGACTCGTTGCGGCTGAAGGGGGACGAGGCGTATCACGCCAACCACGTTTACCTCGGCGCGGGCACCACCATCGGTTACGGTCTGTCGGTGTATGTGGAGCGCACGCTGGCCAACAGCAGCGACAACGAGCCGGACTCCACCTGGATTACGGTGTTCTACGACTTCTGATTTTCACCTGCTCCAAGCCGGCGCCTGCGCCGGCTTTTTCACATGGTAATTGCGCCGCCCAGGGTTTCTCCAGAGGCGTTGCGCTCCGCCAGGTAGCGCGCCGGCGGTTTGCCTACCGCCTTTCTGAACATGGTGACGAAGCCGCTGGCGCTCTCGTAGCCCAGATCCAGCGCCACCGTCTGTACGCTCTCGCCCTGCGTCAGGCGCTGCAGCGCCAGCATCACGTGCAGTTGGCGCCGCCAGTGGCCGAAGCTCATGCCCATCTGCTGTTGCAAGGTGCGGCTGAGGGAACGCTCGCTCATGCCGATGCGCTGCGCCCACTGCCCTAGCGTGGATTTGTCCGCCGGGCTGCTCAGCATGCCTTCGGTCAACTGCCGAATGCGCGCGTCGTCGGACACCGGCAAGTGCAGATTCTCGATCGGCGCGGCCGCCAGCTGGTCCAGCAGTACCGCCGTCAGGCGCCCCTCGGCGCCCTGTTCATCGTAGAGCGGCTCGAAGGTGCTGGCCTGCAGCAGCAGCTCGCGCAGCAGCGGCGAGACCGACAGCGTGCAGCAGTTTTGCGGCAGACCGGCGGCGGCATGTTGATCGACGAACAGGCAGTAGGCTTCGGTGGAGCCGGCGCCCTGGGCGTTGTGCAACACGTTGCCCGGCATCCACAGCGCGCACTGCGGCGGCACCAGCCACAGCCCGTTTTCCACTTCGCAGCGGATCATGCCGCGCACGGTGTAAATCAGCTGCGCCTTCTGGTGGCGGTGCGGCTCGACTTCCCAATCCTGCTCGAGGGTTGAACCTTGCAGGGCAAACAGCGGGCGCGGCACCTGATCGATATCCAGACAGCGGCGGGGGATCTGTACTTTCATGAGAACAATTCTCAATTTGGCGGAATTGAAAAGTATTATGTCCTGATTGCGCAATGTGGTCTAGCGCCGGTGCCGATAAAGTAAGCGCCAGTCCTAAACCATTTCCTGAGGAAACTGATTATGTCATTGGATACCGCCGATTTTCCGCTGGTATGGATGCGCCAAAGCGGGCGCGATACCCAGGCCGAGCTGGCCGAATTCAGCGCGCTGCTGGCACGCGCCGAACCCTTTGTCCTGATGACCGACCGCAGCGTCGGCGATGAAGAACAAGAACATGACCGCGATGCCCGCACCCAGGTGGCGCTATGGAAACGCGATAACCGCGAGGCGCTGAAGCTGTGGGTGAAAGGCATGATCATGCTGGAGCCGGACGACGCCAAACGCGCGGCGGCGGAAGAGTTCGCCGAATACGGCGCCAAATTTTGGGGCTACCCGGTGCTGGTGGCCGCCGATGAAGCCGCAGGCCGGGTATTGGCGCAGACGTTATTGTTAAAATAAGGGGAATACCATGCACCAGCAACAGGTGATTGAACAGCTGCTGGCCTGGATCGAGCAGAGCCTGGATCAGCCGCTGACGCTGGACGACATTGCCGCCAAGTCCGGCTACTCCAAGTGGCATTTGCAGCGGATGTTCAAGCAGCATACCGGCCATATTCTCGGCACGTACGCGCGCCGCAGAAGGCTGACCGCCGCCGCGCGCGAACTGCGCCTGACCGGCACCAGCGTGGCCTGCATCGCCGACACTTACCAGTTCGATTCGCAGCAGACCTTCACCCGTTGCTTCCGCAAGCAGTTCGGTCTGCCGCCGGCCAGCTATCGCCGCAGCCAGGATTGGTCGAGCTATGGCCTGCAGCCGCCGCTGCGGCTGACCGAAACACCGTTGCCGCAGGCCGATATCGTGACGCTGCCCGCCATGCAGCTGGTGGGCCATACCCAGCGCCGCAGCTTTACGCTGGGGCAGTTGGCGGCCTCCAAGTGCGAGCTGCGCCGCCACGCCTGGCGGCAGCTGCTGCCGCCGCAGGCGCTGCCGGAGGTGGTATACGGCCTCACCAGCCTGGAGGTCGATCGGCAACGCCGGGGTAACCCGCGCATGGCCTACACCGCCGCTTTGCCGGACGAAGGGGCGATGGGGGAGCGGGTGACTATCGAACAGGGTGAGTATGCCCGCTTCACCTATCAAGGGCAGGAGGAAGGGTTACAAAACTTTATCGTCCGATTGTATGACACCGCGATGCCGCAGATGAACGCCATCCGTCGGCCGGGGCAGGATATCGAGCTTTTCTACCCGGCGCAGGAGGGCCGCTGCCCGCTTGGCGGCGCGGCGATCCGCTGCGAATATCTGATCCCGATCCGGCGGGTAGAAGCGTTGGCCGCCGCCGGTTAGGCGGCGGTTCTCGCAAAAAATCGCCTTCGTGGCGCTTCAGGTTACAAAAAATTGCGATATTACATCGGTAATGGTTCACACTTTGATTGATGTGCACATATAATGCGCATCCGGTCAAATCCCCCCCCTGTATTTCAGGCCGCAGCGCTTGGCTGCCGGCTGAAACCCATCGGGGTCAAAGTGGCCGTAGAAACCGATCCTCCTAATCGCCAGTGGCCTTGACCAACACGAAGATGAAAATGAGCATTCGCGCGTTATTAACCCTGTTTACGGCACTGGTTGCATTCAGCCAGGCTGCCTTCGCCGTCGTTTACCCGCTGCCGCCAAAAGACAGCCGTTTGGTGGGCGAAAATATCCAAATCACCGTACCGGAAGACAGCAAACTGCCGCTGGAAAGCTTCGCCGCCCAGTATCAGATGGGGCTGAGCAACATGCTGGAGGCCAACCCGGGCGTGGATCCGTTCCTGCCGAAGGCCGGCAGCACCCTGACCATCCCGCAGCAGCTGATCCTGCCGGACGCGCCGCGTGAAGGCATCATCATCAACAGCGCCGAAATGCGTCTGTACTACTACCCGAAAGGCTCCAACACCGTGGTGGTGCTGCCGATCGGTATCGGCCAGCTGGGTAAAGACACCCCGCTGAACTGGACCACCACCGTGCAGCGCAAGAAAGACGGCCCGACCTGGACGCCGACCGCCAAGATGCGCGCCGAGTACGCGGCCGACGGCGAGATCCTGCCTGCGGTGTTCCCGGCCGGCCCGGACAACCCGATGGGGCTGTATGCGCTGTATGTCGGCCGCCTGTACGCCATCCACGGCACCAACGCCAACTTCGGCATCGGCCTGCGCGTGAGCCACGGCTGCGTGCGTCTGCGCGCCGACGACATCAAGTACCTGTTCGAGAACGTGCCGGTCGGCACCCGCGTGCAGTTCATCAACGAACCGATGAAAGCCACCGTCGAACCGGACGGCTCGCGCTACGTGGAAGTGCACAACCCGCTGTCGGCCAACGAAGAGCAGCTGCAATCCAAAGATCCGGTGCCGCTGACCATCTCCGCGCCGGTCGGCAAAGTGCTGATGGACGCCGGCGTCAACCAGAGCGAAGTGGACGCGGCGATCAAGGCCCGTTCCGGTATGCCGGTGAAAGTGAACTGATCGCCTTCCGGCCTCAGTGAAAATGCCAAGAAGACGCCTACGGGCGTCTTTTTTTATGCCCGTAAAACATGCTGTTGCGTGTGCGTGCGCAATGATGCCCTCAACGTTGCACTGAAAGAAGTCATTATGCGCGTCATCATGCAAATCGGGTTTCTCATGGTGGTCGTCATCAATGTTTAAAGCGATGCTGGCGGGGAGGAATGCACTGGAAAAGTGTCTCACTAAGTGCTACGTTTTTACGGGAAGCCCATCGCAATGCGTACATTTAAAACTTGTTGGTTTAGCAGGAAAGCTCGTGCTCACGGCATCACCGATAAGGCGTTGTGTCGGGCAGTAAAAGACGTGCAACGGGGTTTGGCTGCAGATTTAGGCGGTGGCGTATTTAAAAAACGTCTTAATCATAATCGCGACCGCGCGTTGGTATTAGCGAAAAATGGTCGGCACTGGGTGTTTGTTTTTTTGTTTGCCAAGCAGGCCCAGACCAATATTACAGGGGCAGAATTACACGCTTTTCGCAAGTTAGCCATGCAGTTTGGCGCGTTGAGCGACGACCAGGTCGAGTCCCTGGTTGTGAAAAAAGAATGGATGGAGATTTGCCATGAAGCAGGAAAAAACGTTTCGGAGTCAGGCCTTTGAGGCGATTCACAGCGCCGCTGAAGGATTGCATCGTGCTGGCGCCATTTCTCTGGAAACCCTACGCAGTTTTGATGAGTCTTGCCTTGCGCCGGTCGAGATGTTGCAGCCCCAGGAGATCAAAGCGTTGCGCGAGCAGTTACGTTTAAGCCAACCGGTTTTTGCCCGTTATCTGAATACCAGCGTGTCGACCATACAGAAATGGGAGACGGGGGTGAAACGGCCGGGCGGCGTGTCGCTTAAGCTGCTTTCGATCGTACGCAAGCACGGGCTTGAGGTCTTGTTGTAGTGACCGTCTGGGCTGTCACTATTATCACATTATCCCCTCTGGCTTTGGTTCTCTGAAATGCCCACCTCGCAATTATTCCAATAAAAACTATAGCTAATTAATAAGTTATATCTCTCTCGTTATCCCATGCCATTGAAAAAATTCTCGCAAAAAATCCACACTGTGAAAATAAGATCACACAAGCGTAACAAAAGGTAAACAAACCCCTCCTATATTGGCTGCTTCGCTTTTGGGAGGGAGTGTCATGCGTAACTGGAACGAACCGAAAAAGAACAAAGCGCACATCGAACTGATCCCGATGATCGACGTGATGATGTTTTTATTGGTGTTTTTCGTCTTGATTAGCCTGAACGTCATTCCTGCGCTCGGGCTGAAAACGCAGCTGCCGTCCGCCGGCAGCGCGCAGCAGCTGAAACCGCAGAAGAAAGCGATCATCACGCTGGGGGCCGACGAACAGCTGCAGCTGGATGGCCAGCCGATCGCGCTCGACGCGCTGGTCAACACGCTGAAGCAACAGCAGCAGGCCAACCAGACCACCACCATCATCGTCAACAGCGACAAGGGCGTGGCGGTCGAGCGGCTGGTGGCGGTGATGGACAACCTGCGCCAGGGCGGTTTCTTCTCCGTCTCCATCGCGACACGGAAGCTGTGACATGTATCTGCTCTATCGCTCACGTCATCTTTTCAGCTGGTTGCCGGCGCTGATTGTCGCCGGTTGCCTGCTGTTCGCCAGCCAGCAGGCGGCGCTGAAGATTCAGCCGCGTTACGACGAAACCGCCATCGAACTGGCGCTGGTGGAGCCTGAACCGGCGCCTGAACCTCAACCGGAAACGCCGCCGGAGCCCCAGCCAGAACCGCCGCCGCCCGAGCCGGAGCCGATCCCCGAACCGGTAGTGCCGGCGCCGGAACCGATCGTGGAAGCCAAGCCGGTGCCGAAACCGCAGCCGAAGCCCAAACCCAAACCGGTGAAAGAGAAAGCCAAACCGGTAGAGAAGCCTAAACCGACGCCGGCGCCCGCCGCCCCGCGCGCGCTGGTCAGCAAACCGGCGGCGCAGCCCGCCCCGGCCGCCCCGGCCGCGCCGAAGGTGAACGCGCAGGCGATTGAAAACGGCTATCTGCTGGCCTTGCGCCGCGAGCTGGAACAGCGCAAGCGCTACCCAAGCGGGCGCCAGGCCTCGCTCGAGCGCCCGCAGGGCAACGTCGAAGTGTGGCTGGAGGTCGATCGCAGCGGGCGGGTGCTCTCTTCCGGCATCGCCAACAAAGCCGCCAGCATGCTGCTGAACCGCGCGGCGATGAGCAGCCTGCAAAGCATCAGTTCAGTAAAGCCGTTCCCGAGCGAGGCGTTCGCCGGGCAAACAACCAAAAGATTTACCGCGACGTTCAATTATCAGGCGCCTTAGCGCAAGGGTTAATCGTTTGATTTTTATGGGATGCACACAATGAAATCGTTTAATCGTTCTGGGATCTATCTGGCGGTGATGTCGGCGATGCTGCCGGGCGCCGCGCTGGCGGCCGACGCCACCGATGTCGGCACCATCAGCGTCAAGGGGCAGTCGCTCGGCGGCGGCATGATGGTGCAGGATGACAGCGCCAAGGCGCGCTCCACCGTCACCAAAGAAGCGATGGATAAAATGCCGTCGGCGGCCAACGCCATCGATAAACTGAAATACACGCCGGGCCTGAACGTCAACAGCAACGACGCCAGCGGCCTGAGCGGCGTGGACTACACCATGCGCGGCATGAACTCGGATCAGATCGGCCTGTCGATGGACGGCATCCCGATCAACGACTCCGGCAACTACGCGGTATACCCGAACCTGCTGGGCGATGCGGAGAACCTGGAAGAGGTGTTCGTCACCCAGGGCTCCTCCGAAGCGGACGGCCCGCACATCGGCTCGAGCGGCGGCAACATCGGCCTGGTGACGCGCCGCCCGGCGAAAGACTTCGGCGGTTTCCTCAAACAGACGCTGGGCAGCAATAACCTGAGCAAAACCTTCGCCCGTCTGGAGACCGGCGAATACAACGGTTTCAGCAACTGGATATCTTATTCGCACACCGAGGCGAAGAAGTGGCGCGGCGAAGGGCGCCTGTACTCCGACAAGTTCGAGATGAACTCGCTGTATGAAGACGGCAACGGCAACAGCAGCAATCTGGTGATGAAGTACAACCGCCAGAACAACACCAACTACAACACCCTGAGCAAGGCGCAGTTCCAAAACGATGGGCGTGGTACCGATTACGCCACCACGCCGGAGTACAACAGCAAAGGGCAGTTGAACAAGTATTACAAGATCGAACGCAACCCGTTCGAGAACTTCACGCTATCGTTCACCCAGAAACTGCAGCTGCGCGACGACCTGTCGCTGACCCTGCAGCCGTATTACTACTGGGGCAACGGCGGCAGTTTCAACGGCCAGACGGCCTCGGTATTGTCCAGCACGTCGGACAGAGCCGGGCAGTATGACCTCAGCAACCTGCAGTCCAACACCTATTACCGCCCGTCGTGGACCCAAACCTGGCGGCCGGGCATCACCACCAAGCTGAAGTGGGACATCAACGAGCAGCACAGCCTGGATATCGGCTACTGGTATGAGCGTGCGCGCCAGCTGCAAACCCAGCCGTTCATCAGCATCAAGGACGACGGCAACCCGGCGCAGATTTGGGGAAAACCTGGCGGCTCCGATCAGGTGAAGGACGCCAACGGCAATACGGTGCAGGGGCGCAACCAGTACACCATCACCCCGGCGCAGAAGGTGTGGCTGCAGGATACCTGGTTCGCCACGCCGGACTGGACCTTCGTCGGTGGCCTGGCCTATCAGTATGTGGAGCGCAAAGGGGACAACCGCGGTAGCCTGTACAACGTGCCGGAGAAGCGCAAAGCCACCTATCATGAATTCCTGCCGAACTTCAGCGCCAGCTATAAGGTGAATCAGGAAAACCAAGTGTTCTACAACCTGACGCGCAACATGCGCACGCCGCCCAACTACGTGCTGTACAACGTCGGCGACTCGCTCAGCACCAAGCCTGAGCTAAGCTGGAACCACGAATTGGGCTGGCGTTTCCAACAAGAGGACATGCTGCTGAGCGCCACGCTGTTCTACATGCGCTACAGCGATCGCCAAATCTCCACCACCAACGCGGCCGGCGACTACGAGATGATGAACATCGGTAACGTGGAGAACAAAGGGCTGGAGCTGGAGTGGAGCGGCCAGTTGCCGCATAACTTCAACTACTACACCTCGTATACCTACACCGAATCGAAGCAGAAGAACGACATCGTCAGCAACGGCGGGCTGCCGCTGCCGACTTCCGGCAAAGAGGTGCCGAACGTGCCGAAAAACCTGCTGAACATGACGCTGGGTTATGACGACGGGCTGTATTACGGCAGCGTCAGCGGCAAGTACGTCAGTGCGTTCTACGGCGATCTGACCAACGACGAGAAGATCGGTGGCCGCACGGTGTTCGATCTGGCGGCGGGCGTGCATCTGCCGGTGGACAAGAAAATCGTCAAAAGCGCCGCGCTGCGCTTTGGCATCAGCAACCTGTTTGACAAGGAATACCTGACCTCGGTGCGCACCACCACCTTCAACGCGGCGCCTTACGGCGGCGTGAGGGCCAGCACGCCGTATTACAACGTCGGCGAAGAACGCACCTTCAGCGTCTCGCTGGAAGCCACCTTTTAACTGAATGCCCCGCCGCCTGCCGGGCGGCGGGGAAGAGGAGCCCTGTATGGACGCCAATCTGTTGCACGACATTATTTTCTACGTGATGTACGCCGCGCTGGCGATTGCGCTGGTGATCATCATCGAACGCACGCTGTACTTCGCCTATACCCAGCGCCAGGCGCGCCGGCTGGAGCAGGCGCTAACGCCGGACGTGCGCCGCGCCGCCGATCTGCCGGACGAGCTGACCCAGCGCAACAGCCTGCCGATGACGGTGATCGCGCCGGTATTGGCGCAGAAACACCGCGCCGGCGACCGCGAGGCGATCGGCGATCTGATCGACGCCCAGTACCTGCTGAGCAAGCCGCCGATGGCGCGCGGCCTGTGGCTGCTGGAAACCGTGGTCACCGCCGCGCCGCTGCTGGGGCTGCTGGGCACGGTGATGGGGATCATCGAAACCTTCAAGGCGCTGGCCGCCTCGGGGGTGTCCGAGCCGAGCCTGGTGTCGGCCGGGATGGGCACCGCGCTGTACGCCACTGGCCTCGGCATCGCCATCGCGCTGCTGTGCCTGGTGGCCAACAACTTCCTGCAGAGCCGCATGGAGCGCATCAACGAACTGCTGAAGGTGCTGCTGATCCGCGCCGGCCAACCGGCCAGCCGCCCGGAGAGCGGCAGCAGCGAACAATGGGTTGACAGCGGGGCGCCGCGCTATGCCTAATGGCCATCCAGTACGGCGGCCGCTCGGCCGCCTTTATACGGCATTGTGGGGCGGTTGTTTGTTGATGTTGAGCCAGAGCGCCGCGGCGCGTTTTGCTATTCCCGGCTATGAGCTGGTGTACACCGCACCGGTGGAAACCGCGCTGCAGGCCGACGACCTGCGCAACACCGCCGAGGTGTGGCGCGAGATGTTCGACGCGGCGAAAACCCGCATCGATCTGGGGCAGTTCTACGTGGCGAATCAGGACGGTTCGCTGCTGGACGGCGTGCTGCAGTACCTGAAGGCGGCCGGCGAACGCGGGGTGAAAATCCGCTTTTTGCTGGAAGATAAGGGCATTCGCATTTCTACCGCCGAGACGCTGGAACAGCTGAAGGCGATCCCAAATCTGGAGCTGCGCATCATTCCTTACCAGAAGCTGAGCGGCGGCATTCTGCACGCCAAATATCTGCTGGTGGACGGCGAGCAGGCGTTCGTCGGCAGCCAGAACTTCGACTGGCGTGCGCTGGAACACATTCACGAAACCGGGCTGCGCATCAGCGACGCCAAGGTGGTGGGGCAGATCCAGGCGATCTTCGAACAGGACTGGCAGGCGCAGGCGCTGTTGGCGCAGGATAAGCCGGTGCCGGCGCTGCCCGATTCGCCGCCGACGGCGCAGCCGCAGGGCAACTATCTGGCGGCCAGCCCGCGCGCCTACAACCCGGCGGGGGTGATTGATTCGCAGGCCGAGCTGCCGCGCCTGCTGGCCGGCGCCAAGCGGCGGGTGCGGGTGCAGGTGATGGATTACGCGCCGCTGTCGTTCGGCCCGGAACGCAGCCGCCCCTTCTATGCGGTGATCGACAACGCGCTGCGCAGCGCGGCGGCGCGTGGGGTGCAGATCGAGCTGATGGTGGCCAACTGGAACACCAAAAAGCCGGATATTGCCTGGCTGAAGAGCCTGGCGCTGGTGCCGAATGTGCAGATCAAGGTGGTGACCATTCCGCCGGCCAGCAGCGGCTTCATTCCGTTCGCCCGCGTCATCCACAGCAAGCTGATGACCATCGACGATGAGATTGCCTGGGTGGGCACCAGCAACTGGACCGGCGGCTATCTGGACAACTCGCGCAATCTGGAGCTGGTGATGCACAGCGCGGCGATGAGCGGGCGGTTGGACAAGCTGTACCAACAGCTGTGGAACAGCGTCTACGCCGAACCGTTGCGGCTGGATTACGACTACCCGCCGCCCAAGCCGGGCGGAGAATCCTGATGAGCAGGGCGCGGTTCACCTCCGCGCCCTGTGTTTTTTAGCGCCGCCAGCCGGCCTTCTCCAGCGCCGTCACCAGCTGCTCGGCGCTCAACCCTTCCGCCCGGTGGCCGTTGCCGCTGACGGTATTGGCCGCCAGCAACGCATTCACGATCGCTTCTTCCACCGCTTCCGCCGCGGCGGCGAACAGCGCCGAAATATAGTCGTTGTTCACCATGCGCAGCGGCGTGGTGAAGGCGCCTTTATTGGCGTAGTCGGCGGGCGGCAGGCCGTCGTTGCCGGTGGCGAAGGCGATGAAAATGTCGCCGCTCGAATCCTCGGTGCCGCCGCCGGTGCGGGCGATGCCGATGCTGGCGCGCTGCGCCAGCCGCGCACACTGGTGCGGCAGCAGCGGCGCGTCGGTCGCCAGCGCCACCACGATGGAGCCCATGCCGGGATGCGGCAACTGCGGCGTGAACGGCGAGGGGAGATGTCCCAGATGCCGGCCTACCGGGTAACCGCCGACCAGCAGCGACTCGCGCTTGCCGTGGTTGGCCTGCACGATGGCGCCCACCGTCCAGCCGCCCTGATCGGCGGGCAAGCGGCGCGACGCGGTGCCGCTGCCGCCTTTGAATTCATGGCAGATCATGCCGCTGCCGCCGCCGACCGCGCCCTCCTGCGGCAAGCCGCCCCGGGCCGCCTGCTGCGCCTGGCGCACGTGCTCGGCCTTGACGTGAAAGCCGTTGATGTCGTTGAGCAGGCCGTCGAAGGTTTCCATCACCACCGGCATATTCCAATACACCGCGTTGTCGCCCGCGGGCAGCGTTTCACGCTCCAGCGCGATCAGCGCATCGCGCACCACGCCCACGCTGTGGGTGTTGGTGAAGGCGATCGGGCTGGTCAGCAGGCCCGCTTCGCGCACCCATTCCAGGCCGGTGGCGTCGCCGTTGCCGTTCAGCACGTGCACCCCGGCAAAGCAGGGGGCGTGGCGGGCGGAACCGGGGCGCGGTTCGATCACCGTCACGCCGGTGTGCACGCTGCGTCCGTCCGCCAAATCGGCATGGATGCTGGCATGGCCGACGCGCACGCCGGGCACGTCGGTGATGGCGTTCAGCGGGCCGGGCGTGCCCTGTCCGATGATAATGCCCAGATCCTGAGCGCGCTGCGTCATGGTTATTCTCCTTCTATTGAGGGGGCGGCGAGGGGCGCCGGTTGGCGGCCGCGCAGATGGTTCAGCGCCAGCCCGAAGCCGATGATGCCGGCAATGATAATAAAGTCTTTCAGGCTGCTGGCGATCAAAATCGTCCACAGCACGTACAGGCAGCACAGCAGCGCCACCACCACCGGCAGCGGCCACAGCGGCATCAGGTACGGGTGGTGGAAGTGGCGGCGACGGCGGCTGATCAGCGCCGCCACCGCCATGATGATGTACACCAGCAGCAGCAGGATCACGGTGAACGAGGTCAGCGATTCGAGATCGGAGCAAAACGCCAGCAGCGCCGACGGCACGCCGAACAGCAGGGTGGCGATCCAGGGGGTGCCGAAGCGCGGGTGGATGATTTTCAGCGCCCGGTTAAACGCCGGCAGCCAGAAACCGTCACGCCCGCTGGCAAACATCATGCGGCTGAACTGCGCCACGATGGCGATGATGGCGTTGAACACCGACAGATAAATCGCGCCGCTTACCACCCGCGCCAGCGTCGGGCCGCCGAGCTGGGTGACCACATAGCCGACCGGATCGGCCTGTTTGGCCATCTCCGTCAACGACGGCGAGCCGATCAGCAGGGCGGTGAACGGCACCAGCTCCACCAGCACCACGATGAACAGCGTCAGCATGATCGCGATCGCCATCGGTCTGCCCTGTTCGCGCATGTCTTCCGCCATGTACACCGCCGCGCCGTAGCCGTTGTAGGAGAACAGCGCGACCCCGACCATGGCGACGATCAGCGGCAGCGACACCGGCGCCAGGCTGCCCTGCGCGTCCAGCATCACCGGCGCGGTGAGGATCTCCGTGCTCTGATGCGGGTGGCTGAAGCCGAGCCAGGCGATCAGCGCCAGCACCGCCACTTCCACCACCAGAAAGGCGCCGGTCAGCAGGGCGTTGGCCTTGATGTTGAAAATGGCGCAGATGCCGCCGACCAGCACGGTGAGCATGCCGGCGGTCGAGGCGTCGAACTGGGTGCCCAGCGCGGTGTTCAGGTAGGGCACCGCGCCGGTGGCCAGCACCGCCGGCACGAACAGCGAGGCGCTGAGGATAAACAGATAGGTCTGCAACCCGCACAGGGTGCCGAACAGGCGCTTGATGATGCTGTATTCGCCGCCTGCGCTGGGGTGTGCGGCGCCGAGTTCGGCATAGCACAGCGCGATGGCGGCGGCGACGCAGGCGGCGATCAGAAACGACAGAAAGGCGCCGCTGCCGGCGTTGGCGATCGCCAGCGGGGCGATGACGAAGATCGAACTGGCCGGCGTCACGCCGGACGCGGTGATCATCACCACGTCGAGGACGCTGAGATTGCCTTTGAAGGTGTGTTCAGGGGCGGACTCTTTCATGGGATAACGACTCCATTAACGTGTGAGTGAATTATTGTTTTGCTGCACAGGCTGTACGCAGGAATCAAATGGAGCGCGCGGAAAATCCCCTGCGCCTTTCAAGCCGCAGCGTTGTTGGCCGCAGATCATTCGCACCAGTCACTTACTTAAGTAAGCTCCTAGAGACGAATGACTTTGCCGCCTGGCTGCAACTTGAAATTCGTTGGGGATAAGTTTGTTATTTTTATCCCGACGGGAAGCTGAAGCTGGCTCGCCGGGCATCGCCGGAGGACGGCCAGCGCTGGGTCACGGTCTTGCGTTTGGTGTAGAACCTGACGGCGTCCGGGCCGTAGGCGTGCAGATCGCCGAACAGCGAGCGCTTCCAGCCGCCGAACGAGTGGTAGGCCACCGGCACCGGCAGCGCCACGTTGATCCCCACCATGCCGACCTGAATGCGGCTGGAGAAGTAGCGCGCCGCCTCGCCGTCGCGGGTGAACAGACAGGTGCCGTTGCCGTATTCGTGGGCGTCGATCAAGGCCATCGCCTCCGGCAGCGACGCCGCGCGCACCACGCCGAGCACCGGGCCGAAGATCTCCTCCTGATAGATGCGCATGCCGGGCGTCACGCGATCGAACAGCGTCGGGCCGAGGAAATAGCCCTGGCTGGGGCGGCCGTCGGCGCCGGTCACGCTCAGTTCGCGGCCGTCCACCAGCAGCTCGGCGCCTTCGGCTACGCCCTGATCGATATAGCCTTTCACCTTCTGATAATGCTGTTGGGTCACCAGCGGCCCCATGTCGTTGCGGTTGTCGCTGCCGGGGCCGACGCGCATGGCGGCCATCTGTTGCCGCAGCCCGGCGATCAGCGCTTCGGCGGTGCCGTCGCCCACCGCCACCACCAGCGGGATGGCCATGCAACGCTGGCCGCAGGAGCCGAAGGCCGCGCCCATCAGCGCGCCGACCGCACCGGGGATATCGGCGTCCGGCAGCACCACCGCGTGGTTCTTGGCGCCGCCCAGCGCCTGCACCCGTTTGTTCTGCGCGCAGCCGGTGTGATAGATGTGCTCCGCCACCGGCGTCGAACCGACGAAACTGATCGCCTTCACGCGCCCGTCATGCAGCAGCGTCTCCACCGCTTCGCGATCGCCGTTAACCACGTTGAGCACCCCCGGCGGCAGCCCGGCCTCCGTCGCCAGCCTCGCGATATACAGCGCGGCGGAAGGCACGCGCTCGGAAGGCTTCAGCACGAAGGTGTTGCCGCAGGCGACCGCCATCGGCCACATCCACAGCGGCACCATCGCCGGGAAGTTGAACGGCGTGATGCCCGCCACCACCCCCAGCGGCTGAAACTCGCTCCAGCTGTCGATGCCCGGGCCGGCCTCTTTGCTGTGTTCGCCCTTCAGCAGTTCCGGCACATAGCCGGCGTATTCGATATTCTCGATGCCGCGCTGCAGTTCGCCCAGGGCGTCGCTGAGCACCTTGCCGTGCTGGGCGGTGATCAGTTGGCAGATGGCGTCGGCGTGCTGCTCCAGCAGATCCTTGAGCTTCATCATGATGCGCGCGCGCTTCAGCGGCGGGGTGTCGCGCCAGGCGGGATAGGCCTGTTCGGCGGCGGCGATGGCGCGCTCCACCGTGGCGCGGTCGGCCAGCTGCACCTCCTGCGCCGATTGGCCGGCGGCCGGGTCGTAAACCGGCTGGCTGCGTTCGCCGCCGGCGGCGGGCTCGCCGTTGATCCAATGGGTAATGGTCATGGTTCTCTCCTTATTCGGTGGCGTTGAGGGCGTCGCCGACGGCGTTAATCAGCGCATCGATCTGCGCTTCGCTGCTGATGAACGGCGGCGCCAGCTGCAGGGTGTCGCCGCCGTAGCGCACGTAAAATCCGCTTTCCCAGCAGCGCATCGCCGCCTCGAAGGGGCGCCGCGCCGGTTCGCCCGGCCGTGCCGCCAGCGTAATGCCGGCCGCCAGGCCGATGTTGCGAATGTCGGCGACGTGTTTGGCTCCCTGCAGGCTGTGCACCGCGCGCTCGAAATAGGGCGCCAGCGCCTGTACGCGCTCCACCATCTGTTCGCGCTGCAGGATGTCCAGCGTCGCCAGCGCGACCGCGCAGCTGACTGGGTGGGCGGAGTAGGTGTAGCCGTGCGGGAATTCGAGCTGGTAGTCCGGCTCGCCGCCGTTCATGAAGGTTTGGTAGATCTCCGGCCGCACCACCACTGCGCCCATCGGCTGCGCGCCGTTGGTCACCTGTTTGGCGATGTTCATGATGTCCGGCGTGACGCCGAACGCCTCGGCGCCGGTCATCGCGCCGCAGCGGCCGAAGGCGGTGATCACTTCGTCGAAGATCAACAGGATGTCATGCTGGGTGCAGATTTCGCGCAGGCGCTGCAGGTAGCCGACCGGCGGCACGATCACCCCGGCGGAGCCGGAGAAGGGTTCGACGATCACCGCGGCGATCGTTGAGGCGTCGCGCAGCGCGATGATGCGGTTGAGCTCTTCCGCCAGCTCCGCCCCCTGTTGCGGCATGCCGCGCGAAAAGGCGTTGCTGGCCAGCAGGGTATGCGGCAGGTGGTCCGCCTCGGCGCCGGCGCCGAACGTTTTGCGGTTGCCGGCGATGCCGCCGACCGAGATGCCGCCGAAGTTAACGCCGTGATAGCCCTTTTCCCGGCCGATAAAGCAGGTTTTGCCCGCCTGGCCTTTGGCGCGCCAGTAAGCGCGCGCCATTTTCAGCGAGGTGTCCGCCGCTTCCGAGCCGGAGCCGGTGAAGAACACGTAATCCAGCCCTGCCGGCGTCAGTGCCTTGATCTTGTTGGCCAGTTCGAACGACAGCGGGTGGCCGAACTGAAACGCCGGCGAGTAATCCAGCGTCGCCAGCTGGCGCTGGGCGGCATCGGTGATTTCCTGCCGGCCGTGCCCCAATCCGCAGCACCATAATCCGGACAGGCCGTCGAAAATCTTTCTGCCGTCATGGCTGGTGTAATACGCCCCCGCGGCCTGAGTAATGATGCGCGGCTGCGCTTTAAAATTACGGTTGCCGGTAAAAGGCATCCAATGGGCCTCTAACCCTTCGGCATCGAGACTATTTAGCGGGTGATTTTCAGCGGCCATGTTTTCCTCCGAACAGGAAAATAAGAGCGATTAATGAAATAAACCGAGTTGTTAACGAATTGTTGTGCGAAATTGACTATGTACCGCTTGTTCTCTACTGTGAATAATCATATGTCGAAACTTACTTAAGGTTTTATGCAAGTAAAAAAGCGCGCGCTGTTAGGGCAATTGTCGGATATGGATCTGCGTTTGCTGCGGGTATTCAAGGCCGTGGTCGACTGCGGCGGCATGAGCGCCGCCGAGCTGGAGCTGAACATCAGCCTGTCGACCATCAGCAAGCACATCAAGGATCTGGAGCAGCGGCTGGGCCTGACGCTGTGCCAGCGCGGGCGCGAGGGCTTTGCGGTCACCGACGAGGGGCTGTTGATCTACCAGGAAACGGTCAACCTGCTGGCGGCCACCGAGGCGTTCCGGCGCGGGGTGGACGAGGTACACCAGCGCCTGGGCGGGCAGCTGCACGTGGCGATATTCGACCATACGGTCAGCAATCCGCAGGCGCAGATCGGCCGAGCCATCGCGTTATTCAGCGAGCGCGCGCCGGAGGTTTCTTTGCAAATGTACGTGGAGCCGATTAATACCATTGAACGCGGCGTAATTGACGGGCAATTTCAGGTTGGCGTTATTCCCATGCACCGCAGCGCGGAAAGTTTATCTTATCATTCGTTATTCAGTGAGAGGATGTTCTTATATTGCGGCGCGCAGCATGAATTATTTTCCGCCCCCCATGAAACATTAAATTGGGATCTGCTGCACAATTATGCCTTCGCTGGATTAGGCTACCATTCGCCGAATATGGAACTGAGCCTGCAGCAACATTTGCATCGCAAGGCGACGGGGTTCGCGCAGGAGTCGATCGCCACGCTGATCCTCTCCGGCAAATACGTCGGCTTTTTGCCGGATCACTACGCGGCGTTTTTCGTGGCGCAGAACCTGATGCGGGCGATCAAACCGGCGCTGTTCCGCTATCACTGCGAATACTCCAGCGTGCTGCGCCGCTCGCCGGTGCCGCAGCGGGTGGTGAAGCTGTTCCATGAGTGCCTGCTGGCGGCCCACGGAACAGCGTGACGCTTACTGCTCTTTCTTCTTGCCGAAGATTTTGATCAGCGCGCCGACCAGGATGCCGACCGCGATGCCGGCGAAGATCCAGCCGATGATGCCCATTTCCTTAACTCCTGCTAGTGCGTTGATCTGATTATACCCGTCATACTTGAAACTGCATCTGTGTTGGCTGCGAGTGCGTACGCCAGTCACTGACTTGAGTAAGCTCCTGGCGAGCCGCCTCTTGCCGCCGGGATGCAGCTCCAACTATTTAGAGTAGAAATAGTCATTCGACGCGAAATGCCTCTTCGATCATCCGTTGCCGCTGCGCCGGCGCATAGTCGATCCAGGAATTCTTGCTGTTGGATTTCTCCAGCGCCACCGCCAGTTCCTGGCCGGAAATCGGCAAATCGTCCTGCCAGAACGGCGCGATGGCGTGGCGGGTGATGAAATCGGTCAGGTAGCTCTCCGGGCTGCCCTGCCAGTGCGGGTACAGGCGCGCGGCCAGCTCGGCCATCAGCGCGCGTTGCTGCGGCTGTTCGCTGCTTTCCAACAGGGCAAGGAACGGCAGCAGCAGGCGGCCGCAGACCTGGCCGTGGTGGTAGTCGCGCAGCGCGCCGATCTCGCCGGCGATGCCGTGGATCACCCCCAGCCCGGCGGCGCTCAGCGTCAGCCCCCCAAGGTACGAAGCTTGCATAATCGCTTCGCGCGCCGCGTTGCTGCGGTTGAGCGCCGGCCATGCCGCAAGGAAGTGGCGGATGCCGCTCAGCGACATGTCGCGCGTCATGGTGCCGGCGGTTTTCGACAGATAGGCCTCGAACAGGTGGGTGAAGGCGTCGATGGCGCAGTAGGCCAGCACCTTGTCCGGCGCGCCGGCCAGCAGCTGCGGATCGAGAATGGCGGTGTGCGGCACGAAGTTATTGTGGCGCAGCGAGGCCTTCACTTTGCTGACCTGGGTGTCGGTGATCACCGCGTTCTGCGTCACCTCGCTGCCGGTGCCGGCGGTGGTGGGAATGGCGATCAGCGGCAGGGTGGCGCCGCTGATTTTGCTGTCGCCCACTTTTTCCATATAGCGCAGCGTCGGCAGCGGATGCTCCACCAGCGCGGAGAACGCCTTGGCGGCATCCAGCACGCTGCCGCCGCCGATGGCCACCACGCGCCGCGCCTGGCCGCGCCAGCGCGCCACCCAGGCGTCAATTTCCTGCGGTGACGCCTCGTGGCTGACGATCTCGGTGCCGATGAACAGTGGCGCCAGCGATTCGCGCAGGCCGGCGTACACCGGGCCGTTGAGAAAAGATCGGCAGCTGAACAGCAGCGTTGGCTGCGGATCGGCAAGCAGCAGCGGCGGCAGTTGCCGGATGCTGTCGTGGCCGAACCAGGTCTGGCGGTTGGCGATGATGTAGCTGACGGACATGAGGTCTCCTTGACGGCGTTGCAGGGCGCGATGCCACAGCATAAGCCAGCGGGCGCAGAGCGGCCACCGCTTTCCCCGCTGCGGCAACTTGTGAGTTGTTTAACATGTAAACGATCGCGTTCTTGCATTTCGGCGCGCCTGATGCTTTTTTTAACAGTACCGGCCGTCATGCGGCCAACCCCATCCGAAATCGGTAGATTGTTAATGTATTAATAATGGCGAGGCGGGTATGGATATTCAGGTTGAACGCTTGTCTGCGGTGATCGATGCGGTGGCCAGCCCGCGCTTTTATCCCAGCCTGTTGAACTGGCTGGAAGGGTTTTTCGCCTTCGACAACGCCATTGTCTATGCCTTCGAACGCGGCCGGCCGCCGCGCTGCCTGATCAAAACCGAGCGGGAAAACAGCGATGCGGTCAACCAGCTCTACCAACAGGGCGCCTATCTGCAGGATCCGTTTTACCGCGCGCTGAACGACGGCGGCGCAGGCGAGGTGCTCACGCTGCGCCAGCTGGCGCCCTGCGGGTTTTATCACAGCGACTATTACCGTAATTTTTATCGCAAGACCGGCTGGCACGACGAGGCCGGCGTGCTGCTGCAGCTGACGCCGGAGCGCGGGCTGGGGGTGTTCTTCGGCTCGGCGCGCCGCACGGTGGCGGTGCGCTACCCGCAGCGGGCGGATCTGCGCAGCGCGCTGACGCTGGTGAAAAGCGTGGCGCGGCTGCACGGCGAAGTGGTGGCGGCGCCGGCCGAGGCCGCCACGGGGAACGACGATGGCGCGCAGGCGCGCTATCTGCTGACGCCGCGCGAGCGCGAGATTGTCGATCTGATCCTCGCCGGCTGCGGTTCGCAGCAGATTGCCGACCGGCTGTTCATCAGCCTCGGCACGGTAAAAAATCACCGCAAGAACATCTACGGCAAGCTGAACATCGGCTCGCAGGCCGAACTGTTCAGCCTGCTGCTGACCGCCCCGCAGCGCCGCAGCGCGTGAATGTATCGATCTATCCCCTATAGCTTTCAAGCTACAGCTAGGCGGCCAGGACGAGCGTCCCCAGGAGCTTACTTAGGTAAGTGACTGGGGTGAACGTCAGCAGCCAACAACGCTGTAGTTTGAAAGATGAAGGGGGACGAATGTCCCTAAGGGGACATAGCGGCACGGCTGCCGCCTCCCGATAATCCGATGTCATGGCATAGGCAATCGGGAGTGCGGCAGTGAACAACGAAATCGAGTCCTTAACCTACTACGCGGCGACCAAAAAATACGATCTGCGCTTCCCGACGCTGGAAGAGGATCTGGACGTCGACGTGGTGATCATCGGCGGCGGCTTCTCCGGCATCAACACCGCGCTGGAGCTGGCGGAGAAGGGCATCACCAACATCGCCATTCTCGAAGGCCGCTATCTGGGCTACGGCGGCACCGGGCGCAACGGCGGCCAGGTGATGGCCGGCATCGGCCACGATCTGGAGAAGATCAAGCGCCACGTTGGCCCGGCCGGGCTGGAAACCATCTTCAAAATCAGCAACCTCGGCGCCGGCATTATCCGCGAGCGCATCAAGAAATATGATATCGACGCCGACTTCTGCTTCGGCTACGGCTATCTCGGCAGCAACGCGCGCCAGGAGAAGACCCTGCGCGGCTGGCTGAAGGAGTTCAAGGCGGTAGCGCCGCAGGAGGAGATTGAGCTCTACACCGGGGCGGAGGTGAAGCAGGTGGTGGGCTCCGACGCTTACACCTGCGCGCTGAAACACATGGGCGGCGGCCACGTGCATTCGCTCAACCTGCTGCTGGGCGAGGCCAAGGCGTTGAGCGGCTACGGGGTGAAAATCTTCGAGAACAGCAGCGTGCTCAACGTGGAGTATGGCCCGCGCATCACGGTGCGCACCGCCATGGGCTCGGTGCGCGCCAACAAGATGCTGTGGGCCTGCAACGGCTTCCTCAACGGCATGGAGCCGCAGATCTACCGCAAGACCATCAATACCTACGCCTTCCAGTTGGCCACCGAGCCGCTGTCTGACGATCTGATCCGCCAGATCAGCCCGATCCGCGGCGCCTACAGCGACATCCGCCCGGTGATCGACTATTACCGGGTGACCAACGAAAACCGGCTGCTGTTCGGCAGCGCCACCCGCTTGATCGAATATTTCCCGTCGGATCTCAAGGCCTGGAACCGCAACCTGATGCTGAAGGTGTTCCCGTACCTGAAAGACGTGAAGATCGATCTGGCCTGGGGTGGCCCGCTGTGCTGCAGCGCCAACCTGTTCCCGCAGATCGGCACGCTGCCGGATCGCGACAACGTGTTTTACGTGCAGGGCTACTCCGGCTTCGGCGTGACGCCGAGCCACATCGTGTGCAAGGTGCTGGCGGAGGGCATGAGCGAAGGATCCGATCGTTACGATCTGATGAGCTCGATCCCGCACGTCAACATCTTCGGCAAGGACAAGCTGCGGCGGGTGATGACCACCGCCGGTAAGGTTTGGCACCAGACATCCGGCTACTGGAAAGGCCGCCGTTAACCCTCAGAGGAGAATCTCATGAAACCGTTACTGCTTAAACAACCGCTGCCGGAACTGCTGGAGATCGGCAGCGTCAGCAACCTGGGCGCCACGGTGATCGCCGGCACGCCGACCGTCGGCGTGGCCAGCATCTTCGGCGAACCGACCGACAACCTGAACTGCGGCGTGTTCAGCTGCACCCGCGGCAGCTTCGTGATGGAGTATCCGTTCGCCGAGCACGCCACGGTGTGGGAAGGCAGCGCGACCCTGACCAACGAACGCACCGGCGAATCGGTGCAGTATCAGGCCGGCGATTCCTGGTTCGTCGAGAAGGGCACCCCGGTGCGCTGGGACATCACCTCGGATCGCTTCGTCAAACACTACCTCGCCATCGTCGAGGGCTGACGCCGTCATGCCCCCCTCGGCCCGCTGAGGGGGAGCGCCTTAGCCTAACGCCCGCGCAATAAAATCGGTCACCCGCTTGAGGATCCGATCCTTATTGGTTTCGTTAAAGCTCTCGTGCCGCCCGCCCGCATTGATCATCCGTTCGAAATCGTCGCCGCGCAGACGATCGAGCGCGGTTTGCGTTTCGCTCATCAGCACCAGCCGATCGTCGTCGCCGTGGATCCACAGCGTGGGCAGCGCGCCGAAGCCCGGCCCGGCGTTGATGGCGGCGAGGATCCGCTGCATGGCGCGCAGGGTGGGGCGCTTGAACGGCCCGTGCCACACCAGCGGATCTTCCTGATACGCCGCGCCAACCGCCGGATCGCGCGCCAGGGTAGCGGTATCCAGCGGCGCGTCGGGGATCGTCGGCAGTTCGGCCAGATCGGAGATCGCCGTTCTGTCGCCAAGCAGCGGGCCGGACAGCACCAGCGCACGCACCTCCTCGCCGTAGCGCTGCACGTAGCGGGTGGCGATCATGCCGCCCATCGAGTGGCCGATCACCACCAGCGGCAAGGTGGGGTATTGCTGCCGGAAATGGCTGACCACGCGCTGCACGTCGTCGACCGCGGCGTCATAATCCTCGATCAGCACGCGTTCGCCCTGCGACAGGCCGTGGCCGAGATGGTCGGGGCCGAACACCCGCGCGCCCTGTGCCTGCAGCGTGCGCGCCACGTATTGGTAACGGCCGAGATGCTCGCCGTAGCCGTGTATCAGCAGCGCCAGATAGCGCGGCTGGTCATTTCCCCAATCATGCACGGCGATGTCGCCGTGACGGCCTTTGATAAAGCTGACGGTTTGTTCGGGCATCTTATTGTTCTCATGGTGGTAGGGTTGCCCTTCAGCGTAGCGGCTGGCGGCGAGGTTGTCAGGGGCGCCGGGTGCGGCGCCCGCAGAGAGGGGGTTACAGGCCGAACTGGCGCGCCAGCTCGTCGAGCGCTTCGCGCTGGAAGCGGTTGAAGGCGTCGCGCGGCTGCTGTTGCTGGATAAACGCCAGCAGCGGATCCTGCACTTCAGTGCGCACGCCGCTCAGCTGTTCCATCACCGCCAGCCCGCAGAACGGCACGTAGGATTCGGCATAGCCGCCTTCGTGCACCATCACCAGCTTGCCGCCGCACAGCCGGTCGGCGGCGTCCTGCACCAGCGCGGTCATGGCGCGGAAGCTGTCGCTGTGCAGCTGCATGCGCGCCAGCGGATCGAGGGCGTTGGCATCGTAGCCGCAGGCGACGATGATCAGCTCCGGCTCGAATTTTTCCAGCGCCGGGATGATGATGCGCCGCATGGCGTGCAGGTAGCCGTCGTCGCCGGCGCCGGCCAGCATCGGCACGTTAACATTGCAGCCCGCCCCGTCGCCTTCGCCGCGATCCCGTTCGCCGGAGTAGCCCGCCGGGAAGCAGCCGTCCTGATGCAGCGACAGCGTCAGCACGTCGCCGCGTTGCCAATAGATGTGCTGGGTGCCGTTGCCGTGGTGCACGTCCCAGTCGAGCACCGCCACCTTGCCGAGGCCATGGCGAGCCTTGGCGCGCTCGATGGCGATGGGAATATTGGCCAGGAAGCAGAAGCCCATCGATTGATCCGGCAGGCAGTGGTGGCCCGGCGGGCGCGACAGCGCATAGGCGTTATCCAGCTCGCCCTGCAGCACCGCCTCCACCGCCGCGCAGGCCAGCCCGGCGGAGAGCTTGGCGATTTCATAGCTGCCCGGCCCCAGCGGCGCTTCCTCTCCCAGCAGGCCGCCGCCGCTGTCGCTCACCTGTTTGAAACGCTGCAGGTAGTGGGCGGGGTGAATGCGCAGCAGGTCTTCTTCCGTCGCCGGTTCGGCGCTCAGCAGGGTGAGCTGGCGCGACAGCCCGGACACGTCCATCAGGTTCTTCATGCGCCGTTTGGTTTCCGGCGACTCGGCGTGGCCGGCGCCTGAAGGCGGTTGCACCCAGCCGCCGACCGGCAGGGTAGTGGCGTGCAGGCCGGTGCTGTGCCAGAAACAGCGTTCATCAAACAAGAAACCGGTTGTTCTTTTCACCTTTCTCCTCCTGTTATACGGCGCGGTGCGCGCGGTGAAGCCAGCGAAATCAACAGCAGCGACAGCAGCGCGCAGCCCAGCGCGCCGAACAGCAAGGCGTTGAAACCGCCGGAAGATTCGATCAGAGAGCCGGCCAGCGTCGGGCCGATGGCCATGCCGCCGCCGATCACCAGGTTGATGCCGTTCATCAGCTTGCCGTCGTTATCCAACCCGGCGACGCGCGCCAGAATGAACGGCAGCACGAAGGTCCAGGTGAACTTGAACAGCAGGGCCGCCAGGGCGAAGCGCAGCAGCAGGGGCTGGCTCGTCAGCAGCGCCACGCTGGCCAGCAGCAGGGCGTACCCCAGTACGATCGGGCGTCCGCCGCCGAAGCGCGCGCCGATCAGCGCCGCGGCCCCCGCGCCGACGATGCCGAGCAAGGTGGCGACGGCCAGCACCTGGCCGCTGTGGGCCGGCGACAGCCCGGTGCCGGCGGCGATGCCGCCGATAAAGGTCCAGACCGCGCTCAGGCTGATGTAAAAGGTCAGCACCGCCAGCACGGCGCACAGCTTGCGCGCCAGCGAGGCGGCGGGGCCGCTGCGGGCGGCGCGGGCAGCGGTGAAACCGTTGGGGAACGCCGGGATGAGCGGCAGGCAGCACAGCATGATGGCCGCCAGAATCAGGTAGACCGCCATCAGGCCGAAGTGCGCGAACAGCGGCGGCAGCACCAGCAGCCCGACCGCGCCCAGCACCAGCTGGCCGAGCACCCAGAAGGCATAGACCCGGCTGGGATTGGCGGTGCCGGCGGCGCAGGTGATGCACAGGATCATCAGGGTGCCGCCCGCCAGCGAGGCGATAAAGCGCAGCGGCAGCAGCAGGGTAAAATCCTGTGCCAGCGCCGAAGCCAGGTTGCCGGCGATAAACACCAGCGCCGACAGCGTAGCGACCCGCCGCCAGTTGATGCGCCCGATCCACCACCACGCCGGCAGCGTGGCCAGGCTCATGGCGCCGAGTTCGGTGGAGAACAGGTGGCCGATCTGCGCCGGGCCGAGCTGCCACTGCGCGGCGAGCTGGGCGGCCACGGCGGGGGCGGTCATCAGAATGCCCGGCGCGATGGCGGCGAAGACGATAATGGCGGTCAGCAGCCGCGGCGGGCAGGGGAGCGCCGCGCCGACGGCGGGCGCGGAAACCGAATCACTGGACATAAACCTTTTCCCCAAGCGTTGAGTGACGATGAAATATCCCGCCCGGCCCGATTGCGGGCAGGGGGAGGCCGCGCCATAAATGGCGAAGACGTTTTGGCGTTATTTTCCGGCCGTCGGCAGCGGCGGCCGTTATCGGGCGTTAACCGTGGGCGAGAAAGCCGCCGGCGACCAGTTCGGTGCGGTTCACCACGTCGGTTTTGGCGAAAATATTGCGCATATGGGTTTTCACCGTGGACAGCGAAATGCCCAGCTTCAGGGCGATGCGCTTATTGCTGGCGCCTTCGCGCACCAGGTTGACGATCTCTTGCTCTTTGGCGGTCAGCATCTGCGCCTCGCCGTCGGGCAGCAGATCGCGCGTCGCCAGCTCGATCAGCGGCAGCACCGCGCGCAGGCGGCCGCGCTCCACTTCGGTAAACGGCGTATCGCGGATCAGCGATACCCCGGCGACGATGCGCTTGCGCTGGCGGATGAAGATCTCCGTCATGTCGCGCATATCGTTCGGCAGCATAAAGTCGTGGTAATAGCGGCGGTTGCCGGCGATCGCCGCCGGGCTCATGCCGACCATGGTGATGTCCTGGCGATGGAAATTGGCCGGTTGCAGCGGGTCTATCTGCTGGAAGTGGTTCAGATACTGCTGATGCGTTTTATCGGGCATGCCATACAGGATGTAATGATCCGGCCGCAGGTCGCGATCGACCAGATAAAACACCCCGGCGGACACCGGGATCAGGTGCGTAATGGTCGCCAAACAACTGTTGATAAAGGCATCGGATGCTGTGCTGTGCATGATTCGTGTTCCTCCCTTTATCGTTCAATCTGGAGAAGGTTGGCGGTCAATATATGAACGATACAAGCATAGTTGTAGCAATTTGGCAACACAATAAAAACATATTAACAACGTGAGGCCGATTGCAATAAAACACATAAATAACAAGATGACACTGCGTTAATCAGGGCTTTTCGGTTCGGATTTATCGCGATTTTCATTAATAGGTTAATGAAATAATTCACCGCTTTTCCCGCTGAATTTACAGCGCTTTTCAATGTTTGCCCGGACGAAGCCCTCACCGCCCTGCGCGTGCTACAGCCGATGCCGTCGCCGTCGTCCCTCGTTCTTAAGAACGATAGCCAGGCTTTTCCGCCGCTTCCTACACTGCGAATTGAAGATAGCGCCAGGCGGCGCCAAACGTATAAGACGAAAAAATGATGACCTTTCTCGGGCTGAGGCGTCGGGTTGTTCAGTCCGCATGACCATACGGGGAACGAACGATGCAGAAAAAAACGTTGGCGGTGGCGTTGAGCGGCGCCTTATCGGGCCTGGCGCAGGGGGCGGACGCCGATCGCCCCAATGTGCTGATCATTCTGGTGGACGACATGGGCTACTCCGACATCAGCCCGTTCGGCGGTGAGATACCGACGCCCAACCTGCAGGCGTTGGCCGAACGGGGCGTGCGCATGAGCCAGTACTACACCTCGCCGATGTCGGCGCCGGCGCGGTCGATGCTGATGACCGGCAACACCAATCAGCAGGCCGGCATGGGCGGCATGTGGTGGTATGAGAGCACCGCCGCGCAGCCGGGCTATGAAATGCGCCTGACCGACCGCGTGACCACGCTGCCGGAGCGCTTTCGCGACGCGGGTTATGCCACCATGATGGCGGGCAAATGGCACCTGGGCTATGTCGACGGCGCCAAACCGACCGATCGCGGCTTCGAGCGCGCCTTCGCCTTTATGGGCGGCGGCACCAGCCATTTCGACGATGCGAAACCGCTGGGCACCGTGGAGGCGTTCCACACCTTCTACACTCTGAACGGCAAACGCGTGTCGTTGCCCAAAGATTTCTACTCCAGCAAGGCCTATGCCGATCAGCTGGAACAGTGGATCCGCGATACGCCGCAAAATAAGCCCGTCTTCGCCTATCTGGCCTTCACCGCGCCGCACGATCCATTGCAGGCGCCGGATGACTGGATCGCCAAATTCGACGGCAAATACGACGCCGGTTACCAGCAGGCCTATCAGCAGCGCATTCAGCGCCTGAAAGCGCTGTGGCTGATTTCCGAGCGCACGCCGATGCCGACGCTGGCGCTGGATAAGGCCTGGAACGCGCTAACGCCCGAGCAGCAAAAATATGAAGCCAAGACCATGCAGGTGTACGCGGCGATGATCGCTTACATGGACGATCAGGTCGGCGCGGTGCTGAACACCCTGAAGCAGACCGGCCGCGACCAAAATACGGTGATCGTGTTCGCCACCGACAACGGCGCCAACCCCGCCAGCGGCTTCTACTACGGCTCGAAGCCGGAGTATTGGCGGCAGTTCGACAACAGCTACGCCAACCTCGGCCGCAAGGGCTCGTTCATCTCCTACGGGCCGCACTGGGCCAACGTCAGCAACGCGCCGTACGCCAATTACCACAAAACCACCAGCGCGCAGGGCGGCATCAATACCGATTTCATCATCTCCGCGCCGCGGCTGAAGGGGCGCGGCGGCATCGACCGCACGCCGATGGCGGTGTATGACATCGCCCCGACGCTGTATGACTATGCCGGCATCGACGCCAACAAACCGCTGAAGGCCAAACCGACGCTGCCGATGGTCGGCGTCAGCTTCAAACGCTATTTCAGCGGCGAGGCTGACCGCGTGCCGCGCGCGACCTACGGCGTGGAGCTGCATAACCAGGCCGCCTATGTGGACGGCGTCTGGAAGCTGCGGCGGTTGGTGAAGGCCGGGCCGACGGCGCAGATGGCGCCGTGGGGGCTGTTCAACCTGCATGACGATCCGCTGGAAACGCGCGATCTGGCCGCCGCCAACCCGGAGCGAGTCAAACGGCTGAGCGAGGCGTATCGCCGCTTTGCGCAGCAGGGCATGGTCATTGAAGCCAAAGGCGCAGCGATCGACTACCTCGGCGTCGACGCCAGCACCGGCGACTACATCGGCCTGGATCCGTTGACCCACAAACCGTTGCCGCAGGCGGCGCCATGAACCTGGCCCAGCTGCGCGCGCAGCAGATCCCGGTAGAGAGCGAACCGCGCGCGGCGGTGCCTTTTCATCTGTTGGTGAAGCCGATCGGCGCCGGCTGCAACCTGGGCTGCCGCTACTGCTACTATCCGCAGCGCCAGCAGGAGCGGACGCGCAAGATGGACGACGACCTGCTGGCGGAATTTATCCGCGGCTACATCGCCGCCCAGCCGCGTTACAGCCGCGAGATCAACTTCGTCTGGCAGGGCGGTGAGCCGCTGCTGGCGGGGATCGGTTTTTACAAGCGCGCGCTGGCGTTGCAACGCCGCTACGCGCCGCCGGGCGTGCGGATCAGCAACAGCCTGCAGACCAACGGCACCCTGCTGAACGACGCCTGGTGCCGGCTGTTCCGGCAGCATCACTTTATCCTCGGCGTCAGCCTGGACGGCGATCGCGAGGTGCAGGACGCCCACCGGCCGGACAAGCGCGGCGGTGCCAGCTATGACGCCGCGCTGCGCGGCATTGCGCTGTTGCAGCGCCATCAGATCGATTTCAACCTGCTGATGGTGGTGCACGACGGCGTCGCGGATCGCGCCGAGGCGATCTACGATCATGCGGTGGCGATCGGGGCGCGCTATCTGCAGTTCCAGCCGCTGATGCTGGAAGGGGATGCGCCCACCGCCGGCTATGGGCTGAGCGCCGCCAACTGGGGGCGTTTCATGCTGGCGGTATACCGCCGCTGGCGCAGCCGCGGGCACGTCGGCCAGGTGTTTGTGATGAACATCGAACAGGTCTACGCGCAGTATTTCACCCACGTCAGCCCCAGCTGCGTACACGCCGAACGCTGCGGCGGTAATCTGGTGATGGAGCCGGACGGGCGGCTTTACGCCTGCGATCATCTGATCAACGCGCAGCACCTGCTCGGCCATGCCGATCGCCACACGCCGCTCGCCACCCTGGCGGCAAGGGCGGCGGAGATGCCGTTCGGTAAAAACAAGAGCCTGCGCCGCGAGTGCCAACGCTGCAGCGTGAAAAGCGTCTGCCAGGGCGGCTGCCCGGCGCATGTGGGCGAAGATCGCTACAACCGGCTGTGCGCCGGCTATTACGCCTTCTTTTCCGCGCTGCTGGCGCCGCTGCGCGCCTACCCGCGCAGCCCGCAGGGAGCGATGCAGTGGCGCGCCGCCGTGAGCGCGGCCGCAGGTTGAAACCGTCTCGTCCTTAAGGACGATAGTCAGCATTTTCCTTTCCTCTCTATAGTGAGATGACCGCCGCTGGCGGTGAAAAACCTGCAAGCACCTGCATGCATCAGGCCAAAACTATAAGAGGAAATAACCATGAACCTGTCGTCGCGGTTGCACGCCCACCTGGCTCGAGGCAAGGTCGGCTTTCCCACCACCCTGGCCAGTTCGGTCGGGGTGATCATGGCCAGCCCGGTGATCCTGACGGTCACCAGCGGCTTCGGCATCGGCGGCGACACCTTCGCGCTGGCGATGCTGATCGCCTTCATCATGATGCAGGCGCAGCTCACCACCTTCTCCGAAGCGGCGGCGCTGCTGCCGACCTCCGGTTCGGTTTACGACTACATCTCCTGTGGCATGGGGCGCTTTTTCGCCATTACCGGCGCGCTGTCGGCCTACCTGATCGTGCACATCTTCGCCGGTACCGCCGAGACCATTCTCTCCGGCATCATGGCGCTGGTGAACTTCGAGCACCTCAACACCCTGATGGAAAGCCACAACGCCTCCTGGATGGTCGGCGTCGGGCTGGTCATCGTATTCGGCCTGCTCAACGCGTTCGGCATCGAGGCCTTCGGCAAGGCGGAGATCGTGCTGACCTTCGCCATGTGGAGCACGCTGGTGATTTTCGGCATCGTCGGGCTGCTGTCGCCGCATGCGGTGCCGCTCGAGGGCTGGTTCGGCAGCACGCTGAGCCTGAACGATCCCTTCGCGGTGTTCAGCCTGATCGGCATGGCGATGTTCATGTTCGTCGGCTGTGAGCTGGTGACGCCGATGGCGCCGGAGATCAAACGCTGCGATCGGGTGATCCCGCGCGCGATGGCGCTGGGGCTGTGCGGCGTGGCGGTGTGCATGGCGCTGTATGGCGCGGCGCTCAGCCACCAGGTGGAAAACGTGGTGATCGACGCCGCCAGCGGCGCGCGCCTGCTGGAAACGCCGATGGCCATCCCGGCGTTCGCAGGCCAGGTAATGGGCCAGTTCGGCAAATACTGGCTCGGCGTCGGCCTGCTGTTGGCGGGCGCGGCGACCATCAATACGCTGATGGCGGCGGTGCCGCGCATTCTGTACGGCATGGCGCTGGACGGCGCGCTGCCGCGCATGTTCGCTTATCTGCACCCGCGCTTTAAAACGCCGGTGGTCGGCATTCTGGTGGCGGTATTGATCCCCTGCGTACACGCCTTCGCCATTCAAGGCAACCTCGACAGGATCATTCCGCTGGTGCTGGCGGCGGTGTGCGCCTGGGGCGTGGCCTACCTGCTGGTGACCTGCTCGGTGGTGATCCTGCGCGTACGCCGCCCCGATCTGCCGCGCGCCTATAAATCGCCGTGGTTCCCGCTGCCGCAGATCGTCTCCAGCGTCGGCATCGTGTTGGCCATCGTTTACATCACGCCGCCGGGAATGAACCCGAGCGACATCTACATTCCCTTCGGCTGGATGATCGGCCTGACCGCCGCCTATGCGCTGTTCTGGACGCTGTGCGTGCAGAAAGTGAATCCGTTCAAGCCGGTGCCGGTCGAGCAGGTGCTGGAAAACGCGTTCGCCAAAGGTGAAAACGAGGAGGCGCAGTTTGATCGGCTTACTTCCCTCACTTAATCGCGCCTGGCGGCGAGCGCCGTCGGGCTATCGGCCGGGCGCCGCGCTGGATCGTCTGGCGCGCAACCTGGAACCCTACGCGTGCGAACGCCTGGCACCGGGCCTGCTGCGGCTGACGCTGCCGCAGGGGCCGCAGATCGAGATCGGCGAACAGGTCCAGGGGCTGTTTATGGCGCATATCGTCAGCCACCGCTTTCGGTTGCAGGGCGCGTGCGCAGCGCAGCCCCCGTTGACGCTGGACGTGGTGACCGGCGGCTGGCTGCGGCGGCGCGGGGTGCGTTATCTGCTGCGCCAGCGCCATGCGGCCGCGCAGCGGTTGCTGGACGGCCTGCAGCGCTACCCGCAGATCGGCGAGACGCTGGCGCAGCTGGATTTTCGCCGCGTGCGGCTGACGGCGAACGATGGGCGCTGGCAGGTGGATATTGAGCATTTCGCCGCGTCGGAGGTGGTCAGCCGTTTGCCGGCCGGCCGCCGCTACCTGCGGCTGGATGCCGAACAGCGGCGGCTGCTGTTGAGCAGCCTGCTGATGATCGGCCAACTGATGGAGAAGCTGAATCATGAATAGAGTGGTTGTGATTACCGGCGGCGGCACCGGCGTCGGTGCCGCCTGCGCCCGTCTGCTGGCGGCGCAGGGCGATCGGGTGTTCATCATCGGCCGCCGCCCGGAACCGCTGGCGGCGCTGGCGCAAGAGATCGGCGCGCAGGCGCTGGTGGGCGATGCCGCCAGCGGCGAGAGCTGGAACCACGCGCTGCTGCCGGCCATTCTGCGCGAAGCCGGGCGCATCGACTGCCTGATCGGCAGCGCCGGCGGCATGGGCTTCAAGCGCATCACCGAGATGACCGACGCGCAGTGGCAAGGGGCGATGGACAGCAACCTCAACAGCGCTTTCGCCAGCGCGCGCGCCTGCCTGCCGGAGCTGATTAAAAGCGGCGGCAACCTGCTGTTCGTGGCCTCGATCGCCTCGCTGGCCGCCGGGCCGGAGGTCTGCGGTTACGTCACCGCCAAGCACGCGCTGATCGGGCTGATGCGCTCCATCGCCCGCGACTATGGCCCGCTGGGCGTGCGCGCCAACGCGGTGTGCCCGGGCTGGGTGACCACGCCGATGGCGGACGAAGAGATGCAACTGCTGATGGACGCCCATCAGATTTCGCTGGAGCAGGCTTACCAGATGGTCTGCCGCGACGTGCCGCTGCGCCGCCCGGCCAGCGCCGAGGAGATCGCCCGCGTCTGCCGTTTCCTGTGTTCCAGCGAGGCTTCAATCATTACCGGCGCGGCGCTGGTGGCCGACGGCGGCTCCACCATCGTCGATGTGCCGACCCTGGCTTTCACTTCCCTGTAAGGAGCATTTCCATGAGTTCAGAAGCGGTATTCATTCAGGTTGGCGCGTTGGCGGAAGGCTTTGCGCCGCACAGCAATACGCTGGAACGGCAGCACGGGCTGGCGGGCGCCACGCTGACGCTGTGCTTTAGCGACGGCGCGACACAGCGCTGCCGGTTTACCGACGAGCAGACGCTGGAGTGGGGCGAACGGCGCGGCGTCGCCTATCGCGCCACCAGCATTCGCCCCGGCGTGCTGTTCATCGATTTTCTCGATCCCGCCCGCGCCAACGCCAGCATTACGCTGGTATGCGACCGCAATCAGGGCAACTTCACCGCGGTATACGGCCAGCTGCCGGACGAAGCGCAGGCGCGGCTCGATGCCTTCAGCCGGGTGGAGCAGGGGCTGCCGCTGACCGCGGTCGGGGCCGAATTCCGCTTCGGTACGCTGGACGACGCCGACGTGGCGCCGCCGGGCTTTACCGATGAGCTGATCGGCATGCGCAACATGTACACCTACAGCCCGACCGAGCGGTACGAGCACATCTACCTGAACGATAACTTCTACGCCTGGCAGTGTCTGGACGGGGTGGAGAAAGGGCTGGCGGACGTCGATCGCTGCCACTACGTGAAGGTGGCGGAGCAGCTTTATCTGTTCGTCTGGCGCGAGAAGATCATCCCGACGTTGGGCGTGGTGATGATCGATCTGCAGGGCATGCGCACCGACGGCAAGATCCTCGGTTATCAGGGCAGCGATTTCAGCGCGCTGAGCAACTTTGCGGTCGGCGCCCATGCGCAGGTGCTGAACACCACGCGCCACCCGCGAGAATAGGGCGATGAGCGCAACCTATGCGGCCGACGCCTTCGCGGGGCAGGCGGTGCTGGTGACCGGCGGCGCGCAGGGCATTGGGCTGGCGATCGTCAGCGCCTTTGCCCGGCTGGGCGCCGAGGTGACGATCGCGGACGTGCAGCTGCCGCAGGCGCAGGCGGCGGCGCAGGTGCTGCGGGATGAAGGGCTGAGCGTGCAGGCGCTGGCCTGCGATCTGGCCGAACCGGGGCAGATCGCCGAGCTGGTGGCGGCGGTGGGCGAGCGGCATCAACGGCTGGACGTGGTGATCCACAACGCCGCTTACTTTCCGCTGACGCCGTTCGCCGCCATCGACGCGGCCCTGCTGCAACGCACGCTGAGCGTCAATCTGATGGCGCCGTTCTTTCTGGCGCAGGCGGCGCTGCCGTGGATGCGCCGCCGGGGCAGCGGCTGCCTTCTGGTGACTTCGTCGGTGACCGGCCCGCGGGTGGCCTACCCGGGGCTGGCGCACTACGCTGCCTCCAAGGCCGGGGTGAACGGGTTTATTCGCGCGGCGGCGCTGGAGCTGGCGGCGGAGAAAATTCGCGTCAACGGCGTGGAGCCGGGGATGATCCGCACGCCGGCGATGGCCAACCTGGGTGACGCGCAGGTGAATCAGGCGATCGCCGCCTCGGTGCCGCTCGGGCGGCTGGGGGAACCGGAAGACATCGCCGCGGCGATGGTGTTTCTCGCCTCGCCGGCGGCGGCCTACATCACCGGCCAGACGCTGGTGGTGGACGGCGGCGCGCTGCTGCCGGAAACGAATTCTCTGCTTACCTGACGCTGCAGCGTTGTTGGCTGCAACGTCAATTAATTTGAGAATTCCGGTTGGTTAAATCACTGCTTGGCGGGATGCGCGGTAACGTTGGCGGGCAGGCTGTCGCCCAGGGTGATCAGCTCGTCCAGCAGCGTCATCAGCTGATCCATCTTCTGCCGCGAAAAGGCGGCTTCAATCTCGGCGTAGCCCTGTTCCACCTGGTGGCGCGCCACTTCATACAGATCCTGGCCCTGCTGGGTCAGCGACACGTACAGCTTGCGCTGATCGTTGACCGGCTTGAGGCGGAAGATCAGCTTGTCACGCTCCATGCGCGACAGAATGCCGGTCAGGCTGGGGCGCAGGATGCAGGTTTCCGCCGCCAGCTCGTGGAATTCGATCGAGCGGCTGTTGGCCAGCACGCGGATGATGCGCCACTGCTGTTCGGTCAAATTGTGGCTTTTCAGGATCGGGCGGAAGAACCCCATGGCGGTTTCACGCGCCTGCAGCAGGGCGATGGTTAACGATTCATGCATAAGTTTGGCCTTAGCTATCAAGGTGTTCGTTGTTACGGCGCTCGTTATGGGGGCGCCCGCCCCGCAAAGCCCGATTTTGTTAATAACTTAATAGTAGCCAAAGTTACCCGTAGGGATAAAGCAAAAATGCGTGCCGCAGCGAAAAATGGCGATAAAAATGATTAATACGTTGAATAATCACGCTAATGTTCGTTATTTGTGAATATTTTGTTATCACGATCACAAATCACTCCAAGAGCGTTGCGTAAAAGCTGCACAGCGTATAAAAGTAATCATTAATATATTAATGAATGCCGGTTGTCATGTTTTGCCATTGGAGGAGTTCGCATGAAAGGCACCGTATTTTCCGTTGCGCTGAACCACCGCAGCCAACTGGACGCCTGGAATCAGGCGTTTCACCAGCCACCGTATCAGACCCCGCCCAAAACCCCGGTGTGGTTTATCAAACCGCGCAACACCCACCTCGCCAACGGCGGGGCGATCCCGTTTCCGGCCGGTGAAACCGTGCAGAGCGGCGGCACGCTGGCGGTGATCATCGGCGATACCGCGCGCAAGGTGCCGGTTGAGCAGGTGAGCCGTTATCTGGCCGGCTACGCGTTGGCCAACGACGTCAGCCTGCCGGAAAGCAGCTTCTATCGCCCGGCGATCAAGGCCAAATGCCGCGACGGGTTCTGCCCGCTGGGGGAGATCGGCCAGCTGGAGGCTGCCGATCGGCTGGAGATCGTCACCGAGATCAACGGCGTGGAGCAGGATCGCTGGTCCACCGCCGACCTGGTGCGCTCGGTGCCGGAGCTGATCGCCGCCATCAGCGATTTCATCACCCTGCAGCCGGGCGATGCGGTGCTGATCGGCACCCCGCACCAGCGGGTGGAGATCAAACCGGGGGATGAGGTGACGGTGCGCGCCGCCGGCCTGCCCACGCTGACCAACCGCGTCACCCAAGCAGGAGCCGCATCATGAAACATGCCCGTATTCGCCATCATGGCCAGGCCGTCAACGTCCAGGTGGACGACCAGCTGCGCGTCACGCTGCCGAACGGCGAGGTGCTGCAGGAGCGCGAAGTGGAATGGCTGCCGCCGGCGCAGGGCACGGTGTTCGCCCTCGGGCTGAACTATGCCGACCACGCCAGCGAGCTGGAATTCAAGGCGCCGGAGGAACCGCTGGTGTTCCTCAAGGCGCCGAACACCCTGACCGGGCACCGCCAGGTGTCGGTGCGCCCGGCCGGCGTGGAGTACATGCATTACGAAGCCGAGCTGGTGGCGGTGATCGGCAAGACCGCGCGCAACGTCAGCCGCGAGCACGCCATGGAGTACGTGGCGGGTTACACCCTGTGCAACGACTACGCCATCCGCGATTACCTGGAAAACTACTACCGGCCGAATCTGCGGGTAAAGAGCCGCGACACCCTGACGCCGATCGGACCGTACATCGTCGATCGCGACGACGTCGCCGATCCGCACCGGCTGGCGCTCAGCACTTACGTCAACGGCGAGCTGCGCCAGCGCGGCAGCACCGCCGACATGATTTTCGACATTCCGTTCCTGGTCGCCTACCTGAGTGAATTCATGACGCTGCAGCCGGGCGACATGATCGCCACCGGCACGCCGAAAGGGCTGGCCGACGTGCAGCCGGGTGACGAAGTGGTGGTGGAGATCGAGGGCATCGGCCGTCTGGTTAACCACATTATCAGTGAAAAAGATTACGAGGAGAGCCTGCGTTGACTTCCCTGGCTTCAAAGAAACAAGGGTTCCCATTTCAGTGCAACGAACCAAGGCCGCATCACGCGACTTGAGGATTTACCGTCGCTCCATGGGCTAACACTGCCAGCCCGGCAGCTTTGATATTTCGGGCCGCGTTGATATCGCGGTCATGGTGACTCTGACATTTGGGGCACAGCCAAAAGCGAATATTCAGGGGTAAAACTTGCATGGTGTATCCGCAGCAGGAACAGCGCTTAGATGATGGGAAGAATGGGTCGACCGCGATGAGACGACGGCCAGCCCACTCACTTTTATACCTGAGCTGTCGGATGAGTTCCGACCAGCCTGCATCAGCAATGCTTTTTGCCAACTGTGGATTACGCATCATGTTTTTCACGCTTAGCGACTCGACGCACACAACTTGGTTTTCGTTAATGAGTGTGCGGGACAACTTATGCAGGTTGTCCAGGCGGCAATCCGCAATTTTTGCATGCAACCGGGCAACTTTTTGGCGAGCTTTAGTGCGGTTTTTTGAACCCAGTTGTTTCCTGCTTAATCGGCGCTGTAGCAATGCAAGCCGCTTGGCATTCTTGGCTGTATTGCGTGGGTTGTCAGCTTTAAATCCGCTGTCCGTGACCAATAGACGAGTTAGACCAACATCTATTCCCACTATTGATGACGTAACAGGTAATGGCTCCGGCTGGACTTCGCATAGACAGCTGACGAAGTATCGACCTGCAGAGTCCTTGCTCACAGTGACTGTCGAAGGGGACGACGGCAGTTTACGCGACCAGCGGATGTTCAGAGGCGTTTTGCTTTTCGCTATGTATAGATGCCCTTCTCGGTACCTAAAAGCACTGGCGGTTAACTCAGCGACTTGCTTGTGGCGTTTAGATTTAAAGGCCGGATATGAAGTTCGACCTTCAAAGAAGTTTTTAAAAGCAGTCTGTTGGTGGCGTAAGCATTGCTGGAGTGGGACGCATGAAACGTCATTTAACCAAGCGAATTCAGGTGTTCTCTTGAGGATGGTTAATCGTGCGCTAGCTTGGGCATAACTGACTTTTTCTTTCCGTTGACGAAAGGCATCGGTGCGCCAATTCAGGATGAAGTTATAAACGAAACGTACGCAGCCAAATGTATGAGCTAAAAGTTGAATTTGCTCAGTTGAGGGATAGAACCGGAACTTATAGGCACGTTTCATGGCGTAACAAATTACAGAGAGATGTGGACAGATGCAAAGAGATTTTAGGTTAAAAATTACTCAGTCCCTTTTTTGGCTTTCACGCCAAAAGTTGCAGGAGAAGTGCTAATGAAAACCATCAACCATTGGATCAACGGCAAGAATGTCACCAGCAAAGAGTATTTCACCACCACCAACCCGGCGAACGGCGAGGTGCTGGCGGAAGTGGCCTCCGGCGGCCAGCTGGAGATAGACCAGGCGGTGGCGGCGGCGAAAGAGGCGTTTCCCAAGTGGGCCAACACGCCGATGAAAGAGCGCGCGCGCCTGATGCGTCGCCTGGGCGAGCTGATCGACCAGAACGTGCCGCAGATCGCCGAACTGGAAACCGCCGACACCGGCCTGCCGATCCACCAGACCAAAAACGTGCTGATCCCGCGCGCCTCGCACAACTTCGAGTTCTTCGCCGAGGTGTGCCAGCAGATGAACGGCAAGACCTACCCGGTGGACGACAAGATGCTCAACTACACGCTGGTGCAGCCGGTGGGGGTATGCGCGCTGGTGTCGCCGTGGAACGTGCCGTTCATGACCGCCACCTGGAAAACCGCGCCTTGCCTGGCGCTGGGCAACACCGCGGTGCTGAAGATGTCCGAACTGTCGCCGCTGACCGCCGATCGCCTGGGCGAGCTGGCGCTGGAGGCCGGCATTCCGGCCGGGGTGCTGAACGTGGTGCAGGGCTACGGCGCCACCGCCGGCGACGCATTGGTGCGCCATAAAGACGTGCGCGCGGTCTCCTTCACCGGCGGCACCGCCACCGGCCGCCGCATCATCGAAAGCGCCGGGCTGAAGAAATTCTCCATGGAACTGGGCGGCAAGTCGCCGGTGCTGATCTTTGAAGACGCCGACATCGAGCGGGCGCTCGACGCCGCGCTGTTCACCATCTTCTCGATCAACGGCGAGCGCTGCACCGCCGGTTCGCGCATCTTCATTCAGGAGAGCATCTACCCGGAATTCGTCAAACGTTTCGCCGAGCGCGCCAACCGTCTGCGCGTGGGCGATCCGCAAGATCCCAATACCCAGGTGGGGGCGCTGATCAGCCCGCAGCACTGGGAAAAAGTCTCCGGCTATATCCGCCTCGGGGTGGAAGAAGGGGCGACCCTGTTGGCCGGCGGTCCGGACAAACCGGCCGGTTTGAGCCACGGCAACTTCCTGCGCCCGACGGTGCTGGCGGATGTCGACAACCGGATGCGCGTGGCGCAGGAAGAGATCTTCGGGCCGGTGGCCTGCCTGCTGCCGTTCAAGTCGGAAGAAGACGGCCTGCGCATGGCCAACGACGTGGAATACGGCCTGGCGTCGTACATCTGGACGCAGGATGTGAGCAAGGTTCTGCGCCTGGCCCGCGGTATCGAAGCGGGCATGGTTTTCGTCAACACCCAAAACGTACGCGATCTGCGCCAACCGTTCGGCGGTGTGAAAGCCTCCGGCACCGGCCGCGAAGGCGGCGAATACAGCTTCGAAGTGTTCGCCGAAATGAAGAACGTGTGCATTTCCATGGGCGACCACCCGATCCCGAAATGGGGCGTCTAAGCCTCGGGCCACAATAATAACGAAAGAGATGAGAACAATGACGACAAAACTTACCACTAATGCTGTCCCTGCTCCCGACGTCGTGCGCTGTGCCTACATGGAAATTCAGGTCACGAACCTTAAAGCCGCACGCGAATTTTACGTCGATATCCTCGGCCTGGTCGTGACCGCCGAGGATGACAAAACCCTCTACCTGCGTTCGATGGAGGAGTTCATTCACCATAACCTGGTGCTGCGCGAAGGCCCGGTCGCCGCCGTTGCGGCGTTTGCTTTCCGCGTGCGCACGCCGGAAGACGTCGATCGCGCCGAAGCGTATTTCAAGGCGCTTGGCTGTCGCACCGAGCGTCGGGTGAACGGGTTCGCCAAAGGCATCGGCGATGCGGTGCGGGTCGAGGATCCGCTCGGCTTCCCGTATGAGTTTTTCTACGACGTGCAGCACGTCGAGCGTCTGGCCTGGCGCTACGATCTGTATACGCCGGGCGCGCTGGTGCGCCTCGATCACTTTAACCAAATCACCCCTGACGTGCCGCGCGCCGTGGAATACATCCAGGGGCTGGGCTTTCGCGTAACGGAAGACATCCGCGATGAAGACGGCGTGGTTTACGCCGCCTGGATGCGCCGCAAGGCGACGGTGCACGATACCGCGATGACCGGCGGCGCCGGGCCGCGCATGCATCACATCGCCTTCGCCACCCATGAAAAGCACAATATTTTGGCCATCTGCGACAAGCTCGGCGCGCTGCGCAAATCCGATTTGATCGAACGCGGCCCCGGCCGTCACGGCGTCTCCAACGCGTTCTACCTCTACCTGCGCGATCCCGATGGTCACCGCGTGGAGATCTACACGCAGGATTACTACACCGGCGATCCGGACAACCCGACCGTGACCTGGGACGTGCATGACAACCAGCGCCGCGACTGGTGGGGCAATCCGGTGGTGCCGAGCTGGTATACCGAAGGATCGCTGGTGCTGGATCTCGATGGGCAGCCACAGCCGGTCATCGAGCGCAGCGCGCCCAGCGAAATGGCCGTCACCATCGGCGCAGACGGTTTTTCCTACACCCGTGAGGGCGATACGGAAAAAGGTTTCAAACTTGGCAATACGCTGTAAATGCCGCTGCGCGGGCTGCGCCCGCGCCTATGCGCCGTCTGGAGAACGCTATGCCCCATTTTTACGCTGAATGTACCGACAACATCCGCCGCGAGGCGGATTTGCCCACCCTGTTCGCCAAGGTCAACGAGGCGCTGGCGGCGACCGGCATCTTTCCGCTGGCCGGCGTACGCAGCCGCGCCATCTGGCTCGACACCTGGCAGATGGCCGACGGCAAGCAGGACTACGCCTTCGTGCACATGACGCTGAAGATCGGCCACGGCCGCAGTCTGGAAAGCCGGCAGCAGGTGGGCGAGATGCTGTTTGCGCTGATCAAGGAACACTTTGCCGCGCTGATGGCGCAGCGTTACCTGGCGCTCTCTTTCACTATGGAAGAGCTGGATCCGGTGCTGAATTACAAACAGAACAATGTCCACGCGCTGTTCAACAAGGCGTGAATAAGGGGTCGTAAATGCTGGATAAAGAGCAGGTTAACCGCGCCGTACAGCGCCTGCATCAGGCGGAAAAGAGTCGTGAACAGATCCGCGCGCTGTCGCTCGATCATCCCGAGATCACCATCGAGGACGCCTACGCCATTCAGCGGCAGTGGGTGGAGCTGAAGATCGCCGAGGGGCGCACGCTCAAGGGCCACAAGATCGGCCTGACCTCGCGCGCCATGCAGGTGAGCTCGCAGATCACTGAGCCGGACTACGGCGCGCTGCTGGACGACATGTTCTTCAACGACGGCAGCGACATTCCGATCGATCGCTTTATCGTGCCGCGGGTGGAGGTGGAGCTGGCGTTCGTGCTGGCCAAGCCGCTGCGCGGGCCGAACTGCACGCTGTTCGACGTCTACAACGCCACCGACTACGTCATTCCGGCGCTGGAGATCATCGACGCGCGCAGCCACAACGTCGATCCCGAGACGCAGCGGCCGCGCAAGGTGTTCGACACCATCTCCGACAACGCCGCCAACGCTGGGGTGGTAATGGGCGGGCGGCCGATCAAGCCGGATGCGCTGGACCTGCGCTGGATAGCTGCGCTGCTGTACCGCAACGGCGTGATTGAAGAGTCCGGCGTGGCGGCGGCGGTGCTCAACCACCCGGCCAACGGCGTGGCCTGGCTGGCCAACAAGCTGGCGCCGTATGAGGTGGAGCTGGAAGCGGGGCAGGTGATCCTCGGCGGCTCCTTCACCCGGCCGGTGCCGGCGCGGCGCGGCGACACCTTCCACGTCGACTACGGCCCGATGGGCTGCATCAGCTGCCGCTTTGTCTAATGCAGGCTCGGCGAACCGGGCCGCAATAAACCGGGCGGGGAGCCATGCGCTACGCCCGCTTGTCAGGGAGAATGCGATGTTAACCAACCACTTCAAGCGTGCGCTGCAGGAAAAACGCCCGCAGATCGGGCTGTGGCTCGGGCTGTGCAGCAGCTACAGCGCCGAGCTGCTGGCCGGCGCCGGTTTCGACTGGCTGCTGATCGACGGCGAACATGCGCCCAACAACGTGCAGACGGTGCTGGGGCAGCTGCAGGCGGTCGCGCCTTACCCGAGCCGGCCGGTGGTGCGGCCGCCGTGGAACGACGCGGTGATCATCAAGCAACTGCTGGACGTCGGCGCGCAAACCTTGCTTATCCCGATGATTCAAAACGCCGAACAGGCGCGCGATGCGGTGCGCGCCACGCGCTATCCGCCGCACGGCGTGCGCGGCGTCGGCAGCGCCCTGGCGCGCGCTTCGCGCTGGAACCGGGTGCCCGATTACCTGCAGCAGGCCGACGAGCAGATGTGCGTGCTGGTGCAGATTGAAACCCGCGAAGCGGTAAAAAACCTCGACGCCATTTTGCAGGTGGAAGGGGTGGACGGCGTGTTTATCGGCCCGGCGGATCTCAGCGCCGATATGGGCTTCGCCGGCAATACGCAGCACCCGGAGGTGCAGCGCACCATCGACGACGCGATTGCCCGCATCCGCGCCGCCGGCAAGGCGCCCGGCATTTTGATGGCCAACAAGGCACTGGCGCAGCGCTATCTGGAAGCCGGCGCGCTGTTCGTCGCGGTGGGGGTGGACACCACCCTGCTGGCGCGGGCGGCGGAAGCCCTGGCTGACGAGTTCAAACAGGGCGGGGTGCAAGCGCCTTCATCGGGAGTTTACTGAACCATGAACCACGTCGATTCGCTGCCGCCGGCCAACCCGGCGCAGCAACATAAAGCGTTAACCGCCGCCGAGCAATCGGTGATTAAAAAGTTGTTTCGGCGCCTGATCATTTTCCTGTTCGTGTTGTTTGTTTTCTCTTTCCTCGACCGTATCAACATCGGCTTCGCCGGGCTGACGATGGGCAAAGATCTCGGCCTCAGCTCGACCATGTTCGGGCTGGCGGCGACGTTGTTCTATGTCACCTACGTGATCTTCGGCATTCCGAGCAACATGATGCTGAGCCGGGTCGGCGCGCGGCGCTGGATCGCCACCATCATGGTGCTGTGGGGCATCGCCTCCACCTGCACCATGTTCGCCACCGGGCCGACCAGCCTGTACGTGCTGCGCATGATCGTCGGCATCACCGAGGCCGGTTTCCTGCCGGGCATTCTGGTGTACCTCACCTACTGGTTCCCGGCGTTCTACCGCGCCCGCGCCAACGCCTTGTTCATGATCGCCATGCCGGTGACCATGGCGATCGGCTCGCTGGTCTCCGGCTATATCCTGGCGCTGGACGGGGTGATGAACCTGAAGGGCTGGCAGTGGCTGTTTCTGCTGGAAGGCATTCCGTCGGTGCTGCTGGGCGTGGTGGTGTGGTTTTACCTCGACGATACGCCGGCCAAGGCCAAGTGGCTGACCGACGAGGAAAAATCCAGCCTGCAGGCGATGATGGAGGCCGATAAGCTGCAGCTGGTGCAGCCCAACGGGCCGAGCAGCCACCGCGCGCTGCAGCAACGCAGCCTGTGGCGCGAAATTTTCACGCCGATCGTGCTGATGTACACGCTGGCCTATTTCTGCCTGACCAACACCCTGAGCGCGATCAACATCTGGACGCCGCAGATCCTGCAAAGCTTCAACCAGGGCAGCAGCAACGTGACGATCGGCATTCTGGCGGCGATCCCGCAGATCTGCACCATCGCCGGCATGGTGTGGTGGAGCAAACGATCCGACAGGCTGCAGGAGCGCAAGCATCACACCGCGCTGCCGTATCTGTTCGCCGCCGCCGGCTGGCTGCTGGCGTCTGCCACCGATCACAGCCTGATCCAGCTGCTGGGGATCGTGATGGCCTCGGTCGGCTCCTTTACCGCCATGGCGATCTTCTGGACCACGCCGGATCAGTCGATCAGCCTGGAAGCGCGCGCGGTGGGGATCGCGGTGATCAACGCCACCGGCAATATCGGATCGGCGCTCAGCCCGCTGTTGATCGGCTGGTTCAAGGATCTGACCGGCAGCTTCAACTCCGGGCTGTATTTCGTCTCGGCGCTGCTGATCGTCGGCGCCGTGCTGGTGTGGCGCATCCCGATGAAGGATTCGCGCCCGAGGGCGACGCCTTGATGCGCAAGTGGGCATGATTGCAGGAGGTCATGAGGTGCGGAAAAGTACCGGCTTTATCGCCAACATCGATATTTGCAAAGAGTATGACGCGCGCTACGCCGCCGACGAGGTGCACTACGAAACCTTCGCCGGGCTGGCGGCATTCTTCGGCCGCGACATGCAGGTGCACTGGCACGACTGCTTCTTCCAGGTGCATTTCCTGGAAACCGGCAAGATAGAGCTGCAGCTCGACGATCAGCACTATTCGGTGCAGGCGCCGCTGTTCATCCTTACGCCGCCGTCGGTGCCGCATGCGTTCTTCACCGAACCGGACAGCGACGGCCATGTGCTGACGGTGCGCCAGGAGCTGATTTGGCCGCTGCTGGAGCGCCTGTATCCCGGCAGCAACCTGGCGCTGGACATGCCGGGCATCTGCCTGTCGCTGGCCGATGCGCCGCAGGAGCTGACGGCGCTCAGCCACTACTGGGCGCTGATCCGCCGCGAGTTCGGCCAGAACCTGGCCGGGCGCGAACAGACGCTGGCGCTGCTGGCGCAGGCGGTGTTCACGCTGCTGCTGCGCAACACCGCGCTGGAAGACAACGCCAACAGCGGCGTGCGCGGCGAACTGCAGCTGTTTCAGCGGTTCAACAAGATGGTGGACGAGCGTTTTCGCGAGCACCTGCCGGTGCCGGAGTATGCGCAGGCGCTGGGAGTGACCGAATCGCGGCTCAACGATCTGTGCCGGCGCTTCGCCAACCGGCCGCCCAAGCGGCTGATCTTCGATCGGCTGCTGCGCGAGGCCAAACGCATGCTGCTGTTCAGCGCCTGCACGGTGCATGAAACCGCCTACAGCCTCGGCTTCAAGGATCCGGCCTATTTCGCCCGTTTTTTCAATCGGCTGGAAGGCTGTTCCCCCTCGACCTACCGCGCGGCGCAACACGCCCTTTCGTAACCGCGATCACAGTTTGCCGCGAAAGCGGCAAACTGACCTGAAAAGTACCGGCGATTGCCGCAAAAGTCTCTTCTCGAAACCGGCTTTGGCAGCTTCAATTAAGAAACCAAAAGAAAACATTATTTTAACAAATGGCCGGATCCACGGCCTGAAAAATGCCGATGACGAGGAAGACCCGATGAAACCAGAAGACTTTCGTGCCGACAGCAAACGCCCGTTTACCGGCGCCGAATACCTGAAAAGTTTGCAGGACAGCCGCGAAATCTACATTTACGGCGAGCGCGTGAAAGACGTCACCACCCACCCGGCGTTCCGCAACGCGGCGGCGTCTGTCGGCCAGCTGTATGACGCGCTGCACGATCCGGCCAGCCAGGATCGCCTGTGCTGGAATACCGACACCGGCAACGGCGGCTATACCCACAAATTTTTCCGCTACGCCCGCAGCCCGGAAGAGATGCGCCAGCAGCGCGATGCCATCGCCGACTGGTCGCGTCAAAGCTACGGCTGGATGGGGCGCACGCCGGACTACAAGGCGGCCTTCGGCTGCGCGCTGGGCGCTTATCCGGAGTTCTACGGCCAGTTCGCCGACAACGCGCGCCACTGGTACAAACGCATTCAGGAAACCGGGCTCTATTTCAACCACGCCATCGTCAACCCGCCGATCGACCGCCACAAGCCGGTCAACGAGGTGAAGGACGTTTACATTCAGGTGGAGAAAGAGACCGACGCCGGCATCGTGGTCAGCGGCGCCAAAGTGGTGGCCACCAACTCGGCGTTGACCCACTACAACTTCATCGGCTTCGGTTCGGCGCAGGTGATGGGCGATAACCCGGACTTCGCGCTGATGTTCGTGGCGCCGATGGACGCCGAAGGGGTGAAGCTGATTTCGCGCGCCTCCTACGAACTGGTGGCCGGCGCCACCGGATCGCCGTTCGACTACCCGCTCTCCAGCCGCTTCGACGAGAACGACGCGATCCTGATTATGGATCATGTGCTGATCCCGTGGGAAAACGTGCTGATCTACCGCGATTTCGACCGCTGCCGGCGCTGGAGCACCCAGGGCGGTTTCGCTCGGCTGTTCCCGCTGCAGGCCTGCGTGCGCCTGGCGGTGAAGATGGACTTCATCACCGCGCTGCTGCAAAAGAGCCTCTCGTGCACCGGCGTGCTGGAGTTCCGCGGCGTGCAGGCCGATCTGGGCGAAGTGGTGGCCTGGCGCAACCTGTTCTGGTCGCTGAGCGACGCGATGTGCGCCGAAGCCACAAAATGGGAAAACGGCGCCTACCTGCCGGATTCCGCCGCGCTGCAAACCTACCGCGTGATGGCGCCGATGGCCTACACCAAGGTGAAACACATCATCGAGAAGAACGTCACCAGCGGCCTGATCTACCTGCCGTCCAGCGTGCGCGACATGAACAACCCGGAGATCGACAAGTACCTGGCGCGCTACGTGCGCGGATCGGACGGTATGGATCACGTCGAACGCATCAAGATCCTCAAGCTGATGTGGGATGCGATCGGCAGCGAATTCGGCGGCCGCCACGAGCTGTATGAGATCAACTACGCCGGCAGCCAGGATGAGATCCGCCTGCAGTGCCTGCGCCACGCGCAGGGATCCGGCAACATGGATCGCATGATGCAGATGGTCGACAAGTGCCTGGCCGATTACGATCAGCACGGCTGGAAGGTGCCGCACCTGCGGAACAATGACGATATTAATCAGTTGGATAATCTGCTGAAGTAATTCAGGAGGAGGTTGTATGTCTCAGGAAAATGAACAGCGCCTGCGCTTTCGCGACGCCATGGCCAGCCTGTCGGCGGCGGTGAATATCGTCACCACCGACGGCCCGGCGGGGCGCTGCGGCATCACCGCCACGGCGGTGTGCTCGGTAACCGATACGCCGCCGACGCTGCTGGTGTGCATCAACCGCAACAGCGCGATGAACCCGGTGTTTCAGGAAAACCGCAGGCTGTGCGTCAACGTACTCAACCACGAGCAGGAGCTGATGGCGCGCCACTTCGCCGGCATGACCGGCGTCAGCATGGAAGATCGTTTCCGGCTGAAAGAGTGGCAACTCGGTGCGCTGGGGCAGCCGGTGCTGCGCAATACCCTGGCCAGCCTGGAAGGGGAGATCGAGCAGATCCAGAGCATCGGCACCCACCAGATGTACCTGGTGCAGATCAAGCAGATCGCACTGAGCGAAGCCGGCAACGGGTTGATCTACTTCAAGCGCAATTTCCATTCGGTGATCCACCCGATGGCGGTGCCGGCCTGAGGCGTTGGGGCGCAGCCCGCTGCGCCCCGCATATCAACTCTTGTTGGCCGCCAGATCGCTCACCAGGCGGTTGACCGGATCGCTCATGTTGGTGAACTTGCTCAGTTCCGAGCGGGTCACCACCACGAACACCCCGACGTTTTTCGCCGGGATCATCGCCATGTAGGTAATGAACCCGCCGCCGCCGCCGGTCTTCTGAATGATGCCCGGCAGCCCGTCCTTCGGCGCCATATACACCCAGCCCAACCCCAGCGCATCCGCTTGCCCCGGCACGTCCATGCCCTTCAGCGACACCAGATCGTGGCGCTGGAAGTACATGGTTTGCTCGCTGGCGGCGGTGGCTTTGCGCGGGCCGCTGGCGCTGGAGGAGAGGAACTGCTGCATCCAGCGCTGCATGTCGCGCGGGGTGGAGTAGACGCCGCCGCTGCCGGCCGCGGCGGTGGTGTCGCGGCAGGCGCTCGGGCCGGCCGCCGCCACCATCAGGCGCGAGCACTGCTCGGGGCTCGGCGTCAGCGTGGTGTCGACCATGCCGAGCGGCGCGGTGATTTTCTCTTTCAGCAGCGCGTTGTAGGGCTTGCCCGCGGCGCGCGACAGCGCGTCGGCCAGCAGGTCATACGCCAGGTTGGAGTAGGCGGCGCGTACGCCCGGCGGCACCGTGACGTTGGCATGCGCCAGCCACTGCCAGCGCTGGGCCTTGGTCGGCCAGGTGAACACCGGCGTCTTCGGCGGCTTTTTGCCCGGCTGCTCGCGCGGCAGCGAGCTGGTGTGCGTCGCCAGGTTTAGCAGGGTGATCGGCTGCCCGGCGTTGTAAGCCGGCACATAGGCGCCTTTGGGGGCGTACTTGCGCAGCGGATCGGTCAGTTTGACCTGGCCTGCCGCCGCCATTTTCACCATCACTTCGCTGGTCATCAGCTTGGTGATCGAGGCGATGCGGATCAGCGAATCCGGGCGCGGGCGCAGGTTGTTGCCGGGTTTGGTATCGCCAAAGCTGCGGTTAACCACCTGATTGCCGTCGATCACCACCAGCGCCATGCCGGTGGCGCCGCTGTTGTAGAAAATATGTTCGGCATACTGGTCGACGATTTGCGAAGCCAGCTGCGGGGGGGCGGCCAGCGCGGCCAGCGGCGCGGCGCACAGGCCCAGCGCCAGCAATAAAGCGGAGACAGAGTTCTTCAACGGTCGTTATCCATTTAACAATGCAGCGGGAAAGGGCGTTATTCGTCGCCCAGTGTAATGCGCTCAGGCCCCGGCTGCATGTAGAAAAAAGAGCGGTGACGATAAATTTTTTAACCGCCGGCGGCCTACTGCGCGCGGGCGAAAATGGCGATCACTTCATCGAGGTGCGCCTTCATCGCCTTGCGGGCGCCGCGCACGTCGCGCGCTTCGATCGCCGCCAGGATCGCCCGGTGTTCCTGCTCGGAACGGTGCGGCATGTCGTCCGGCGTATAGTGGCGCTGCAGCACGCGAAACATGCTGCCGTAACGGTGGCCGAGCAGGTGGCCGATAATGAACGCATAGGCCGGGTTGCCGCTGGCCTGGGCGATGCGGATGTGGAACAGCCGATCGCCGGGGTGAGTGGCGGAGCCGGCGCGGTTATCGCGGCAGTTCTGCTCGTAGGCGGCGCGGATGCCCGCCAGCTCTTCGTCGGTGGCGTGGCGCGCGGCCAGCGCGGCGGTCTCCGGTTCGATCAACAGGCGGGTTTGCAGCAGTGAAAACGGCGGCAGCTCGGCGTTGAAATCCAGTTCAATATTCAGTTCGTCGTCGATCTCCGCCCATTGGTTGCGGCCGGCCTGCGCCATCACCGGCTCCTGCGACGGCGCCAGCGGCGTTTGCGAGCGCACGATCACCCCGTTGCCGACCTTGACGTCCACCAGGCCGATCACTTCCAGCGCGATCAGCGCTTCGCGCACCGACGCGCGGCTGACCTGCAACTGCTGGGCGAGATCCCGCTCCGAGGGCAGGCGGCTGCCCGGCGGAAATTCGTTATTTTCGATCAGACGTTTGAGCTGGTCTGCTATCTGTCTGTAAATTCTTGGGTTTTCCAGTCGGGTAATCGGCATTTTTGACCTTTGACGATTCGGCGTTCAGTGATTTGGCGCACAATTATGCGACAAGGCGCTTGAGTAATCGTTATTCAAGTGTAAAAAAATGGTTAATTGAAATGCGGTTTCAAGGCTGTTTTATTAACTTCTTCCCCCAACGATAACGCGTAAAGCGTCTTTTGTCATGTTAGAGGCCTGACCTTTAACCGCCTTTAGTGGCCTGACCATTAGACCTTTAGGCCGAGGAGTCAAGATGGATTTAACCGGGAAACGCGTACTGATCACCGCCGCCGGGCAAGGGATCGGTTTTACCACCGCCAGGCTGTTCGCCGCCGCCGGTGCCGAGGTGATCGCCAGCGACATCAACCTCGAGCGCCTGCAGGGCTGCGCCGGGATCCGCGCGCTGACGCTGAACGTCACCGATCCGGCCGCCATCGCGGCGGCGGCGGAAGCGATCGGCCCGATCGACGTGCTGTTCAACTGCGCCGGCGTGGTGCACAGCGGATCGATCCTCGATTGCAGCGAAGATCAGTGGGCGTTCGCGCTCGATCTCAACGTTACCGCGATGTTCCGCATGATCCGCGCCTTCCTGCCGGGCATGTTGGCGCGCGGCAAAGGCTCGATCATCAACATGTCCTCGGTGGCCTCGAGCGTGAAAGGGGTGCCGAACCGCTTCGCTTACAGCGCCAGCAAGGCGGCGGTGATCGGCCTGACGCGCTCGGTGGCGGCGGACTACGTCACGCAGGGCATCCGCTGCAACGCCATCTGCCCCGGCACGGTGGAGTCGCCGTCGCTGCGCCAGCGCATTGCCGAGCAGGCGCGCGAGCAGGGGCGCAGCGAGCAAGAGGTGTATCAGGCGTTCGTCGCCCGTCAGCCGATCGGGCGCATAGGCACCACCGAGGAAATCGCCCAACTGGCGCTGTATCTGGCCTCCGACGCCAGTTCGTACACCACCGGCACGGTGCAGATCATCGACGGCGGCTGGAGCAACTGAGCCGCAATTTTTGAGAGAGGAACGCATGAAACTTTTACGTTACGGGCAACCCGGGCAAGAGCGCCCCGGCATGTTGGATGCGCAGGGCCGCCTACGCGATCTGTCGCAGCATATCGCCGACGTGGGGGGCGCCGCGTTATTGCCGGCGTCGCTCGCCAAACTGCGCGCGCTGGACAGCGCCGCGCTGCCGCTGGTCGAAGGGCAGCCGCGCCTCGGCGCCTGCGTCGGCGGCATCGGCAAGTTTATCTGCATCGGCCTGAACTACGCCGATCACGCGGCGGAAACCGGCGCGGCCATTCCTGAAGAACCGGTGGTGTTCAACAAATGGACCAGCGCGGTGGTCGGCCCCTATGACCAGGTGGAGATCCCGCGCGGCTCGCAGAAAACCGACTGGGAAGTGGAGCTGGGCGTGGTGATCGGCCAGGGCGGGCGCTACATCAGCGAAGCGGACGCCATGCGCCACGTCGCCGGCTACTGCGTGATCAACGACGTTTCAGAACGCGAATATCAAATTGAACGCGGCGGCACCTGGGACAAGGGCAAAGGCTGCGACACCTTCGGGCCGATCGGCCCCTGGCTGGTCACCGCCGATGAGATCGCCGATCCGCACAGCCTGAACCTGTGGCTGGAGGTGGACGGCAAGCGCTATCAGGACGGCAACACCAGCACCATGATCTTCCGCATTCCGCAGATCGTCAGCTACCTCAGCCGCTTTATGAGCCTGCAGCCGGGCGACGTGATCTCCACCGGCACGCCGCCGGGCGTCGGCATGGGGCAGAAACCGCAGCCCATCTATCTGCGGGCGGGCCAGACGATGCGTCTGGGCATCGAAGGGCTGGGCGAACAGCGCCAGCAAACCGTACAGGCCTAACCGGGAGCGCCGCCATGACCACCATTACCGCACTGCGGGTTGAAGACATTCGTTTCCCCACGTCGCTGGGGCTGGACGGATCCGACGCCATGAATCCGGATCCCGACTATTCCGCCGCCTACGTGATCCTGGAGACCGATCGCGCGGATCTCAGCGGCCACGGGCTGACGTTCACCATCGGCCGCGGCAACGAGATCTGCTGCGCGGCGATCCGCGCGCTGGAGCATCAGATCGTCGGCGAGCGGCTGGAAGATATCGCCGCCGACATGGGCGCCTTCTGGCGGCGCTTCACCAGCGACAGCCAGCTGCGCTGGATCGGGCCGGACAAGGGGGCCATTCACCTGGCGACCGGTGCGGTGGTCAACGCGGTGTGGGATCTGTGGGCCAAATCGGTCGGCAAGCCGGTGTGGCGGCTGGTGGCGGAGATGACGCCGGAGGAGCTGGTGCGCTGCATCGACTTCCGTTACATCACCGACTGCATCACGCCGCAGGAAGCGCTGGCGCTGCTGAAACAGCGTGCCGAGGGCAAAGAAGAGCGCCTGGCGCGGCTGCTGCAGGAGGGGTATCCCTGCTACACCACCTCCGCCGGTTGGCTGGGTTATCCGGACGACAAGCTGCGTCGCCTGTGCCAGGAAGCAGTCGACGCCGGTTTCTCCTACCTGAAGCTGAAGGTCGGGCGCGATCTGGAAGATGACATCCGCCGGGTGCGCATCGCCCGCGAGGTGATCGGCCCGGATCGCCGGCTGATGATCGACGCCAACCAGGTGTGGGAGGTGAACGAAGCCATTCCGTGGGTGAAGCATCTGGCGTTCGCCAAACCCTGGTTTATCGAAGAGCCGACCAGCCCGGACGACGTGGAAGGGCACCGCCGCATCCGCGAAGGGGTGGCGCCGGTCAAGGTGGCCACCGGCGAGATGTGCCAGAACCGCATCATGTTCAAGCAGTTCATCATGCGCGGCGCGGTAGACGTGGTGCAGATCGACGCCTGCCGCCTCGGCGGCGTCAACGAAGTGCTGGCGGTGATGCTGATGGCGGCCAAATACCAGCTGCCGGTCTGCCCGCACGCCGGCGGCGTCGGGCTGTGCGAGTACGTGCAGCACCTGTCGATGATCGACTACCTGTGCATTGCCGGCAGCCACGAAGGCCGAGTGATCGAGTACGTCGATCATCTGCATGAACACTTTGTCGATCCCTGCGTGATCAACGGCGCGGCCTACATGCCGCCGAGCCGCCCCGGCTATTCGATCGAGATGCATTCGTCGTCGATCGAGCAGTATCGGTTCCGCGGGTGAGGCGGGAGGATCGCATGCCGCGCATCGATGCTCACCAGCACTACTGGCGCTATCACCCACAGCACTACCCGTGGATCGACGAGCGGATGCGCGTGCTGCGGCAGGATTTCGATCCGCCCCGGCTGCGGCCGCTGTTGCAGGAACAGGGGTTCGACGGCGCTCTGGCGGTGCAGGCGCGCCCCAGCGAGGAAGAGACGCTGGCCCTGCTGGCGCTGGCTGAGCAGAGCGAGGGCGTATGCGGCGTGGTGGGCTGGCTGGATATCGCTTCGCCACAGCTGGCGCAGCGTCTGGAGGCCTTGCGGCCTTATAGCGCGCTGCGCGGGGTGCGCCATCAGGTGCAGGACGAAGCGGATCCGGCGGCCTGGCTGGCGCGGCCGGAAGTGAAGCGCGGCATGCAAACGCTGCAGCGCGCCGGGTATGTGTACGAGATCCTGGTGACGCACCGGCATCTGGCGGCCGCGGCGGCGTTCGCCGCCCGCCACGATGAGCACTGGTTGGTGTTGGATCATCTCGGCAAGCCGGATATCGCGCGCGGCGCGCGGCACTGGGCGCAGCAAATTCGGCCGCTGGCGGCGCTGCCGCACGTGGCCTGCAAGCTGTCGGGGCTGATCACCGAGGCGCCGGGTGGCCGGTGGCGGGCGGAAGAACTGCTGCCGTTCTTCGACGCCGCGCTGGAGGCGTTTGGCCCGCAGCGGCTGATGTTCGGCTCCGACTGGCCGGTGTGCCTGCTGGCCGGCGATTACCGCCAGGTGGTGCAACTGTGCGAACGGGCGCTGTCGACGCTGGGGGCCGCCGAGCAGGCGGCGATTTGGGGCGACACCGCCTGGCGAATTTACGGTTTAACGGAGTCTGGTTATGGATCTGTATCTGCAAGATAAGGTGGTGCTGGTCACCGGCGGCGGTGCCGGCATCGGCGCGGCGATTGCACATGTGCTGGCCGAAGAAGGGGCGATCCCGGTGTTGGTCACCAACACCGCGCCGGAGGCGGCGCTGCTGGCCGATTTGCAGCGGCTGCAGCCGCGCACCGAGGTGATCCTCACCGAACTGTGCGACGAGGCGGCCTGCCGCCGCGCGGTCAGCCAGACGCTGGCGGCCTTCGGCCGCATCGACGGGCTGGTGAATAACGCCGGAGTCAACGACGGCGTCGGGCTGGAGGCGGGGCGCGAAGCCTTCGTCGGCTCGCTGGAAAAGAACCTGGTGCACTACTACCTGATGGCGCACCTGTGCCAGGCGGCGCTGCAGGAAAGCCGGGGCGCTATCGTCAACATCGCCTCCAAGACCGCGCTCAGCGGCCAGGGCGGCACCAGCGGCTACACCGCCGCCAAGGGCGCGGTGCTGGCGCTGACGCGTGAATGGGCGGTGTCGCTGCGCCATGACGGCGTGCGGGTGAACGCGGTGGTGCCGGCGGAGGTGATCACCCCGCAGTACCAGCGCTGGCTCAACACCTTCGCCGAGCCGCAGCGGCAGATGGCGAAAATCACCGCGCGCATTCCGCTCGGGCAGCGCATGACCACGCCGCAGGAGATCGCCGATACCGTGGCGTTTCTGTTGTCTTCGCGGTCATCGCATACTACCGGGCAGTGGCTGTCGGTGGACGGTGGCTACCTGCATCTCGATCGGGCGCTGACGTGAGCGGCGCGACGGCAGGGCGGCGCCGTTTCTGCCAGGCGCTCGATCTGATTGACTCACCGGCGCTGATTGCGGAGTACCTGCAGCATCATCAGCGCATCTGGCCGGGCATCGCCGCGCATTTGCGCGAGCACGGCATTCTGGACATGGAGATTTACCGGTTGGGCACCCGGCTGTTCATGATCGTGGAGGTCAGCGCCGATTTCGACGCTGCGCGCTTTGACGCCGCCAGCCTGAACAACCCCGAAGTACAGCGATGGGAAGCGCTGATGTGGCACTACCAGGCCGCCACCCCCTGGACGCCGCAGGGCGAAAAATGGGTGGAAATGGCGCGGATATTTTCTCTGCAACAGCAATAACGCCAACATCATCATCGCCAGACGATACGAGGGTATCACCATGCTTGCTGAAAAAAGTGCGGCCTCCGCGCAGCCGGGCGTCGCCGTGACCGCCAATCTGCGCTGGGCCTTTATCCTGGTCACCAGCCTGTTCTTCATGTGGGGGCTGTCCTATGGCCTGCTGGACGTATTAAACAAACATTTTCAGGAGACGTTGCACGTCACCAAGGCGCAATCAGGGCTGCTGCAGGCGGCCTATTTCGGCGCCTATTTCCTGGTGGCGCTGCCCGCCGGGTACTTTATGGACCGCAAGGGCTATAAGGCGGGCATTCTGGTCGGGCTGTGCCTGTATGCGCTGGGGGCGCTGCTGTTCGTGCCGGCGGCGTCGGCCAACAGCTTCGGCGTGTTCCTGTTCGCGCTGTTCGTTATCGCCAGCGGTTTGGGCTGCCTGGAAACGGCCGCCAACCCGTACGCCACGGTGCTGGGCGACGCGCAGGGCGCCGAACGGCGGCTCAACCTGGCCCAGTCGTTCAACGGCCTCGGGCAGTTTATCGGCCCGCTGATCGGCGGCACGCTGTTCTTCTCCGCCAGCCAGTCCGCCGGCGGCGGCGATCAGAGCGCGGTGAAGATGACCTATGTGGCGATCGCCGTGCTGGTGCTGCTGATCGCGCTGTTGTTCAGCCGCACCCGGCTGCCGGCGATCCGAGAAGAGGAAAAACCGGTGCACGGCGTGATAGCGCAGGGATTATGGCAGCATCCGCATTTCGTCGGCGGGGTGATCACGCAGTTCTTCTACGTGGCGGCGCAGGTGGGCGTGGGGGCGTTCTTCATCAACTACGCCACCGAACACTGGCGCGATGTGTCTAACCAAAGCGCCTCTTACCTGCTGTCGATCGCCATGATCTGCTTTATGGTCGGGCGCTTCTTCAGCACCTGGCTGATGGGGCGAGTCAAACCGGCGACGCTGCTGGCGGCCTATGCGCTGATCAACATCGCGCTGTGCGGCGTGGTGATGCTGAGCGTCGACGGGGTGTCGGTGGTGGCGCTGATCGCGGTGTTCTTCTTTATGTCGATCATGTTCCCGACCATTTTCGCCCTGGGGGTGAAAAACCTGGGTAAACACACCAAGCGCGCCAGCTCCTTTATGATCATGGCGATCGTCGGCGGCGCCATCATGCCGTACTTTATGGGGGCGCTGGCCGACCGTTACAGCACCGCGCTCTCTTATCTGCTGCCGCTGCTGTGCTTCGCGGTGGTGCTGGTTTACGGCCTGCGGCAGCGCCGCGCCTGATTCAACCCGGCGGCGAATCGGCCTTCGCCGCCGTTGTCAGCGCCTGTGGGCGCGTTCGCATCAGGATCGCCAGCGCCAGCAGCAGCACGATGCCGGACAGCACGCCGTTTATCGTCAAGCCTCCGGCATCCACCACCAGCCCGCCCGCCAGTGAACCGCAGGAAATCGCCAGATTAAACAGCGCGATATACAGCGAAGAGGCGACCTCGACCGCGTCGGGGGCCGCCTTGAGCATCCACGCCATCAGCGACACGGAAACGCCGCCGTAGGCGATGCCCCACAGCAGGAGGAAGGCACCGCCGCTCAGCGGCGCGCGGCCCAGCAGCGGCAGCAGCAGGACGGCGAGCGTCAGCCCGAAGGCGATCAGCGCCAGGGTGCGGCGCAGCCGTTTGGCGGCGGCCTGGCCGGCGATGAAATTCCCGACGATACCGGCGGCGCCGTAGGCGAACAGCAGCGGCCCCACCCAGCGGCTCTCGATGCCGGCGACCGTCTGCAGCAGCGGGCGGACAAAGGTGTAAGCCATAAAGTGGCCGGCGACCAGCAGAAACGTCAGCAGCAGCCCGAGGAGCAACCGGCGATTCGCGCGCTGCGCGGTGAACGACCGCCAGCTCACCGCCTGAGTGATCGGCAGCGGCGGCAGCACGCACAGCAGCAGGAGCAGGGTCAGCGCTGCCAGGACGGCGACGGCCAGAAACGCCATGCGCCAGCCCAGCGCTTCGCCGAGGAACACCCCGAGCGGCACGCCGAGCACCGAGGCCGCCGCTACGCCGCCGAAGATGACGGACAGCGCCAATCCGACGGAGGCCGGCGGCACCAGACGTTCCGCCAATCCGCCGGCGATGACCCAGATACCGCCGATGCAAAAGCCCAGCAGGATGCGCGCAGCGAACAGCAGCGCCATGGAGGTAGCGGCGGCGGCCAGCAGGTTGGCGGCGATAAGCAGCAGCAGAAAGACGATCAGCAGGCTGCGGCGATCCGTGCGCCGGGCGCCCAGCACCACCAGCGGGGCGAACAGCGCGGCGAACAGGGCAGGCAGGGAAATCAGCAGCCCGGCGCGGCCTATCGATGCGTTCAAGGTGCTGACTATCGGGGTCAGCAGCCCGACGGGCAGCATTTCTGCCGTGACGACGGTAAAGGTGGATAGGCCGATGGCGAAGGTCGCCAGCCAGGGTTTTGCGCCGCCGCCGGCTTGTAAGGCACTCATAATGACTCTCCCAACAGATGAAGAGCCTCAGTGTATCCGCGCCAAAATGGCTGATAAACTGGCCTGAATGCGCAACATTGGGGACAAATCGTGGCTAATTTACCGTCTATGCCGTTGGATAACCTGACCGACCTGCTGGTGTTCATTCGCGTCGCCGACGCCTGCAGCTTCACGCTGGCGGCCGAGAGGCTGGGCATCTCCCGCTCGGCGGCGGGCAAATGCGTGATCCGATTGGAGGAGCGATTGGCCACCCGGTTGCTGCAGCGCACCACGCGCAGCGTCAGCCTGACCGAAGACGGCGCGGTGTTTTACGAGTATGCGCAGCGCATCCTGTCGCAGGCCGAAGAGGCGGAAACGGCGCTCAATACGCGGCGGCAAACCCCACGCGGGCGGCTGCGGCTGGATCTGCCGGTTTCGTTGGGGCGGTTGCATATCCTGCCGATTCTGCGGGAGTTTTTGGCGCAGTGGCCGGAGGTGGACGCCGACGTCAGCTTCTCCGAAGATTACAGCGATCTGGTGCGCGACGGCATCGACGTGGCTGTCCGCGTCGGCGGCAACGACGACAGCCGGCTGGTGCGGCGGGTGCTCGCGCCACATCGCCTGATCACCTGCGCGGCGCCGGATTATCTGGCGCGGCACGGCACGCCTGCAAAACCGGAGGCGTTGGGCGATCACGAGACGCTGGTCTTCAGCCATCAGGGGCTGCCAGCGCCCTGGCGCTATTTGGTCAACGGCCAACTGCACGAACAGCCGGTGCGCGGCCGGATGCGTTTCAACAACGTCGAGGCCTTGCGGGATGCGGCCGTCGCCGGAGCCGGCCTGTGCCAGGTGGGGGCGTTTCTGGTCGGAGAGCAGATTGCGGCCGGCACGCTGGTGCCGGTGCTGGAGCGCTATTGCCGCCCGGGGCCGCCGATCTGCGCCGTGTATCCCAGCCGGCGCCATCTTTCCCCCAAGGTGAAACTGTTCCTGGCGGCGATCGAACGGCGCTGGCAGGGCAAGGCGATTTGGGAAACCGCTTAGCGCGAGCGATTCACGCCGCTTTCAAGGCCAGCGTTCGCCGCATCAAGCGGTAGCCGCCGGCCGCCACCAGCAGCACGATCAGCCCGGCGGTGAGCGTGACGCCGAAGCCGGCCGCTATCCCGGCGGCATCGATCGCCAGGCCCGCCAATGCGGCGCCGAACGCCACGCCTATCCCCAGACCGGTGACCATCCAAGTTAACCCCTCCGTCAGCCGGGAGGGCGGCACGATGTTTTCAACCAGCCCCATGGCAATGATCATGGTCGGCGCAAAAAACAGTCCGGCGACAAACATCGCCGCCGCCAGCGTCAAGACATCGTGCACCCACACCAGCGGCAGGGTGGTGAAGGCGGTGGCGAACGCCGCGTATAAGAACAGGCGAGGCAAGGGGACGGGGATCTTCATTGCGCCGAAAATCAGCCCGGCCAGGCAGGAGCCGAACGCATAAACCGACAGCACGATGCTGGCGGCGGCCGGCTGTCCTTGCTGCTCGGCGAAGGCCACGCTGATGACGTCCACGGTGCCGACGATGGTGCCCAGGGCGATCAGCGCCAGCAGCAGGATCTGCATTGACGGCATGGCCAGGATGGCGCGCTGCCGCTGGTTATTGCGGGTGTAGACCGGGGGCTGAGTGCTTTTTTGCGAGGCGAATGCCGCAACGCCCGCCACCAGAAGCAGCGCGGCCACCAGAGGGCCGGCTTCTGGGAAGAGTGAAACGCTAAGCCCCACGGCGATCGGTGGGCCGACGATAAAGGCCACTTCATCTAACACGGACTCGAATGAAAATGCCGTGTGCAGCTGTGGCGTGCCGCGATAAATTTCGCTCCAGCGGGCTCTGACCATCGCGGAGATGCTGGGCATGCCACCCGCAAGCGCGGCGAAGACGAACAGCGTCCAGTCCGGCGCCCGATAGTGGGTGCAGAGCAACAGCAGTAGCAGGGCGAGCGTGCTGATCCCGGTGGCATATGGCAGCACGCGGCTTTGGCCGTGACGATCCGCCGCGCGCGCGATTTGCGGCGCAAGCAGCGCCATGGAAAAGGCGAACGTCGCCGCCACCGCGCCCGCCAACCAATAAGAGCCGCGTACCTGTGAGAGCATGGTAATGATGCCGATACCGGTCATCGAGACCGGCAGGCGCGCGATCAGCCCGGCAGAGGAAAACGCCTTGCTGCCCGGGGCGTTGAACAGGTTGAAATAAGGATTTGCCATGGAAAGGGCTCCAGAAGTTGGCGGCTCAGTATTTGCTCAATGGCCATCATTGACATACGCCACGTATGTTACGTTAATTGACATACATGGCGTATGTCAATTATAACGCTCATCAATAACGAGGCGGGAGTGGACCCATGGCACGTAAAGCGCGCGCAGAAATGATTGAAGAAACCCGACAAAAACTGGTGGCGGCCGCCCGTCAGCAGTTCGGCAGCGTGGGGTATGCCGAGACGGTGATGGATGAACTCACCGCGCAAGCCGGCATGACGCGCGGTGCGCTCTATCACCATTTTGGCGATAAAAAGGGGTTGTTCCTGGCGGTTGTGAAGGCGATTGATGCTGAAATGGATGCGCGTCTTGCCGACATTACCGCGCGTACGGCGGATGGTTGGGAGGCGTTTGCGGCGCGTTGTCGCGGTTATTTGATCATGATGACGGAGCCGCAAGCGCAACGCATTTTGTTGCGCGATTCACCTTCGGTGCTGGGGGCTGAATATTTGCAGGCCAGTAAGCTGCAATGCATTGTCTGGATGACGGGCGCATTGCAGGCGTTGATGGCGCAGGGGCGCATCGCCGTCGCCGAGCCGGAATCGCTGGCGCATTTGATCAACGGCGGCCTGATGGATGCCGCGCTTTGGATCGCGCACCAGCCGGATGAGAAAACCGCTTTGGAGCAGGCGTTGGCCGGTTTGTCGCTGTTGCTGAACGGCTTGCGGCCAACGGCCGCTTAACCGGGCAGGGTATTTACTCCTGCGGCAGCAGCAGGGCGGGCTGGACGTTTTGCGCCAGCTGAATATTGTTGCGGCCGCTGTGCTTCGCCAGATAGAGCGCGGCGTCGGCCGCGCCGATCGCCGATTCGACGTCCAGTTTTTCCAATGCCGAGATGCCGGCGCTGAGCGTCAGCGTACCGCTGTGCTGCGAGCTGGCGCCGTGCGGGATATTCAGTTCCGCCACCCGTTGGCGCACCCGTTCGGCCAGCTGCGCCGCGTAGCCTTCGTGCACGTTGGTCAGCAGCACCAAAAACTCTTCCCCGCCGTAGCGCACCACGATGTCGCGCGAACGCACCGCATCGCGGATGGCGATCGCCACCTGCACCAGCGCCCGGTCGCCCATGGCGTGGCCGTAGCTGTCGTTGTAGACCTTGAAGTGGTCGATATCCAGCAGCAGCACGTAGTGGCGGCCGGTTTGCGGTTCCAGCAGCATGTTGATCTTATTCTCCAGCCCGCGACGGTTATAAAGGCCGGTCAGGGGATCGAGCATGCTCAAATTATTGAATTTGTCCCGCTCGTTATACAGGTTGGCCACCAGCGCGTGGGTAAAGATTTCACTGCGTTTCAACATCAGGTGATGAATGGAGAAAGCGATAATAGGCAATAGCGTGGTGAATAATATCCGCAGGGTATTATGCATACCGTCTAAAGCCAGGATCATCATTGCGGAAGGCACGGCGTGTAAACAAAAGGCGGTAAAGTTATCCGTCAGAGAAATAGCGCTGATAAAAAAGATGCTGAACAAACTAATTAATAAAAAATCTTGGTTATTCGGCAGGCAATATTGACTTTTAACGTAGATATGTGCAGCCCACAGCAGGCCGAGCACGCTGGCGAACAGGTTGAGTTTGTACAGGTATTGCCGCGGCGTATGCAGAGAAAATAGCGCCGCCGCCAGACAAAATAACGGGATGCATAATAAAGGCAGAGTAAAAGAAGGGACATCCCTAAAAGGGAACAATAACGTAAATATGGAAGAGGCGGCATTCATCATTAGAAAAAGAAATAATGCCAGGCGCTGCTTGCTGTTCAGTAATTCCTGATAAGAACGGGCGTTCATACGGAGGTCACTCTTTGCAAAGTCGTACTGTCGAATAATTAAGGTTGAGAAGCATTCCCTTGGCGCGAAATATCCACTTGAATTGCATGGTTGACCGTTGTGATTATTATCATGCAAACAGGACTAGGAATTTTCTTATGTCAAATTATCATTTTTTCCTGCTGGTGTCATCTGGGTTTGGTCATCGCAGCGAAAATGATGCGGCGGCCAAAAAAGTGTTATATGATATTGGTTATCATTATCACTTAAGGGGGTTGTCATGCTCACTGCCATGATTGCCGCATGCGGGCTGTGGGGCGTCAGCTGGTGCCTCGGCGATCGCCTGGCCAGCGCCTGGGGCGTTTTGCTGCCATGCGCGCTGATGCCGCTGCTGGCCTTGATCGATCTCGATATGATGCAGCTGCGCAGCCTGATCGTGATAGCGATGTTGGCGACGCTGGTGATGCTGTTCAACAGCCGGTTGCGTCATTATCTGCTGCTGCCTTCCTGCATGGCGCTGGCGGGCGGCCTGGCGGCGGTCAGCCTCAACTTCAGCTTCGGGTAAAACGCCGGAAACGGCAAAATCACGCTTAGGCGTGTTTTTCATCAATGCGTTGGGATTTTTTCGAAGGAACTACCGGAGAGATCATCAATTGGTGCGAAGAGAGGGACTTGAACCCTCACGTCCGTAAGGACACTAACACCTGAAGCTAGCGCGTCTACCAATTCCGCCACCTTCGCACAGTCGATGTTGTTGCTTTGATTTATATTACGTCGCCAGCGTGGTGCGAAGAGAGGGACTTGAACCCTCACGTCCGTAAGAACACTAACACCTGAAGCTAGCGCGTCTACCAATTCCGCCACCTTCGCATCGATGCTGAGTGCAATATAAATCATGTGGTTATTTGGTGCGAAGAGAGGGACTTGAACCCTCACGTCCGTAAGGACACTAACACCTGAAGCTAGCGCGTCTACCAATTCCGCCACCTTCGCGTACCAGAAACATTACCGGAGTAACGTTACCACGGAGGCGAATTCTAGAGATTTTGGCGGGCACGTCAACAGTTATTTCCCCGCATTGCGGGCGTTTGCTGGAAAAACAGCCATATCGCCGCTTTTCCGCTGGTCAAACAGCCAAATCAGCCAATCAATCAACACCCTGACCCGTGGCGCCAGGAAACGGCCGGGCGGATACATGATGTAAATCGGCATCGGCGGCGGCGGCGTGTCCGCCAGCACTTCCACCAGTTCGCCCCGTTCCAGCCAGGGGGCAAGCGAATAGCGCGCCGCCTGAATCAACCCCATGCCGGCCCGCGCGCCGGCGATGTAGGCGTCGGCGCCGCTGACGCTCAGCCGGGCGGGCAGCTCGCGCAGTTCCACTTTGCCGCCGCGGCAGAATTCCAGCGGGTAATCGCGGTTGCTGGCCAGGGAAAAATACCCTACCGCGCGGTGCGGCTCCAGGCTATCAATGTCGCGTGGCATGCCGCAGGCCTGCAGGTAAGCGGGAGAAGCGCAGGTGACCTGTGGCAGCTGGGCGATGCGCCGCGCCACCAGGCTGTCGTCTTCGGTTTCCCAGGCGCGTAGCACGCAGTCCACGCCTTCGCGCAACAGATCGACGTGGGTGTCGTTGGCGCCCAGCGCCAGCGTGATGTCGGGATAGCGGCGGTAAAAGTCGTCCAGCGCCGGAATGACAATCTGGCGCGCCAGCGAATGGGGCATATCGATGCGCACTTTGCCGGACGGCTGCAGCTTATGGTGGCTGAACAGCGTGTCCGCCTCCTCAAGCGCCCCCAGCAACTGTACGCAGCGTTGATAGTAGAGGCTGCCTTCGCTGGTCACCTGCACCTGGCGGGTGGTGCGGATCAGCAGGCGCACGCCCAGCCGCTGCTCCAGCCGTTTCAACGCGTTGCTGACCGTGGCGCGCGGCAGCTGCAGGCGCTCGGCCGCCCGGCTGAAGCTGCCCAGTTCGACGATGCGGGTAAAAATGCGCATGGCTTGAACCTGATCCATGTCCACTCCGGATTGTTGGTGATTTTTGAACAGTGATGTGCAATCTGCATTATTTATCTTTGTAGCGTAAACAACCAGACTTTGCTTCGTTATCCGTTCATCGCATGAGGGCAGCACAATGCAACAACGTAAACTGGGTTCTCACGGCCCCCTCGTCTCCGCCTTGGGGCTGGGATGCATGGGCATGAGCGACTTCTACTCCACCGGCGCCGATCGGCAGGAAGCCATCGCCACGCTGCACCGGGCGCTGGAGCTGGGTGTCACGCTGCTCGACACCGCCGACATGTATGGCCCGCACACCAACGAGGAGTTGGTGGGGGAAGCGATCAAGGGCAAACGGCAACAGGTGTTCCTGGCCACCAAGTTCGGCATCCTGCGCGATCCGGCGGATCCTTCGGCGCGCGGCGTCAGCAGCCGGCCCGAGTATATCCGGCGCTCGGTGGAAGGCAGCCTGCGGCGCTTGGGCGTAGAAGAGATCGATCTTTATTATCAGCATCGGGTCGATCCGCAGGTGCCGATCGAAGACGTCGTGGGCACGATGGCGGATCTGATCCGCGAAGGCAAGATCCGCCATATCGGCCTGAGCGAGGCGTCGGTCGCCACGCTGGAGCGGGCGCACAAGGTGCATCCGATCACCGCGCTGCAGACCGAGTATTCGCTGTGGACGCGCGATGCCGAACAGGGCGTGCTGGCGGCCTGTGAGCGCCTCGGCATCGGCTTTGTGCCTTACAGCCCGTTAGGGCGCGGTTTCCTCACCGGCGCTATCCGGCGGCCGGAGGATCTGGCCGAGGACGATTTCCGCCGCGGCAACCCGCGCTTCCAGGGGGAAAACTTCGCCCGCAACCTGGCGCTGGTGGAGAAGGTGGGTGAGCTGGCGGCACAGAAGGGCGTCAAGCCTTCACAGCTGGCGCTGGCCTGGGTGTTGGCGCAGGGCGAGCACATCGTGCCGATCCCCGGCACCAAACGCCGTCGCTATCTGGAAGAGAACGTCGCGGCGGCGGAGATAACGCTGAGCGCGGCCGAGCTGGCGGCGATAGACGCGGTGTTTCCGCTGAGTGCGGCGGCCGGCGATCGCTACGGCGCGGAGTCGATGACCTATATCAACGGCTAAAAAAAAGCGCGGCCTCAGGCCGCGCTCTGTCGTTTTCCGCCAACGGCGAATTATTTCTTCTTCGGCGCGCGCGGCGGGCGGCCGACGGTGGCCTGATACACCTTGAAGCGGCCGTTCTGCGCCAGCACTTCGTGGCTGCCGAAGGTGGCGTCCAGAATGTCCGGGTACGGCAGGAAGGCGTTGGCGACGATGCGCAGCCGGCCGCCGATCGGCAGGTGTTTCACCGCGCCGCGGATCAGGGTTTCGGCGGCGGTCAGGCTGGTCTGCAGCCCGTCGTGGAACGGCGGGTTGGAGATGATCATGTCGAAACGGCCGGTGATGTCGGAGTAAACGTTGCTGACGATCACTTCGCCTTCGATGCCGTTGGCGGCCAGCGTCGCGCGGCTGGATTCCACCGCGGCGGCGTTGACGTCGCTGAGGGTAAGTTTCACCTTCGGCGACAGCTTGGCCATCACCGAGGCCATCACGCCGGCGCCGCAGCCGATGTCCAGCACCTTGCCTTTCATGTGTTTTTCCAGCGTCGACAGCAGCAGCGAGCTGCCGACGTCCAGGCCGTCGCGGCTGAACACGCCCGGCAGCGTTTTCACTTCCAGATCGTGCAGCTGATAGCTGTCCCACCAGTCGTCCAGGCTGAACTCGGTCTGTGCGTCCAGGCGGCCGTGATACAGGCCGCAGCGGCGCGCGCTGTCGATTTTCACCAGCGTGGCATGGCCTTCCAGCGTTGGCTCGGCGCTGCGCACGCCGCTGCGGTTTTCTCCGACCACGAACACGTCCGCGCCCACCGGCAGCAGCGCCAGGATGTTGCACAGCTGGAATTGCGCTTCCTGCTTACTCTTCGGCCAGTAGTAAACCAGCGTGTCGCAGTCGGCGACGTAAGCGGGATCGACGGTCAAACCGAACTGCACGTTATCGCCCATCGTCCGGTTCAGTAACTGCCAGTGATGGTATTGCTGGGTGTGGACGCGCACGTCCGCGGCCTCGAATTGGGCCGGCAGGCTGTCCTGCAGGTCGCCGGCAAACAGCACGCGGCGTTCGATAAATTCATCACTGTGGCGCAGCATGACTTCACTGGCGGGGGTTAATGCAGACATCAGATATTGGCTCCTGGAAATGAGACCGGGGATTATAGAGCTTTGTGGCGATATGTTCGACGGGTTTGTTGGCGCGGGCTGCGCGGGTTTGTTAGCATAGCGCGGCGCATGGCAGGCATGGCGCACCACAACGGGTAGGAATCGGCATGGCATCAAAACGCGACTGGCTGTTACAACAACTGGGTATTACGCAGTGGACATTGCGCCGCCCGGGCGTGTTGCAGGGCGAAGTGGCGGTCAGTCTGCCGCCCGAGGCGCGCCTGCTGGTGGTGGCGCAGACGCTGCCCGCACCGGACGATCCGCTGTTTTGCGACGTGCTGCGCAGCCTGGGGCTGACGCCGGCGCAAACCTACAGCCTGACGCCGGAACAGGCGGCGATGCTGCCTGAAGAGACCGCATGCAACAGTTGGCGGCTGGGCGTGGCGGAACCGCTTGCGGTCGCCGGTGCGCAGCTACACAGCCCGGCGCTGGCCGAGCTTTCCCAAGACGCGGGGGCCAAACGCGCCCTCTGGCAGCAGATTTGTCATCATGAACACGATTTCTACCCTGACGGCGGCCGACCTGGCCACGGCCTTCACCATTGAGCAAGCCAGCCACGCTTTCCCCTGGACGGAAACCACCTTCGCCAGCAATCAGGGCGATCGCTATCTTAACCTGAAGCTGAGCGCCGACGGGGAGATGGCGGGGTTCGCCATCACGCAGATCGTGCTGGACGAAGCCACGCTGTTCAACATCGCCATTCATCCGCAGTACCAGCGCCGTGGCTTTGGCCGCCTGTTGCTCAACGCGTTGATTGAACGGCTGGAGAGCCGCGGCGTGGTCACGCTGTGGCTGGAAGTGCGCGCCTCCAACCAGGCGGCGATCGCGCTGTATGAAGATCTCGGTTTCAACGAGGTCACCGTGCGCCGCAATTATTACCCGAGCGCCCACGGCCGCGAAGACGCGATCGTGATGGCGCTGCCGCTGGCGTAATCCGCCCGGCCGGTAAAAGCATTGATTGTCACCGGTTGGCAAATCGGCGAAAATGCCCGGCTGTTATCTTTTATTCACCGCTTTGCCCGGCGCCGCGATCGGCGCGTTCTGATGATGTCGCAGGGCGGACTAACCGTAGAACCTGAAAACCATGTCTCCTAGTGAATTTGCCCGCGAAGTCTCCAAAAGAAGAACTTTCGCCATCATCTCGCACCCCGATGCCGGTAAAACCACCATTACCGAAAAAGTACTGCTGTTCGGACAGGCGATCCAGACCGCCGGTACGGTAAAAGGCCGCGGCTCCAGCCAGCACGCCAAATCCGACTGGATGGAAATGGAAAAGCAGCGTGGGATCTCGATCACCACCTCGGTGATGCAGTTCCCGTACCGCGACAGCCTGGTCAACCTGCTGGATACCCCGGGGCACGAAGACTTCTCCGAAGATACTTACCGTACTCTGACCGCCGTCGACTGCTGTCTGATGGTGATCGACGCCGCCAAGGGCGTTGAGGATCGCACCCGCAAGCTGATGGAGGTTACCCGTCTGCGCGACACGCCGATCCTGACCTTCATGAACAAACTGGACCGCGATATCCGCGATCCGATGGAAGTGATGGATGAAGTCGAGCGCGAACTGAAGATCGCCTGCTCGCCCATCACCTGGCCGATCGGCTGTGGCAAGCTGTTCAAGGGTGTTTACCACCTGTACAAGGATGAAACCTACCTGTACCAGACCGGTAAAGGCCACACCATTCAGGAAGTGCGCATCGTCAAAGGCCTGAACAACCCGGAGCTGGATGCGGCGGTGGGTGAAGATCTGGCGGCGCAGTTGCGCGATGAGCTGGAGCTGGTGCAGGGCGCTTCCCACGAGTTCGATCAGGAGGCTTTCCTGAGCGGCGAGCTGACCCCGGTGTTCTTCGGTACCGCATTGGGCAACTTCGGCGTGGATCACATGCTGGACGGCCTGGTGGCCTGGGCGCCGGCGCCGATGCCGCGCAAAACCGACACCCGCGAAGTGACGGCGGCGGAAGAGAAATTCACCGGCTTCGTGTTCAAGATCCAGGCCAATATGGATCCGAAACACCGCGACCGCGTGGCCTTTATGCGCGTGGTTTCCGGTCGCTACGAGAAGGGCATGAAGCTGCGCCAGGTGCGCACCGGCAAAGACGTGGTGATCTCCGACGCGCTGACCTTTATGGCCGGCGACCGTTCGCACGTGGAAGAAGCCTATCCGGGCGACATCATCGGCCTGCACAACCACGGCACCATTCAGATCGGCGATACCTTCACCCAGGGTGAAGACATGAAGTTCACCGGCATCCCGAACTTCGCGCCGGAACTGTTCCGCCGCATTCGCCTGCGCGATCCGCTGAAGCAGAAACAGCTGCTGAAGGGGCTGGTGCAGCTGTCCGAAGAGGGCGCGGTGCAGGTGTTCCGTCCGATCGCCAACAACGATCTGATCGTCGGTGCGGTCGGTGTGCTGCAGTTCGACGTGGTGGTAGCGCGCTTGAAGAGCGAGTACAACGTGGAAGCGTTGTACGAGTCGGTCAACGTGTCGACCGCGCGCTGGGTCGAGTGCGACGACGTGAAGAAGTTCGAAGAGTTCAAGCGCAAGAACGAGATCAACCTGGCGCTGGACGGCGGGGACAACCTGTCCTATATCGCGCCGACCATGGTGAACCTCAACCTGACGCAGGAACGTTATCCTGATGTGACCTTCCGCAAGACGCGCGAACACTGATCAATCGGCAGGGCGCCCAGTGCGCCCTGCACGCCTCTCCTATTCCCACTGCGCTAATTAATAAACCTCCCTCATATTTTTCTTGCGAACCTAGGACACCAGGCGATGTTCGTTCGGCCTGCATTTTCCGTCTAATGGTCTATCTTTAACGGGATGTCCGCACATTGCTTGAGAGTAAATCACTGCAATACGCTATTTGTTTGGTGAGTTATTCTGATGTGTTGCCGATAGGAGACAGTCAGTGTCTTTAAATATCAATGAGATAGCTATATTTCAGTTTTGTGTGACTTAGCCTGTCGTCAATAGGCGACAGTTTTTTGGCTAAAAATCCAACGTCTGATTTATTTTCTTTGATTTTTAAGGGTTTTTTTGAGTTGGCACGGCCGTTGCAATATTCCTGTCGTGAACGCTTAATCGTATAGCGATGATGAAGTATTTACCGAGAAGGCCGCGTGAAGGTGGCCGCAGGGTTCCGGCGCTCTGGCGTTGTGAGCCCCCAACAAAAGGAAGAGATCGATGAAAAAGACCAAATTTGCACACTCGCTGATGGCTGTTGTATTGGGTTCTGTGTTGGTCAGCGGCAGTGCGCTGGCCGAAGAGAGTCTGCTCAACAAGGCGTCTAACGCCGCGGACAGTGCCGGTGCCAAAATCGATAGCTCCATGAAAAAAGTTGACGGTTACATGGATGACAGCGCGATAACGGCTAAAGTTAAAAGTGCGTTGGTGGAAGATAAAACCATCAAAAGTTCCGACATTTCGGTGAAAACCGAAAAAGGCGCCGTGACCCTGAGCGGGTTCGTCGGCAGCCAGGCGCAGGCGGAGCATGCGGTCGCTGTCGCCGGCAAGGTGGAAGGCGTCAAGACCGTCAGCGACAAGCTGCACGTGAAAGATGAAGCCAACCAGTCGATCAAATCGTATGCCGGCGACACCGCCACCACCAGCGAGCTGAAAGCCAAGCTGCTGGCCGATGACATCGTGCCGTCGCGCAATGTGAAAGTGGAAACCACCGATGGCGTGGTGCAGCTTTCCGGTGAGGTGAAAACGCAGGCGCAGTCTGAGCGTGCGGAAAGCATCGCCAAGGCCATCGACGGCGTGAAAAGCGTGAAAAACGACCTGGTGGTCAAGCCGTAATCCCGCCAGGCGCCCGTAACAAGTAACAACAAGCCGCATCGGTCGGGCCGTGAAGGCGGCCCGACATGTACCACCAAAAAAAGAAACTGATTTGCCGTCGACGTCCCGTTGTCGGGGCGGTAGACGGCAGCGAATTTTTTCACAATGGTAAGGAGAAGCTTATGTTTCGTTGGGGCATTATCTTTTTAGTCATCGCGCTTATCGCTGCGGCACTGGGGTTCGGTTCGCTGGCGGGCACCGCCGCCTGGGCGGCTAAAATCGTGTTTGTCGTCGGCATTATCCTGTTCCTGGTCAGCCTGTTCACCGGCCGCCGGCGCCCTTAGCCGGCCGGTATTTTCCTGCAAACTGTAACAAAGCTTAATTCCTTTTCTCACGTCGGGGAGGGCCGGCCATGAACAGCGACATCATCGTCGGGCGCTGGAAACAGCTGAAAGGCCAGGTATGGCAGGCATTGGCCGAATGGTCCGGCAGCGATTGTGTCTGGCTGGCCGGCAGTAATGATTTCCTCGCCGGCGTGCTGCAAGAGGATTACGGAAGAGAGCGAGACGCGGTATCCTCGGAGAAAACGTCTCACTGAGGATGCCAAGTTGGGATACAGAATACCCATCACGCTCGGCAATATAGAACCGCTGGCGTCTAAGCCCTTTCGGCCAGGCAAGATGGCGCTGGTCTGCGAAGGCGGCGGCCAGCGCGGCATTTTCACCGCCGGCGTGCTGGACGAGTTTCAGCGCGCGGGCTTTAACCCTTTCGACCTGCTGATCGGCACGTCGGCCGGCGCCCAGAATCTGTCCGCCTACATTTGCGGGCAGGTGGGCTACGCGCGCCGGGTGATCACCCGTTACACCACCTCGGCTCAATTCTTCAATCCGCTGCGCTTCGTGCGCGGCGGGCATCTGATCGATCTCGATTGGCTGGTTGATACGGCGGCGGCGCAGATGCCGCTGGCGATGGACGTAGCGGAACGGCACTTTACCGACGGGCGCGAGTTTCTGCTGTGCGCCTGCCGCAGCGACGATTTCGAACCGACCTATCTGCCGGCGCAGCGCGAGCGCTGGCTGCCGGCCATCAAGGCGTCCAGCGCCATTCCCGGCTTCTATCGCCAGGGCGTGGAGCTGGACGGCATCAGCTATCAGGACGGCGGCATCAGCGATGCGATCCCGGTGGAAGAGGCCTATCGCCGCGGCGCCGACACCATCGTGGTGATCCGCACCGTGCCTTCGCAGATGTACTACACCCCGCAGTGGATGAAGCGCATGGAACACTGGCTGAGCGACAGCAGCCTGCAGCAGATGGTGCGCATCCTGCAGCATCACGAGCAAAGCTATCACCGCATCCAGCGCTTTATCGAGAAGCCGCCGGGCAAGCTGCGCATCTTCGAGATCTTCCCGCCGAAGCCGCTGGCCAGCAATGCACTGGGCAGCCGACTGGGGTCGCTCAATCAGGATTATCACCTGGGGCGCCGCTGCGGCCGCTATTTCCTGGCCACCGTCGGCCAGTGGATGGCGCAGCCGGAGCCGGACGGCATGAAGGTGAAAAAAGCGCTGTCGCGCCGCCTGATCCAGCCGGAGAACGTCAGAATGCCTTCGCCGATCGTGACCGACATCGTCATGCCGTCCGATCTTGGCGCGCAGCCGGAGGCCGCGGTGGTGGCGCCGAAGATCATTCTGCCGGGCGATCTGCCGCCGGGTGAAGGGGGCGCGCTGTGAGCTATGCCTTTACCGACACCCACTGTCATTTCGATTTCCCGCCCTTTACCGGGCATGAGGGCGAGAGCCTGGTGCGAGCGGCAAGCGCCGGCGTCACGCGCATCATCGTCCCGACGGTCACCGCCGATCGCTTCGCGCGGGTGCTGCGGCTGGCGCAGGATCACGCGCCGCTGTTCGCCGCGCTGGGGCTGCATCCGCTGTATATCGCGCAGCATCATGAGCCGCAGTTGGAGCAACTGGCGGCGCTGCTGGCCGAACGGCCGCGCAAGCTGGTGGCGGTGGGGGAGGTCGGGCTCGATCTGTATATGGACAACCCGCAGTTCGAGCGCCAGCAAAGCGTGCTGCTGGCCCAGCTGCGGCTGGCGAAACAGCATGACCTGCCGGTGATCCTCCATTCGCGCCGCACCCACGATCAGCTGGCTGCGGCCCTGCGGCGCGTGCAGCTGCCGCGTCGCGGCGTGGTGCATGGCTTCGCCGGCAGCCTGTCGCAGGCGCAGGCGTTTATCCGCCTCGGCTATTACATCGGCGTGGGCGGCACCATCACCTATGAGCGGGCGCAGAAAACGCGCGGCGTGATGGCGCAGCTGCCGCTCGAGGCGCTGTTGCTGGAGACCGATGCGCCGGACATGCCGCTGGCGGGCTATCAGGGGCAGCCGAATCGCCCCGAACGCGCCGCCGAGGTGTTTCAAACGCTGTGCGAGCTGCGGCCGGAACCGGCCGACGAGATCGCCGCCCATCTGCAGCGCAATGCTCAGGCGCTGTTTGCCATGCCGGATTGATGAGGTGATAACGTGACCTGCGTCACGTTATAAGATTTTCATTTGCGTCTCGTTGTATGCATTTGTGACATAAATCGGTGCGAGAGTGACCTCGCTCAGTATAATCCCCCCGAAACTCTCCAATAGCAGACCTCTCTTTATGAGCAGGGATGTATTTTATTTTTTGCAACAGGGAAACTTTGCATGCAACTCATCATGAGCCTAGTCGGCATGGCGGTGCTGATCGCCATTGCGGTGCTGCTCTCCAGCAACCGCCGGGCCATCAAACTGCGCACCGTCGCGTGGGCGTTCATCATTCAGGTCGGCATCGGCGCGCTGGTGCTGTATGTGCCGCTGGGCCGCAGCATCCTCGGCAGTATGTCGAACGGCGTGGCAAACGTTATCGCCTACGGCAATCAGGGCATTTCGTTCATTTTCGGCGGGCTGGTGTCCGACAAGATGTTCGAGGTGTTCGGCGGCGGCGGCTTCGTGTTCGCGCTGCGCGTCCTGCCGGTGATCGTGTTCTTCTCCTCGCTGATTGCGGTGCTGTACTACCTCGGCATCATGCAGTTGGTGATCCGCGTGCTGGGCGGCGGGCTGCAAAAGCTGTTGGGCACCTCGCGCACCGAATCGCTGTCGGCGACCGCCAACATTTTCGTTGGTCAGACCGAAGCGCCGCTGGTGGTGCGTCCGTATATCGCCACCATGAGCCAATCAGAACTGTTCGCGGTGATGTGCGGCGGCCTAGCCTCGGTGGCCGGTTCGGTGCTGGCAGGGTACGCGCAGATGGGCGTGCCGCTGGAATATCTGATCGCCGCGTCCTTCATGGCCGCGCCGGGCGGGCTGCTGTTCGCCAAGCTGATGGTGCCGGAAACCGAGCAGACCCACGATAAAGACGATGCGATGAAGCTGATCGCCGAAGAGGATCGTCCGGCCAACGTGATCGACGCGGCGGCTTCCGGCGCGGCCTCCGGCATGCAGTTGGCGCTGAACGTCGGTGCGATGTTGCTGGCGTTTATCGCGTTGATCGCCTTGCTTAACGGCATTCTCGGCGGTATCGGCGGCTGGTTCGATTATCCGCAGCTGTCGCTTGAACTGATCCTCGGCTGGGTGTTCTCGCCGATCGCCTTCCTGATCGGCGTGCCGTGGAGCGAGGCGATGACCGCCGGTTCGTTCATCGGCCAGAAGATCATCGTCAACGAGTTCGTCGCCTACATGAACTTCGGCGCCTATCTGCGTCCGGACGACGTAGTGGCGGCGGAAGGCCTGCAGGTGCTGTCGGCCCATACCAAGGCGATCATCTCCTTCGCGCTGTGCGGCTTCGCCAACCTTTCCTCGGTGGCGATCCTGCTGGGCGGTCTGGGCAGCATGGCGCCCAATCGTCGCCACGACATCGCGCGCTTCGGTCTGAAGGCCGTGGCGGCGGGCACGCTGTCCAATCTGATGAGCGCCACCATCGCCGGCTTCTTCCTGGCGCTGTAAGCCATCCCGAGGCCCGCGACGGCGCGACCGATCGCGGGACTCCGCCTATACTCTAAGCAACGCGGGTGCGTGCCGCACCCGCGATCTTCAGCCGCTTCTTTAGCGAATTTGTGAACGATATCGCGTTATTTTGTGATGTTCTTCACATATAATTCCGGTCTGTTACAGTGCTATTTCATATAGTGTGACGATGAACGCGAATCGCCTCCGGCATTCGTGTTCAAATAGCTATTACTGGCCGGCCGCAAGGCGGGTGGCCATGTGCGGTGAGAAGGATCTCAGTTGCCGCCGCGGGAACGCCGTTCCCCAGCGCTATCTTCATGGAACCAAGTCCGCTCGCCAACACCCAGGTACTCAGTTGGAGAGTTTTATGACCGAATTAACCGCAGCAGCGCAACGTGCGCTGAATTTGATGGATTTAACCACGCTGAATGATGATGACACCGACGAGAAAGTGATCGCGCTCTGTCGTCAGGCCAACAGCCCGGCCGGCCACACGGCGGCCATCTGCATCTACCCGCGTTTTATCCCGGTGGCGCGCAAGGCGCTGCGCGAGCAAGGCACGCCGGATATCCGCATCGCCACCGTGACCAACTTCCCGCATGGCAACGATGATATCGACATCGCGCTGGCGGAAACCCGCGCGGCCATCGCCTATGGCGCGGATGAAGTGGACGTGGTGTTCCCTTACCGCGCGCTGATCGCCGGCAACGAACAGGTCGGCTTCGAGCTGGTGAAACAGTGCAAGCAGGCTTGCCAGGCGGCCAACGTGCTGCTGAAAGTGATCATCGAAACCGGTGAGCTGAAGCAGGCCGATCTGATCCGCAAGGCGTCCGAGATCGCCATCAAGGCCGGGGCGGACTTTATCAAGACCTCCACCGGCAAGGTGCCGGTCAACGCCACGCTGGAAAGCGCCGAGCTGATGATGTCGGTGATCCGCGATATGGGCGTGGCGAAGACGGTGGGCTTCAAGCCGGCCGGCGGCGTGCGCACCGCGGAAGACGCGCTGCATTATCTGCAGCTTGCCGATCGTATTCTGGGCGAAGGCTGGGCCGATGCGCGGCATTTCCGCTTTGGCGCTTCCAGCCTGCTGGCCAGCTTGCTGGCCGCGCTGGGCCACCAGACCCAGACCGCCGGCGGCGGCTACTGATCGATTTCGTTGGCGGGCGCCAGGCGCGCCCGTCTGCACCGACTCTCGGCGACACAGGGGGATGCCTTGTTCCTGGCTCAAGAAATTATTCGTAAGAAACGCGACGGCCAGCCGTTAAGCGAAGCGGAAATCCGCTTTTTCATCAACGGCATTCGCGACAACGTGGTGTCGGAAGGGCAGATCGCCGCGCTGGCGATGACCATTTATTTCCATGACATGAGCATGCCGGAGCGCGTGGCGCTCACCATGGCGATGCGCGATTCCGGCACCGTGCTGGACTGGAAAAGCCTGGCGCTGAACGGCCCGATCGTCGACAAGCATTCGACCGGCGGCGTGGGCGACGTGACCTCGCTGATGCTCGGCCCGATGGTGGCGGCCTGCGGCGGCTATGTGCCGATGATCTCCGGCCGCGGCCTGGGGCATACCGGCGGTACGCTGGACAAGCTGGAAGCCATTCCGGGCTTCAATATTTTCCCGGACGATAACGCCTTCCGCAAAATCATTCAGGACGTCGGCGTGGCGATCATCGGCCAGACCAGCTCGTTGGCGCCGGCGGACAAACGTTTTTACGCCACCCGCGACATCACCGCCACCGTGGATTCGATCCCGCTGATCACCGCCTCCATTCTGGCCAAGAAGCTGGCGGAAGGGCTGGATGCGCTGGTGATGGACGTGAAGGTCGGCTCCGGCGCCTTTATGCCGACCTATGCGCTGTCACAAGATTTGGCGCAGGCGATCGTCGGCGTGGCCAACGGCGCGGGCTGCAAGACCACCGCGCTGCTGACCGACATGAACCAAGTGTTGGCCTCCAGCGCCGGCAACGCGGTGGAAGTGCGTGAAGCGGTGCGCTTCCTGACCGGCGAATACCGCAACCCGCGCCTGCTGGAAGTGACGCTGGCGCTGTGCGTGGAAATGCTGCTTTCCGGCGGCCTGGCGCAAGACGAGGCCGACGCGCGCGCCAAACTGCAGGCGGTGCTGGACAACGGCAAGGCGGCGGAGGTGTTTGGCCGCATGGTGGCGGCGCAGCAGGGGCCGATAGACTTCGTCGAACGCTACGATAGCTATCTGCCGGCGGCAACGTTGAGCAAGCCGGTGTATGCTGAAAAGCCGGGCATCGTCAGCGCCATGGATACCCGCGCGCTGGGCATGGCGGTGGTTGCGCTGGGCGGCGGCCGTCGCCGGGCGAGCGACGCCATCGATTACAGCGTTGGCCTGACCGAGGTGGCGCGCCTGGGCGAGAAAGTGGGTGCCCAGCAGCCGCTGGCGATGATCCACGCCAACGATGAAGAGAGCTGGCAGCAGGCGGCCGATGCGGTGCGCAGCGCGATGACGCTGAGCGACAAGGCGCCGGAAGCGACGCCGGTGGTGTATAAGCGCATCACGGAATAACCCAAGAATCAGGAACGGCCGCGGCTTTTTCGCGGCCGTCCAAAGCGTGAGAACACGCAGGAGAGCACAGATGAAACGCACATTTATTATGGTATTGGACTCCTTCGGCATCGGCGCCAGCGAAGACGCCGAACGTTTTGGCGATCAGGGTTCCGACACCCTGGGCCACATCGCCGAGGTTTGCGCGCGCGGTGAGGCCAACGTGGGCCGCCAGGGCCCGCTGACGCTGCCTAACCTGAGCCGTCTGGGCCTCGGCAAAGCGGCGGAAGAGTCCACCGGCAACTTCCCGCAGGGGTTGGATCGCAACGCCGACATCATCGGCGCTTACGCTTACGCCAGCGAACTCTCTTCCGGTAAAGACACGCCGTCGGGCCACTGGGAAATCGCCGGCGTGCCGGTGCTGTTCGACTGGGGCTATTTCAAGGACGAGCACAACAGCTTCCCGCAGGCACTGCTGGACAAACTGGTCGAACGCGCCAAGCTGCCGGGCTACCTGGGCAACTGCCACTCATCCGGCACCGTGATCCTCGATCAGCTGGGTGAAGAGCACATGAAAACCGGCAAGCCGATTTTCTACACCTCCGCCGACTCGGTATTCCAGATCGCCTGCCATGAAGAAACCTTCGGCCTGGATCGCCTGTACGAGCTGTGCGAAATCGCGCGTGAAGAGCTGACCGAAGGCGGGTATAACATCGGCCGCGTGATCGCGCGTCCGTTCGTCGGCGACAAGCCGGGCAACTTCCAGCGCACCGGCAATCGTCACGATCTGGCGGTAGAGCCGCCGGCGCCGACCGTGCTGAAAAAGCTGGTGGACGAGAAGGGCGGCGAAGTGGTGTCGATCGGTAAAATCGCCGACATCTACGCCAACGTCGGCATCACCAAGAAGGTGAAGGCGACCGGCATCGACGCGCTGTTCGACGCGACCCTGATCGAAATGGAAAAGGCCGGCGACAACACCATCGTGTTCACCAACTTCGTGGACTTCGACTCCTCCTATGGCCACCGCCGTGACGTGGCGGGCTACGCCGCCGCGCTGGAGCTGTTCGACCGCCGCCTGCCGGAGCTGCTGAAGCTGGTGAAAGACGAAGACATCATCATCTTCACCGCCGACCACGGCTGCGACCCGACCTGGCCGGGCACCGACCACACCCGCGAACACATTCCGGTGCTGGTTTACGGCCCGAAAGTGAAACCGGGCTCGCTGGGCCACCGCGAGACCTTCGCCGACATCGGCCAGACCGTCGCCAATTACTTTGGCCTGTCGCCGATGGATTACGGTAAGACCCTGTTCTAAGCCCTGTCTTTCAAGCCGCAGCGTTGTTAGCTTCACGCGTGAACCCCAGTCACTTACTCAAGTAAGCTCCTGGGGATTCACCCGCTAGCTGCCTGGCTGCAACTCGAAATTCAAGGCTTAGATGTTTGACGTTTTTATTAAATAAGATTTCTAAAGGAAGAAAATTATGGCTACGCCGCACATTAATGCTGAGATGGGTGATTTCGCTGACGTAGTACTGATGCCGGGCGATCCGCTGCGTGCAAAATACATCGCCGAAACCTTCCTGGAAGGCGCGGTGGAAGTGAACAACGTGCGCGGCATGTTGGGCTTCACCGGCACCTATAAAGGCCGCCGCATCTCCGTAATGGGCCACGGCATGGGCATCCCGTCCTGCTCCATCTATGCGCGCGAGCTGATCGCAGAATTCGGCGTGAAGAAGATCATTCGCGTGGGCTCCTGCGGCGCGGTGCGTGACGATATCAAACTGCGTGACGTGGTGATCGGCATGGGCGCGTGCACCGACTCCAAGGTGAACCGTCTGCGCTTCAAGGACAACGACTACGCGGCGATCGCCGACTTCGACATGGTGCGCAACGCGGTCGACGCAGCGGCGGCGCAGGGCATCCCGGCGCGCGTGGGCAACATCTTCTCCGCCGATCTGTTCTACACCCCGGATCCGGACATGTTCCAGGTGATGAAGAAGTACGGCATCCTGGGCGTGGAAATGGAGGCGGCCGGCATCTACGGCGTGGCGGCAGAGCTGTACGAAGAGTTCGGCTGCAAGGCGCTGACCATCTGCACCGTGTCCGACCACATCCTGCGTCACGAAGCGACCACGGCGGCGGAGCGCCAGACCACCTTTAACGAAATGATCGTTATCGCGCTGGAATCCGTGCTGCTGGGCGACAAAGCGTAATACCCCGGCGGGCGTCATCATGGCGCCCGCCCATCAATCTATTCATTCCGCTTGGCCAGTTTTGGCTAACGCTTTACCTTTCTGCCATTTAACGCTATTACTTCCTTTATCAATCTATTCACCAATCTATTCATCCGATGCTCACCGTTGAACAAGTTTTGCGTCATGGGCCGGCTACGGCTCGTCAACTGACAGAAGCGTTAGGCATCAGCCAGCCGACGCTATCGCGCCGTCTCCGTGAACTGGCGGGCGCCGTATTGATCCTCGGTAAAGGTAAGGCGACGCGCTATGCGTTGCGGCGCGGGATCGGCGGTGAGAGGCAGTTTCCGCTATATCGGGTTGATGAACGGGGTAAGGCGCACCTGTTTGCCACGCTTTGCCCGCTGTATCCTGCCGATAACAGTGCGGTGTGCGATGAGCGCAGCGGAGAGTGGCAGCTCTATGACGGCATGCCATGGTATTTGAACGACCTACGGCCGATTGGCTTTCTCGGGCGAGCCTGGGGAAAAGCAGCGGCGCGCGAGTTGAATTTGCCGGAGGATGTGCGGCGATGGGATGAAGGTCAACGCTTGTTGGCGCTCTGCCGTTATGGCGAAGACATGACCGGCGATCTGTTGCCTGGTGCCGACAGCTATCAGCGTTGGTTAATGCGGGATACTGCCGTCGCCATCACGGTGGAAGATAAAACCGAGCGTTACGCCGCATTGTCTGTCCAGGCGCTAGCCGGGGAGCTGGTAGGCTCTTCCGCCGGTGGCGAGCAACCCAAATTTGCCGCCTATGCTGAGCTGGCGCCTGGGCGCCGTGCGCATGTTTTGGTGAAGTTCAGCCTGGCGCCGACGCATGTCATTGCACAGCGCTGGAGCGATTTGCTGATCGCCGAGTCGCTGGCATTGCAGACGGTCGCCGCTGCGGGATTGCCTGCCGCATCGGCGCAAATCCTGTTCGGTGCTGACCGACAATGCTTTTTAGAGATCGAGCGCTTTGATCGCATCGGTGAAGAAGGGCGGGTAGCGATGGTGTCGCTGGAGGCGCTGGATGCCGAGTTCAGCGGCAGCGGCCACGCCAACTGGGTCGTGGCCGCCGAGCGGTTATTGCAGCAAGGGGTGATCGATCACTCAGTCTACCAACGGGTTGCCCTGTATTGGGCCTTTGGCCGGTTGATCGCCAACAGCGATATGCACCAAGGCAACCTGTCGTTCTTGCGGATAACCCAGCGGCCGGTCATGTTGGCGCCTTTGTATGATATGTTGCCGATGGCTTTTGCCCCGGCAAGCAGCGGTAATCTGCGCCACGACGCGCTGGAGATCCGTTTGAGCAACGAGGTGAGCGGCGCCGTCTGGCGGCAAGCGGAGCTATTGGCTCTCGAGTTCTGGCGGCGAACGGCGCAACATGACGACATCAGCGAGGCGTTCCGGGCGATTGCCGAGCAAATGTTGGTGCAACTGCAGAAGCTGCACGATCACATTCAGCGCCTGGCCTGAGTTACCCCTTCTTCGGCGCTTCCTGTTTTGCCTCAGGCGCATCCTCTTCGTCGTCTTCCACCGTATTGCCTTCTGCCAACGGCGTGTTGGCGGTCAACAGGTACGGCGACTGCTGCCAGCGGCTGCGGCGGTGTTGCAGCAGGGTGCGCGCCAGAATGATGCCGATCGCCAGCGCCAGCAGGATCATCAGGCGCAGCAGGTTGGTGGTGTTGTCCACCTGCTTGGATTCGGTCGCCAGCACGTGGGTGTCGAGGGTGATGCGGATAAAGCCGATCGGGCCGTCTTTGCCCTGAATGGATTCGACCAACTGGTGGTTGAAGTAGCTGCCGGCGCGTTTGCCGTCGAGCGACAGGCGATCGCGTATACTTATCTGCTCCCCGGCGTGGGAGACCAGCGTGCCGTCCAGCTGATACACGCTGACGTCGAGAATGCGGCTGTGATCGGTGAGCTGCTTGAGGATGGCGTCGATGCGCGGGTTGTTGCCGTCGTCGTCCAGCAGCGGCGCCAGGCTGTAGGCGACCTGTTTGGTCAGCGTCTGCGCCAGCTCTTCGACCTGTTCGGATCGCGCCATTTGGTGACTCAGGCTAAAATAAGAGGCACCCTGCATCAGGAGCACCAGCAAAGCCAGGCAAATCAGGATAATAGCGGTACGGTGCAGGCGAAATTTCAGTTTAGCGCGAGCCATGCAGGTTCCTTGGGCATCGGGGACACTTTATGTTGCCAGAACCGCTGGCGATAGGATAGCTTGATGCGTCGTTTTATCATGCAGCGTTTTTGTCCATTCAGGAGTCAATGATGTCAAACAGTCTGACCTATTGCGATCTTCCGGCGGAGATCTCTCAATGGCCGGGTCTTCCCCTTTCGCTCAGCGGCGACGAAGTGATGCCGCTGGACTACCGGGCGGGCAATACCGGATGGCTGTTATACGGCAGAAAGCTGGACAAGGCGCGCATTACACAATTCCAACGCAAGCTGGGCGCGGCGATGGTGATCGTCACCGCCTGGGGCGTGGACGACTATCAGGTGGTGCGCCTGGCGGGCACCTTGACGCCGCGTGCCAAGCTGCTGGCGGCGGAGAGCGGGCTGGACGTGGCGCCGCTCGGCAAGATCCCGCACCTGCGCACGCCGGGGCTGCTGGTGATGGACATGGATTCGACGGCGATCGAGATCGAGTGCATCGACGAGATCGCCAAGCTGGCGGGCGTCGGCGAACAGGTGGCGGAAGTCACCGAACGCGCGATGCGCGGCGAGCTGGACTTTACCGCCAGCCTGCGCCAGCGCGTCGGCACGCTGAAAGGGGCCGACGCCAACATCCTCAAGCAGGTGCGCGACGAGCTGCCGCTGATGCCGGGGCTGACCAGTCTGGTGGGCAAGCTGCAGGCGATGGGCTGGCATGTGGCGATCGCCTCCGGCGGCTTCACCTACTACGCCGAATACCTGCGCAACCGGCTGCGGCTGGTGGCGGCGGCGGCCAATGAGCTGGAGATCCGCGACGGCAAGCTGACCGGCGAAGTGCTGGGGCCGGTGGTGGACGCGCAGTTCAAAGCCGATACGCTGCTGCGACTGGCAGAGAAGCTGGAGATCCCGCTGGCGCAGACCGTAGCCATCGGCGACGGCGCCAACGATTTGAAAATGATGCAGGCGGCGGGGTTGGGCATCGCCTACCACGCCAAGCCGAAAGTGTATGAAAAAGCGCAGGTGGCGATCCGGCATGCGGATCTGATGGGCGTGCTGTGCATTCTCACCGGCAGCCTGAAACACGAAGTGCGATAACGAAAGATTGAGGTAAGACGTGGCAAAAGCGGCAAAACGGGCATTTGTGTGCAATGAGTGCGGGGCGGACTATCCGCGTTGGCAGGGGCAGTGCAGCGCCTGTCATGCCTGGAACACCATCACGGAAGTGCGTTTGGCCGCGTCGCCCGCAGCGGCGCGCAACGATCGCCTCAGCGGCTATGCCGGCGACGCCGGCGTCAGCAAGGTGCAGAAGCTGTCGGAAATCAGCCTTGAGGCGCTGCCGCGCTTCACCACCGGCTTTCTCGAGTTCGATCGCGTGCTGGGCGGCGGCGTGGTGCCCGGCAGCGCCATTCTGATCGGCGGCAACCCCGGCGCCGGCAAGAGCACCCTGTTGCTGCAGGTGCTGTGCAAACTGTCCGAGCAGATGAAAACCCTGTACGTCACCGGCGAGGAGTCGCTGCAGCAGGTGGCGATGCGCGCTCATCGGCTGGGGCTGCCGACCGGCGGCCTGAACATGCTGTCGGAAACCAGCATCGAGCAGATCTGCCTGATCGCCGAGCAGGAACAGCCGAAGCTGATGGTGATCGACTCGATCCAGGTGATGCACATGGCGGACATTCAGTCTTCGCCGGGCAGCGTGGCCCAGGTGCGCGAAACCGCCGCCTATCTGACGCGCTTCGCCAAGACGCGCGGCGTGGCGATCGTCATGGTCGGCCACGTCACCAAAGACGGCTCGCTGGCCGGGCCGAAAGTGCTGGAACACTGCATCGACTGTTCGGTGCTGCTGGACGGCGACGCCGATTCCCGCTTCCGCACCCTGCGCAGCCACAAGAACCGCTTCGGCGCGGTCAACGAGCTGGGGGTGTTCGCCATGACCGAACAGGGGCTGCGCGAAGTCAGCAACCCTTCGGCGATCTTCCTCAGCCGCGGCGATGAAGTCACTTCCGGCAGTTCGGTGATGGTGGTGTGGGAAGGCACCCGGCCGCTGCTGGTGGAGATCCAGGCGCTGGTGGATCACTCGATGATGTCCAACCCGCGCCGCGTGGCGGTGGGCCTGGAGCAGAACCGGTTGGCGATCCTGCTGGCGGTGCTGCACCGGCACGGCGGGCTGCAGATGTCGGATCAGGACGTGTTCGTCAACGTGGTCGGCGGGGTGAAGGTCAGCGAGACCAGCGCCGATCTGGCGCTGCTGATGTCGTTGGTGTCGAGCCTGCGCGATCGGCCGCTGCCGAACGATCTGGTGGTGTTCGGCGAAGTGGGGCTGGCGGGAGAAATCCGTCCGGTGCCGAGCGGCCAGGAGCGCATCTCCGAAGCGGCCAAGCACGGTTTCAAGCGCGCCATCGTGCCGCACGGCAACATGCCGAAGAAGCCGCCGGCCAACATGCAGGTGTTTGGGGTCAAGAAGCTGGCGGACGCGCTCGACGTGCTGGAAGAGTTTTATTAATGTCGCCGACGGCGAGTAAGATATGCTATTTTGTTTAGCATACTAAACGGAGGTGGCCATGCCGCAATTTGATTACCTGAAGACGTCCATTAAGCAAAAGGGCTGTACTTTGCAGCAGGTGGCGGATGCCAGCGGCATGACCAAGGGCTATCTGAGCCAGCTGTTGAACGACAAAATCAAAAGCCCGAGCGCGCAAAAGCTCGAGGCGCTGCACCGTTTTCTCGGGCTGGAGTTCCCGCGTAAAGAGGTCAAAGTCGGCGTGGTGTTTGGTAAATTTTACCCGCTGCACACCGGCCACATCTATCTGATCCAGCGCGCCTGCAGCCAGGTGGACGCACTTCACGTTATCTTGTGCCACGATGAACCGCGCGACCGCGAGCTGTTCGAGAACAGTTCGATGTCGCAACAGCCAACGGTCAGCGATCGCCTGCGCTGGCTGCTGCAGACCTTCAAGTACCAGAAAAACATCCATATCCACTCGTTCGACGAGCAGGGCATCGAACCCTATCCGCACGGCTGGAACGTGTGGAGCGACGGCATGAAGGCCTTTATGGAACAGAAGGGCATCGTGCCGAGCTTCATCTATTCCAGCGAAGCGCAGGATGCGCCGCGCTACCGCGAGCATCTGGGCATCGAAACCATCTTGGTCGATCCCGAGCGTTCGTTCATGAACATCAGCGGCAATCAGATCCGCCAGGATCCGTTCCGCTATTGGGACTACATCCCGACCGAGGTGAAGCCGTTCTTCGTGCGCACCGTGGCGATCCTCGGCGGCGAGTCGAGCGGCAAGTCGACGCTGGTCAACAAGCTGGCCAACATCTTCAACACCACCAGCGCCTGGGAATATGGCCGCGATTACGTGTTTTCGCACCTGGGCGGTGACGAGATGGCGCTGCAGTACTCCGACTACGACAAAATCGCTCTCGGGCAGGCGCAATACGTGGATTTCGCGGTCAAGTACGCCAACAAGGTGGCGTTTATCGATACCGATTTCGTCACCACCCAGGCGTTTTGCAAAAAGTACGAGGGGCGTGAACACCCCTTCGTGCAGGCGCTGATAGACGAATACCGTTTCGATCTGGTGATCCTGCTGGAAAACAACACGCCGTGGGTGGCGGACGGCCTGCGCAGCCTCGGCAGCACCGCCGATCGCCTGGCGTTCCAGCATTTGCTGGAGGAAATGTTGTGCGCCAACAACATCGAGTACGTGCACGTCGAGTCCAGCGATTACGAAGAGCGTTTCCTGCGCTGCGTCGAGCTGGTGCAGCAGCTGCTGGCGGCGGACGCCGGCCGGTTGGCGAATGCGCCCACCCATCGCCACGCCGCAGGCTGAGAAAATTAGCGGAATGTGCGGTCGCGGCGGCAGAAACGCCTCTGTGGCGCACATTTAACGGCTTGTTTAAACATGGTTCATTCGGTAGCGACTAGGTTAAGATTTTCTTTACAATAACGCTCAGAAGAAGACATGTCTTATCGCTTACTCGCTCTCTGGTTGATCTGCTATGCCGCAGCCTGGACGCTGCTGACCGTTCATCTCGATCCCACCCTGCCTTACGACGCCGTCGAGGCGCTCAACTGGGGCCTTAACGCCGAGTGGGGCTCACCGAAAAATCCTTGGCTGGTCGGTGCGGCGATGCAGCCGGCGATCTGGCTCTCATGGTTGCCGCTGAACCTGTACTGGTATGGCGGGCACTTCATCGCCATCGCCATCGGCATGTTGGGCGTCTGGCTATTGGCGCGCCGCCTGAGCGGCAGCACCTCGCTGGCCTGGATGGCGCTGCTGACGCTCAACCTGTCCGGCATCATCAATTTCGACATCATTCCCTACAACGACAATTACCTGTTGGTGATGCTGTGGCCGTGGATGGCGCTGTTCTTCCACCTGGCGATCTCGCGTTCGGCCAACTGGTGGCCGGCTTTCGCATTGGTGGCCGGTCTGGCGATGATGGCGAAATACTCGACCTTCGCCTTCGTCTATTTCGCGGCGCTGTCGACGCTGTTCGTACCGCAGATCCGCCGCTGCTATCGCCAGCCGCAGTTCTATCTGGCGGTGGCGATCTGGTTGGCGCTGGTGCTGCCGAACCTGTTCTGGCTGTGGAACCATGACTTCGCCGCCTTCAAGTGGGTGGATTCGCAGATCAAGATGCAGCTCAACCTCGATATGCTGCAGTCGCTGCTGCTGGTGTTCTATCCGTCGCTCGCGCTGTGGGTGATCCTGCGGCGCAGCGGGGCGGTGCTGGCCTGGCCAGCGGCGTTGCCGATGCGGGTGTTGCTGTGGGTCTACCTGTTGCCGCTCGGCATCATTACCTTCTGGTTCTCTTTCAACGTCGGCGGCCGGCTGACCGAGTGGCTGCAGCCGTTCTTCATGCTGGCGCCCGCGCTGCTGGTCGGCTGCGTGCGCCAGCCGCCGGTGCGTTCGCTGCGCGCGGCGACCATCGGGCTGATGTGCGCGGCGCTGGCGGTCTATCTGGGGTATGCCGCGGTGATGCTGGGCAACGTGCGCAACGCCGGCCAGAAAATGGTGGGTATCAAGGCGTTCAGCGTCGGAGTGGAGCGGCTGTGGCAGGAGCGGTATGGCGTCAGCCTGCGCTACGTCGGCGGCGAATACCTGTCGCAGTGGATGACGGTGTACGCCGGCTCCCGGCCGCAGACCATTACGCGCTGGTCCAATCATACGCGCCCGAATATCTACAACGTCAACATCAGCTATCCGCAGATTGCGCAGCACGGCGTCGCTCTGTTCGGGCGGTTGGGTGAAGACTGCGCGCACAGCGACTTCGGCGGCGAGCTGGCCCACTGGCCGAAGATGCGCCTCGATTGGCAGCAGACGCTGACGTTCCGCGCCGATCCGCATGCCGACGAGCAAGCGCTGTGCGTCGGCTTCGTTCGTCCGCAGTAACGGCGGCGCAAAACGCCGCCGCGATTCAGGCTTAGTAAGCGATAACCAGCTTGCCTTGCATATGGCCGCCGAGCAGCCGTTGATGCGCGGCGGTCAGCGTTTCTACCGACAGCCCGTGCAGGGTTTCGCTCAGCGTGGTGCTCAGCTTGCCCTCGTCCAGCAGCTGCGCCACCTGTTGGAGGATCTGGCCCTGCTGCGCGATGTCCGGGGTGGTGAACATGCTGCGGGTGAACATGAATTCCCAGTGCAGCGCGGCGCTTTTCAGCTTCAGCGCGTTTTGATCCAACGGCTGCGCGTTCTCGACGATGGTGCAGATATGGCCCAGCGGCGCGACCAGCTCGGCCATCGCCGGCCAGTGACCGTCGGTATCGTTCAGGCACAGGATGTAATCCACCTGCTCGATGCCGTGCTGCGCCAGCTCGCCCTTCAGATCGCGGTAGTCCACCACCAGATCGGCGCCGCGCTCACGGCACCAGGCGGCGGATTCCGGCCTTGAGGCGGTGGCGATCACTTTCACCTTGCTGCGCAGCGCGGCCAGCGGAATGGCCAGCGAGCCGACGCCGCCGGCGCCGCCGATGATCAGCAGCGTCTTGTGCTCCGGCGCGTCCTGAATGTTCAGGTGTTCGAACAGCGCTTCCCAGGCGGTGAGGGCCGTGAGCGGCAGGGCGGCGGACTCGGCCCAGTTCAGGCTGCGCGGCTTGTGCGCGGCGATGCGTGAGTCGATCAGCTGGTGGCTGCTGTTGCTGCCGGGGCGGGTGATGTCGCCGGCGTACCACACTTCATCGCCGGGCTTGAAGCCGCTGACGCCGCTGCCCACGTCTACCACCACGCCGCTGGCGTCCCAGCCGAGGATGCGCGGCTGCTGCAGGCCGCTCTTTTGCAGACCGGCGTGCACTTTGGTGTCCACCGGGTTGACCGACGCCGCTTTCACTGCCACCAGCAGATCGTACTGGCCGGGAACCGGCATCTCCGGTGAGATTTCGATGAAACCGGCGGGGTTCTGCGGGTCTACGGCAATGGCTTTTATCGACATGATTGTGCTCCTTTTAAATGATGTCCCCAGTGTAGACCCGCGGCAGTGGGGTGATAAGATGGACAATATCTAACGGAGTGTTCGTTTAAGGTGAACAATGGAATTCAAACAGCTGCAGGACATGGCGCTGTTCGCGCTGGTGGCGGAGTGCGGCAGCTTCACCGCCGCCGCGCAGCGCGTCGGGTTGCCGAAGTCCAGCGTCAGCCAGCGCATCAGCCAGCTCGAACAGACGCTGGGGCTGCGCTTGCTCAATCGCACCACGCGCCAGCTGAACCTGACCTTCGCCGGTGAGCGCTATCTGGAACATTGTCAGGCGATGATGTCCGCCGCGGAACGCGCCGATCTGGCGTTGCAGCGGCTGCGCGATAACCCGAGCGGCCGCCTGCGCATTTCAACGCCCGCCGGGCTGGGGGCGACCCTGGTGGCGCGGCTGGCGGCGGATTTTCAGCGCCAATACCCGGACGTTTCGCTGGAGGTGTCGGTGTCCGACGCCATGGTGGATCTGGTGCAGGAAGGCTTCGACGCCGCGCTGCGCACCGGCAAGCCGCAGGATTCTTCGCTGATCGGTCGCCGTCTCGGGTATGCGCCGCGCTATCTGTTGGCCGCGCCGTCCTATCTGGCGCAGCATCCGCCGATCGAACACCCGCAACAACTGCAACAGCATCGCTGCATTGCCCACCGCGCCTGGACGGCCTGGAACCTGCGCTGCGGCGACGACTACTACCGTTGGCAGCTGCCGCTGGCGCACACCACCGACAACCTGCTGTATGCGCGTGAATGCGCTATCGCCGGCGCGGGGATCACGCTGTTGCCGGCGTTTCTCAGCCGCGAGGTGGTGGCGCAGAAGCTGTTGGTGGAAGTCTTGCCGGCGTGGCGCGCGGAGGGCAACGAGCTGTATCTGGTTTACCCGAGCCGCAAGCTGAACTCCCCGGCGCTGGCCTGCTTCATCGATGTGGTGCTGCAGCATCCGGCGTTCGACGACTACGCCCGCGAGCTGCCGCGGGAATAAGAACCAAGGAAGCCCAGGCCGCTCCTGGGTTAAACAAGATATTACGTCACTTGCACGATGCGCTTTCCTGTGTTCTCCCCCGCCAGCAGGCCAACCAAGGCCGCGGGCAGCAGCTCAAAACCGGCGATCAGATCTTCGATGACCGCTAATTTCTTCTCCGCGACCCAGGCCGTGAGCGCCGTCAGCGCCTGTTCTTGTCGGTGAAGGAAGTCGGCCAACAGGAACCCCCGCATCGTCAAGCTGTTGACGATCAGCAAACCGGGGATCCCGGCCGGCGCGGCCGGTGGGGAGGCCGTATCGTACTGCGACACCGCGCCGCAGCAAACAATGCGCCCCTGTTTCGCCATGTGCGGCAGGCAGGCCGCCAAAATATCGCCGCCGACGTTGTCGAACAGCACGTCAATGCCGTTGGGGCACGAGCGGCGCAGGCCGTCATGCAGATTCCCCGCCTTATAATCTATCGCCGCGTCGAAACCCAGCCTGTCCGTCAGCAGAGCCGTTTTGGCGGCGCCGCCGGCAATGCCCACCGTGCGGCAGCCGTGGAGCCGGGCGATTTGTCCGGCGAACATGCCTACCGCCCCTGCGGCGGCAGAAATGACGACGGTTTCACCGGCCTTGGGGCGTCCGCATTCCAGCAGGCCGAAGTAAGCGGTGAGTCCGGGCACGCCGTAAACGCTGAGCAAGTGCGTATGCGGAACGATGTCCGGCTGTTTGAGCGCCTCAGCCGCCGGCAGGGCCGTGAAGGTTTGCCAGCCGGTTTCCGCCAACACGATATCGCCGGCGGCCAGCAGGGAAGAGCGCGACGTGACGACTTCGGCCAGCGTCGTCGCGGCCATGATGTCTCCTGGCTGCAATCCGGAACGATAGGTGACGCCCTGCATCCAGGCTCTGCTGGCCGCATCCAAAGGCACGTAAAGCGTGCGCAACAGAACCTCTCCGGGGCCGGGGATCGGCATCGGGGTCTCGCGAGTCTGAAAACAATCGACGGTCAGCTTTCCCTGTGGGAGTTTACCGAGGATGATTTGGCGATTCTGCATAGGGGGCTCCTGTTTAAATCTTGCCGAAGATGTCGATGCCGGTGAGTTGCGCCGACAATTCCCACAGGCGTTGGGCCTGTTCAGGATCGACGGCGTAGCTTTTTACGCCGCTGAAGGAAAGGCCCTCGTCATCGTTGCGCCGGGCGATATCGCAGTCTTCGCAATACAATCCGCCAAGGCCATTGAGTTGAGGCGATGTCGCCGCCCACACCTGGGTTGCCGCACCCTGTTGCGGCGTTTTCAGCATTTCCGGGTGTGCGGGTTTGCCGTCGGCGTCGATCCAGTCCAATGCGAGCATCTCTTCCTGCGAGAGGTAACGCTGCAGTGGCGTGGGGATCATGCCGGGATGCAGCGTGAAGGCGCGTACACCGGCGGCTCGTCCTCGTTTGTCGAGGTGCACGGCGAATAACGCATTAGCGGTTTTCGACTGGCCGTAGGCCCGCCACTTGTCATAGCCGCTGTGAAACTGCACGTCATTCCAGCGTATGGCGCTGGCATGGTGGCCGGAAGAGGAGATGACGACAACGCGGGCGCCGCCCGCCAATGCCGGCCAGAGGTGGTTCACCAGCGCGTAATGCCCCAGGTGGTTGATCGCGAATTGAGCCTCCCAGCCTGGGCCGATGCGGGTTTCAGGACAGGCCATGATGCCGGCGCCGCAGATCACCATATCGAGGTGGACGCCGGTCGCCAGAAGATGTTGCGCGAACTCTCTGATGTTGTTCAGATCGGCCAAATCAAGCTCATAAATGTCGACGTTGCTGATACCAGCGAGGGCCAGACGAGTGCGGGCGATGACGGGATCGCGGGCGGCGACAATCACCTGTGCTCCCGCCTGCGTCAATGCGCGAGTCGTTTCCAACCCCAGGCCGGAATGGCCGCCGGTGACCAGCGCCGTCATGCCGGCCAGTCGACGATCTTTGAGCACGTCGGCGGCGGTGGCGGTGGCGTTGAAGCCAGAGCCGATGGGCGTTTGTTTGTTCATTGGGGATTCCTCGCTGTGGTTGGCTGTGACACAGGGAGTGTAAATCGGCGCTATCCGGCGGATGAATGCAACAAAAACCTAATTTCTGTCGCCATCGTCCTAAAGTCTTCGGCCAGCGCATCGCGCGGGTTATGCTCTTGCAAGATCTTTATGGGGAGAGGATATGGATCCTTTATCGGAAGTGCTGGCGCCACTGAACAGCCAGAATGCGTTTTTCGGCGGTCTGAAGGCCGGCGGCGACTGGGCTGTTCATTTTCCCGCTCCGCAAGGCGGGAAGTTCAACGCGGTGGTGCGCGGCGGCTGTTGGTTGGCGGCGGAAGGGCTGGCAGAACCGCTGTGGCTGGCGGCCGGCGACTGTTTACTGCTGACTCGCAGCCTGCCGCTGACCGTCGGCAGCGACTTGTCTCTTCCGGCGCTCGACGCCGACGCGCTTTATCTGCAGGCGCAAAACGGCGTGGCGAGCTGCGGCGAGGGGGAAACGTGCCTGTTTATCGGCGGCCGTTTTAGCTTTGGCGAGGAGGTGGAGCGGCTGTTCGGCAGCCTGCCCGCGTTGATGGTGATCCGCGGGGGCACGGAAGAGGCGGCCGTGCTGCAATGGGCGCTGCAGCGGCTGGCGGATGAGCTGGTGAGGCCTTCGCCGGGCAGTACGTTGATGGCGCATCATCTGGGGCAAATCATGTTGACCCAGGCGCTGCGGATTTACCTGATGGGGGAGGAGAGTGCGGCGTCCGGCTGGCTACCCGCTTTGTTCGATCCGCGCATCGGCGCCGCGATGCAGGCGGTACATGCCGATCCGGCCCGGCGCTGGACGGTGGCGGCGTTGGCCGACGCGGCGAGCGTTTCCCGTTCGACGTTGGCGCTGCGCTTCAAGCAGAAAGCCGGCATGGCGCCGCTCGAATATGTGTCGCGCTGGCGCATGCTGCTGGCGGCGCGGGCGCTGCGTACCGGCGGCGAACCGGTCTCCGCTATCGCGCAGCGTTTGGGGTACGATTCCGATAGCGCTTTCAGCCACGCGTTCAAACGCGTGATGGCGCGCTCACCGCGCGACTATCGCCGGGCGCAGGCGTAAAAAAGGCGCCGCATGCGGCGCCTTGGGTATTACTTGGCGATCTTCTTGTACTTGATGCGGTGCGGCTCGAGCGCATCGGCGCCCAGCGTACGCTTCTTGTACTCTTCGTACTCGGTGAAGTTGCCTTCGAAGAATTCCACTTTGCCTTCATCCTGGTAGTCCAGGATGTGGGTGGCGATACGGTCGAGGAACCAACGGTCGTGCGAGATCACCATGGCGCAGCCAGGGAATTCCAGCAGGGCGTTTTCCAGCGCGCGCAGGGTTTCGATATCCAGGTCGTTGGTCGGTTCATCGAGCAGCAGCACGTTGCCGCCAACCTGCAGCAGCTTGGCCAGGTGCAGACGGCCACGCTCACCGCCGGACAGCTCGCCCACGCGTTTGCCCTGATCGACGCCCTTGAAGTTGAAGCGGCCGACATAGGCGCGGCTCGGCATCTCGGTGTTGCCGATGCGCATGATGTCCTGCCCGCCGGAGACTTCTTCCCACACGGTTTTCGAACCGTCCATGCTGTCGCGGAACTGATCGACGGACGCCAGCTTGACGGTGTCGCCCAGCACGATGCTGCCGGAATCAGGCTGTTCCTGGCCGGACATCATGCGGAACAGCGTGGATTTACCCGCGCCGTTCGGGCCGATGATGCCGACGATTGCCCCTTTCGGCACCGAGAACGACAGGTCGTCGATCAGCAGGCGGTCGCCGTAGGACTTACGCAGGTTGCTGACTTCGACCACTTTGTCGCCCAGGCGTGCGCCAGGTGGAATGAACAGTTCGTTGGTTTCGTTACGTTTCTGGTATTCAGTGTTGTTCAGCTCTTCGAAGCGGGCCAAACGGGCCTTGCCTTTGGACTGACGGCCTTTGGTGCCCTGACGCACCCACTCCAGCTCTTTCTCGATCGACTTGCGGCGAGCGGCTTCGGCGGACGCTTCCTGCGCCAGACGCGCGTCTTTCTGCTCCAGCCAGGAAGAGTAGTTGCCTTCCCATGGAATGCCCTCGCCGCGGTCCAGTTCGAGGATCCAGCCGGCCACGTTATCCAGGAAGTAACGGTCGTGGGTGATCGCCACCACGGTGCCTTCGAAGTCGTGCAGGAAGCGTTCCAGCCAGGCCACGGACTCGGCGTCCAGGTGGTTGGTCGGTTCGTCCAGCAGCAGCATGTCCGGTTTTTCCAGCAGCAGGCGGCACAGCGCGACGCGGCGGCGTTCACCCCCGGACAGGTGGGCGATTTTGGCGTCCCAGTCCGGCAGGCGCAGCGCGTCGGCGGCGCGTTCCAGTTGGGCGTTGAGGTTGTGACCGTCGTGCGCCTGAATGATCTCTTCCAGGCGGCCCTGTTCGGCGGCCAGCTTGTCGAAGTCTGCACCTTCTTCGGCGTACAGCGCGTACACTTCGTCCAGGCGCTTCAGCGCGCCGACCACTTCCGCCAGCGCTTCTTCCACCGACTCACGCACGGTGTGTTCGAGGTTAAGCTGCGGCTCCTGCGGCAGGTAACCGATCTTGATGCCCGGCTGCGGGCGCGCTTCCCCTTCGATATCGGTATCGATGCCGGCCATGATGCGCAGCAGGGTGGACTTACCGGCGCCGTTCAGGCCCAGTACGCCGATTTTGGCCCCGGGGAAGAAGCTCAGGGAGATGTTTTTCAAAATATGACGCTTCGGCGGTACCACCTTGCCGACGCGGTGCATGGTATAGACGTATTGAGCCACGTTGCTCTAAGCCTCTCTATATCAGTATTTATAGGATGTCTGGCGGCATGAGTGTAGCCCGTTTCGATCTCGGATCCCAGACATCGCTCAGCGATCGCTAAGTATAACCGTTTATGCGCCGATAAAGGCGCATATTGGTGGCTTATGGCGTGACGACGATCGCGACGCGGCGGTTTTCCGCGCGGCCGCTGGAGGTGCGGTTGTCGGCAACGGGATCGCGCTTGCCCATGCCGCGGGTTTCGATATTGGCGCGCGGAATGCCGACGCTGGCCAGCAGATCGGCCACCGCATCGGCGCGGCGCAGAGAGAGCTGGTCGTTATAGCTGTCTTCACCGTAGTTGTCGGTATGACCGTCCAGGCGGAACTTGGTGATGCCGACGCTCAGCAGCGCGCGGCCCATCTTCTGCACCGTCTCGGTGCTTTCCGGGTTCAGCTTGCCGATGTTGTTGCCGAACAGCACTTTATCCGACAGGCCGAACTCCCAGCCGTTATCGGTCAGTTTGAAGCCCTGCGATTGCAGCAGCGCGATCTGCTCGGGCGTCAGGCCCTGCGGTTTGCTCTGGCAGCCGGCGAGCGCCAGCAGGGCGACGAACACCATCGTCAGCAGTGAAAAACGACCTTTAAACAGTTGCTGTATCATAGTCAAAATCCCTAGTTCAAGTGTTATAGCCGGGGCTCTTATTTATGTATAGCCAGCCGCCAGCCTCCGTTATAACGATGCTTTGCCTGATACATCGCATCGTCAGCTTCGTGCAAAAGACCCTGAGGCGTCGACGCGTGATCAGGGTACAGCGCAATACCGATACTCAGAGAGGTAATGACCGCCTCGTCGTTCGGCAAAATGACCGGTTGCGTCATGCAATCGATGATGTTGTCAGCGATCTGCAGGACATCTTCCGTGCCGTGTACCGGCGCCAGCAGCACGGCAAATTCATCCCCGCCCAGACGCGCGACCAGATCGGTCTCGCGCAGCTGCGCGCGAATGCGCCCGGCAATGGTGGTCAGCACCGCATCGCCTGCGGCGTGGCCATAACTGTCGTTCACCTCCTTGAAGCGATCGCCGTCGATAAACAGCACCGCCAATTTCGCCGGCGGTTCGATATCGCCCAGCGCCCGGCTCAGCCGCCCTTCGAAGAAGGCGCGGTTCGGCAATCCGGTCAGGCTGTCGTGCGTCGCCCGGTGAGCCAGCGAGTCGTTCTCCTGCTTCAGATGGGCCTGCCAGGCCTCCAGCTCGTCGAGCAAGCCGTTGAAATCGTTGCTGAGCTCATGCAGCTCGGCGATCGGCGCCGACGGCACCCGCAGGCCGAAGGTGCGATCGCGGCGCACCGCGTGCGCCACGTTGGCGATGTCGTCCAGCGAACTGACGATGCCGACCAGCATACGGCGCGACAACACCAGAGCGCACAGGGTGCTGAGCACCATGCAGGCGATCATGCCGACCAGGCCGCGCAACAGGAAACGCAACAGGCTGCCGCCGTTGCCGCTCAACCAGACCTGGCCGACCTGTTTGCCCCCGTGAGAAATAGGCAGGATGACCGGCTCGGGCAGCGCCCAGTGCGCAACCATCTGCTCCAGACCGTGCAGCGGGCTGTCGGAGGGATGGCGCCAGCTGGCCAGCATCTTGCCTTTATTATCCAGAATGCGCGCCTCCAGGATCTCTTCGTTGGAGGCGATCAGCATCAGCGCCTCACGCGCGGCGGCGCCGTCTTCAAACACCACGGCGGCCTCGACGGTATAGCTGATGGAGCGCGCGATCAGGTGCAGGTTGTGGTCGGCATAGGCGCGCAGCGCAAACAGCGCCACCAGCGTCAAAAAGATGCCGGCGGTGCCGACGGCGATCAGCGCCAGCCCAAGATGCACCCGCTGCAGCACTCGGCCCAGCGTCGGACGCGCATTGCCGGCGCGGTTTCTGTGCAACAGCCTCATAGCGGCGGCGCCTGTTTGCGTGCCAGCTGCAGCACGTTGGGGTGAACGCGCACGCCGCTGCGCGCCAGAGCGTCCAGGTTGACCTTGAAACTGGCCTGGTCCCCATCGATCTGCAGGCAAAATGCGCTGCCGGCGGAGCATTCGCTATCGTTCTCGCTGATGCTGAGAATGGAGTTGCCGGAAATGCGCTGCATGAAATTTTGTCTCTGCGCGGCGGTGATGTTCCCTAAGTAGATGACATCGCAGCCGGTACTCAGCGTTGGGCTGTCGAACGGCACACGCTCGGCTTTAATCGGACGCGGGGCGCTCAGCAGGATCGGATCGAACAGCCCTTCGGCATACTGGGTGGGTGCGGTCACGCACAAGCGGATCGGATTGGGTTCACGCGACCAGCGGGCGTAGCTGATGATGCCTACCACCACGGTCGTCACGGCGTGCGTGCGTTTTTGATAGGGATCATCGGCGGCGCGCGCAGGCCCGGACAACGTCAGCAGCACCAACAACACGATCAGCAGCAGGCGACCGATATTCAGACGTGCGCCAAGGAAGCCCGGCACGGGGCTTTTTGCGCAACGCATCGCTATCGCGGTCTTATTCGCCATCTTCACCCGCCATTCCGGCCTGATCCACCGCCCGCAGGCCGTGGCCTGACAAGGAAAAGTTCGGCCCGCTTGAAGGGACAATCGTTTTGCTGAAAGCTGTCAGTCGCACTGCCTAATGAACACTATCTCACCCATAATTGGCGCGGATTGTATTATAAGATGTCTTCGTTGGGCGCTTTATGTGCTGTTTTCTCGGAATTATCCTACTTATTTTTGATAGTATAAAAATGCCTACCCGGGTTTGCCACCGCTTTTCTGCAAAGTTGGCGCGTTTGGCCAGCTGTCAGGCGATTTGCGCAACGGCGGCGTCATCTCACAAATGCAATAATGTCATAGCTAATAATTAAAAATTATTTTACTTCTCTTATAAATGCCGGGGTGGCTAATAAAAATCCGGTGGCTGGAAATATCCCGTCGGCCTGATTTGTCAGCCAAAGTAAACGTTTTTTACCTGGCTCCCGTCATGGCGATACACTTCTTCTTCTACAGTATTGAATGGATGAGCGATTGCGCTGTCTATGGTAGATATCTGCGTCCGGGCCGTGCGCCCGGCTTTATTTTGTCCCGCTGCGCCGTGGCGCGGCGGTCACCGGGGAGCTGGGCGGCTCCTGCGGTCCAACCAGTGAGGAAAGAGCGAGGATGGTCAAGGTGGACAAGCGACGGCTGTTGGCAATGGGCCTGTGCCTGACGGCGTTTTCAGGCGCGGCGCTGGCGGATTCTCTGGATGCGCAACGTCAGCGCTACCAGCAGATCAAACAGGCGTGGGACGGCAATCAGATGGGCGTGGTGGCGCAGCTGATGCCGACGCTGCGCGATTATCCGCTTTATCCTTACCTGGAATACCGCGAGCTGACACAGGATCTGAGCCAGGCGGGGTTCTCCGAGGTGAACGACTTTATCAAACGCAACCCGACGCTGCCGCCGGCGAAATCACTGGCCCCGCGCTTCGTCAATGAGCTGGCGCGGCGCGAAGACTGGCGCACCCTGTTGGCCTTCAGCCCGCAGCCGCCCAAACCGGTGGCGGCGCGCTGCAACTATTACTACGCCAAGTGGGCCACCGGCGATCAGCAGGCGGCCTGGAGCGGCGCCGACGAACTGTGGCTGAACGGCAAAACGCTGCCGGGCGCCTGCGATCGGCTGTTCAGCGTCTGGCGCGGCGCAGGCAAGCAGACGCCGCTGGATATTCTGGCGCGCATGAAGCTGGCGTTGAAGGAGGGCAACAGTTCGCTGGTCAGCAACCTCTACAGCCAGCTGCCGGCCGACTACCAGACCATGGGCAACGCCCTGGTGCGCTTGCAAAACGATCCGACCACCGTGGAAGCCTTCGCCCGCAGCGTGGGGCCGACCGACTTTACCCGCGCCGCCACCGGCATCGCCTTTGAGCGCCTGGCGCGGCAGGATGTGGAAAACGCGCGGGCGATGATCCCGACGCTCGCGCGGCTGCAGAAAATGAGCGACGACGAGCGGCTGGGGCTGGAAGAGGCGGTGGCCTGGCGCCTGATGGGCAGCGATGCCACCTATGAACAGGCGCAGTGGCGCGATCGGGTGATTCTGCGCAGCCGTTCGCCTTCGCTGCTGGAGCGCCGGGTGCGCATGGCGTTGGGCAACGGCGATCGGCAGGGCGTGGCGACCTGGCTGGCCCGCCTGCCGGAAGCGTCGCGCAACAAGGATGAGTGGCGCTACTGGCGCGCCAGTCAGTTGATGGACGAAGGCAAACGCGCCGAAGGCGAGGAGATATTGCGTAACCTGATGACCGAACGCGGCTTCTATCCGATGGCGGCGGCGCAGAAGCTGAACGCCACTTACCCGGTGATGGTGGCGGTGGCGGCCAAGCCGCGCGCGTCGCTGGTCGACGGGCCGGAGGTTGCCCGGGTGCGCGAGCTGATGTACTGGAACATGGACAACCTGGCCCGCAGCGAGTGGGGCTCCTACGTCGCCAGCCGCAGCCGACCGGAACAAGAGGCGCTGGCGCGCTACGCCTTTGAGCAAAAATGGGCCGATCTGAGCGTGCAGGCGACCATCGTCGGCAAGCTGTGGGATCACCTGGAGGAACGCTTCCCGGTCGCCTGGCCGCAGGAGTTCCGCCGCGCCACCGATAACAAGGGGATCACCACCAGCTATGCGATGGCGATAGCGCGCCAGGAGAGCGCCTGGAATCCGAAGGCGCAGTCGCCGGTTGGCGCTTCCGGCCTGATGCAGGTGATGCCGAGCACCGCGCAGCATACGGTGCAGATGTTCAATATTCCCGGCTACGTCGGCCCGAGCCAGCTGTTCGATCCGCAGACCAACATCACCATCGGCACCAGCTATCTGGAGTCGGTCTATCAGCAGTTCGGCCGCAACCGGATCCTGTCGAGCGCCGCCTATAACGCCGGCCCGTCACGGGTGAACACCTGGCTGGGCAACAGCGCGGGGCGTATCGATCCGGTGGCGTTCATCGAAAGCATTCCGTTCTCGGAAACCCGCGGCTACGTCAAGAATGTGCTGGCCTACGATGCGTTTTACCGCTATCTGACGCACCGGCCGGCCAAGGTGCTGACCGACGCCGAGTGGCAGAGACGTTATTGATTTTGACGGCCCTATGGTATGCTGCTGTACTAGTTAAATAGTATGGTGGCTGCCATGACGCAATTATCGTTAAACGACCCCGCTCTTTCAGAACAAGGCAATGAGGATTGGCTGCGCTTCGTCGCGCTGCTGCAGAATTCGTTTGCGCAAGAGCTGCATCAACCGCTGCTGCAGCTGATGCTGACGCCGGACGAGCGCACCGCGCTGGGCACCCGGGTGCGGATCATTCAGGAACTGATGCGCGGCGAGATGAGCCAGCGCGAGCTGAAAAATGAACTGGGCGCGGGGATCGCCACCATCACCCGCGGCTCGAACAGCCTGAAAGCGGCTTCACCCGAGCTGAAACAGTGGCTTGAGCAGCAGCTGTTGCACGACGCGCCCTAGCGGGATCGGTGCTATTGCTGATAGATGGCGTTGTGAAACGGCACCAGCGCCAGCAGCAGCGCCTGGTGGTAAACGCTGGTGCGGCTCAGCCGGCCGTCGGTGAAGACGCCGATGGCGCCGCCCTGGCGCTTCACCTCGGCATTGCCGGTGATCGCCGCCATTTCGCTGCCCAATTCGCGACCGGCGCGAATACCTTGTAAGATGACTTCCGGCAGCATCAGGCTCGCCGAGCGGGATTCGCCGCGGATGTGCGGGTTCTCGATGGTCATCCAGGCGAAGGTCATATTCTCTTCAATCCCGGCTTCCACGCCGACCCAAAAATCGGCCTCGGGTCTGACCTGGCGCGCTTCCATGACGCGTTGACGCGAACCGGTGCGGGTTTCGTGGTTGCCTATCGGCTGCAGCGAGACGCCGCTGGCGACGTCAACGGATTCAATGCGGTATTGGTTCGCGCCAAAGACGTCATCGAAGGCCAGTTGAATAGCCTTGATCTTTGCCGGGTTGGTAGTTGCAGCGACAACATGGTACATAACGGGTTTGATATCCTTCTGGCCGATACACCGGGCAGCGGCAAAAGCGCCGCCGGGCCGGGGATAAACGCAAATTTCACGCAGTATAACGGAAAACAAAAATGTTACAGGTATACCTCGTTCGCCATGGCGAAACGGAATGGAACGCGGCTCGCCGCATCCAGGGTCAGTCCGACAGCCCGTTAACCGCCATGGGTGAACACCAGGCCCGTCTGGTCGCCAGGCGCGTCAGCAAGGAAGGCATTACGCACATCATTACCAGCGATCTGGGGCGCACGCGCCGCACCGCGCAGATCATCGCCGAAGCCTGTGGCTGCGAAGTGATAGGCGATCCGCGTTTGCGTGAGCTGCACATGGGGGTTCTGGAAGAACGCCTGATCGACAGTTTGACGCCGCAGGAAGAGCAGTGGCGCAAACAGATGGTCGATGGTACTCCTGACGGCCGTATCCCTCAAGGCGAATCCATGGAGGAGCTGGGCGAGCGCATGCGCGCCGCGCTGGAGAGCTGCCTGATGCTGCCTGAAGGCAGCAAGCCGCTGCTCGTCAGCCATGGCATCGCGTTGGGGTGTTTGATCAGTACGGTGCTGGGGTTGCCGGCCTATGCGGAACGCCGTTTGCGCTTGCGCAACTGTTCACTGTCGCGCGTCGATCACCAGCAGAGCCCGTGGCTGGCTTCCGGCTGGATCGTGGAGACGGCGGGCGATGTCACGCATCTGGACATGCCCGCGTTGGACGAACTGCAGCGTTAACGCCGAATCGGGATCAGGTAATCGCACTTGATCTCGATAGGTGCCTGATGCGGACGGCGCTCGCCTTTCGGGTAGAAGCGTTCGATGTCGTGCCCTTTGCGGCGCGTCAGCTGGAGCGCCGGCAGGCAGGTGCCGTAGACCGTCAGAATAAAGTCTTGCAGGCCCTCAGTGGGTCCTTCGTAGCTGAACATCGCAAACTCACCGCCCGGCAACACCAGCGGCTGGCCTTCCTGCGCCTTGTCAGGCACCTGATCCGGCTCCAGCGCCGTGGTGTACAGCACTTCCTGTTCGTCGTCCTTCTCCTGGCTCGGCCGCGAGTGGTGCAGCCCGTACAGCACCGGCGGCAGGGTTTCGACGTCACCGAGGAACTGGCGCCAGAACTGCGAGCGCAGCTCGGTGCGCACGGTGGTGATCTGTTCCAGCGTACAGGAGTAGCTTTGGGTCAGGCCGACCAGGCGCTTGTCCGGCAGCGAGACGAATTCCGGCTGCGGCAGGGTAAAAGCCCCCAGACGGATCGGCGGGCAGATGCCGAATGCGTTCCAGTCTTCGGCGCGGCGGTACAGCGCCGGCGTTTGCGCAAACTGTTTTTTGAAGGCGCGGGTGAAGGTCTGCTGCGAGTCGAAGCGATACTGCAGGGCGATATCCAAAATCGGCCGGCTGGTCAAACGCAGCGCGACGGCGGCTTTGGACAGCCTTCTTGCCCGGATGTAAGCACCGATGGCATTACCGGTAATATCTTTGAACATCCGTTGCAGATGCCATTTGGAGTAGCCGGCCTTGGCCGCCACGTTATCCAGCGACAAGGGTTGGTCCAAATGGCTTTCCAGCCAGCTAAGCAGATCACGAATGATACCGGCTTGATCCATAGATCTTCCTCGTAAAGCTTGGGGGTAGGAACCCGAACTGTTGATTCGTCACGCTGGTGCTGCGCTATCAGACCGATCCATGAGCCATTATGCGTTGCACTCTTTGCCTCTGCTGCGCTTGCCGCGCCAGAGTTGGATTGGGGTACACCGTAGTGGGCGCAAAGAAATAACGACGCCGCATCATAGCAATTTTTTTACTCCGCGACTCTCAAAGATTTTTGTCACGCTCTGTGCTAAAACGGTCGGTGCGGACCCGTAAAAAACCGATTCCGTGAGCTTAGACATAAATAATGGCGATCGCCGAACCTATTTTTGCGGCAAGGTTATATCGGAGTTAAGTAAATGAAAAAAGGCTGGATATTTTTATTCGGTTTGGTTTGCGCAACCGTTGGCAGCGCGCAGGCGGAGCAGGTGGGCTCCGTTGATACCGTGTTTAAATTGTTGGGGCCGGACCACAAAATCGTGGTGGAAGCGTTCGACGATCCGGATGTTAAAAATGTAACTTGTTATATCAGCCGCGCCAAAACCGGCGGCATCAAAGGCGGTCTGGGGCTGGCGGAAGACACCGCCGACGCGGCCATTTCCTGCCAGCAGGTGGGGCCTATCGAGCTGAGCGACAAGATCAAAAACGGCAAGTCGGAAGGTGAGGTGGTATTCCAGAAACGCACCTCGCTGGTGTTCAAGAAGCTGCAGGTGGTGCGCTTCTACGACGCCAAGCGCAATTCGCTGATTTACCTGAGCTACTCCGACAAGGTGATCGACGGTTCGCCGAAGAACGCGCTGAGCGCGGTGCCGATCATGCCGTGGGCCGAGACGAAATAAAAAAACGGGGTTCAGCATGCTGAACCCCGTTTTCATGACGGCAGGCCGGAATTACTCTTCCAGATCGCCGCAGAAGCGGTAGCCTTCGCCGTGAATGGTGGCGATGATTTCCGGCGTGTCCGGCGTCGATTCGAAGTGTTTGCGAATGCGACGGATGGTGACGTCCACGGTGCGGTCATGCGGCTTCAGCTCGCGGCCGGTCATTTTCTTCAGCAGTTCGCCGCGGGACTGGATCTTGCCTGGGTTTTCGCAGAAGTGCAGCATGGCGCGGAATTCGCTGCGCGGCAGCTTGTACTGTTCGCCGGCCGGGCTGATCAGCGAGCGGCTGTTGATGTCCAGCTCCCAACCGTTGAACTTGTAGCTCTCGACCAGGCGGCGCTCTTCGCCGAGGCTGCCCAGGTTCATGGTGCGCGACAGCAGGTTGCGCGCGCGGATGGTCAGCTCACGCGGGTTGAACGGCTTGGTGATGTAATCGTCGGCGCCGATTTCCAGGCCGAGGATTTTGTCCACTTCGTTATCGCGACCGGTCAGGAACATCAAGGCGACGCTGGCCTGTTCACGCAGTTCGCGCGCCAACAGCAGGCCGTTTTTGCCTGGCAGGTTGATGTCCATGATGACCAGATTGATATCATTTTCAGACAGGATATTGTGCATCTCTGCACCATCATTGGCTTCATGAACAATGTAGCCTTCCGCCTCGAAAATGCTCTTCAGGGTGTTACGAGTGACTAACTCGTCTTCGACAATCAGAATGTGCGGGGTCTGCATATTTGCTACCTAAAATTGCCAACAAAATAGAAAATAGGAAGTACAGAAGTCTTTGTTTTCTTAGAGGAGGGCAGAGATAGCGCCACGTTCCCTCTCAGCAAATGACTAAAGTACGTAAACTCGTTCTTGATGCACTTTCCATCTCATGTCAACAAGATCGCTAGCCTGGTGGGGATGCTGTTCCCTACAACCCCTGGGGTGCCAAATTGGCGCATATCCTAACCCCATTAACAGCAATATAACAGCGCGTGCCGAATTCATCACCCAACAAAACTACGCTTTGTTGACATATATCAAATTCAATTGTAGCACGTTAACAGATTTGTGAAAAACACTTACAGAAATGCCAGTTTAAGTCACAGAACCTCAAATTCTGTGAACGATTCAGCATTATCCGGCCCGATAGGATACAATTATTCGCTTATTGATCATCGCCTTGTTTTAACTCATTGATAAATAAATGCAGTAAAACATAAGCACGAATAATGACTATTACGACGGGTTTATTAGCTCAACGAGCCGTTTAATCTTGTTTGTTGCTATTAACGCGTTTATTGTTACGCAATTGTAAATATAAGCGGGCGCTGCGCCATCGTCAAAAGTGCAGGCCTGCCTTCGGTGGAAGAGTGATGCAGCTTCATATTGTTTTAGTGGCTCCGGCGCGGCCGGAAAATGTCGGCGCGGCGGCGCGCGCGATGAAAACCATGGGCTTCACGTCGTTGCGCATCGTCGACAGCGAGGCGCACCTGCAGCCGGCGGCGCGCTGGGTGGCGCACGGAGCCGGCGAGATCCTCGACGGCGTGCAAACGTTCGCCACGCTGGAACTGGCGCTGGCGGACGTGGATTTCACCGTCGCCACCACCGCCCGCAGCCGCGCGCGTTTTCACTATTACTGCACGCCGCCCGAGCTGCTGGAACAGCTGAGCGAGCGCAAGCAGTGGGTCGGCCAGGCCGCGCTGGTGTTCGGCCGCGAAGATTCCGGCCTGACCAACGAAGAGCTGGCGCTGGCGGATTTGCTGACCGGCGTGCCGATGCAGGCGGACTATCCGTCGCTTAACCTGGGCCAGGCGGTGATGGTTTACTGCTACCAGCTGGCGAGCCTGATGGGCGTCAGCACGCCGCAGGAAACGGCGGCGTCGGAAGGGCAGCTCAAGGCGCTGCGCCGCCGCGCCGATGCCTTGTTGAACGCATTGGATGTCGGCGATGACCAAAAATTGCGCGACTGGCTGCACCAGCGGCTCGGCGCGCTGCAACAGCGCGATACGGCGATGTTGCATACGCTGCTGCACGACATCGAAAAAAAACTCGCCAAGTGATAGCGGCTCCATCAGACGGTTACCCAGCGTGATCCACTGGTAAATCGGCTTTAAGTTGTTTTTTTGTTCTGTCGTTTTGCTTTTCACCTGTTGCATCGCGCATTACCACCGCTGAACGGAAAATAAGCAAAAAAAAGAAATCGTTTGACTTGGGATAGCGATTGCTTTAACCAATAGAGGGGACAGAGTATTTCATGAGACAGACAGACAACATGCGCAACATCAGCCTGAAAACCACAATTATTACCACCACCGATACCACAGGTAACGGGGCGGGCTGACGCGCACAGGAAACACAGAAAAAAGCCCGCACCTAATCAGTGCGGGCTTTTTTTTCGGCTTAAATTCGGAGAGATCACACATGCGAGTGCTGAAATTTGGCGGAACCTCGGTGGCGAATGCAGAACGTTTTCTGCGCGTTGCCGACATCATGGAGAGTAATGCGCGTCAGGGACAGGTAGCCACGGTCTTGTCCGCCCCCGCAAAGATCACCAACCATCTGGTGGCGATGATCGACAAAACGGTGGCGGGCCAGGACATTCTGCCGAATATCAGCGACGCCGAGCGGATCTTTGCCGATCTGCTGAGCGGCCTGGCGCAGGCGCTGCCGGGCTTTGAATACGATCGCTTGAAAAGCGTGGTCGATCAGGAGTTCGCGCAGCTCAAACAGGTGCTGCACGGCGTTTCGCTGCTGGGGCAGTGCCCGGATAGCGTAAACGCGGCGATCATCTGCCGCGGCGAAAAGCTCTCCATCGCCATCATGGAAGGGGTGTTCCGCGCCAAGGGCTACCCGGTCACGGTGATCAACCCGGTGGAGAAACTGCTGGCGCAGGGCCACTACCTGGAGTCCACCGTGGACATCGCCGAGTCCACGCTGCGCATCGCCGCGGCGGCGATCCCGGCTGACCACATCGTGCTGATGGCTGGTTTCACCGCCGGTAACGACAAGGGCGAGCTGGTGGTGCTGGGCCGCAACGGCTCCGACTATTCCGCCGCCGTGCTGGCCGCCTGCCTGCGCGCCGACTGCTGCGAGATCTGGACCGACGTCGACGGCGTGTATACCTGCGATCCGCGCACCGTGCCGGACGCCAGGCTGCTGAAATCGATGTCGTATCAGGAGGCGATGGAACTCTCTTATTTCGGCGCCAAAGTGCTGCACCCTCGCACCATCACGCCGATTGCCCAATTCCAAATCCCTTGCCTGATTAAAAACACCTCCAACCCGCAGGCCCCCGGCACGCTGATCGGCAAAGACAGCACCGATGACGCGATGCCGGTGAAAGGCATCACCAACCTGAACAACATGGCGATGATCAACGTCTCCGGCCCGGGCATGAAAGGCATGGTTGGCATGGCCGCGCGGGTGTTCGCCGTGATGTCGCGCGCCGGCATTTCGGTGGTGCTGATCACCCAATCCTCTTCCGAATACAGCATCAGCTTCTGCGTGCCGCAGGGCGAACTGCTGCGCGCGCGCCGCGCGCTGGAGGAGGAGTTCTATCTGGAGTTGAAAGACGGCGTGCTGGATCCGCTGGACGTGATGGAACGCCTGGCGATCATCTCGGTAGTCGGCGACGGCATGCGCACCCTGCGCGGCATCTCCGCGCGCTTCTTCTCCGCGCTGGCGCGCGCCAACATCAATATCGTCGCCATCGCCCAGGGCTCTTCCGAGCGTTCAATCTCGGTGGTGGTCAGCAATGAATCCGCCACCACCGGCGTGCGTGTCAGTCACCAGATGCTGTTCAACACCGATCAGGTGATCGAAGTGTTCGTTATCGGCGTCGGCGGCGTCGGCGGAGCGCTGATCGAACAGATTTACCGCCAGCAGCCGTGGCTGAAGCAAAAGCATATCGACCTGCGGGTGTGCGGCATCGCCAACTCGCGCGTGATGCTGACCAACGTGCACGGCATTGCGCTGGACAGCTGGCGCGACGAACTGGCCGGCGCGCAGGAGCCGTTCAATCTCGGCCGCCTGATCCGGCTGGTGAAGGAGTATCACCTGCTGAATCCGGTGATCGTCGACTGCACTTCCAGCCAGGCGGTGGCCGATCAGTATGTGGATTTCCTGGCGGACGGTTTCCACGTGGTGACGCCGAACAAAAAGGCCAACACCTCGTCGATGAACTATTATCAGCAACTGCGCGCGGCCGCCGCCGGTTCGCACCGCAAGTTTCTCTACGACACCAACGTCGGCGCCGGTTTGCCGGTGATTGAGAACCTGCAAAACCTGCTGAACGCCGGCGATGAGCTAGTGCGCTTCTCCGGCATCCTGTCCGGCTCGCTGTCCTTTATCTTCGGCAAGCTGGATGAAGGGCTGTCGCTGTCGGCGGCGACCCTGCAGGCCCGGGCCAACGGCTACACCGAGCCGGATCCGCGCGACGATCTGTCCGGTATGGACGTGGCGCGCAAGCTGCTGATCCTGGCGCGCGAGGCCGGTTACAAGCTGGAGCTGAGCGATATCGAGGTCGAGTCGGTGCTGCCGCCGTCCTTCGACGCGTCGGGCGACGTGGATCAGTTCCTGGCGCGCCTGCCGGAGCTGGATAAAGAGTTCGCGCGCAACGTGGCCAACGCCGCCGAGCAAGGCAAGGTGCTGCGCTATGTCGGCCTGATCGACGAAGGCCGCTGCAAGGTGCGCATCGAGGCGGTGGACGGCAACGATCCGTTGTATAAAGTGAAGAATGGTGAGAACGCGCTGGCCTTCTACAGCCGCTACTATCAGCCACTGCCGCTGGTGCTGCGCGGCTACGGCGCCGGTAACGATGTGACCGCAGCGGGCGTGTTCGCCGATCTGCTGCGCACACTGTCATGGAAGTTGGGAGTTTAATATGGTTAAGGTGTATGCACCGGCCTCGATCGGTAACGTCAGCGTCGGTTTCGATGTGCTGGGCGCGGCGGTTTCGCCGATCGACGGCACGCTGCTGGGCGACTGCGTCAGCGTAGAAGCCGCCGAGACGTTCAGTTTGCAGAATGCCGGGCGCTTCGTCAGCAAGCTGCCGGCCGAGCCGAAAGAGAACATCGTTTATCAATGCTGGGAGCGCTTCTGCCAGGAGATCGGCCGCGAAGTGCCGGTGGCGATGCGGTTGGAAAAGAACATGCCGATCGGATCGGGGCTGGGCTCCAGCGCCTGTTCGGTGGTGGCCGGGCTGATGGCGATGAACGAATTCTGCGATCGCCCGCTGGATAAGACGACGCTGCTCGGCCTGATGGGCGAGCTGGAAGGCCGCATTTCCGGCAGCGTGCATTACGATAACGTGGCGCCATGCTACCTTGGCGGCCTGCAGCTGATGCTGGAAGAAGAAGGCATCATCAGCCAGGAGGTGCCGTGCTTCGACGATTGGCTGTGGGTCATGGCCTATCCGGGCATCAAGGTCTCCACCGCCGAAGCGCGCGCCATTTTACCCGCGCAATACCGTCGTCAGGATTGCATCAGCCACGGTCGCTATCTGGCCGGCTTTATCCATGCCTGCCACACCCGTCAGCCGCAGCTGGCCGCCAAATTGATGCAGGACGTGATCGCCGAACCGTACCGCACCCGGCTGCTGCCGGGCTTCGCCGAAGCGCGCAAGGCGGCGCAGGACATCGGCGCGCTGGCCTGCGGCATCTCCGGCTCCGGCCCGACGCTGTTCGCCGTCTGCAACGACGGCGCCACCGCGCAACGCATGGCCGCCTGGCTGCAACAACACTATCTGCAAAACGACGAAGGTTTTGTTCATATTTGCCGTCTGGATACCGCAGGCGCTCGACTACTGGGATAACGCATGAAACTGTACAACCTTAAGGATCACAACGAGCAGGTCAGCTTCGCGCAGGCGATCAAACAAGGCCTGGGCAAGCAGCAGGGGCTGTTCTTCCCGCTGGAGCTGCCGGAGTTCGAACTGACCGAGATCGACCAACTGCTGGAGCAGGACTTTGTCACCCGCAGCAGCCGCATTCTGTCGGCCTTTATCGGCGAAGAGGTACCGGAAGCGGCGCTGAAGAAACGCGTGCAGGCCGCTTTTGAGTTCCCGGCGCCGGTGGCGAAAGTGACCGAAGACGTCTCCTGCCTAGAGCTGTTCCACGGCCCGACGCTGGCGTTCAAAGACTTCGGCGGCCGCTTTATGGCGCAGATGCTGGCGGAAGTGGCCGGCGATCAGCCGGTGACCATTTTGACCGCCACCTCCGGCGACACCGGCGCCGCCGTGGCGCACGCCTTCTACGGCCTGAAAAACGTCCGGGTGGTGATCCTCTATCCGCAGGGCAAAATCAGTCCGCTGCAGGAGAAGCTGTTCTGTACTCTGGGCGGCAACATTCACACCGTAGCGATCGACGGCGACTTCGATGCTTGCCAGGCGCTGGTGAAGCAGGCGTTCGACGATCGGGAATTGAAGGACGCGCTGCACCTGAACTCGGCCAACTCGATCAACATCAGCCGCTTGCTGGCGCAGATCTGCTACTACTTCGAAGCGGTGGCGCAGCTGCCGCAGGAAGCACGCAATCAGCTGGTGATTTCGGTGCCGAGCGGCAACTTCGGCGATCTGACCGCCGGGCTGCTGGCCAAGTCGCTGGGCCTGCCGGTGAAGCGCTTTATTGCCGCCACCAACGCCAACGACACCGTGCCGCGCTTCCTGACCAGCGGCCAGTGGCAGCCGCACGCCACGGTCGCGACGCTGTCCAACGCCATGGACGTCAGCCAGCCGAACAACTGGCCGCGCGTGGAAGAGCTGTTCCGTCGTAAGGTCTGGCAGCTGAAAGAGCTGGGCCACGCGGCGGTCAGCGATGAGACCACCAAGGAAACGATGCGTGAACTGGCCGAGCTGGGTTATATCTCAGAACCGCACGCGGCCATTGCCTATCGCGCGCTGCGCGATCGGCTGCAGGAAGGGGAGTTCGGTCTGTTCCTCGGCACCGCACACCCGGCCAAGTTTAAAGAGAGCGTGGAAGCGATCCTCGGCCAGGAGCTGCCGTTGCCGAAAGCGCTGGCGCTGCGGGCCGATCTGCCGCTGCTGTCGCACACGCTGCCGGCCGGCTTTGCCGAGCTGCGCAAGTTCCTGATGGCGCTGCCGGCCTGAGGTTCGGCAGGCTAGAATGCGAAAAGCCGTCTTGCGACGGCTTTTTTTATGCCTGCTCCGGACGTTTGAACACCAGTTCATTGCCCTGCGAGGCGGCTTCGTCGAAGGCGTAGCCTTCCAGGTTGAAGTCCACCAGCTGCTCGCTGCGCGTCAGGCGATTTTTGATGATAAAGCGGCTCATCAACCCGCGCGCTTTCTTGGCGTAGAAGCTGATGACCTTGTACTTGCCGTTCTTCTCGTCGAGGAACACCGGTTTGATCAGCGCGCCGTGCAGTTTGGCCGGCTTCACCGCCTTGAAATACTCGTCGGACGCCAGGTTGACCACCACGTCGTCGCCCTGCTGCTCCAGCGCTTCGTTGAGTTTTTGGGTGATTTTATCGCCCCAGAAGCTGTACAGGTCTTTGCCTTTCGGGTTTTCAAGCCTGATGCCCATCTCCAGCCGGTACGGCATCATCAGATCGAGCGGGCGCAGCACGCCATACAGGCCGGACAGCATGCGCAGATGCTGCTGGGCGAAGTCGAAATCGGCTTCGCTGAAATCCTGCGCCTGCAGGCCGGTGTAAACGTCGCCCTTGAACGCCAGCAGCGCCTGACGGGCATTGTCCGGGGTAAATTTCGGCTGCCACTCGCTAAAGCGCGCGGCATTCAGCCCGGCCAGCTTGTCGCTGATGCTCATCAGGCTGGCGATTTGCGCCGGCGTCAGCTCGCGGCAAATTTTGATCAGCTGTTTCGACTTGTCCAGCATTTCGGGCTGCGTGAAGCGTTCTGTCGCCAGCGGGCTGTCGTAATCGAGAGTTTTTGCAGGGGAAATAATAACGAGCATGGCCAGATCCTGTTTATCCAAGTGCGGATACTGTAGCAAAAAGCGCGGGAAAAAGGGGCAATCGGTCCAATAGGCAGGGGCGCGCACCGCACGCGCCCCGAAAAACTCAGCGCGGCGGCTTTTGGTCGTCCCACACGCCCGGCTCCAGCTGCGACTTCAGCTCCGGATAACGGTTGGCGTCGAAGGTCGGCAGCTTGCCCAGACGGCGTTGGCGATGGTAGTCGTCGGCCAGCTTAAGCGCCACCCGCGACAGCAACAGGATGGCCGTCAGGTTGGTGATGGCCATCAGCGCCATGGAGGTATCCGCCATTTTCCACACCAGCGGCAGCTCCGCCAGCGCGCCGAACATCACCATGCCCAACGCCACGCAGCGGAAAATCAGCAGGCCGCCCGGATGGTTGTGCTCGAGGAACACCAGGTTGCTCTCGGCATAGGCGTAGTTGGCGATGATCGAGGTGAAGGCGAAGAAGAAAATGGCGATGGCGACGAACGGCGCCCCCCAGCTGCCGACGGCGGTCGACAGCGCGCGCTGGGTCAGATCGATGCCGCTGATGCTGTCGGTCGGCTGATCGAGAATGCCGGAGGAGAGGATGATCGCCGCGGTGGCGCTGCAGATGACGATGGTATCGATAAACACACCGAGCATTTGCACATAGCCCTGTGAGGCCGGATGCGGCGGATAAGGCGAAGCGGACGCCGCCGCGTTGGGCGCCGAGCCCATGCCGGCTTCGTTGGAGAACAGGCCGCGCTGCACGCCCTGGGTCATCGCCTGGGAGATGCCGTAACCGACGGCGCCGGCCGCGGCTTCCTGCAGGCCGAAGGCGCTTTTGAAGATCAGCGTCAGGATCGCCGGCATGTGTTCGATGTTATGGCCAATCACCCAGAGGGCCAGCAACAGGTAGGCGCCGGCCATCAGCGGCACCACCAGCTCGGCCACTTTGGCGATGGAGCGGATGCCGCCGAAGATCACCACGCCGCTCAGCAGCACCAGGCCGATGCCGACGTGCAGCGGCTGCAAATGGAAGGCGACGGCGGAGGCCTGCGCGATGGAGTTGGCTTGCACGGCGTTGAACACCAGGCCGAACGCGATGATCAGGAAGATCGAGAACAGCACGCCCATCCAGCGCATGCCGAGGCCCTTTTCCATGTAGTAGGCCGGGCCGCCGCGGTAGTTGCCGTTATCGTCTTTGGTTTTGTAGAGCTGCGCCAGCGAGCTTTCCACAAAGGAGGTGGCCATGCCGATAAACGCCACCACCCACATCCAGAAGATGGCGCCGGGGCCGCCGGCGGTCAGGGCGATGGCGACGCCGGTCAGGTTGCCGGTGCCGACGCGCGCCGCCAGCGTGGTGCACAGCGCCTGGAAAGAGGAGATGCCGGCGCTGTCGCTCTTATTGCTGTTTTTCAACACCGAGAACATGTGGCTGAAGTGGCGGAGCTGGATAAAGCGGGTGCGCAACGTGAAGTAGATGCCGGTGCCGAGCAGCAGATAAATCAGCACCGACCCCCACAAAATGTTGTTTATAAAATTCATCAGGTCCGTCAAGGGATCCCTCCTTTTATCGAAATTTAATGCGCACCTTGCAGCATCCACCGCAGGTGAAAAACATTGGCCTATTTTTTACAAGAGCTTAGCTGGAATCTGTCCGGCGTCAGTCGATTAAGATTTTTCGCAGATTAGCGGACGAATTGCATCAATTTTTTCGAATTTAACATAATTTATTCGGACAATAGCACGTTATTGCCTTTCCATCCGCTCGGTAATGGCGAAAGATATCGGCGTAAACGGTTGCTCGCCCAAGGATAAAACAGATGCCTGCGCGCCGCGGTTTTCCAGCCTTGCACCGGGCTTGGCGCATGTTATTATCAGGGCAGGGCATGGTTGAACAATGCCAAAAGTTCATGCACAAACGATGAGATAATGCCAACATGACCGACAAATTAACTTCCCTGCGCCAGCTGACCACGGTGGTTGCAGATACGGGTGATATCGCGGCAATGAAGCTGTATCAACCGCAGGACGCCACAACCAACCCTTCGCTGATCCTCAATGCAGCCCAAATTCCTGAATACCGTAAACTGATTGACGAAGCCATCGCCTGGGCGCGCGGCCAGAGCAGCGATCGCGAGCAGCAGATCGCCGACGCCGCCGACAAGCTGGCGGTCAACATCGGTCTGGAAATCCTCAAACTGGTTCCGGGCCGCATCTCCACCGAAGTGGATGCACGTCTGTCTTACGACACCGATGCCAGCGTGGCCAAGGCCAAGCGCCTGATCAAGCTGTACAACGAAGCCGGCATCAGCAACGATCGCATTCTGATCAAACTGGCCTCGACCTGGCAGGGCATCCGCGCGGCGGAGCAGTTGGAGAAAGAAGGCATCAACTGTAACCTGACGCTGCTGTTCTCCTTCGCTCAGGCTCGCGCCTGTGCCGAAGCCGGCGTTTACCTGATCTCGCCGTTCGTCGGCCGTATCCTCGACTGGTACAAAGCCAACGGCGACAAGAAAGAGTTCGCCCCGCATGAAGATCCGGGCGTGATCTCCGTGACCGAGATTTACCAGTACTACAAACAGCACGGTTACAACACCGTGGTGATGGGCGCCAGCTTCCGTAACGTCGGCGAAATCATCGAACTGGCCGGCTGCGACCGTCTGACCATCGCCCCTGCGCTGCTGAAAGAGCTGGCGGAGAGCGAAGGCGCGCTGGAGCGCAAACTGTCTTACTCCGGTGAAGTGAAGGCGCGTCCTGCCGCACTGACCGAACCTGAGTTCTACTGGCAGCACAACCAGGATCCGATGGCGGTTGAGAAACTGACCGACGGCATCCGCAAGTTCGCCGTAGACCAGGGCAAACTGGAAAAAATGATCGCCGACCTGCTGTAATTCCGGCAGATCGCGCAGTAAAAAGGTGGCTCAGGCCACCTTTTTTTATGCCCGACGCACCCGCTGGCGAGGGAAGCCCTTATACTCTCGGCAATGACAACAGAACGGGGACGAACCCGTTCGGACCCCATCAGGCTGTAGAGGTTACGCATGGATATTTTACGTATTGGTTTGGTTTCCGTTTCCGACCGCGCTTCCGGCGGCGTTTATCAGGATAAAGGCATTCCGGCGCTGGAGGAATGGCTGAGCGGCGCGCTGGCGACGCCGTTCAAGCTGGAAACCCGGCTGATCCCCGATGAGCAGACGCAAATTGAACAGACGCTGTGCGAGCTGGTGGACGAAATGGGTTGCCATCTGGTGCTGACCACCGGCGGCACCGGGCCGGCGCGACGCGACGTCACCCCCGACGCCACGCTGGCGATCGCCGATCGCGTGATGCCTGGCTTCGGCGAGCAAATGCGTCAGATCAGCCTACACTATGTGCCAACGGCAATTCTTTCTCGCCAGGTGGGGGCGATCCGCAAGCAGGCGCTGATCATCAACCTGCCCGGCCAGCCGAAGTCGATCAAGGAAACGCTGGAAGGGGTAAAAGATGAGCAGGGCAATGCGGTGGTGCACGGCATCTTCGCCAGCGTGCCTTATTGCATTCAACTGCTCGACGGGCCTTACGTCGAAACGCACGCCGCGGTGGTAGCAGCATTTCGGCCAAAGAGCGCGCGTCGCGAGATAAACCTCTAAATTTCAGCGTTCTGCGAGATCGGCTTCAGCCCGTCTGGTGTGAAAATAATTTGCCGCTATAGTAAGGATTCTTTTACAGAAAGCCTGCGGCTTTTATTTTTACAGCCTTTACCGACGGTGCCCTATGCCTCACGACAATAATCGCCGGCTGAACCGGCAAGACTACAAAACGCTGACGTTGGCCGCGTTGGGCGGCGCGCTGGAGTTTTACGACTTCATCATCTTCGTGTTCTTCGCCGCCGTGGTCGGCGATCTGTTCTTCCCGGCGGACATGCCGGAATGGCTGCGGCTGGTGCAAACCTTCGGCATCTTCGCCGCCGGCTATCTGGCCCGTCCGCTGGGCGGCATCGTGATGGCGCACTTTGGCGATCTGGTCGGCCGCAAAAAGATGTTTACCCTGAGCATTCTGCTGATGGCGTTGCCGACGCTGGCGATGGGCCTGCTGCCGACCTACGCCAGCATCGGCATCGCTGCGCCGCTGCTGCTGCTGTTGATGCGCGTGCTGCAGGGGGCGGCGATCGGCGGTGAGGTGCCGGGCGCCTGGGTCTTCGTCGCCGAACACGTGCCGCGTCGGCGCATCGGCTTCGCCTGCGGCACGCTGACCGCCGGGCTGACGGTGGGCATCCTGCTGGGCTCGGTGGTGGCGACGGTGATCAACACCACGCTCAGCCCGCAGAGCATTGCCGGCGGCGGCTGGCGCATTCCTTTCCTGTTGGGCGGCATGTTCGGTCTGGTGGCGATGTACCTGCGCCGTTGGCTGCAGGAAACGCCGATCTTCATCGAGATGCAGGCGCGTAAAGCGCTGGCCGAAGAGCTGCCGCTGAAGTCGGTGGTGCTCAACCACAAACGGGAGGTGGCGGTATCGATGCTGCTGACCTGGTTGCTCTCCGCCGGCATCGTGGTGGTGATCCTGATGACCCCGACCTATCTGCAAAAGCAGTTCGGCATCGCGCCGGCCTTGACGCTGCAGGCCAACAGCATCGCTACCATCATGCTGATCGCCGGCTGCATCGTCGCCGGTTTGTCGGCCGATCGCTTCGGCGCCAGCAAAACGCTGGTGGTCGGCAGCGTGCTGCTGGCCGGCTGCAGCTGGCTGTTCTATCAAACGGTGGGCGTGCGCCCGGAAATGCTGTTCGCCTGCTATGCCTTGGTGGGGTTCAGCGTAGGCGTGGTGGGGGCCGTGCCGTACGTGATGGTGCGGGCTTTCCCGGCGGAAGTGCGGTTTACCGGTATCTCGTTCTCATATAACGTCTCGTACGCTATTTTTGGCGGTCTAACCCCTATTTTTGTGACGCTGATCATGAAATTAACCCCGTTAGCACCCGCTTACTACGTGTTGGCGCTGTCGCTCATCGGGCTGTTGCTCGGTGTCTACCTGCATCGCGACCTGAACAGCGAAGCCGGGGAGCGGCAAGCCGATTCCTACAGCTAAAAAAAAGCCCTGCAATGCAGGGCTTTTTCGTCAGGGAAGGGCGATTATGCGGTGACCGGTGAGGTCGCGACGCGTGCCGGGGCCGGTTCGCCAATCGGCAGCACGGTGCGGCCGTATTGCTCGTTGAGCACTTCGGCCATCGCCAGGTAAATGGCGCTGGCGCCGCAGATGATGCCTTCATAACCGGCGAAGGTCAGCAGCGCGTGGTTGCCGGTGATGTTGCCGACGGCCAGCAGGGCGAACAGCAGCGTCAGGCTGGCGAACACGAACTGCAGTACGCGGTTGGCGCCCAGGGTGCCGAAGAACATGAACAGGGTGAAGATGCCCCACAGCGCCAGGTAGATGCCCAGCACGTACGCCTCGGTGGCCTCAGCCAGGCCCAGACGCGGCAGCAGCAGCAGGCCGACCAGGCTCAGCCAGAAGCTGCCGTAGGCGGTGAAGGCGGTCATGCCGAAGGTGTTGCCCTTCTTGTATTCCAGCAGACCGGCCAGGATCTGGGCCAGGCCACCGAAGAAAATCCCCATGCTGATGATGGCGGAGTTCAGTGGGAAAAAGCCCGCGTTGTGCAGGTTCAGCAAGACGGTGGTCATCCCGAAGCCCATCAGGCCGAGAGGGCCGGGATTCGCCAACTTGTTGGTGTGCATAAGTCCTCTGCGATAACAGAAAATTAACGGAAACAGCGAAGTAAAATAATAAATGGTCTGAATGGCCAAAAAATCGAAGTTTTCCACCAGAGCGCGCGCATCATAATGATCCCCGCAGCCGGAAACAATGATCTGAATGACGATAAAAAAAAGAAATTTTTTTCGCCTTGCCCCTTGATGCCGGATTGGATGGCCCCATCTTATTTGCAACCGCAGCTGCTAACCGCGGGCCGCACTGAGATATCGGGCAGTTGAAAAGCAAAAAATCGCCCGCATATAGGTTAGCAACCTGACTGATTATGAATTTTTTAGTGGAGACGTTTAGATGGGCAAAATTATTGGTATCGACCTGGGTACTACCAACTCTTGCGTAGCAATTATGGATGGTGCCAAGGCACGCGTGCTGGAAAACGCCGAGGGCGACCGCACCACTCCTTCTATTATCGCATATACCCAGGACGGTGAAACTCTGGTTGGCCAGCCGGCTAAGCGTCAGGCAGTGACCAACCCTGAAAACACCCTGTTCGCCATCAAGCGCCTGATCGGTCGCCGCTTCCAGGATGAAGAAGCGCAGCGCGACAAAGCGATCATGCCGTACAAAATCGTCGAAGCCGACAACGGCGACGCCTGGCTGGAAGTGAAAGGCCAGAAAATGGCTCCGCCGCAGATCTCTGCGGAAGTGCTGAAAAAAATGAAGAAAACGGCGGAAGATTACTTGGGCGAACCGGTAACTGAAGCGGTTATCACCGTACCGGCTTACTTCAACGACGCCCAGCGTCAGGCGACCAAAGACGCCGGCCGCATCGCGGGTCTGGAAGTAAAACGCATCATCAACGAACCGACCGCTGCGGCTCTGGCCTACGGCCTGGACAAAGAAGTCGGCAACCGCACCATCGCGGTTTATGACCTGGGCGGCGGTACTTTCGATATCTCCATCATCGAAATCGACGACGTTGACGGCGAAAAAACCTTCGAAGTGCTGGCGACCAACGGTGACACCCACCTGGGTGGCGAAGACTTCGACAGCCGTCTGATCAACTACCTGGTGGAAGAGTTCAAGAAAGATCAGGGTATCGATCTGCGCAACGATCCGCTGGCGATGCAGCGCCTGAAAGAAGCCGCTGAGAAAGCGAAGATCGAACTGTCTTCCGCTCAGCAGACCGACGTTAACCTGCCGTACATCACTGCAGACGCGACCGGTCCAAAACACATGAACATCAAAGTGACTCGCGCCAAACTCGAGTCGCTGGTTGAAGATCTGGTTGCGCGCTCTATCGAGCCGCTGAAAGTGGCGCTGAAAGACGCAGGCCTGTCGGTTTCCGACATTCAGGACGTGATCCTGGTGGGCGGCCAGACCCGTATGCCAATGGTGCAGAAGAAAGTCGCAGACTTCTTCGGCAAAGAACCGCGTAAAGACGTGAACCCGGACGAAGCGGTTGCCGTGGGCGCGGCGGTACAGGGCGGCGTGTTGGCCGGTGATGTGAAGGACGTTCTGCTGCTGGACGTGACCCCGCTGTCGCTGGGTATCGAAACCATGGGCAGCGTGATGACGCCGCTGATCACCAAAAACACCACGATCCCGACCAAGCACAGCCAGGTGTTCTCTACCGCTGAAGACAACCAGTCTGCGGTAACCATCCACGTGCTGCAGGGTGAGCGCAAGCGTGCCAGCGATAACAAATCTCTGGGCCAGTTCAACCTGGACGGCATCCAGGCGGCACCGCGCGGCATGGCGCAGATCGAAGTGACCTTCGATATCGATGCCGACGGCATCCTGCACGTGTCCGCCAAAGACAAGAACACCGGCCGTGAGCAGAAGATCACCATCAAGGCATCTTCTGGCCTGAACGAAGACGAAATCCAGAAAATGGTGCGCGACGCCGAGCTGAACGCTGAAGCCGACCGCAAGTTCGAAGAGCTGGTGCAGACGCGTAACCAGGCGGATCACCTGATCCACGGCACGCGCAAGCAGCTGGAAGAAGCGGGCGACAAACTGCCGGCGGAAGACAAAACGGCGATCGAAGCGGCGCTGAAAGATCTGGAAGCGGCAGTGAAAGGCGAAGACAAAGCCGAGATCGAAGCGAAGACTCAGGCTCTGGTGCAGGTTTCCGGCAAACTGCTGGAAATGGCTCAGGCGCAGCAGGCTCAGCAGGGGGCTGACGCCGGCGCGGACAACGCGGCGCAGAAAGACGACGACGTGGTTGACGCTGAGTTCGAAGAAGTTAAAGACAAAAAATAATCGCCCTTAAGCGGGCACGGGGCGGCCGAGGTGCCGTTCCCGGAAACCAGCACGGGCGTCGAGGCAACTCTGCGCCCGTGCACGCATGTTAAGGGTAAGCAAAAGAATGGCGAAGAAAGACTATTACGAGATTCTCGGCGTCAGCAAGACGGCGGATGAACGTGAGATCAAAAAGGCGTACAAACGCCTGGCGATGAAATACCATCCTGACCGCAACCAGGAACAAGACGCCGAAATCAAGTTTAAAGAAGTTAAAGAAGCTTACGAAGTCCTGACCGACGACCAGAAACGCGCGGCCTACGACCAGTATGGGCACGCGGCCTTTGAACAGGGCGGCATGGGCGGCGGCGGCTTTGGCGGCGGTGCCGACTTCAGCGATATCTTTGGCGACGTGTTTGGCGACATCTTCGGCGGAGGCCGCCGTCAGCGCGCCAGCCGCGGTTCCGATCTGCGCTATAACATGGAGCTGACCCTCGAGGAAGCGGTACGTGGCGTCACCAAAGAGATCCGCATCCCGACGCTGGAAGAGTGCGACGTCTGCCACGGCAGCGGCGCCAAGCCGGGCAGCTCGCCGGTGACCTGCCCAACCTGTCACGGCCAGGGCCAGGTGCAGATGCGCCAGGGCTTCTTCACCGTACAGCAGGCGTGTCCGCACTGCCATGGCCGCGGTCAGATCATCAAAGATCCGTGCAACAAGTGCCACGGCCACGGCCGGGTAGAGAAATCCAAAACGCTGTCGGTGAAAATTCCGGCCGGCGTCGATACCGGCGACCGCATCCGCCTGGCGGGTGAAGGCGAAGCCGGCGAGCACGGCGCACCGGCGGGCGATCTGTACGTTCAGGTGCAGGTGAAGGCGCACCCGATCTTCGAGCGTGAAGGCAATAACCTGTACTGTGAAGTGCCGATCAACTTCGCCATGGCGGCGCTGGGCGGCGAGATTGAAGTGCCGACGCTGGACGGCCGGGTGAAACTGAAGGTGCCTTCGGAGACCCAAACCGGCAAGCTGTTCCGCATGCGCGGCAAGGGTGTGAAATCGGTGCGTGGCGGCAGCCAGGGCGACCTGCTGTGCCGCGTGGTGGTGGAAACCCCGGTCAATCTGAACGACAAGCAGAAGCAGCTGCTGCGTGAGCTGGAAGAGAGCCTGGGTGGCCCGTCCGGCGACAAGAACAGCCCGCGTTCGAAGAGCTTCTTCGACGGGGTGAAAAAGTTCTTTGACGATCTGACTCGCTAACCTGCTGTTTCTGTTGGTTTATGTTCTAACCCCGGGCGTTTGTCCCGGGGTTTTTATTTGCACGCCATGCCCCTAATTCCCTATAAATAATGTGACTTATTCGTGCTTTTGATCGGTTTTATCGAGCTATTTAGCATTTATAAACTTATTTTTTCGAACTAAAACGCCCTCTATACTCACTTCATGACTGTGGTTTGCAGGGCGCTACGCCCTGCACAGATTTGGAGAGACGTACTGTGACCAATATCATTCGTCAATTTTTACGTCAGGAAGCTGCGGGCGGCATCATTCTGATCGCGGCGGCAATCGTCGCCCTGATCATGGCCAACACCCCGGCGCAGGGGATCTATCAGGCATTCCTTAACCTGCCGGTGATGGTGAAGATCGCTTCGCTGGAGATCGCCAAGCCGCTGCTGCTGTGGATCAACGATGGCCTGATGGCCATCTTCTTCCTGGTGGTGGGGCTGGAGGTCAAGCGCGAGTTGATGCAAGGCTCGCTGTCCGGGCGCGACAAGGCGGTGTTTCCGGCGATCGCCGCGCTGGGGGGCATGCTGGCGCCGGCGCTGATTTACCTGCTGTTCAACGGCGCGGATGAAGTCACCCGCCAGGGCTGGGCGATCCCGGCCGCGACCGATATCGCCTTCGCGCTGGGCGTAATGGCGCTGCTGGGCAACCGGGTGCCGACCAGCCTGAAAGTGTTCCTGCTGGCGTTGGCGATCATCGATGACCTGGGCGTGATTATCATCATCGCGCTGTTCTACACCCACGAAGTGTCGATGGTGGCGCTGGGCGTGGCGGCGGCGGCGACGGTGCTATTGGCGGTAATGAACTGGCGTGGCGTGGGTAAAACCTCGCTGTATATGATGGTCGGCCTGGTGTTGTGGGTAGCGATCCTCAAGTCCGGGGTGCATGCGACGCTGGCCGGGGTGATCGTCGGCTTTATGATCCCGCTGAACGTGAAGAAGGGGCCGTCGCCGTCGGAAACGCTGGAACATGAGCTGCACCCCTGGGTTGCGTTTATGATCCTGCCGCTGTTCGCTTTCGCCAACGCCGGGGTTTCTTTGCAGGGCGTATCGCTGGAAGGATTGACGTCGCTGCTGCCGGTTGGGATTGCGGCCGGCCTGTTTATCGGTAAGCCGCTGGGGATTTTCCTCTTCAGCCTGCTGGCGGTGAAAATGGGCATCGCCCGTTTGCCTGAAGGCATCGGCTTCAAACAGGTGTTTGCCGTTTCGGTGCTCTGCGGCATTGGTTTCACCATGTCGATTTTTATCGCCTCGCTGGCGTTCGGCGATGCGGATGCGGCGCTCAGCACCTATTCCCGCCTGGGGATCTTGTTGGGCTCCACCGCTGCGGCGGTGGTAGGGTATGGATTGCTGCGTCTGGCGTTGCCGCGCGTACGTTAATCCTGAATGTGCCCGGTAAGGGCACATAATAAAATGGCTGGTCGGAGCTGCACGGTATAAAATATGTGCAGCTTCGGCCGTTGTTCGTTGGGACTAATGGGGCTATACGTTGTCTGAAGCAGGGAAAGGAAGTTTGTCGCTCGTCACGGCACACCGTTTGCCGCTGCGAAACGTTGTTAAGGAGAGCCGCTCGTGAGGATGTCGCATATCAACTTTAATCACCTTTACTATTTCTGGCAGGTCTGCAAGGCCGGTTCCGTGGTCGGTGCCGCCGAAGCGTTGTTTCTGACGCCGCAGACCATCACCGGCCAGATCAAAGCGCTGGAAGAACGGTTGGACGGCAAGCTGTTCAAACGCCAGGGGCGCGGGTTGGTGCCTTCGGAGCTGGGGCAACTGGTGTTTCGTTATGCCGACAAGATGTTTATGCTCAGCCAGGAAATGCTGGATATCGTCAACTACCGCAAAGAGTCGAATCTGCTGTTCGACGTCGGCGTGGCCGATGCGTTGTCGAAGCGCCTGGTCAGCCAGGTATTGGAAACGGCGGTGGTGGTGGACAACGAACAGATCCACCTGCGTTGCTTTGAATCGACGCACGAGATGCTGCTGGAGCAGCTCAGCCAGCACAAGCTGGATATGATCCTGTCGGATTGTCCGGTGGACTCCAGCCAGCAGGAAGGGCTGTTCTCGCTGAAGCTGGGCGAGTGCGGCATCAGCTTCTTCTGCCGCCAGCCGGCGCCGGAGCTGCCGTTCCCGGCTTGTCTGGAGCAGCGCAAACTGCTGATCCCCGGCCGCCGCTCGATGCTGGGGCGCAAGCTGCTCAACTGGTTCAATACGCAGGGCATTCAGGTGGAGATCCTGGGCGAGTTCGACGATGCGGCGCTGATGAAGGCCTTCGGCATGTATCACAATGCGATTTTCGTGGCGCCGACGTTGTATGCGCAGGATACCTACAACGATGACAACGTGGTGGAGATTGGGCGCATCGACAGCGTGCAGGAGGAGTATTACATCATCTTCGCCGAGCGCATGATCCAGCATCCGGCGGTGCAGCGCGTGTGCAACAAAGATTTTTCTGCGCTGTTTTCCTGCTAGCGGTTCACTGAACGCAGGACGTAAAAAAACCGGCCTGAGCCGGTTTTTTTATCAAGCAGATAACGAAATGCTTATTGCATTGCGTTGATGCGTGCAGTCAGGTTTGACTTATGACGCGCTGCTTTGTTTTTGTGGATCAGGCCTTTAGCTGCCTGACGGTCCACCAGGGGCTGCATTACCAGGAATGCATTTTGTGCTGCTTCTTTGTCGCCAGCTGCGATAGCTGCGTCTACCTTCTTGATGAAGGTACGCACCATTGAGCGACGGCTTGCGTTATGCTTGCGGCGTTTCTCAGACTGTACGGCGCGTTTCTTAGCTGATTTGATATTAGCCAAGGTCCAACTCCCAAATATATTCTATTGAGGACAATTCAAAGGCCGAGGAATATGCCCTTTTAGCCTTCGTTTGTCAATGGATTTGTGCAAATAAGCGCCGTTTGTACAGGCGGCACTCGCTACGTTGTGATGGCGCAGGATTTTACCAGCTTCGCTCTTGGGAATACAGTGTTTCGCGAGAAAATTCGCCAATGTTTTGCCGCGGCGGGCGCAAGCCGTTGGCTGCGGTCGAGAATCGGCCCGGCGGCGCCGGATAAACTGCGGCGAAGCCGTTTCACGCGCAGATTATCTCCGGTATGGTGTGTCTATTACATAAAGGCACCAATCGCGGGTTAACCTTACCGGCTGTACAAGGTATAATCCGCCGATTTCCACTGTTTTGAGCCAGCTATGGAGCTAATTCGCGGCATTCACAATATCCGGGCGCGCCACCATGGTTGCGTGCTCACCATCGGCAACTTTGACGGCGTGCATCGCGGTCATCAGGCGTTGCTGGAGCAGTTGAAGCAACAAGGGCAACGCCTCGGGCTGCCGGTGATGGTCATGATCTTTGAGCCGCAGCCGCTGGAGATGTTCGCCGCAGACAAGGCGCCGGCCCGCTTGACGCGCCTGCGCGACAAGGCCAACTACCTGGCGCAGGCGGGCGTCGATTACCTGCTCTGCGTCAAGTTCGATCCGCGTTTTGCCGCCAACACCGCGCAGGCGTTCGTCGCCGAGCTGCTGGTGGAAAAGCTGGGCGTCAAATTCCTGATGGTGGGGGATGATTTTCGCTTTGGCGCCGGGCGCCAGGGCGATTTTCCGCTATTGCAGCAGGCCGGAAAAGAGTACGGCTTCGAGGTGGTCAGCACCCCGACCTTCCGCGAAGGCGATCGGCGCATCAGCAGCACCGCGATCCGCACCGCGCTGAGCGAGGACGATCTGCCGCTGGCGGAGACCCTGCTGGGTCACCCGTACAGCATCTCCGGGCGCGTGGTGCATGGCGACGAGCTGGGCCGCACCATCGGCTTCCCGACAGCCAACCTGCCGCTCAAGCGCCTGGTAGCGCCGGTGAAAGGGGTGTATGCGGTGGAAGTGTACGGCCTGGGGCCGCAGCCGCTGCCGGGCGTGGCCAATATCGGTACGCGCCCGACCGTCGCCGGCGTGCGCCAGCAGCTGGAAGTGCATCTGCTGGATGTCACAATGGATCTTTACGGGCGCCATATTGAGGTGGTGCTCCGCGCAAAATTGCGCAATGAACAGCGGTTTGCTTCGCTCGATGCCCTGAAGCAGCAAATCGCCAATGATGTGGTGACGGCCCGGAAGTTCTTCGGGCTACAGACACCGGTTTAATCTCTATAGCCGAAAACGGAACCGAGAATCTAATGAGTGACTACAAGAATACCCTGAACTTGCCGGAAACAGGGTTCCCGATGCGCGGCGATCTCGCCAAGCGCGAACCTGGCATGCTGCAACGTTGGTATGAACAGGATCTGTACGGGATTATTCGTACTGCCAAAAAGGGCAAAAAAACCTTCATTTTGCATGACGGCCCTCCGTATGCGAACGGCAGCATTCACATTGGTCACTCGGTTAACAAGATTCTCAAAGACATTATCATCAAGTCGAAAGGGATGGCCGGCTTCGACTCGCCTTATGTGCCGGGTTGGGACTGCCACGGCCTGCCGATCGAACTGAAGGTTGAACAGCTGTACGGCAAACCGGGCGAGAAGCTGACGGCGGCCGAGTTCCGCCAGAAGTGCCGCGAGTACGCGGCCGAGCAGGTTGAAGGCCAGAAAAAGGACTTCATCCGCCTGGGCGTACTGGGCGACTGGGATCGCCCATACCTGACCATGGACTTCAAAACCGAAGCCAACATCATCCGCGCGCTGGGCAAGATCATCAGCAACGGCCACCTGCTGAAAGGCGCCAAGCCGGTTCACTGGTGCACCGACTGCGGATCGTCGCTGGCGGAAGCGGAAGTGGAGTATTACGACAAGACTTCGCCGTCGATCGACGTGACTTTCCATGCGGCCGACGCGGCTGCCGTGGCGGCCAAGTTCGGCGTGAGCAACTTCAGCGGCGCCATCTCCCTGGTTATCTGGACCACCACCCCGTGGACCCTGCCGGCCAACCGCGCGATCTCGCTGCACCCGGACTTCACCTATCAGCTGGTGCAGGTTGACGGCCAGTGCCTGATCCTGGCGGCCGAGCTGGTGGAAAGCGTGATGAAACGCGCCGGCATCACCGAATGGACGGTGCTGGGCAGCTGCAAAGGCGCCGATCTGGAGCTGCTGCGCTTCAAACACCCGTTTATGGGCTTCGACGTGCCGGCCATTATGGGCGAGCACGTGACGCTGGACGCCGGTACCGGTGCGGTGCATACCGCAGGTGGCCACGGTCCGGATGACTTCGTCATCAGCCAAAAATACGGTCTGGAGATCGCCAACCCGGTAGGGCCGAACGGCTGCTACCTGACCGGTACCCATCCGCTGCTGGACGGCAAGTTCGTCTTCAAGGCCAACGATCTGATCGTCGACCTGCTGCGTGAGAAAGGCGCGCTGCTGCACGTCGAGAAGTTCCTGCACAGCTACCCGTGCTGCTGGCGCCACAAGACGCCGATCATCTTCCGCGCCACGCCGCAATGGTTCATCAGCATGGATCAGAAAGGCCTGCGTCAGCAGTCGCTGGAAGAGATCAAAGGCGTGCAGTGGATCCCGGATTGGGGCCAGGCGCGCATCGAAATGATGGTGGCCAACCGCCCGGACTGGTGCATCTCGCGTCAGCGCACCTGGGGCGTGCCGATGTCGCTGTTCGTGCATAAAGAAACCGAGCAGCTGCACCCGCGCAGCGTTGAGCTGATGGAAGAAGTGGCCAAGCGCGTCGAGCAAGACGGCATTCAGGCCTGGTGGGATCTGGACGCCGCCGACATCCTCGGCGCGGACGCCGCCGACTACGTGAAAGTGCCGGATACGCTGGACGTGTGGTTCGACTCCGGTTCCACCCACGCTTCGGTGGTCGACGTGCGTCCTGAGTTCCACGGCCACAGCGCCGACATGTATCTGGAAGGCTCCGACCAACACCGCGGCTGGTTCATGTCATCGCTGATGATCTCCACCGCGATGAAAGGCAAGGCGCCTTATAAAGAAGTGCTGACCCACGGCTTCACCGTTGACGGCCAGGGCCGCAAGATGTCCAAGTCGATCGGCAACACCGTCAGCCCGCAGGACGTGATGAACAAGCTGGGCGGCGACATTCTGCGTCTGTGGGTGGCGTCGACCGATTACACCGGCGAGATTGCGGTGTCCGACGAGATCCTCAAGCGTTCCGCCGACTCTTATCGCCGCATCCGCAACACCGCGCGCTTCCTGCTGGCCAACCTGAACGGGTTCGAGCCGAGCACCGATTGCGTCGCGCCGGAAGACATGGTGGTGCTGGATCGCTGGGCGGTCGGCCGTGCGCTGGCGGCGCAGCAGGATATCGAGCAGGCTTACGCCAACTACGATTTCCATGAAGTGGTGCAGCGTCTGATGCAGTTCTGCTCGGTCGAGATGGGCTCCTTCTACCTGGATATCATCAAGGATCGTCAGTACACCGCGAAGAGCGACAGCGTCGCCCGCCGCAGCTGCCAGACCGCGCTGTATCACATCGTGGAAGCGCTGGTGCGCTGGATGGCGCCGATCATGTCGTTCACTGCGGACGAAATCTGGGGCTTCATGCCGGGCAAACGCGCGCAGTACGTGTTCACCGAAGAGTGGTACGACGGCCTGTTCGGGCTGGCGGAAGGCGAGCCGATGAACGACGCTTTCTGGGCCGAGTTGCTGAAAGTGCGCGGCGAAGTGAACAAGGTGCTGGAGCAGGCGCGTGCCGACAAACGCCTCGGCGGTTCGCTGGAAGCGGCGGTGACGCTGTATGCCGACAGCGAGCTGGCGGCGCGCCTGAACAGCCTGCAGGATGAGCTGCGCTTCGTGCTGCTGACCTCTGCGGCAAGCGTTGCGCCATTGGCGGAGGCGCCGGCCGACGCGCAGGCTTCCGAGCTGCTGAAAGGGCTGAAGATCGCCTTCAGCACGGCACCGGGTGAGAAGTGCCCGCGCTGCTGGCATTACACCACCGATATCGGCCTGGTGGCGGAGCATGCAGACATCTGCGGCCGCTGTGTAAGCAACGTCGCCGGTGACGGCGAGAAGCGTAACTTTGCCTGAGAACTCGCGCCTGATGAGTAAATCAATTTGTTCGACCGGCCTGCGTTGGCTGTGGGTTGTGGTGGCGGTGCTGGCGCTGGATTTCGGCAGCAAGCAGTGGATCCTCGCTAACTTTACGCTGGGCCAGTCCCAGCCGTTGATCCCGTCGTTCAACCTGTTTTACGCGCGCAACTACGGCGCCGCGTTTAGCTTCCTGGCCGACCATGGCGGCTGGCAGCGCTGGTTCTTCGCCGGCATCGCCATCGCCATCGTTGCGGTGCTGCTGGTGATGATGTACCGCAGCACCGCGCAGCAGAAGCTGAACAACATCGCCTACGCCTTTATCATCGGCGGGGCGTTGGGCAATCTGTTCGATCGCCTGTGGCATGGTTTCGTAGTCGATTTCATCGACTTCTACGTTGGTGACTGGCACTACCCGACCTTCAACCTGGCGGACAGCTTTATCTGCGTGGGCGCGGCGATGATCGTGCTGGAAGGTTTCCTGTCGCCGGCGAACAAAAGCGCAAAGAGTAAAGGTGAGTAATATGACGGCTCAGGTTATCAGTGACAGCGCGGTGCTGGTTCACTTTACGCTGAAACTGGAAGACGGTTCGACCGCCGAATCCACCCGCAGCAGCGGCAAGCCGGCGCTGTTCCGCCTGGGTGACGGCAGCCTGTCGGCACCGCTGGAAGCGCAGCTGCTCGGCCTGCGCGCGGGCGACAAATGCGCCTTTACCCTGCAGCCGGAAGCGGCGTTCGGCGCGGAGAACCCGGATCTGGTTCAGTTCTTCTCGCGCCGCGACTTCGCGGAAACCGGCGTGCCGGACGTGGGCACCATCATGCTGTTTACCGCCATCGACGGCAGTGAAATGCCGGGCGTGGTGCGCGCGGTGGCAGAAGATTCGATCACCGTCGATTTCAACCATCCGCTGGCGGGCCATCCGGTGACCTTCGATATCGAAGTGCTGGAGATCGATCCGCAGCAGGAGGAGATGCATGCAAATATTGCTGGCTAACCCGCGCGGCTTCTGCGCCGGGGTTGATCGTGCGATCAGCATCGTGGAACGCGCGCTGGAGCTGTATGGCGCGCCGATCTACGTGCGGCATGAAGTGGTGCACAACCGCTACGTGGTCGACAGCCTGCGTGAGCGCGGCGCGGTGTTTATCGAAGAGATCGCGGAAGTGCCGGACGGCTCTATCCTGATCTTCTCGGCGCACGGCGTTTCTCAGGCGGTGCGTGCCGAAGCCAAGGCGCGCGATCTGACCATGCTGTTCGACGCCACTTGCCCGCTGGTGACCAAGGTGCATATGGAAGTAGCGCGCGCCAGCCGCCGCGGCACCGAAGCGATCCTGATCGGCCACGCCGGGCACCCGGAGGTGGAAGGCACCATGGGCCAGTACAGCAACCCGCAGGGTGGCATGTACCTGGTCGAATCGCCGGAAGACGTGTGGAAGCTGCAGGTGAAAGACGAAAACAACCTGTGCTTCATGACGCAGACCACGCTGTCGGTGGATGATACCTCGGACGTGATCGACGCCTTGCGTCAGCGTTTCCCGAAAATTATCGGGCCACGTAAGGATGATATCTGCTACGCCACCACCAACCGTCAGGAAGCGGTGCGCAACCTGGCCGGCGATGCGGACGTGGTGCTGGTGGTGGGGTCGAAGAACTCCTCCAACTCCAACCGTCTGGCGGAACTGGCGCAGCGCGTCGGCAAACCGGCTTATCTGATCGACTCGGCGGCGGATATTCAGGAAAGCTGGCTGAGCGAAGCGCGCAATATCGGCGTTACCGCCGGCGCCTCGGCACCGGACGTGCTGGTGCAGGAGGTGATCTCTCGCCTGAAAGCGCTGGGTGGCCTGGACGTGCATGAAATCAGCGGGCGTGAAGAGAACATCGTGTTTGAAGTGCCTAAAGAGCTGCGCGTGGACGTTCGTCAGATCGACTGACATGCGCCGGCGGATGACAACGGGGAGCTTAGGCTTCCCGTTTTTTTTGGAAAGCGCGCCGCGTAAAAAAATAATATTCCATGCATATTCAAATTTTCTGCTAACTAAAGTCAAATTTATTCTGAGTATTTGAAATAACGTCGATGTGATTAATTATATAGGCTGGCGAAAAGTCATTAATAAAAATATCATTAGGCTGCAATCTAAATGGGGCCCGGTGTTGGCAAGGTGATTACAATAATTACAATAATAGATGTTGCAGATGTTTCTTATTTTATTCCTGCCGAATATGTTCTACGGGGCTTAATCCCTTCTCCTGCAAATAGAGTTTCATATGTTCAAGCAATCGTCTGACTTTTAATGGCTGGATCTCCCTGCGCGGCATAATGGCATAGCAATTAATTTCCGGTAACCGCCAATCGGGCAATATTTCAATCAGCTCGCCGCTGCGCAATTCACGTTCAACGTTGGCGAAGAAATTGCGAATGATACCCTTGCCGGTCAGCGCCAACTCCTTCATCGCCATACCGCTGTTGGTGAACAAGCGCCCGGTCATACGCATGCGGTGTTCACCGCCGTTGCGATGGATCAGGCGGACAAACTGCGGGTTGCCGAGCGGCGTAAAGGTGACCCATTGGTGGTGCGTCAGCGCCTGTGGCGAATCCGGCACGCCGTGATGCGCCAGGTAGGCCGGCGAGGCGCACAGCACTTCGCGGCAGCGCGCCAGCCGCGTGGAAACGTAGCTGGAGTCGGCCAGCACGCCGCCGCGTATCGCCAGATCGATGCGCTGCGTGATGAGATCTATCTTCTCATCGTGAATTTCCAGCCGCAGCGTGAGACGGGGATGTTCGTCGAGAAAACTTTGCAGCGCCGGCACCAGATAGTGAGTGGCGAATTCGGTGGAGGTGGCGACGCGCAGCTCACCGACCAGTTCGCCGCGCAGTGCGGCGATCCGTTGTTGGCCACGTTCGGCGGCGTGGATCATCAGCAGGCAATCTTCATAAAAGCACAATCCGGCTTCGGTCAGACTCAATGAGCGCGTCGAGCGCAGCAGTAATTGAATGCCCAGATGTTCTTCCAACTGGCGAATATGCTGGCTGACGGCGGAAGTCGTCATGCCCAATTCTTTTGCCGCCATGCTGAATGCGCCGCAATCGACCACTTTTGAGAAAATGGCCATGCGTTTTAAAATATTGCTCATAGTTTGTTAAGCACAACTTAACCAAGATTGTGAATTATACGGGCTAATAATATAGCACTATCTCTTCTATATTGCCTGAAGCACATAAACGCCGGGCTGATTATTATTTCGCAGAGTTTTTTCTCTTTTTGATAAATCTTATTGCGCTTATCAATAATGCACCCGCGCCACATCGCAACAGGAGCTCATTGTGGACAGCGCTCAGAAAGAAGAAATATCGTTAAAAATCCTACGTGAATTATTGCAATACCGCCGCCGCTTCCCCGGCGACGATACCTCGATTGCCGAAGAAGAACGGCGGGTCACTCAGGTGCAATTGCCGCGCATTCGGGCATTCATTGAAAACGAGCAACGTATCGAATTCGTGCTGCCGGCCTTTCCCACCAAGTCGCCCAACACCAACAAGGTGATCGGCGCGGTGCCGGACATGGCGGAGCGGCTGTCGCTGATCTTCCTCAACTCGCTGTGCCAGCGCATTCAACTCTATTACCCGCCGGGGGCGCATATCGTTATCTGCTCCGACGGCCACGTGTTCGGCGATCTGATCCGCGTCAGCGATGAAGCGATCAACCACTATCAGCGTGAGATTGAAAGCCTGCTGCATGAAGTGGGCGCGACGCACCTGAGCGTGTTCAACCTCGGCGACGTCAAAGGCCTGGCGGAGCATACCGATGATTACGATCTGCTGCGCCGGCTGTTGGTGGAGGGCTATGCCGAAACGGAAGAGGCGATCAAGCAACAGCTGATGCAGGACGAACAGGGCCTCTTGCTGTACCGCGCCATCACGCGCTTCCTGTATGAAGACAGCCAGCTGCCGGGCTACAGCGGTTCCAACGCCGCGCTGCAGAAAGATGCCAAACAGCGCGCCTGCGGCGTGATCCAGCGCAGCTGGGCCTGGGGCAACCTGCTGGCGCAGCATTTCCCGGCGGCGATCCGCCTGTCGATTCACCCGCAGCCGGCCGACAGCCTGAAAATGGGCATCCACATGATGCCGACCAAAGACGACTGGCTGACGCCGTGGCACGGCGTGGCGGCCAACGTGAACGGCCAGTTCGTGCTGATGAAGCGTAAAGACGCGCAGAGCCTGGACGGCGAACTGGTGGAGATCCGCGGCACGCCGAGCCATTACCTGATCGAACAACCGCAGATGGCCTGAGGCCGTGGCGGGCTTTTGCGCCCGAAATCCTGGCGGGCGCGTTTTTGATGGCACGTTGCCGTGTGAGCAGCACATTCGATGCAAGGAGAATCACCGATGAACAACCAACCGCTTAATTGCCATATTCAACCGAATACCCCGTTTGGCGCGATCCTGACGCCGCAGCATCCGGGGCAAAAGATCGGCGAGCTGCCGGTGGCGGCGCTGCGGGCGCTGGCGCAGGAACACCACTTGCTGGTGCTGCGCGGATTCGACTCGGGTTTCAGCGAGGCGGAAGTTCTGACTCGCTACGCTGAGCAGTGGGGCGAGATCATGATGTGGCCGTTCGGCGCGGTGCTGGACGTGAAGGAGCATCCGGACGCCAAGGATCATATCTTCGACAGCAGCTACGTCCCGCTGCACTGGGATGGCATGTATAAGCCGACCATCCCCGAGTTCCAGCTGTTCCACTGCGTGGCGGCGCCGTCGCCGGACGAAGGCGGATGCACCACCTTCGTCGACACCACGCGGCTGTTGGCCAATGCGGACGAAGCGCTGCTGGATCAGTGGCTGTCGGTCTCGATCACCTACCGCATCAAGCAGGTGGTGCATTACGGCGGCGAAGTCTGTTCGCCGCTGGTGGTGCAGCACCCGAACGGCAGGGGCTTAATCATGCGCTACAATGAACCGCCGACGGAAGGAAAAAAATTCCTCAATCAACATGCGCTGGAATACCACGGCGTGCCGGAACACCAGCAGGAACAGTTCCACCACACTCTGCAGCAGCACCTGTACGATCCGCGTCACTATTATGCCCACCAATGGCAACAGGGCGACGTGGTGGTGGCGGACAACTTCTCGCTGCTGCATGGCCGTGAGGGCTTTACCGCCCGTTCCGCGCGTCATTTGCAGCGCGTGCATATTCAGAGCAACCCGGTGTGTGCCAATCTGGCGCTGAAGCCGGCCAACGCAGAAGCGTAAAGGAGCATTATGGCAAGGATACTGATGGCGGCGGTCGCCACTCCGGGGCACGTCTACCCGATGTTAGCCATCGCTCGCCACCTGATTGCCCAAGGGCATCAGGTGCGGGTGATGACCGGCGCGCTGTTTCGCGAACGCGCCGAGGCGGCGGGCGCGAGCTTCGTGCCGTTCGACGCGCAGGTGGATTTCGATTACCGCCACCTGGAAGAGCACTTCCCCGAGCGCGCCGCGCTGCCGCCGGGCAATGCGCAGATGGCGCTGGCGCTGAAGGATTTCTTCGCCGCGCCGATCCCGTTGCTGGATCGGCAGCTGCGTGCGGCCATCGCCGCCGAAAAGACCGATCTGCTGATGGTGGAGAACTGCTTCTACGGCGTGCTGCCGCTGCTGCAGTCCGCTGAGCGGCCGCCGGTCTTCGGTATCGGCGTTACGCCGCTGTCGTATTCTTCGCGCGATGCTATTTTTTATGGCCCGCGTATCCCGCCGGCGCTGCTGCCGCAGGCGTTGACCCGTGAGCAACTGGTGGATGAGGAAACGCGCGTGCTGATCGATGACGTGCAGCAGAGCTTCGATGCGGCGCTGCTGCAGGCGGGCGGGCGGGCGCTGGATCGCCCGTTCACCGACGCGCTGATCGGCGGCTGCGAGCGTTTCCTGCAGCTGGCTACCACGGCGCTGGAATATGAGCGTGACGATCTGCCGAGCGGCGTGCGATTCGTCGGCCCGCTGCGCAGCGGCGGCCAGCCAGCGGCGGAAGAGACGCTGTGGGAGGCGGACGATCGTCGGCCGCTGGTGATCGTGTCTCAGGGCACGCTGGCCAATGTCGATCTGCATCAGCTGATCGTGCCGACGCTGCAAGCGCTGGCGCATCTGCCGGTGCGGGTGCTGGCCACCACCGGCGGACGGGCGACGGAAGGGCTGATGGACGCGCTGCCGGGCAATGCCAGAGTGCGGGAGTTTATCTCCTTCGAACGCTGGCTGCCGGAGACGGCGCTGCTGATCACCAACGGCGGTTACGGCTCGATCAACTATGCGCTGGACAGCGGCGTGCCGCTGATCGTCGCCGGCACCGGCGAGGACAAGCTGGAGGCGGCCGCGCGCGTGGTGGCCGCTGGCTGCGGCATCAGCCTGCACACCAGCACGCCAAGCGCCGAACAGATCCTGGCGGCGGCGACGCGCATTCTGCAGCAGCCGATCTATCGGCAACGTGCGGCGCTGGTGCGTGAGGACTATGCCCGCCACGACGGGCTGACGGCGATCGCCAACGAAGTGGCCGCCATTACCGCCTGACCTCGCCGTTCTTCCTTCCCCAGGCGCCGTTTTCGGCGCCTTTTTTCCGCATTTTTTTGCCATGGAAACTGCATGATTATGTACAATCGTCGCAGGCCGCCAAATCGGTTGAATGTTAATCTCACGACAGCGCCGCTGATGAAAGCGGGGGAATATCATAATTTTCTAATTATGAAATGAATCCTCTGGCGACGCTGAAGCGGGGCGGTTACCCTGAATCGATAGCCTAATAGGATAGGCGTCAAATCAAGAAGAGAGCAAGCATGAGTGATACACAAATCCGCATTGCGATTGCGGGCGCCGGTGGCCGGATGGGCCGTCAGTTGATCCAGGCGGTGCAGCAGGCGGAAGGCGTGGTATTGGGGGCGGCGCTGTCGCGCCCGGGTTCCAGCCTGATCGGCGTCGACGCCGGTGAGCTGGCGGGCATTGGCGCGCTGGGCGTCAAGGTGAGCGACAGTCTGGAGAAGGTGGCGAACGAGTTCGATATTTTGATCGACTTCACCCGCCCGGAAAGCACCCGGGGCTACCTGGATTTTTGCGTGGCGCACCACAAGGCGATGGTGATTGGCACTACCGGCTTCGATGACGCCGGCAAGCAGGCGATCCGCGATGCGGCGCAGCATATCGGCATCGTGTTCGCCGCCAACTTCAGCGTCGGCGTCAACCTGGTGCTGAAACTGCTGGAGAAGGCCGCGCAGGTGATGGGCGACTATACCGATATCGAAATCGTTGAGGCGCACCACCGCCACAAAGTGGATGCGCCGTCGGGCACGGCGTTGGCCATGGGCGAAGCGATCGCCGGCGCGCTGGGGCGCGATCTGAAAAGCTGCGCGGTCTATGCGCGCGAAGGCCATACCGGCGAGCGCGATCCGAAAAGCATCGGCTTTGCCACCATTCGCGCCGGCGACATCGTTGGCGAGCACACCGCGATGTTCGCCGACATCGGTGAACGGGTGGAAATCACCCATAAAGCCTCTAGCCGTATGACTTTTGCCAGCGGCGCGGTGCGCGCGGCTTCCTGGTTACATAACCGTGATAAAGGTCTGTTTGATATGCGCGACGTGTTGAATTTGGACCAATTATAATTGATTTGCATACCATCGTGATGTGGTTGTATTGATCATAATGCTATGATAATCGGACAATAAATTTATTGTCCTTTTTTTTAACATGAAAAATGAAGTGTTGGTGTGTTTTTGTTGTCGTGATTGTTATTTATCGATGATTATCTCGCTAATCACTCCGTTTTCATCCACCAGATCCCATTTCAGCGTCTTTTTAAGCCCATTCTGGCGCCATTTTCCGTCATTCAGCTTCGCAACCGTTTTCTAGCCTCGGTTTTCTGTGTTTTTATCGACGCTCAAGCCTCATGAGCGCCGAGAACTGCAAAAATAAAACAAAAAACGGCAGTTTGGGTAGACAAGCCGGGCACTCATCATTAAAATGCGCCCAATTTGCCAAAAATTGGCCTCGCGGACGGTTTTTGCATTGATTTAGATCGCGATATCTGAATTAATATGCAAATATTGTGATTGATTATTCCTCGGAGGATGTTTTGATAAAGTCAGCGCTATTGGTTCTGGAAGACGGAACCCAATTCCACGGTCGGGCCATCGGGGCAGAGGGAACGGCAGTGGGGGAAGTGGTCTTCAATACGTCGATGACCGGTTATCAAGAAATCCTCACTGATCCTTCCTATTCCCGCCAGATCGTTACTCTTACTTATCCTCATATCGGCAATGTCGGCACCAATGCTTCCGACGAAGAATCCTCCGCAGTACACGCCCAAGGCCTCGTCATTCGTGACCTCCCGCTGATCGCCAGCAACTACCGCAACGAAGAAAGCCTGTCCGACTACCTCAAGCGTCACAACATCGTGGCGATCGCCGATATCGATACCCGTAAATTAACCCGCCTGCTGCGCGAGAAGGGCGCCCAGAACGGCTGCATCATCGCCGCCGACTCGCCGGACGCCGCGCTGGCCCTGGCCAAGGCGCAAGGTTTCCCGGGGTTGAAGGGCATGGATCTGGCGAAAGAGGTCACCACCCAAGAGGCTTACAGCTGGCAGCAAGGCAGCTGGACGCTTGAAGGCGACCTGCCCGAAGCCAAAACCGCCGCGGAGTTGCCGTTCCACGTGGTGGCTTACGACTACGGCGCCAAGCGCAACATCCTGCGCATGCTGGTGGATCGCGGCTGCCGCCTGACCGTGGTGCCGGCGCAGACCCCGGCCGACGACGTGCTGAAAATGAATCCGGACGGCATCTTCCTGTCCAACGGCCCGGGCGACCCGGAGCCGTGCGACTACGCCATCGCCGCCATCAAACAGTTCCTGGAAACCGACATCCCGGTGTTCGGCATCTGCCTGGGCCACCAGCTGCTGGCGCTGGCCAGCGGGGCGAAAACCATGAAGATGAAGCTCGGCCACCACGGCGGCAACCACCCGGTGAAGGATCTGGACAACAACACCGTGATGATCACCGCGCAGAACCACGGCTTCGCCGTCGATGAAAACAACCTGCCGGCGAACCTGCGCGTCACGCACAAATCGCTGTTCGACCACACGGTGCAGGGCATTCACCGCACCGACAAGGCGGCGTTCAGCTTCCAGGGTCACCCGGAAGCCAGCCCAGGCCCGCACGATGCCGCGCCGCTGTTCGATCACTTTATCGAACTGATTGAGACTTACCGTTCTAACGCCAAATAATCAGGAGCAGTAAAAAAATGCCAAAACGTACAGACATAAAAAGCATCCTGATCCTCGGCGCTGGCCCGATCGTTATCGGCCAGGCGTGTGAGTTCGACTACTCGGGTGCCCAGGCGTGTAAAGCGCTGCGCGAAGAGGGTTACCGCGTCATTCTGGTCAACTCCAACCCGGCGACCATCATGACCGACCCGGAAATGGCCGACGCGACCTACATCGAGCCGATCCACTGGGAAGTGGTGCGCAAGATCATCGAAAAAGAGCGCCCGGATGCGGTGCTGCCGACCATGGGCGGCCAGACGGCGCTGAACTGCGCGCTGGAGCTGGAGCGTCAGGGCGTGCTGGCCGAGTTCGGCGTGACCATGATCGGCGCCACCGCCGATGCGATCGACAAGGCCGAAGACCGTCGCCGTTTCGACGTGGCGATGAAGAAAATCGGTCTGGATACCGCGCGTTCCGGCATTGCGCACACCATGGAAGAAGCGCTGGCGGTCGCCGCTGACGTCGGCTTCCCGTGCATCATCCGCCCTTCCTTTACCATGGGCGGCACCGGCGGCGGCATCGCCTACAACCGCGAAGAGTTCGAAGAGATCTGCGAACGTGGCCTGGATCTGTCGCCGACCAACGAGCTGCTGATCGATGAATCGCTGATCGGTTGGAAAGAATACGAGATGGAGGTAGTGCGCGATAAGAACGACAACTGCATCATCGTCTGCTCCATCGAAAACTTCGACGCCATGGGCATCCACACCGGCGACTCGATCACCGTCGCACCGGCGCAGACCCTGACCGACAAGGAATACCAAATCATGCGCAACGCCTCGATGGCGGTGCTGCGTGAGATCGGCGTGGAAACCGGCGGCTCCAACGTGCAGTTCTCGGTCAACCCGAAAACCGGCCGCCTGATCGTTATCGAAATGAACCCGCGCGTGTCGCGCTCTTCGGCGCTGGCGTCGAAAGCCACCGGCTTCCCTATCGCCAAGATCGCCGCCAAGCTGGCGGTGGGTTACACCCTCGATGAGCTGATGAACGACATCACCGGCGGCCGCACCCCGGCATCGTTCGAACCGTCCATCGACTACGTCGTGACCAAGATCCCGCGCTTCAACTTCGAGAAGTTCGCCGGCGCCAACGACCGTCTGACCACCCAGATGAAATCGGTCGGCGAAGTGATGGCCATCGGCCGCACCCAGCAGGAGTCGCTGCAAAAAGCGCTGCGCGGCCTGGAAGTGGGCGCCACCGGCTTCGACCCGAAAGTGAGCCTGGACGATCCGGAAGCGCTGACCAAAATCCGCCGCGAGCTGAAAGACGCCGGCTCTGACCGCATCTGGTACATCGCCGACGCCTTCCGCGCCGGTCTGTCGGTTGACGGCGTCTTCAACCTGACCAACATCGACCGCTGGTTCCTGGTGCAGATTGAAGAGCTGGTGCGCCTGGAAGAGCAGGTGGCCGATGCGGGCATCAACGGCCTGAACAAAGCGTTCCTGCGTACCCTGAAGCGCAAGGGCTTCGCCGACGCGCGTCTGGCCAAGCTGGCCGGCGTCGCCGAGAGCGAAATTCGCAAGCTGCGCCACAGCCACGGCCTGCATCCGGTGTACAAGCGCGTGGATACCTGCGCGGCGGAATTCGCCACCGACACCGCCTACATGTACTCCACCTATGAAGAAGAGTGCGAGTCCAACCCGACCAACGACCGGCCGAAAGTGATGGTGCTGGGCGGCGGGCCGAACCGTATCGGCCAGGGCATCGAGTTCGACTACTGCTGCGTGCACGCCTCGCTGGCGCTGCGCGAAGACGGCTACGAGACCATCATGGTCAACTGCAACCCGGAAACCGTCTCCACCGACTACGACACCTCCGACCGTCTGTATTTCGAGCCGGTAACGCTGGAAGACGTGCTGGAAATCGTGCGCATCGAGAAGCCGAAGGGCGTGATCGTGCAGTACGGCGGCCAGACCCCGCTGAAGCTGGCGCGTGAGCTGGAAGCCGCGGGCGTGCCGATCATCGGCACCAGCCCGGACGCCATCGACCGCGCCGAAGACCGCGAGCGCTTCCAGCAGGCGGTTAACCGTCTGGGCCTGAAGCAGCCGGCCAACGCCACCGTCACCGCCATCGAGCAGGCGGTGGAGAAGGCGGCGGGCATCGGCTATCCGCTGGTGGTGCGCCCTTCCTACGTGCTGGGCGGCCGGGCGATGGAAATCGTCTATGACGAAACCGACCTGCGCCGTTACTTCCAGACTGCGGTCAGCGTGTCCAACGATGCGCCGGTGCTGCTGGACCGCTTCCTGGACGACGCGGTGGAAGTGGACGTCGACGCCATCTGCGACGGCGAGCGCGTGCTGATTGGCGGCATCATGGAGCACATCGAGCAGGCGGGCGTGCACTCCGGCGACTCCGCATGTTCGCTGCCGGCGTACACTCTGAGCCAGGAAATTCAGGACGTGATGCGTCGCCAGGTGGAAAAACTGGCGTTCGAGCTGCAGGTACGCGGCCTGATGAACGTGCAGTTCGCGGTGAAAGACAACGAAGTCTACCTGATTGAAGTCAACCCGCGCGCCGCGCGCACCGTGCCGTTCGTCTCCAAAGCGACCGGCGTGCCGTTGGCCAAGGTGGCCGCGCGCGTGATGGCGGGCAAAACGCTGGTCGAGCAGGGCGTGACCGAAGAAATTATCCCGCCGTACTACTCGGTGAAAGAAGTGGTGCTGCCGTTCAACAAATTCCCGGGCGTCGACCCGATTCTGGGGCCGGAAATGCGCTCTACCGGGGAAGTGATGGGCGTGGGCCGCACCTTTGCGGAAGCCTTCTCCAAAGCGATGCTGGGCAGCAACTCGGGCATGAAGAAACAGGGCCGCGCGCTGCTGTCGGTGCGTGAAGGCGACAAGGCTCGCGTGGTCGATTTGGCCGCCAGCCTGCTGAAGCAAGGCTTCGAGCTGGACGCCACCCACGGCACCGCGGTGGTGCTGGGCGAAGCGGGCATCAACCCGCGCCTGGTCAACAAGGTGCACGAAGGGCGTCCGCACATTCAGGACCGTATCAAAAACGGCGAGTACACCTACATCGTCAACACCACGGCCGGTCGTCAGGCGATTGAGGACTCCAAGCTGATTCGCCGCAGCGCCCTGCAGTACAAGGTGCACTACGACACCACGTTGAACGGCGGCTTCGCCACCGCGATGGCGCTGAAAGCGGATCCGACCGAGCAGGTGACGTCGGTGCAGGAAATGCACGCGCGCATCGGCAAGTAACCGCGCGATAACACTACGCCAGGGGCGCTGCAGTTCAATGCAGCGCCCTTTTTTTATTCAGCGAATTTGTCGGCAGGCGTTAAAAATTTCCGCTATCAATCAGTGGCCAAACTGTCACCCTGTGTGATTGGTATATGCTTGGTGTATTGGCAAGGAACGAAGGAACGACGATAACAATGATTCTGATAATTTACGCTCACCCGTATCCCCGGCATTCGCATGCCAATCAGCGCCTGCTGCAGGCGGTGAGGGATCTCCCCGAGGTAGAGGTGCGCTCGCTGTATGAGCTGTACCCCGATTTCAATATCGATATCAACGCCGAGCAGCGGGCGCTGGAGCGCGCCGACCTGGTAGTGCTGCAGCATCCGATGCAGTGGTACAGCTTCCCGCCGCTGTTGAAGCTGTGGATCGACAAAGTGCTGGAGCACGGCTGGGCCTACGGCCACGACGGCAACGCGCTGGTGGGTAAAGACTGCCTGTGGGCGGTGACCAGCGGCGGCGACGAGCACCACTTCGAGCTGGGCGACTTTCCCAACTTCGCTGCGCTGGCGCAGCCGCTGCAGGCCACGGCGATCTACTGCGGCATGAACTGGCAACCCTATTTTGCCGTACATAATACTTTTACCTGCAACGAACCGGCGCTGCTCGCCGCCGGCGAAGCCTACCGGCAGCGGTTGGTCGACTATCTGATGGAACATGCCGAAGCGGAAACTCGGGAGGCCAGCCATGGATAATCACCACATGATGATCGAGGGGCTGATCTACCTCGGCTCCGCCGCGCTGTTCGTGCCGATCGCGGTGCGTCTGGGGCTGGGCTCGGTGCTCGGCTACCTGATCGCCGGCTGCATCATTGGCCCCTGGGGGCTGAAGCTGGTGTCGGACGCCGAGTCGATCCTGACCTTCGCCGAGATCGGCGTGGTGCTGATGCTGTTTATCATCGGCCTGGAGCTGGATCCCAAGCGGCTGTGGACGCTGCGCGCCTCGGTGTTCGGCGGCGGCAGCATTCAGATGGTGGGCTGCGGCCTGGCGTTGAGCGCCTTCTGTTACTTCCTCGGCCTCAACTGGAAGGTGGCGCTGCTGATCGGCCTGACGCTGGCCCTCTCATCCACCGCCATTGCCATGCAGGCGATGAGCGAACGCAATTTGACGCCGTCGCCGATCGGCCGCAGCGCGTTTGCGGTGCTGCTGTTCCAGGATATCGCGGCGATCCCGCTGGTGGCGATGATCCCGCTGCTGGCCAGCAGCGGCGCCACCACCACGCTGGGCGCTTTCGTGCTGTCGGCGGCCAAGGTGGTGGGCGCGTTGACGATGGTGGTGCTGCTCGGCCGCTACGTCACCCGCCCGCTGCTGCACTTCGTCGCCCGTTCGGGCATGCGCGAGGTGTTCAGCGCCGTGGCGCTGTTCCTGGTGTTCGGCTTCGGCATCCTGCTGGAGATGGCCGGGCTGTCGATGGCGATGGGGGCGTTCCTCGCCGGGGTGCTGCTGGCGAGCTCGGAATACCGCCACGCGCTGGAGAGCGATATTCAGCCGTTCAAAGGGCTGCTGCTGGGGCTGTTCTTTATCGGCGTCGGCATGTCGATCGACTTCGGCACGCTGTTCCATCACCCGCTGCTGATCGCCTCGCTGCTGCTGGGCTTTATGCTGATCAAGGCGGCGCTGCTGTGGCTGATTGGGCCGCTGCTCGGCGTGCCGAAGCGCCAGCGCGGCCTGTTTGCCATTCTGCTGGGGCAGGGCAGTGAATTCGCCTTCGTGATCTTCAGCGCCGCGCAGCTGGCCGGCGTACTGCCGGTCGAATGGGCCAAGTCGCTGACGCTGGCGGTGGCGCTGTCGATGGCGGCCACGCCGCTGCTGTTGGTGATCGCCGCGCAGCTGGAGAAAAATGCGCCGAAAGAGGAGCGCCCGGCGGACGTCATCGACGACGAAAATGCCAGCGTGATCATCGCCGGCTTCGGCCGTTTCGGCCAGATCGCCGGCCGCTTGCTGCTGGCCAACGGCGTACACACCGTGGTGCTGGATCACGATCCGGACCATATCGAAACGCTGCGCAAATTCGACACCAAGGTGTTCTACGGCGACGCCACGCGCGCCGATCTGCTGGAGGCCGCTGGCGCCGCCCACGCCAAGGTGCTGATCAACGCCATCGATGACGTGGAAGACAGCCTGGCGCTAACCGAGCTGGCCAGGCAGCACTTCCCGCATCTGAAGGTGGTGGCACGGGCGCGCGACGTCGATCACTGGTATCAGCTGCGGCAGCTAGGGGTGGAAAAACCGGAGCGCGAAACCTTCGAAAGCTCGCTGCGCGTCGGCCGTGAAACGCTGGAGCTGCTGGGGCTGGACGCCTATGAGGCGCGCGAGAAGGCGGACACGTTCCGCCGCTATAACCTGAAGATGCTGGAAGACACGCTGGAGAATTATCAGGACACCGAGTTCCGCATCGCCAGCCTGCAGCGGGCCAAGGAGATGCTCAGCGCGGCCATCGAGCAGGATCAGAATCGGCTGGCGCGGGTGCAGCAGACCGGCTGGCGCGGCAGTATCGACGGCAAGGCGCCGGAGGACGAGGTGGTGGAAGCCAAAGGATAAGAGTAGGGGCGCCAGATCGGCGCCCCTTCTTTTGCTTAGCTCAGCGCGACCTTGATGCCCAAGGCGATCAGCATGCCGCCCAGCAGCTTGTCGACGATCTTCTGGGTCTTTTCCAACCCGCGGCGCACCGGCCCGCTCTGGATCAGGAACACCAGCAGCGGCCACCAGATAACCGACAGGCCGAGAATAATCCCCGCGTACCACAGCTTGTCGCCCAGACCGGAATCGATCTGCAGCACCTGGGTGAACACCGCCAGGAAGAACAGGGTGGCCTTCGGGTTCAGCAGGTTGCACAGGTAGCCTTGCGCAAAGGCGCTCTTCAGGCTGACCTGCTGCTGCGGCAGATTGCTGACGTTCATCTTGCCGCCGCCGCGCGAAAGCAGCGCCTGGATGCCGATCCACACCAGATAGACCGCCCCGGCGTATTTCAGCAGGTTAAACAGCCACGGCGTGGTGGTGATCACCACCGCCAGCCCGGCGACGCAGTAGGACATGTGGGTGGCGACGCCGCAGATCACGCCGAAGGCGGTCATCATGGCGGCCAGCCGCGGATAGCGGGCGGCATTTTTGATCACCAGGAAAAAATCCGGGCCGGGGGAGAGCATGCCGAGGGCGGCAATGCCGGCGACGAACAGTGAAGTTTCAAGCATGGGAGCGTCTCGCGCAAAAGACAGAGTTCTGGCGATAATAACGCCGCTTCCTCTGATGCGCATCAACCCAATGAGGTATTGTTAGGCTCTATGATAATAATTCATCTACCGCCAGCAACGGAGCACCATGCAGCAGACTAACGCCACAGACCGGCCGGAGCCGCACCGGCAACAGCGTGAAATTACCCGCCTGTGCATTCAATGCGCGCTGCTGCTGTTGCAGCACGGCGCCGAGAGTACGGTGGTGGAACAGCTGTCGACCCGCCTGGGGCTGGCGCTGGGGATGGACAGCGTGGAAAGCTCGATCTCCGCCAATGCGGTGGTGTTGACCACCCTCAGCCAAGGCGCCTGTCTGACCACCACCCGCAAGAACGTCGATCGCGGCATCAATATGCAGGTGGTGACCGAAGTGCAGCATATCGTGATCCTCGCCGAGCATCGCCTGGCGGATGCGCACGACGTGGCGCGCCGCTTTGACAGGATCCGGCCGCTGCGTTACCCGCGCTGGCTGGTGGTGCTGATGGTGGGGTTGTCCTGCGGGTGTTTCAGCATGCTCAACGGCGGCGGCGGCGATGCTTTCCTGGTGACCTTTATCGCCAGCGGCGCGGCGATGCTGGTGCGCCAAATCCTCACCGCCCGCCATATGAATCCGCTGATCAATTTTTGCCTGACGGCGTTTGTCGCTACGTCGATCTCCGGACTGCTGCTGCGCCTGCCGGCGTTTAAAGACACCTCGAGCGTGGCGATGGCCGCCAGCGTGCTGTTGCTGGTGCCGGGCTTCCCGCTGATCAACGCGGTGGCAGACATGTTCAAGGGGCACGTCAATACCGGGCTGGCGCGTTGGGCGATGGCCAGCCTGCTGACGTTGGCGACCTGCATCGGGGTGGTGATGGCGATGTCGCTGTGGGATCTGCGGGGGTGGTCATGAGTCTGCTGTGGGCCTTGTTGCAGGAGATGCTGTTGGCGGCGGTGCCGGCGCTGGGCTTCGCCATGGTGTTCAACGTGCCGCTGCGCGCGCTGCGCTATTGCGCGTTGCTCGGGGCTATCGGGCGCGGCTCGCGCATGCTGATGATGCACGGCGGCATGAACATCGAGTGGGCCTCGCTGCTGGCGGCGATCCTGATCGGTATCATCGGCATCTACTGGTCGCGCTGGCTGCTGGCGCATCCGAAGGTGTTCACCGTGGCGGCGGTGATCCCGATGTTCCCCGGCATTTCCGCCTATACCGCGATGATAACGGTGGTGGAGATCTCGCATCTGGGCTACAGCGAAGCCCTGATGGAGACCATGATCACCAACTTCCTCAAGGCCAGTTTTATCGTTGGCGCATTGTCGATCGGCCTGTCGTTGCCGGGCCTGTGGCTGTACCGCAAACGCCCCGGCGTGTGAAATGACCTGGCGGGAGATCGTTGGTTATTAGATATACTGATAAGAGCTATCTTATATATTCATCTTGCTTGATTAGCCTATCGACGGCACTCAGGCCTTTACGTATAGTGTCACCAATTTTGCTGCCTACACAGGGTTAAACAATGATTATCAGCCTGATCGCTGCCTTGGCGGCGGATCGCGTTATTGGCATGGAAAACGCCATGCCGTGGCACCTGCCGGCGGACCTTGCGTGGTTTAAACGCAACACGTTGAATAAGCCGGTTATTATGGGCCGCAAGACCTTCGAGTCCATCGGCCGCCCGCTGCCGGGCCGCCACAATATCGTTTTGAGCAGCCGCCCGGGCAATGCCGCCGGGGTGACCTGGGTGACCTCGCTGGATGAAGCGCTGGCCGCCGCGGGCGAGGTGGAAGAAGTGATGGTGATCGGCGGTGGGCGCATCTATACCCAGCTGCTGCCGCGCGCCGATCGCCTGTACCTGACGCACATCGACGCCGAAGTCGGCGGTGATACCCACTTCCCGGATTACGAGCCGGACGAGTGGGAAACCACGTTCAGCGAATTCCACGACGCCGACGATCTGAACTCGCACAGCTACTGCTTCGAAATCCTGCAGCGCCGCTGATTTAAGCGCGTTAGCCAACTCTCCCCGGGGGCGCAAGCAATTGCGCCCCCGGCCTTTTTGCGTCCGTCGTTTGTAACCTTTCCGTCACATTACCTGATTAGTATGAAGCCCAACTCCGAGCGCCATGGCAACTCTGGTGAATCTTGACCGCGGCGCCATAACTAAAAAGGTAACCACGCTATGACCAAGCAAATTGAGCAATTAGACGCCGACCGCCTGATCGATCCCACTCGCCGCAAACTGCTGCTCGGCAGCGCCGGCGCCGTCGGCCTGGCCGGTTTTCTCGGCGGCGGCATCTGGTCGGTCTCCAGTGAGGCGTTGGCCGAGGATCTGCCGCCGAACAAGCTGTTGGGTTTTCAGGGCATCGCCGCGTCTACCGCCGATGAGGTGACCATCGCGCCGGGCTACCGCGCCGAGGTGCTGATCTCCTGGGGCGAGCCGCTGGTAGACGGCGCGCCGGCCTTCGATCCGCAGGGCAACAACAGCGCCGCCGATCAGGAAAAACAGTTCGGCGACAATAACGACGGCATGAGCTTCTTCCCGATCGATGACAATCACGGCGTGATGGCCATCAATAACGAATACGTTAACGAGCAGTACCTGTTCGCCCACGGCGGCGCCAAGGCCACCAGCCTGGAAGAGGTGCGCAAATCGCAGGCGGCGCACGGCGTCTCCATCGTGGCGGTAAAGCGCGTCGGCGACGGCCAGCGCTGGGAGGTGGAGCGCCCGTCGCGCTATAACCGCCGCATCACCGCCAATACCGAAATGCAGTTCAGCGGCCCGGCCGCCGGGCACCCGCTGCTGCAGACCACCCCCGATCCGAGCGGGCGCAAGGTGCTGGGCACTTTCGGCAACTGCGCCAACGGCAAGACGCCGTGGGGCACCTACCTGACCTGCGAAGAAAACTTCGATACCTACTTCGGCACTCATCAGGCTGATTACAAAACCACGCCGGAACAGAAACGCTACACGCTGAAGGCCAGCGAACCGGAGCGCAACTGGCCGGACTATGACGAGCGCTTCGACGTGGCGAAGAACCCCAACGAATTCAACCGCCACGGCTGGATCGTCGAGATCGATCCGCTGAATCCGACCTCGACGCCCATCAAGCACACCGCGCTGGGCCGCTTCAAGCACGAGAACGCGGCGGTGACCGTGGCCAAAGATGGCCGTTTGGTGGTGTACATGGGGGACGACGAGCGCGGTGAACATATCTATAAGTACGTTTCCAAAGGCGTGGTCGACGCCGCCAATCCGGCCAACAATCGCACGCTGCTGGACGAAGGGACGCTGTACGTGGCGCAGTTCGACGGCGATGAGGCCGGCACGCCGCTGAAGGGCAAAGGGCGCTGGATTGCGCTCGAGTTCGGCAAGAACGGCCTGACGCCGGAGAACGGCTTCCGCGATGAGGCCGAAGTGCTGATCTTCGCCCGCAAGGCGGCGCAGCAGGTCGGCGCCACCAAAATGGATCGCCCGGAGTGGATCGCGGTGAACCCGCATGACGGCCGCGCGTACTGCACGTTGACCAACAACAGCAAGCGCGGCGAGGAAGGGATGCCGCTGAACGCCGCCAACCCGCGGCCGAACAATATCTATGGCCAGATCATTCGCTGGGACGAGGGCGGCGACGCCACCGCCGGCACCTTCGCCTGGGACATCTATGCGCTGTGCGGCAATCCGATCGCCCATCCGGAAGGCGTCAACCGCGGCACGCCGAACATCACGGCGGAAAATACCTTCAACAGCCCGGATGGGCTGGGCTTCGATCGCGCCGGCCGTCTGTGGATCCTCACCGACGGCAAGTATAGCAACAAGGGCGATTACGCCGGGCAGGGCAACAACCAGATGCTGGTGGGCGATCCGATCAGCGGCGAAATTCGCCGTTTCATGGTGGGGCCGAAGTCCTGCGAACTGACCGGCATCACCTTCACCCCGGACTACAAGACGATGTTCGTCAACGTGCAGCATCCGGGAGAAGAGGGCGATTCGCACTTCCCAAACAACAGCCTGCGCCCGCGTTCATCGGTGTTGATGATCACGCGTGAAGATGGCGGGGTGATTGGGGCGTAAGGCGGTAAAGAGAGCAAAGGCGGCCTAGGGCCGCCTTGATGTTTTCAGAACGCGGCCAGCCTGCCGGCGTGGTCGGGCGCCTCACCGCGGTTAGCGGGCTGCGTGAAGTAACGGCGGTCTTCCCAGCGTAGCATCGTCAGATCGCCGCCCCAGCAGCAGCCTGTGTCCAGCCCGATCACGCCTTCCGGCGTGCCCTTGCCTTCCAGCGAGGCCCAGTGGCCGAAGACGATGGTGTATTCCGGATCCACCAGGCGCGGCAGCTCGAACCACGGTTTCAGCGGCGCGGGTGCGGTGCCCGGCGCATCTTTGCAGATCATGTCGAGCTGGCCGTTGGGGAAGCAATAACGCATGCGCGTCAGCGCATTGGTGCTGAAACGCAGACGCGCCAGGCCGCTCAGCTCCGGCGTCCAGTTGTTCGGCATATCGCCGTACATGGCGTCGAGGAACAGCGGGTAGCTGTCGCTGCTTAATACCGCTTCCACTTCGCGCGCGCACATTTTCGCGGTGTCGATATCCCACTGCGGGGTGATGCCGGCGTGCGCCATCACCAGCTTTTGCTCATCATCCACCTGCAGCACCGGTTGGCGGCGCAGCCAGTTGATCAGCTCGTCGGCGTCCGGCGCCTCCAACAGCGGGGTGATGCGATCTTTGGGTTTGTTGCGGCTGATGCCGGCGTAAACCGCCAGCAGGTGCAGATCGTGGTTGCCCAGCACCATGCGCACCGCCGGGCCGAGCGAGCGCACGAAGCGCAGCACGTCCAGCGAGGCGGGGCCGCGCGCCACCAGATCGCCGGTCAGCCACAGTTGATCGCGCTCGGGATCGAAAGCAACCTGAGCCAGCAGCGACTTCAGTTCATCGAAACAGCCGTGAACGTCGCCGATAAGGTATGTCGACATAATTAATGGATCAGCGTTGGAATGGCTAAGCGAAACACGGGAATAGCGGTGCGGAACGGCTGACCCTGGTGGTCAACCATTTCGTAATGGCCTTCCATGGTGCCCAGCGGCGTTTCCAGAATGGCGCCGCTGGTGTACTGAAACTCTCCGCCGGGCGGAATGACGGGCTGTTCGCCGATCACGCCTTCGCCCTGAACTTCGGTTTGGCGGCCGTTGCTGTTGGTGATCAGCCAGTAACGGCCCAGCAGCTGCACGTCGGTCCGCCCCAGATTGCGGATGGTGATGGTATAGGCGAAGACGTAACGCTCTTCTTCAGGGATCGACTGTGATTCCACATAGATGCTCTGAACCTGAATACACACGCGGGGCGAATCAATCATGACAACAACTCCTTATTGCTGCGGCGCCGGATTGGCTGACAGCCAGTTCGCCAGCTTGCAGTACTGCGCCACAGAAATATTTTCTGCTCTGAGCGAAGGATCGACGCCCAGCTCCGTCAGCTGCTCCGGCGTGAACAGGTCGCCCAGGCTGTTGCGGATGGTTTTCCGCCGCTGGTTGAACGCCTGCGTGGTGATGCGGCTCAGCATGCGCACGTCGCCCACCGGATTCGGCAGCACGCTGTGCGGCACCAGACGCACCACGGCGGAATCGACCTTCGGCGGCGGCGCGAACGCGGTCGGCGGCACTTCCAGCACCGGAATGACGTTGCAGTAGTACTGCGCCATCACGGTCAAACGCCCGTAGGCCTTGCTGTTCGGACCGGCCACCAGACGGTTGACCACCTCTTTTTGCAACATAAAGTGCATGTCGCGGATTGCCTGAGTATAGCTGAAAAGGTGGAACATCAGCGGCGTCGAAATATTGTACGGCAGGTTACCAAATACGCGCAGCGGTTGGCCAGCTTCCTCGGCCAGTTCGGCGAAATTCACCGTCATGGCGTCCTGCTGGTGGATGGTCAACTTGTCTTTCAGCCGCGGGTGGTTCTCCAGCCGGGTGGCCAGATCGCGGTCCAGTTCGATCACCGTCATGCGGTCCATGCGCGCGCCGACCGGCTCGGTCAAGGCGCCGAGGCCGGGGCCGATCTCGACCACCGCTTCGCCCGGCTGCGGGTGAATGGCGGAGACAATGCTATCGATGACAAACTGATCGGTTAAAAAGTTTTGTCCAAAGCGTTTGCGGGCAAAGTGCCCTTGGTGGACTCTGTTATTCATTACAATTAATTATCATTTTAATGGCGAGATTCAGGGCCGTTTGGAAACTGCCGACATCGGCGGTGCCGGTGCCGGCCAGTTCCAGAGCGGTACCGTGGTCGACCGAGGTGCGTATGAAAGGCAAACCGAGGGTGATATTCACCGCGCGGCCGAACCCTTGGTATTTTAGCACCGGCAGCCCCTGATCGTGATACATCGCCAGCACCGCATCGGCATCTTGCAGATATTTGGGCTGGAACAGGGTGTCCGCCGGCAGCGGGCCGACAAGATGGATGCCCTCAGCGCGCAGCGCGTCGAGCGCAGGGATGATGGTGTCTATCTCTTCGTGCCCCATATGGCCGCCTTCCCCGGCGTGGGGGTTCAGGCCGCAGACGTAAATGTGCGGCCGGGCGATGCCAAATTTGGTTTTCAGATCGTGGTCGAGGATGCGGATGACTTCGAACAGGCTCTGTTGCGTGATGGCGCCCGGCACCGCCAGCAGCGGCAGGTGGGTGGTCGCCAGCGCCACGCGCAGCTCTTCGGTCGCGAGCATCATCACCACGCGATCGCAGCGGCTGCGATCGGCAAAGAATTCGGTATGGCCGATAAACGGCACGCCGGCGTCGTTGATCACGCCCTTGTTCACCGGGCCGGTGATCAGCGCAGCGAATTCGCCGTTGAGGCAGCCGTCGCAGGCGCGCGCCAGGGTTTCCACCACGTAGGCACTGTTGCTGACGTTCAGCTCCCCGGCGGTGACCGGGTGAGCGAGCGGCACCGGCAGCACGGTCAGCGTGCCGGCGCGTTGCGCTTCGGCCGGTTGCTGCGGCTGGTAGTCGCGCAGCGTCAGCGGCAGGCCCAAACGCTTGGCGCGTTCAAGCAGCAGGGCCGGATCGGCGCACACCACCAGCTCAACAGGCCAATCCTGTTGCGCCAGCGCTGCCACCAAATCCGGCCCTACCCCGGCGGGTTCGCCGGGGGTAATGACGACGCGTTTATTGCTGTGCATCGCTGCCATCGAGGATCTTCACGTAAGCCTGGGCGCGCTGTTCCTGCATCCAGGTCTGCGCTTCTTCGGCGAATTTACGGTTGAACAGCATGCGGTAAGCGCGATCTTTCTGCGCGGCGTCGGTCTTATCCACCTGACGAGTGTCCAGCAGCTGAATCAGGTGCCAGCCGAAGGAAGAGTGGACCGGCGCGCTGATTTCACCCTTGCTCAGCTTCAGCAACGCATCGCGGAAGGCCGGATCGTAGATGTCCGGGGAAGCCCAGCCCAGATCGCCGCCCTGCATGGCAGAACCCGGATCCTGCGACAGCTGTTTGGCTTCGTCGGCAAACTTGGCGCGGCCGCTCTTGATCGCTTCCGCCACGGATTGCAGCTTGGCGCGCGCCTGATCGTCGGTCAGCACCACCGAAGGTTTCAGCAGGATGTGACGGGCGTGCACTTCGGTGACCGACACCGACTGGCTGGCGCCGCGGATGTCGTTCACTTTCAGGATGTGGAAGCCGACGCCGGAACGGATTGGGCCGACGACGTCGCCTTTCTTGGCGCTCACCAGACGTTCCGCGAACAGGGTCGGGATCTCTTGCAGCTTGCCCCAGCCCATGTTGCCGCCTTTCAGCGCCTGAGAATCGGCGGAGTAGGTGATCGCCAGCTTGCCGAAGTCGGCGCCGCTGTTGATCTCACCCACCAGGCGTTTGGCCAGCTCTTCGGCTTTGTCGACCTGCTGCTGCGACGGATTCTCCGGCAGCGGGATCAGGATGTGGCTGATGTTCATTTCGGTGTCGCTGCCGTTCTGCGCGCCCACCTGCTTGGCCAGCGCGTCCACTTCCTGCGGCAGGATGGTGACGCGACGGCGCACTTCGTTGTTACGCACTTCGGAGATCAGCATCTCTTTGCGGATCTGCGAACGGTAGGTGTTGTAGTTCAACCCTTCGTACGACAGGCGGCTGCGCAGCTGATCGACGCTCATCTTGTTTTGCGCGGCGATGTTGGCGATCGCCTTGTCCAGATCGGCGTCGGACACGGTGATGCCCATTTTCTTGGCCATCTGCAGCTGGATGTTATCCATGATCAGGCGTTCGATGATCTGATGGCGCAGCGTCTTGTCGTCCGGCAATTGCTGGCCGGCCTGCTGGGCGTTGAGCTTCACGGACTGCAACAGACCGTTGACGTCGCTTTCGAGTACCACGCCGTTATCCACGACGGCGGCGACTTTATCCACTTCTTGGGGTGCTGCGAACGCGGCATTGGCGCAAACTACCAATCCGAGAATAAGCGTTCTCCAGTTCTTCATACATTTCCCATTATGTAATCCGCAAATGCGGGTGAAAGTTCTCGTTTTCAAAGTGTTGCAAAGCGTCAGAATGCGCGCTGATACGGCAGAATGCCGGAGCGCAGCATTTCTGCGGAGCCGAGACTATGATCGCTGCTCAGGCCGCGCAGTTCGACGTTGAACGAAACTCTGTTGTCGTAAACGCTGGTATTGTTGCTGTTGTTCCAATCGGTGATCTTGCGCTCATAGCCCAGGGTCACCGCCCAGCAGCAGGTGTTGTACTTCAGCCCCACCAGCTGATCGGCGGATTGCTTGGCGCGGGTGTCGTAGTAATACGCCCCGACCACCGCCCAACGATCGGCGATCGGCCAGCTGCCGGTGATGCCCACCTGCGAGATGCCGTCCTGGAAGGCCGGAACCGTTTTGGTGTTCAACGCCGTCTGGATGTATTCCGGCGTGGCGTAACGGTAGTTCAACTGCACCACGCGCTCGGCGTCCTGGCGGTATTCCACCACGCCGTTGCCCAGCGAGACGCTGTTCAGGCGGGTGTCGTACTGCAGGCCGCCGCGCAGGCCCCAACGATCGTCGATTTTCCAATAGGTATCGCCGGCCCAGGCCACGCTGCCGGTATCGTCGTTGTTGTCGTACCCTGTTACCTGATCGCCGGTGCGCGAACGGCTGAAGTAGTAGATTTGACCCACGGAAGCGTTAAAACGTTCAACCAGCGCGTCATCATAAATGCGGGTGGTCAAACCGGTGGAGACGCGGTTCTGCGAAGCGATGCGATCCAGGCCGCTGTAGGTGCGGTCGCGGAACAGGCCGGAGTAGTCGGTCTGCAGCAGCGTGGTGTCGTAGGTGTAGATGTTACTCTGGTCGCGGTACGGCACGTACAGGTACTGTACGCGCGGCTCCAGCGTCTGGGTGGCGCCTTCGGCCCAGATCATCGGGCGTTCGAACACCAGCTTGCCGTCGACCTTGAACTGCGGCAATACGCGGTTGACCGAATCATCAAGCTCCGGTGCAACGGCGCCTTTGCGGCTCTGGTAGTTGGCGGCGAAACCGTCAGGAATATCCTGCTGGTAGTGGGTCGCCATCACCTTGGCTTCGGTGTTCAGGCTGGCCCAGCCGTTGGTCAGCGGCAGGCTCAGCGTCGGCTCCATATGCAGACGGGTGGCGTCCGGGCTGTACGGGTTGACGCTGGTGAACTTGGCCGCCTGGCCGTAAATATGGAAGTCGAACGGGCCGAGGTCGTTTTTGTAGTAGTTCAGATCCAGCTGCGGCTGAACTTTATACGATTCCGACTGCGAGCGATCGGTATCGTCGTAAATCTGGAACTGCTTGGAACTCAGCGTGGCGTTCCAGTTCTCGTTGGCGTAGCCGAGGCTGAATTTCTGCGTGGCGTAGCCGTCGGTGGTGGAACCGTACTTGGAGTCCAGATCGGTGAAGTATTTGGAATCGCTGACCTTGGTGTAGTCGACGTTGAAGCGCCACACCTGATCCATGACGCCGTTGTGGTTCCAGTAGAACAGCCAGCGCTTGCTGTCGTCATGATCTTTGCCGTATTCCTTGTCGTCCGGCAACCAGTCGAACTCCATCAGGCCGAGGCCCGGCTGCACCAGATAGCGGAACTCGGTCTGCCACTGCAGGCCGCGCTTGGACATATAATGCGGCGTGATGGTGGCGTCGTAGTTCGGCGCGATGTTCCAGTAGTACGGCAACATGAACTCGAAGCCGTTGTTGCTGCCGTACTTGGCGTTCGGGATCAGGAAGCCGGAACGGCGCTTGTCGCCGACCGGCAATTGCAGGTACGGGCTGTAGAACACCGGCACGCCGCCGATGCGGAAGCGGGCGTTCCACACTTCCGCCACCTGCTCTTCGCGATCGTGGATCACTTCGGAGCCAACCACGCTCCAGCTGTCGTCGCCCGGCAGACAGGAGGTAAAGGTGCCGTTTTCCAGAATGGTGTAACGGTTGGCGCCGCGCATTTTCATCTTGTCGGCGTCGCCACGCCCCTGACGGCCTACCATTTGGTAGTCGCCTTCATAGACGTCGGTATCTTTGGTGTTCAGGTTCGACCAGGCCTTCGGGCCTTTCAGTTTGATCTGATTGTCGCTGTAGTGCACGTCGCCGGTGGCGGTAACGGTGCGCACCGGTTCCGCCTGGCCAGGGTTTTGCGTCTGGTTCAGCTCGACTTCTTTGGCGGTCAGGGTGCTGTTGCCCTGCTCGATATGCACGTTGCCGCTGAACAGGGCGCTTTTCGGATAGTCGGCGCGCGAGTCATCGGCATTGATGGTGACCGGCAGGCTGTTCGGATCGCCGCTGACCAAAGGTTTGTCGTAAACGGGAACGCCAAGCATGCATTGCTCGGCCAGATCAGCCAGCGCGTGCTGACTGTAGAGTGCCGTCCAAATCATCGTGGCCAGCAGTGTTGGGAAACTTTTTTTCATACGCGGTTTTGGTGTTCCGTCATCAGAGGCGTCATGTCCGGCAAACGGTCAGAGACTATATTACTCATCTGCGTTGCGCTAGTGCTAAATCCAGCCGTTTACTTGCGTCGTCGTTAGGCGCAAAGATAAATGACAGGTATGATAATCCAAATTCTGGGAAAAATCGCCTGCGCCCTTTCCTGAAGCGAAGGGGGCGGGCGGCTTTCGGCATGATAATTGAGGAGTATATGCAGTATTGGGGAAAACTGCTCGGCGTCATCGTCGCCATTTGGTCTGGCGCGGGATTCTGGGGTGTAGTTCTGGGGCTGATTATCGGTCATATGATCGATACGGCGCGCAGCAATAAGCGCAGCCGGGGTTTCTTCACCGACCAGCAAACGCGGCAAACGCTGTTTTTCCGCACCACTTTTCAGGTGATGGGCCACCTGACCAAATCCAAAGGACGCGTTACCGAGGCAGATATCCAGATCGCCAGCCTGTTCATGGATCGCCTGCAGCTGCACGGCGAAGCGCGCACCGCGGCGCAGCAGGCGTTCCGCGAGGGGAAACAGAGCCAGTTCCCGCTGCGTGAGACGCTGCAGCAGTTCCGCAGCATCTGTTTTGGCCGCTTCGATTTGATTCGGATGTTTCTGGAAATTCAGATTCAGGCGGCGTTCGCCGACGGCTCGCTGCACCCGAATGAACGCCAGGTGCTGTATGTCATCGCCGAAGAGCTGGGCATTTCGCATGCGCAGTTCGATCAATTTCTCAGCATGATGGAGGGCGGGCGTCAGTTCGGCGGCGGTCAGCAGGGCGGGTATTCGCAGGGCGGCTATCAGCAGGCTCAGCGCGGCCCGACGCTCGACGATGCGTGCAAGGTGCTCGGCGTGCGCAGCAGCGACGATGCCGCCACCATCAAACGCGCCTACCGCAAATTGATGAGCGAACACCATCCGGATAAGCTGGTGGCGAAGGGCTTGCCGCCGCAGATGATGGAAATGGCCAAGCAGAAAGCGCAGGAAATTCAGGCGGCGTACGATCTGATCAAACGCGAGAAAGGCTTCAAATAACGATACCCGTCATACTTCGAGCTGCAGGTGTGTTGGCTGCCTGCGCTTACCCCGGTCACGTACTTTTTGTACGCTCCCGGGGCTGCGCTTAGTTGCCGCCTTCCTGCAACTCGAATTATTTAGGGTATCCCTGAGATTAGCCTCAGAAATCCGGTTCGGCGCGAAAGTGCATCGGCGTCTGGAAGGCGGGGTGGGTGATACGCAGCTCTTGCGCATGCAGCTGCAGCCGCGGCGCCATCGCCTTGGCCTCCGGCGGGGCGTAGAAACCGTCGCCGAGGATCGGATGCCCCAGCGCCAGCATGTGCACCCGCAGCTGGTGCGAGCGGCCGGTGATCGGCGTCAGCTTCACGCGCGTGCTGCCGTCGGCGTCGCGCGACAGCACCTGATACTCCGTCTGCGCCGCTTTGCCGGTGTCAAAACACACCTTTTGCAGCGGCCGGTTCGGCCAGTCGCAGATCAGCGGCAAGTCCACCAACCCTTCGTCATGCGCCATATGCCCCCAAACGCGGGCGATATAGGATTTCTTCGGTTCGCGTTCGCGGAACTGACGCTTCAGCTCGCGCTCGGCGGCCTTGTTGAGCGCCACCACGATCACCCCGCTGGTGGCCATATCCAGCCGGTGCACCGATTCGGCGGCCGGATGATCGGCCTGAATGCGGGTCATCAGGCTGTCTTTGTTTTCCGGCGCGCGGCCGGGCACCGACAGCAAGCCGCTGGGCTTGTTGACCACCATGATGTGTTCATCCTGATACAGGATGTGCAGCGGGTCCTGCGGGGGATTGTAGGGTTCCATCTTGGCTCCGCGAAAAGGGCCGAACGGGGAGGCGGTTGCCGCCCCGCGTCGCGCCGGTTACTGGTGGGTGACCACCACCAGACGAATGGCGTCGAGACGCCAGCCGGCTTCATTGAGGTTGGCCAGCACCTGACGGCGGTTGAACTCCAGCGCTTCGACTTCGTCGTCGCGGATGTTCGGGTTGACCGCCTTCAGCGCTTCCAGACGCGCCAGCTCGGCGCTCAGCTTGTCGTCCGCCTCTTGCTTCGCCTGTTCGATAAGCGTGCGCGCCTGCACTTCCACCAGGCTTTCCGCCTGCTGCAGCATGGCGTGCACGTCTTGCTGCACGGCGTTGACCAGCTTGCTGGAGGTGTGGCGGTTGACCGCGTTCAACTGGCGGTTGAAGCTTTCGAACTCGACCTGCGCCGCCAGGTTGGTGCCCTTGCGATCCATCAGCATGCGGATCGGCGTCGGCGGCAGGAAGCGGGTCAGCTGCAGGTGCTTCGGCGCCTGAGCCTCCACCACGTACACCAGCTCAACCAACAGGGTGCCGACCGGCAACGCTTTGTTTTTCAACAGGGACACCGCGCAGCTGCCGGTATCGCCGGACAGGATCAGATCCAGGCCGTTGCGGATGATCGGGTGCTCCCAGCTGACGAACTGCGCGTCTTCGCGCGACAGCGCCCGATCGCGATCGAAGGTGACGGTGCAGCCGTCCTGCGGCAGGCCCGGGAAGTCCGGCACCAGCATATGGTCGGACGGCGTCAGCACGATCAGGTTGTCGCTGCGGTCTTCCTGGTTGATGCCGACGATGTCGAACAGGTTGAGCGCGAAGCCCACCAGATTGACGTCGTTATCCTGCTCGGCGATGGCGGCGGCCAGCGCCTGGGCTTTGTCGCCGCCGTTGGAGTGCATCTCCAGCAGGCGGTCGCGGCCCTGTTCCAGCTGCGCTTTCAACTGATCGTGCTGCTGGCGGCAGGCGTGGATGAATTCGTCAAAGCCTTCCTGTTCGGTCGGCGCGGCCAGATAACCGATCAACTGCTCGTAGCAGCTGTCGTAGATGGTGCGGCCGGTCGGGCAGGTGTGTTCGAAGGCGTCCAGCCCCTCGTGGAACCAGCGACCCAGCACCGCCTGCGCGGTGTGCTCCAGGTAAGGCACCATGATTTGGATATCGTGCATCTGGCCGATACGGTCCAGACGGCCGATACGCTGCTCCAGCAGGTCCGGGTTGAACGGCAGATCGAACATCACCAGCTGGCTGGCGAACTGGAAGTTGCGGCCTTCGGAGCCGATCTCGGAACACAGCAGCACCTGCGCGCCTTCCTCTTCGGAGGCGAAGTAGGCGGCGGCGCGGTCGCGCTCGATAATCGACAGCCCTTCGTGGAACACCGCGGCGCGGATCGCTTCACGCTCGCGCAGCACCTGCTCCAGCTGCAGCGCGGTGTCGGCCTTGGCGCAGATCACCAGCACTTTTTCGTTGCGGTTGGCCAGCAGGTAGTCCAGCAGCCACTCGACGCGCGGGTCGAAGTTCCACCAGGTGGCGTTTTCGCCCTCGAATTCCTGGTAGATCTGCTCCGGGTACAGCATGTCGCGCGCGCGCGCTTCGACGGACTTCTTGGCGCCCATGATGCCGGACACTTTGATCGCAGTCTGATACTGGGTCGGCAACGGCAACTTGATCTGGTGCAGGTTGCGGTGCGGGAAGCCCTTCACGCCGTTACGGGTGTTGCGGAACAGCACGCGGCTGGTGCCGTGGCGATCCATCAGCATGGAAACCAGCTCCTGGCGCGCCTGCTCGGCGTTGTCGCCTTCGCTGTTGGCGGCTTTGAGCAGCGGTTCGATGTCCTGCTCGTCGATCAGCTCGCCCAACAGGTTCAATTTGTCGTCGGCCAGGCGTTTACCGCTCAGCAGCAGGGTGACGGCGTCGGCCACCGGGCGGTATTTCTGCTGCTCGGCGACGAACTCGCCGTAGTCGTGGAAACGGTTTGGATCGAGCAGGCGCAGGCGCGCGAAGTGGCTCTGTTGGCCCAGCTGTTCCGGGGTGGCGGTCAGCAGCAGCACACCGGGGATATGCTCGGCCAACTGTTCGATCACCTGATATTCGCGGCTCGGCGCTTCTTCGCTCCAGGCCAGGTGGTGCGCTTCGTCGACCACCAGCAGATCCCACTGGGCGTCCGCCAGCTCTTCCAAGCGCTGCTTGTTACGGCGCACGAAGTCCAGCGAGCAGATCACCAGCTGTTCGGTTTCGAACGGGTTGCTGCTGTCGAGCTTGGCTTCGGCGTAGCGGCTGTCGTCGAACAGCGAGAAGTAGAGGTTGAAGCGGCGCATCATCTCCACCAGCCACTGGTGCTGCAACGTTTCCGGCACCACGATCAGCACGCGCTCGGCGCGGCCCGCCAGCAGCTGCTGGTGGATGATCATGCCGGCTTCGATGGTTTTGCCGAGGCCGACTTCGTCCGCCAGCAGGACGCGCGGCGCATGGCGCTGGCCGACTTCATGGGCGATGTGCAACTGGTGCGGGATCAGGCTGGCGCGCATGCCGCGCAGGCCGGCGAACGGCAGGCGATACTGCTCGCTCTGGTACTTGCGCGCGCGAAAACGCAGCGCGAAACGGTCCATGCGGTCAATTTGGCCGGCGAACAGGCGATCCTGCGGCTTGCTGAAGGTCAGCTTGCTGTCCAGCAGGACTTCGCGCATCGCCACGCCGCTCTCCTGGGTGTCCTGGCGGGTGCCGATATAGGTCAACAGACCGTTTTCCTCTTTCACCTCTTCCACCTGCAGCTGCCATCCTTCGTGGCTGCTGACGGTATCGCCCGGGTTGAACATCACGCGGGTGATCGGCGAATCGTTTCTGGCATAGAGGCGGTTTTCACCGGTGGCGGGGAAAAGCAGGGTAATCATGCGCGCGTCCAGCGCCACGACGGTGCCCAGTCCTAATTCGCTTTCCGTGTCGCTGATCCAGCGTTGACCAAGAGTAAAAGGCATATATTGTCGGCTCGATTCTTTGTAAGTAAGTCTTGTTACCGGGCGGGAAGGGCCGCGGCACCTGTACTGAACGTCTGCTATCCCGGTTTGTTTTAAATTTGACGGGCAATAGCCGTTCACGCCATGCAGACGTCGTGAGACGGCAGGGCTAAGCGTGGTTCAGTTTTGGGAAGGGCGCTATGGTAATGGAAGGCGGCGCGTTCGTCACCTGCAAAACCGGATGATTTTTCTTAACCTGGCGCAATCTCAAAACAGCCCCATCTGCCCGGTGACCAGCGTGGTGAAATCGTCGTGCAAGAAAGGGAGTATAGCGTCTGCCACCGGTTGCAGCTGGCGTTCGAGGTAATGCTGATAGTCGATGGGCGAATGGCGCGTTTCCAGCGGTTCCGGCCCGGCGACGGTCATCACGTAGCTGATCCAGCCGCCGTTCTGATACTGCAGCGGCCGCCCCTGGCTGCGGTTGTAGTCGTCGGCGATGCGCGCGGCGCGTGCGTGCGGCGGCACGTTGCGCTGATAGTCGTCGAGTTTCCTGCGCAGGCGCTTGCGGTACACCAGCTGATCGTCGAAGTCGCCGTTCAGGGTTTTGCCGACGTAGTCGCGCACATAGTCCTGGTAGGGCTGCCGTTTGAAGATGCGCTGATAGAGCTGCTGCTGGAACTGCTGCGCCAGCGGCGTCCAGTCGGTGCGCACCGTTTCCAGGCCTTTGTACACCATCTCTTCCTCGCCGCCGCCGCGTGCGATCAGGCCGGCGTAGCGCTTCTTGCTGCCCTGTTCGGCGCCGCGAATGGTCGGCATCAGGAAGCGGGAATAGTGGGTTTCGAACTCCAGCTCCAGCGCGTTCTCCAGCCCGAACTGCTGCTGCAGATGCTGCTGCCACCAGGCGTTGACCCGCTGCACCAGCGTCCGGCCGATCTGCGCCGCCTGCTGCTCGTCATGCGGCTGTTTCAGCCACACGAAGGTGGAGTCGGTATCGCCGTAAATCACCTGATAACCTTCGGCTTCGATCAGCTCGCGGGTTTGACGCATGATCTCGTGGCCGCGCAGGGTGATCGACGACGCCAGCCGCGGATCGAAGAAGCGGCAGCCGCTCGATCCCAGCACGCCGTACAGCGCGTTCATGATGATCTTCAGCGCCTGCGACAGGGGCTTGTTGTGTTGGCGCTTGGCGGCCTCGCGTCCCTGCCAGATCTGCTCGACGATCGCCGGCAGGCAGTGTTTGCTGCGCGAGAAGCGGGCGTTGCGAAAGCCGGGCACCGAATCGGCGTCGTTTGGGTGGCGCATGCCTTCCACCAACCCGACCGGATCGATCAGGAAGGTGCGGATGATCGACGGGTACAGGCTTTTATAGTCCAGCACCAGCACCGAATCGTACAGGCCGGGCCGGGAGTCCATCACGAAGCCGCCGGGGCTGTGTTCCTCCGGCTGTTCGCCGAGGTTGGGGGCGACAAAGCCCAGGCGGTGCATGCGTGGCATATAAAGGTGGCTGAAGGCCGCCACCGATCCGCCGCTGCGATCGGCCGCCAGCCCGGTGACGGTGGCGCGTTCCAGCAGGAAGTTGAGCAGGTCGGCCTTGGCGAAGATGCGCGTCACCAGCTCGCAGTCCTTCAGGTTGTAGCGGGCCAGCGCCGGCTTGTCTTCGGCGAAGCGCCGGTCGATCTCCGCCATGCGTTGATAAGGGTTGTCGATCGCCTTGCCTTCACCCAGCAGTTCCTGCGAAACGTATTCCAGGCTGAAGGAGGGAAAGTTCCAGGTGGCGGACTTCAGCGCTTCGATGCCATCGATGATCAGGCGGCCGGCGGCGGCGGCGAAAAAGTGATTCTGCTTGAAGCCGTGCTCGCGCCACTCCAGCAGGTTGCCGCCGCGCCCCAGCCGCAGCGGGATCTGGTAGCGTTCGGCGTGCTTTTGCAGCACCCGCAGATCGAACTGCACCAGGTTCCAGCCGATGATGGCGTCGGGATCGTGGCGCTCCAGCCACGCGTTGAGTCGTTCCAGCAGTTGGGGGCGGCTGGCGCAGTATTCCAGATCGAAATCCAGCGGCGCATCGCCGCCGTTGGCCGGCCCCAGCATGTAGACCTGCCGCTGGCCGCAGCCTTCCAGTGCGATGGAGTAAAGCTCGCCGTGGGCGGTGGTTTCGATATCCAGCGACACCAGCCTGAGCGTCGGGCGGTAGTCCGGCGCCGGCTTCATCTGGCCATTGAGCAACGGCCCGCCGCCGTTGGCCTGGCCGTTGAACCACACCGGCGCGGTGATGAAGCGCTCCATCAGATAGCGTTCGGGCGGGCGAATGTCGGCCTCGTAGACCGTAACGCCGCCTTCCCGCAGCAGTTTTTCCAGCTTGATGAGCTGACGGTGCTGGCGGCAGTACAGCCCCAGCATCGGGCGGTGATGAAAATCCGTCAGTGCCAGCGGTTTCAGTTCCACCTGCCGTTCTTCGCGCAGCAGCAGTTCCGCGCGCGGCTTTTGTTCGGCGGGGATAAACGCCACCGAGGTTTGCGGCGGCAAGCGCAGCTGACGCGGGCCCGCGTCGGTCGCCAGCCAAAATTCGACCTCGGTGCCGGCGGGCGTGTCGCGCCAGTGGCGAGTGAGCAGGAAACCCTGTTGCAGTGCTGTCATAACCCCTTCGTCTTCCGCCGGGCGGCGTGCGCGACATTCAGCGAGATGTCGGTTTTGGCGCTAATATAGATAAATTATAGTATGTGTTTTTATACAGTCATTGTCCATCGGCGTTCGGCGCTGCCAAATACGCATACAATTCATCGATTGACTCGCCAGCGGCGGCGCTGGAAAATCCTTCGCCCCGTTTGGCCGAATAATCCGCAGAGGTGTAATGGAAGCCTATTTACAAGATTTGATCACCCAGTCGCTGGCTTTCACCCTGATGGTCGTCCTGCTGGTCGCTTTTCTCGAGTCGCTGGCGCTGGTGGGGCTGCTGCTGCCCGGCACGGTGATGATGGCCAGCATCGGCGCGCTGATCGGCAGCGGCAAGGTGGACTTCTACTACGCCTGGGCGGCGGGGATCGTCGGCTGCCTGCTCGGCGACTGGATCTCTTATTTCGTCGGCCGCGCCTTCAAAGGGCCCTTGCACCGCTGGTCGTTCCTGAAGAAGAACAAAGCGCTGCTCGACAAAACCGAGCACGCCTTGCACCAGCACAGCATGGCGACCATTCTGATCGGCCGCTTCGTTGGCCCGACGCGCCCGCTGGTGCCGATGGTGGCCGGCATGCTCGATCTGCCGCCGTACAAGTTTGCCTTGCCGAACATCATCGGTTGCCTGACCTGGCCGCCGGTCTATTTCTTCCCCGGTATCCTGGCGGGCGTGGCGATCGACATTCCCGCCGGCGCCAACAGCGCGATGTTCAAGTGGCTGCTGCTCGCCGCGGCGCTCACCCTCTGGCTGGCGGTGTGGCTGAGTTGGCGCTGGTGGCGTGAGGATAAGCGCAGTGCCGATCGGCTGAGCCGTTGGCTGACGCCGCTGCGGCTGCGCGTGGTTTGCGGATTGAGCTGGCTGGCGGCGCTGGCGGTCGGTTATCTGCTGAGCCAGCAGCCCTTGATGCCGGTGTATCGGCACCTGCTGTGGCAGGTACTGTCCGGGCAATGATTGCGGGGGCGTAAGCCCCCTTCGTATTACTGAAAGAACGCTTCCAGCTGTTCAAATACCCGCACGTCTTCGCTGTGGCGCTTCACCTGCAGCACGTCTTCCAGCTTTTCCACCTGGCTGATCATTTGCTCCAGCCGCTGATCGTCGGCGACCAATAGCCAAATGCGGCTCTGCTGGCCGTCCTTCAGCGGCAGACACAGAATGCCTTCGACGTTGAACGCGCGGCGAGCGAACAGCCCACAAACGTGCGACATGACGCCGGGATGGTTGCGCACGGCCAGCTCCAGGATCACCTGGGGTTTATCTTGTGGTTGCAGCATGGCTTATTCTCCAATCATGTCGATGTTGGCGGCGCCCGGCGGCACCATCGGGAACACTTTTTCGTTGATATCGATCAGCGCGTGGATCAGGCAGGGCCCCGGGCGTTGGATCGCTTCGGCCAGCGCCGCCTGCGGATCTTCCGCGGCGTTCAAATCGCAGGTATCCAGCCCGAATCCGGCGGCGATCTTCAGGAAGTCGGTGCGCTTCGGATAGGCGGCGGCGAAGATGCGCTGCTGGTAGAACAGGGTTTGCTGCTGGTGCACCAGCCCCAGCGCCTGGTTGTTCATCAAAATGATTTTCACGTCCAGATCGTGTTCGACGGCGGTGGCCATTTCCTGAATGTTCATCATCAGGCTGCCGTCGCCGGAGAAGCACAGCACTTTACGCTCGGGCTCCGCCAGCGCCGCGCCGATCGCCGCCGGCAGACCGAAGCCCATGGTGCCCAGGCCGCCCGACGTCAGCCACTGGCGCGGCCGGCTCAGCGGATAGGCCTGCGCCACCCACATCTGATGCTGGCCCACGTCGGTGGTGATAATGGCGCTGTCGTCCACGCAGCGCGCGGCGGCCAGCACCAGGCCGTAATGGCTCAGCGGATCGTCGGCGTTCGGCATGTTGAACGGGAACTCGCGCTTCAGGTCGTTGACGGTGCTCAGCCACGCGCTGCGCGGCTGCGTGTCGATCTGCGGCAGCAGCTGTTGCAGTACCTGGCCGACGTCGGCATGGATCGCCACGTTGGCCTGTTTGACCTTGCCCAGCTCGGCGCGATCGATATCCACGTGAATGATGGCGGCGTTAGGGCAGAACTGCTCGGTTTTGCCGATTGCCCGATCGTCGAAGCGCGCGCCCAGCACGATCAGCAGATCGGCCTCCTGCAGAATGAAGTTGGTGCTGCGCGCCGCGTGCATGCCCAACATGCCCAGCGACAGCGGGTGTTCCACCGGCATCGCCCCCAGCGCCATCAGCGTCATGGTGGTGGGCAGACCGGCGCGCTCGGCCAGTTCCAGCGCCTGCCGGTGAGCCTCGGCGCAGATGATGCCGCCGCCCAGGTAGAGGATCGGGCGTTTCGCCTGGTTGATCATCGCGGCGGCCTGCGCAACCAGCGCCGGATCGAAGCTCGGGGCGGCGTCCGGCACGGCGATCGGCGGCAGCTCTTCCAGGGTGATGGTGGCGGTTTGTACGTCTTTCGGCACATCGATCCAGACCGGGCCTGGGCGGCCGGATTCGGCGATGCGGAACGCGTCGCCGATCACCTGCGGCAGCTCGCGGATATCGCGCACCAGATGGTTGTGCTTGGTGATCGGGATGGAAATGCCGTAGGTGTCCACCTCCTGGAAGGCGTCGGTGCCGATCATCGAGGAGGGCACCTGACCGGTGATGCACACCAGCGGAATGGAGTCGAGCTTGGCATCGGCGATGGCGGTGACCAGGTTGGTGGCGCCCGGCCCGCTGGAGGCGATGCACACCGCCGCTTTGCCGTTGGCGCGCGCCATGCCCTGCGCCATAAAGCCCGCGCCCTGTTCGTGGCGCGCCAGCACGTGGTGAATACGGGTGCTTTGGCTCAGCGCGTCATACAGCGGCAGCGCGGCGCCGCCGGGGATGCCGGCGACGGTGGTGATACCCTGCCGCTCCAGCAGATGAACGATCAATTGTGCGCCGGTGAAGCTGGTGCCCGGTTGAGGCGTGCCCGAAGTTGCCATGTTCCTGTCCTTTCTCAAGGCCGGTGAGCTTTGCTGGGCAGGGTGCTAAAACAAGAAACCCCGCCCGGTTTGCGCCGGCGGGGTTTGGGAATCGATGCGTTGATTCGGACCCTACGGCGCATTGCCGACGACCACCACCACACGCACGACGACCACCGCGGCTGGTAGCGCGGTAACTAGTAGGGTCGAAGTCAGCGAGGATGCGATCACAGGGAACCTTATCATCAGTAAAAAGAGTCAGGTTTTTATAAAAACACAGGCGCAAAATTCGCACAACAGGTTTATTGGCGCAGCATAAAAAACGCGCGTCAGATCACGCTTTACCCGAAATGCCCAGCACGCGCGCTTCGGGCGCGCTGCCGTCCAGCAGCGCCTGCGTCGGGCCGTCGTAATAGATGCGGCCATCGACCACCAGCAGCGTGCGCGGGGCGATGCGCGCGGCGTCGTCGAGGTTGTGCGACACCATCAGCAGCGTCAGGTTGCGCTGTTCGCACACCGTCTGCAGCAGCTGCAGCATCTCGTTGCGCAGCGCCGGATCGAGCGCCGAGAAGGGCTCGTCGAGCAACAGGATCGGCCGTTGGCGAATCAAACAGCGCGCCAGCGCGGCGCGCTGACGCTGGCCGCCGGAAAGCTGCGACGGCAGGCGCTCCAGGTGCTCTTCCAGGCCGACCTGACGAGCGATATGCGCCCGCTGTTGGCGCTGCTGTTCAGTCAAGCGCAGACCGGGATCCAACCCCAGCCCGATGTTCTGCGCTACCGTCAGGTGCGCGAACAGGTTGTTCTCCTGAAACAGCATCGACACCGGCCGTTTGGCCGGCGGTGTGGCCGTGTGGTCTTCGCCGTTCAGCAGCAGCCGGCCGCTGGCCGCCGGCAGAAAACCGGCGATCAGGCTCAGCAGGGTGCTTTTACCGGCGCCGCTGGGGCCGAGCACCGCGACGCGCTCGCCCGGCTGGATGCGCAGATCAAAGCGCATCGGCAGGTGTTCATACAGATAGGTCAGTTTTTCAAGCGTCAGCATGGCGCCCCGGTAAGCGTTCGATCAGGGTAAACAGCAGGAAACACAACAGCAGCAACAGCAGCGCGGTCACCGCCCCGTCGTTGCTGCGGTAGGCGCCAATCTGCTGATACAGGTAAAAAGGCAGGGTACGGAAATGCTCGTTGCCAAACAAGGCGACCACGCCGAAATCGCCGATCGACAGCACGCAGGCGAAGGCCAGCGCCTGCGCCAGCGGGCGACGCAACGCGCGCAGTTCGATCAGCCGCAGCCGTTGCCAGCCGTGGATATCCAGCGACAGGCACAGTGGGTTGTAACGTTCGGCGAGGTCGCGCATCGGGTTCTCCAACACCTTCAGCGCATAGGGCACCGCCATCAGCGCATTGGTGAGGATCACCAGCGCATAGGGTGACTGCGGCAGCCCGATCGTATCGCTCAGCAGCAGGAAGAAGCCGGTGGCCAGCACGATACCCGGCATCGCCAGGATCACCATGCCGCTCAGCTCCAGCGCCTGGCCGCCGTGCAGATGCTGCCGCAGCTTCAGCTCGCGGCTGCTCCACAGCAGCATCATCGTGAGCGTCACGCACAGCAGCCCGGCGCCGAGGGCGATGCGCAGCGACGTGAACAGCGCCTGCCACAGCACCGGCTGGCGCAGCACGCTGACGATAGCCTGATTGGCGCCGTCGGCGATTACCGCCAGCAGAGGCGGCAATAACAGCAACAGCGCGGCGGCGATCAGCAGAAAATCGCCGACGCGCCGCCACAGGCTGTCTTCCGGGTTGCGCCAGCGCTGGGCGTGGGTATGGCCCACCGGCAGCGCCTGGCTCAGGCGCTGGCTGAGCAACACCAGCCCCAGACAACAGCTTAACTGGATCAGCGCCAGCATGGCGGCGCGACCCAGATCGTAGTCGTAACTCAGCGCCTGGTAGATCGCCAGTTCGATGGTGGTGGCCTGCGGCCCGCCGCCCAGCGACAGCACGGTGGCGAAGCTGGCGAAGCACAGCATGAAGATCAACGCGCCGCTCGGCAGGATCTGGCGGCGCAGCGCCGGCCATTCGACGAAGCGGAACTGCTGCCAGCCGTTCATGCCCAGCTGGGCGGCCAGCTGGCGCTGCTCCACCGGAATGTTCTCCAGCGCCTGCAGCAACAGGCGGGTGGCCAGCGGCAGGTTAAAGAACAGGTGCGCCAGCAGAATGCCCTGCAGGCCGTAGGGCGAAAAGCCATACTCGACGCCCAGCCAGCCGCACAGCGTCGCAAGCCAGCCCTGGCGCCCATAGACGCTGAGCAGGCCGAACACCGCCACCAGCACCGGCAGCACCAGCGTCATGGCGCACAGCCGCAGCAGCAGCTGACGGCCGGGGAAACGGCGGCGATAGAGCGCGCGTGCCAGCAGAACGGCGGGCAGCACCGAAATCAGCGCCGACAGCAGCGCCTGCCAGAAGGTGAATCGCACCACGTGCCACAGGTAGCTGTCCTGCCACAGGCCGCGCCAGTCGCTGCCCGGCGCGTGACGCCACAGCGAGCCCATTGCCAGCGCGGCGACCAGCAGGATCACGCCGGCGGCCAGCAGCCCCGGCCAGAGCCAGCGGGGGATCAGCGGCTGACGGCGGTTTGCCATGCCCGGATCCAGCCGCCGCGTTGTTTGGCCACCTCTTCGGCGCTGTATTGCAGCGCGGTCTGCGGCACGTTCATCTGCTCAAAGCCGACGGGCAGTGGGGTGTTGATCACCGGGTACATCCAGTTGCCGGTCGGGATGGTGTTCTGGAACGCCGGCGTCACCATGAACTGCATGAAGCGCTCCGCCAGCTCAGGCTGTTTGGCGGCCTTCAGCTTGCCCGCCACTTCCACCTGCAGGTAGTGGCCTTCGCTGAACGTGGCGGCGGCGTAGAGATCTTTTTTCTCTTCGATCAGGTGATAGGCGGGAGAGGTGGTGTAGCTGAGCACCAGATCGCCTTCGCCTTTCAGGAACAGGCCGTAGGCTTCGCTCCAGCCTTTGGTGACGGTGACGGTCTTCTTCGCCAACTGCTGCCAGGCGGCCGGCGCCTTGTCGCCATACACTTTTTGCATCCACAGCAGCAGGCCGAGGCCCGGCGTGCTGGTACGCGGATCTTCGTAGATCACTTTCCAGTTGCGATCGCTGCTGACCAGCTCCTGCAGGCTTTTCGGCGGGTTCTTCAGTTTTTCTTTGTTGTAGACGAAGGCGAAGTAACCGTAGTCGTAAGGCACGAAGGTCGCGTCCTGCCAGCCGCCCGGCACCGTCAGTTTGGCGGTGTCGACGCCGCTCGGCGCGAACAGGCCGGTTTGCTGCGCCGCCTGCAACAGGTTGTTGTCCAGCCCCAGCACCACGTCGGCGGCGCTGTTCTTGCCTTCCATGCGCAGGCGGTTCAGCAGCGAGACGCCGTCTTCCAGCGCGACGAACTTCAATTCACAGTCGCACTCGGCTTCGAAGGCTTTTTTCACCGCCGGGCCGGGGCCCCAGTCGGCGGCGAAGGAATCGTATGTGTAAACCGTCAGCGTCGGCTTGGCGAACACCGGCGCGGCGCACAGTAGCAATAAGCAGGGCAGATATTTTTTGACCACGTTGCACTCCTGAAAAATAAGGGGGCAAGGGTATCTGAGGGGGCGAGGCGGCGTCGCCGGTTCGCTGGGCTCAAATCCCTCCGCCGGTATTGACCGGATCAGGTTCGACGGGTGTGCTCTCAGCGGAAAATCGGGCTTATCACGCGGCCCGACTTACCGCACCCCGTTGAGACGGCGCTATTGTAAAGATTAACCGACCCGGGCGAAAGGCGCTTATGCCTCCGGCGGGGCAAACCAGGCGGACTTGAAGTCGAACCAGCCGAGGGTGTTCATCCGCACGCCGCGCATGCTGCGCTGGCCGTGCAGCTGTAGCCAGTGGTGGAACAGCGGATGCAGCTGGTGGTTGCTGACCAGACGCTGGCAGAACTCGGCCAGCGGCAAGCGGTTGGCGCGCCACAGCGCCGCGTCCTGCGCCAGATCTTCGTTCATGCAGTGCTGCATCAGCGGCAGTTCGTACAACGTGGCGAACAGCGAAAACTCCAGCGGCAGATAGAAGTTGGCGCTGCCGAGCCACAGATCGCTGCGCGCGTCGCCCTGGTGCCAGGTGGCGTAATCCACGCTTTGCACAATCAGGCGGATGCCGTGCTGCGCCAGCAGCGGTTCGATCGCCTGGCGAATGGCGTGAAACTCCGAATGCTCATTGAAGTGGGTCATCGTCAGTTCGGTCAGGCCCGCGGGCTTGGGCTGCTGCGCCAGCGTGCGGTTGTGGTGCCAGCGCGGCAGCAGGCCGTACGCCGGCGACCAATAGCGCTGGTAGAGCGGCCCGGCGTGGCTCAGCAGCGAAATGGGGTTGATCAATTCGCACAGCCAACTGCGAATGGCGGGATCGGTGGCCAGCGGGGAGCGCTGATCGAACAGCAGGAAATAGCAGCCCTCTTCCAGCCGGCTTTCCAGCTCGCTGTTGCCGGTTTCATCGCCCTGCAGCTGCACGCCGGAGTGCACCAGCTCTTCGGAAAACTCCGGCAGCACCCAGATGTTCACCTCGTCGATCAGCGCCCGGTAGCCGAAATAGTCGTCGAAGGCGTGGATCTTCATCTGGCTGGGATGGTTGCGCACCATGCGGTAGGGGCCGGTGCCGACCGGATGGCGGGCGAAATCAGGCAGTTCGCGCCATTCGCGCGGCAGGATCATGGCCTGCACGCTGCCCAGCAGCCAGGGCAGCCAGTGGTCGGGGCTGCGCAGCTGCACGTCGATCACGAACGGCGTCGGCGAGGTGACGCTCTCGATATGCGAGAACAGCGGTTGCGAGGTCAGACGTGAGAGGGAAGTGATGACGTCCGCCATCTCCAGCTCGCGGCCGTGATGAAAATGGATCGCCGGGCGCAGGTAAAACCGCCAGTGCAGCGGCGTCAGCGCCTGCCAATGGTGGGACAGATCGGACTCGAGTTCCCCGTTTTCCTCATTTATGCGCGTCAGGCCGTTGAAGATCTGGCGCGCCAAATGGGTTTCCGATCGCCGCAGCGCCGAGCCGGGCAGCAGGTTGTACAGCTGCCGGTAGTAGAGCACCCGCAGGATATGTTTCCCCTGGCGGAAGCTGCGCCCCAACTGCGACAGCAGCATCTGGCGCACCACGTTTTTGTCGCCCACCAGCTGCACCAACTGATCGATGCGGTCCTGTTCCAACAGCTCCTCGGCCCGCTGTTGCTGCAGCGCCAGGCCGGTGTAGTGGAAGGTTAGCCGCGAACGTTTGCCGCGCCCCGACTCCGCCTGCCAGGTGAGCCAGCCCTCTCGCTGCATGGCGCTCAGCAGGGAGCGCACGTGGCGCCGCGAGCAGCTCAGCACCTCCGCCAGATCCTGCAGCGTGGTGTCGGTGGTTTCACCGTGGCAGCGCTGCCACAGACGGATGAACTGCTGCTGCAATCGGGACGTGGACATAAAAGAGGAACGCTCCTGCCTCAACTCGTCAATTTTTCTTTCCCTATATTACGCCGATAATTTTCATCAATGAAAGGGGGAGGGCGTAATGATGAAAGCTTTCTTATCCAGACAGTTCTACCAGCGCTATTTCAGCGCGGTGCGCCGCCAGCGCGCAGACTGGCTGAGCGTGGTGCCCGAGCAGGCGCGGCTGGCGATGCTGGCGCACCTGACGCAATGGGACATCAAAGAGATGACCGATAAGCAGTATCGCGAGCACCTGTAGGGGCTCCGGCAACCAATTTCTGAGTAATGGTGCTGTTTCACCAGCCAGTGGGGCGACCCACTGGTTTTTTTATGCGTGGTCATGGCAATGCGCTTGCATTTTTCTCGCCGTGGCCTAAGGTTCTTTTTTCTGCTTTGAGGTCAGGAAGACGATATGCAACGCCTGAGCCGGTTGTCACAGCGCATCAATCCCATCTTTGCCGCATTCCTGCTGATTGCTTTTCTTTCTGGCATCGCCGGCGCGTTGCTGACGCCGACGCTCAGCCTGTTTCTGACCACCGAGGTCAAGGTGCGGCCGCTGTGGGTCGGGCTGTTTTACACCGCCAACGCGGTGGCCGGCATCGTCGTCAGTTTTCTGCTGGCCAAACGCTCCGATACCCGCGGCGATCGGCGCAGGCTGATCCTGCTGTGCTGCCTGATGGCGGTCGGCAACTGTCTGCTGTTTGCCTTTAACCGCGACTACCTGACGCTGATCACCGCCGGGGTGCTGATGTCCGCCGTTGCCAACACCGCCATGCCGCAGATTTTCGCGCTGGCGCGGGAATACGCCGACAGCGAGGCGCGTGAAGTGGTGATGTTCAGCTCGGTGATGCGCGCCCAGCTATCGCTGGCGTGGGTGATTGGCCCGCCGCTGTCGTTTGCGCTGGCGCTCAGCTACGGGTTCACCGTGATGTTCCTGATCGCCGCCGCCACCTTCGCGGTCTGCGTGCTGCTGGTAGGATTCATGCTGCCTTCGGTGCCGCGCGCGGCGGATGGCGAAGGGTTGCGGGAAGGCGCTTCCGCGCCGATTGCGCCCGCCAGCGCCTGGCGCAATCGCGATGTGCGGCTGCTGTTCATCGCCTCGATGCTGATGTGGACCTGCAATACCTTGTACATCATCGATATGCCGCTGTATATCACCGCCGATCTCGGCCTGCCGGAGGGGCTGGCCGGGGTGCTGATGGGCACCGCCGCCGGGTTGGAGATCCCGGCGATGCTGTTGGCCGGTTATTACGTCCAACGCTTCGGCAAACGCAACATGATGCTGCTGGCGGTGGCGGCGGGCGTGCTGTTTTATCTCGGGCTGACGGTGCTGGAGAGCAAGCCGGCCCTGATCGCGCTGCAGTTGCTCAACGCGGTGTTTATCGGCATCGTCGCCGGTATCGGCATGCTCTATTTTCAGGATTTGATGCCGGGCCGGCCGGGCGCCGCCACCACGCTGTTCACCAACAGCATCTCTACCGGGGTGATCCTGGCCGGGGTGCTGCAGGGCGCGTTGGTGGAGAATTTCGGTCATGGCTCGGTGTATTGGATGGCGGCGCTGTTGGCGCTGGCGGCGCTCGGGATGAGCGCCAAAGTGCGTGAAGTGTGAGGTCAAACGACGGCATTCTTGATGCAAGTCATTGAGAAGGCTGAACCGGACGCCCAAGCTGAAGACATATGGCGCGCGATCGTTGCGCCCACGCCCATCTCGCTATTGAGATGCCGCCTTGTCGTTTAGAACAGTGGGAACGTTATGGATAAACTCACACCGCTCAAACCGCTTCCTTCCCTGTGCGCCCTTGCCGCCACGCTGATTATCTGGTTCCTCATTCCCGTGCCGGAGGGCGTCGCGCCTAATGCCTGGCAGCTGCTGGCGCTGTTTATCGGCACCATCATCGCCATCATCGGCAAGGCGATGCCGATCGGCGCAGTCTCGGTGATCGCCATCGCCCTGGTGGCGGTGACCGGCGTCACCAATCCCGGCAAGCCGGGCGCCGCGCTGGACGACGCGCTCAGCGGCTTTTCCAACCAGCTGATCTGGCTGATCGGCTTTTCGATCATGATCTCCCTCAGCCTGAATAAAACCGGGCTGGGCGCGCGCATCGGCTATTACTTTATTTCGCTGTTCGGCAAAAAAACGCTGGGCATCGCCTATGCGCTGACGCTGGCGGAAACCACGCTGGCGCCGGTGACGCCGAGCAACACCGCGCGCGGCGGCGGCATCATTCACCCGATCATGAAGTCGATCGCCGACAGCTTCGGCTCCAAACCCGAGCTCAATACCTCCGGCAAAATCGGCCGCTACCTGTCGCTGGTGAACTACAACATCAACCCGGTCACCTCGGCGATGTTTATCACCGCTACCGCGCCTAACCCGCTGATTGTCAGCCTGATCGCCAAAGGCACACACGGCAGCTTCGAGCTGTCCTGGTCGATGTGGGCAGTCGCCGCTCTGGTGCCGGGACTGTGCTCGCTGATCGTGATGCCGCTGGTCATCTATCTGCTGTATCCGCCGGAGGTGAAAAGTACCCCGGACGCGCCGCGCTTCGCGCGCGAAAAACTGCAGGCGCTGGGGCCGGTAACGCTGCCGGAGAAAATCACCCTCGGGGTGTTCGCGCTGTTGCTGGTGCTGTGGGCCGGCATTCCGGCGATGATCTTCGGCCCGGCGCTGGCGGTCAATCCCACCACCGCGGCGCTGATCGGCCTGGCGGTGCTGCTGGCCACCGGGGTGCTGAGCTGGGAGGATGTGCTCAAGCATAAAGGTGCCTGGGACACCGTGGTGTGGTTCTCGGCGCTGGTGATGATGGCCAGCTTCCTCGGCAAGCTGGGGCTGATCGGCTGGCTGTCGCAAACCGTGGGCAACGGCATCGACCATATGGGCATGAGCTGGGTGGGCGGCACGATCTTGCTGACCCTCATCTATTTGTATTCGCACTATTTCTTCGCCAGCACCACCGCGCACGTGACGGCGATGTTCGCCGCCTTCTTCGCCGCCGGCATCGCGCTCGGCGCGCCACCGGCGCTGCTGGGCCTGATCCTGGCGTTCTCTTCCTCGCTGATGATGTCGCTGACGCATTACGGCACCGGCACCGCGCCGATCGTCTTCGGCTCCGGCTACGTGACGCTGGGGGAATGGTGGAAAGCGGGATGGGTGATGAGCGTGGTTAACTTGCTGATCTGGATAGTGATCGGCGGAGCATGGTGGAAGCTGCTGGGCTACTGGTGAGGAAAAAAACTCACCCGCCGGGCGGCGGGTGAAGGGGATTAATTCAAAAACGCCGGCTGCTGCGCTTCGTAGCGGGAGATGTCCGCTTCGTGCTGCAGCGTCAGGCCGATGCTGTCCAGCCCGTTGATCATGCAGTGGCGGCGGAAGCTGTCGATTTCGAACGGATAGCTTTTGCCGCCGGCGTTGACCGTCTGGTTCTCCAGATCCACCACGAACTCCGTTCCCTCGTTGGCGTCCACCAGCTTGAACAGCTCATCCACCTGCTGTTCGCTCAGCGTCACCGGCAACAGCTGGTTGTTGAACGAGTTGCCGTAAAAGATATCGGCGAAGCTCGGCGCGATCACTACTTTGAATCCGTAATCGGTCAGCGCCCAGGGCGCGTGTTCGCGCGAGGAGCCGCAGCCGAAGTTCTCGCGCGCCAACAGGATGCTGGCGCCTTTATAGCGCGGTTTGTTCAGCACGAATTCCGGGTTCGGCTGCTGGCCGGCGTCGTCGAGGAAACGCCAGTCGTTGAACAGGTGCTGGCCGAAGCCGGTGCGGGTGACCTTCTGTAAAAACTGCTTGGGAATAATGGCGTCGGTGTCGACGTTGGCCGCATCCAAAGGCACCACTAAGCCGGTATGTTGAGTAAATTTAGCCACGTTAGCCCCTTAGTGAATATCACGGATGTCGGCGAAGTGACCGGCAACGGCGGCCGCGGCGGCCATCGCCGGGCTGACCAAGTGGGTGCGCCCACCGCGGCCCTGACGCCCTTCGAAGTTACGGTTGCTGGTGGACGCGCAGCGCTCGCCCGGATTCAGGCGATCGTTGTTCATCGCCAGACACATCGAGCAGCCCGGCAAACGCCATTCGAAACCGGCTTCGATAAAGATTTTGTCCAACCCTTCGGCTTCCGCCTGGGCCTTCACCGGGCCGGAGCCCGGCACCACGATGGCCTGCACGCCGCTGGCGACCTTGCGCCCCTTGGCGATCGCCGCCGCCGCGCGCAGATCTTCGATGCGCGAGTTGGTGCAGGAGCCGATGAACACTTTGTCGATCGGCACGTCGGTCAATTTGATGCCCGGTTTCAAGTCCATGTAGGCCAAGGCTTTTTCCGCGGAGGCGCGCTCGACCGGATCGCTGAACGATTCCGGCGCCGGGATCGCCTGATTGACGGCGATCACCTGGCCGGGGTTGGTGCCCCAGGTGACCTGCGGCGCGATCTCTTCGGCGCGCAGCGTCACCACGGTATCGAATTGGGCGTCGGCATCGGACTTCAGCGTGCGCCAATAGGCGACCGCCTGCTCCCAGTTTTCGCCGGTTGGCGCGAACTGACGCCCCTTCAGGTAGGCGAAGGTGGTGTCGTCCGGCGCGACCAACCCGGCCTTGGCGCCCATTTCGATCGCCATGTTGCACAGGGTCATGCGGCCTTCCATGCTCAACGCTTCGATCGCCTTGCCGCAGAACTCCACCACGTGGCCGGTGCCGCCGGCGCTGCCGGTTTTGCCGATCACCGCCAGCACGATGTCTTTGGCGGTAATACCCTCGGCGGCGTCGCCGGTGACTTCAATCTTCATGGTCTTGGCGCGGCCCTGCTTCAGGGTCTGGGTCGCCAGCACGTGTTCCACTTCGGAGGTGCCGATGCCGAACGCCAGCGAGCCGAAAGCGCCGTGGGTGGCGGTGTGCGAGTCGCCGCAAACGATGGTCATGCCCGGCAGCGTCATGCCTTGCTCAGGCCCGATCACGTGCACGATGCCCTGAAACGGGTGGTTCAGGTCATACAGCGAAACGCCGAATTCCGCGCAGTTCTTGATCAGCTCCTGCATCTGGATGCGCGCCATCTCGCCGCTGGCGTTGATGTCTTTGGTCTGGGTCGACACGTTGTGATCCATGGTGGCGAAGGTTTTTCCGGGCTGGCGCACCTTGCGGCCCATGGCACGCAGGCCGTCGAACGCCTGCGGCGAAGTGACTTCGTGCACCAGGTGACGGTCGATATACAGCAACGGCGTTTCGTTCGGCGCTTCATGCACCACGTGGGCGTCGTACAGCTTCTGGTATAAGGTCTTGGCCATGTTATGCCCCCTGAGCTACAAAGCGAGCGATGATGTCGCCCATTTCATCGGTGCTGACGGCTTTGCCGTCACCGGCCAGATCGGCGGTGCGGTAGCCCTGTTCCAACGCCTGGTTGATGGCGCGCTCCACGGCGTCGGCCGCTTCATCGGCGCCCAGGCTGTAACGCAGCAGCAGGGTGGCGGACAGGATCTGCGCAATCGGGTTGGCAATGCCTTTGCCGGCAATATCCGGCGCGGAACCGCCCGCCGGTTCGTACAGGCCGAAGCCTTGCTCGTTCAGGCTGGCGGACGGCAACATGCCCATCGAGCCGGTGATCATCGCGCACTCGTCGGACAGGATGTCGCCGAACAGGTTGGAGCACAGCAGCACGTCGAACTGGGACGGATCCTTGATCAGCTGCATGGTAGCGTTGTCGATATACATGTGCGACAGCGACACGTCCGGGTAATCCTTGGCGACCTGATTGACCACTTCACGCCACAGGATGGAGCTTTGCAGCACGTTGGCCTTGTCGATCGACGTCACCTTGTGGCGGCGCTTGCGGGCTGATTCGAAGGCGATGCGCGCGATGCGTTCAATCTCGAAACGGTGATACACCTCGGTATCGAAAGCGCGCTCCTGCATGCCCTGGCCTTCGCGGCCCTTCGGATGGCCGAAGTAGATGCCGCCGGTCAGTTCGCGCACGCACAGAATGTCGAAGCCGCGGGCGGCGATGTCGGCGCGCAGCGGGCAGAATGCCTCCAGCCCTTGATACAGGCGCGCCGGGCGCAGGTTGCTGAACAGTTTGAAGTGCTTGCGCAGCGGCAACAGCGCGCCGCGTTCCGGCTGCTCGGCCGGCGGCAGGTGTTCCCATTTCGGGCCGCCTACCGATCCGAACAGGATGGCGTCGGCCTGCTCGCAGCCGGCGACGGTCGCCGGCGGCAGCGGGCTGCCGTGGCGATCGATGGCGATGCCGCCGACGTCGTATTCGGCAGTGGTGATGCGAATGTCAAAGCGTTGACGCACCGCGTCCAACACTTTGCGCGCCTGAGCCATTACTTCCGGGCCGATGCCGTCTCCGGGCAAGACGGCAATGTGATAAGTCTTCGTCATGTTCACACCGTTTCCTGATTATTTTGATGTTTGTTTTGCTGCAGGCGCTGCTTTTCTTTTTCTACCTGCTGTGAGCGCCAAATATTGTTCAACACGTGCACCATCGCCTTGGCGGAGGATTCGACGATGTCGGTCGCCAGACCCACGCCGTGGAAGCGGCGGCCGTTGTAAGAGACCACGATATCCACCTGGCCCAGCGCGTCGCGGCCATGGCCCTTGGCGGTCAACTGGTACTTCACCAGCTCGATCGGGTAGTCGGTGATGCGATTGATTGCCTGATAAACCGCATCGACCGGGCCGTTGCCGGTGGCGGCTTCGGCTTTCTCTTCGCCGCCGCAGCTCAGTTTCACCGAGGCGGTGGCCATGATGCTGCTGCCGGACTGCACGCTGAAGTAGCCCAGGCTGAAGTGCTCCGGCTCTTCCTGCTGTTTGTTGATGAAGGCCAGCGCCTCCAGGTCATAGTCGAACACCTGGCCCTTTTTGTCGGCCAGCTTCAGGAAGGCGGCGTACAGGGTATCCAGGTTATAGTCCTGCTCCTGGTAGCCCATCTCTTCCATGCGGTGTTTCACCGCCGCCCGGCCGGAGCGGGAGGTCAGGTTCAACTGCACGTCCTTCAGGCCGATCGACTGCGGGGTCATGATTTCGTAGTTTTCGCGGTTTTTCAGCACGCCGTCCTGGTGAATGCCGGAGGAGTGGGCGAAGGCGTTGGAGCCGACGATCGCCTTGTTGGCCGGGATCGGCATGTTGCACAGCTGGCTGACGATCTGGCTGGTACGGAAGATTTCCTGATGATTGATGTTGGTGTGCACGTTCATGATGTCCTGGCGCACTTTAATCGCCATGATCACCTCTTCCAGCGAACAGTTGCCGGCGCGCTCACCGATGCCGTTCAGGGTGCCTTCCACCTGACGGGCGCCGGCCTGAACCGCGGCGATGGAGTTGCCGACCGCCATGCCCAAATCGTCGTGGCAGTGCACGGAAATGATGGCTTTGTCGATGTTCGGCACGCGGTCATACAAGGTGGTGATGATGCCGCCGAACTGGTTCGGCGTGGTGTAACCGACGGTGTCCGGAATATTGATGGTGGTGGCGCCGGCGTTGATGGCGGCTTCGACCACGCGGCACAGATTGTCGATCGGCGTGCGGCCGGCGTCTTCACAGGAGAACTCTACGTCGTCGGTGTAGTTGCGGGCGCGTTTGACCGAGCGCACCGCCATCTCCAACACTTCGTCGAACGAGCGCTTCAGTTTCGATTCGATGTGCAGGGTTGAGGTGGCCAGGAATACGTGGATGCGGAATGCTTCGGCGACGCGCAACGCTTCGGCGGCCACGTCGATGTCTTTGTCCACACAGCGAGCCAGGCCGCAGACGCGGCTGTTCTTGATCTGGCGCGCGATGGTTTGCACCGACTCGAAGTCGCCCGGCGAAGAGACCGGGAAGCCGACCTCCATCACGTCGACGCCCATTCTTTCCAGCGCCAGCGCAATCTGAATCTTCTCTTTTACGCTCAGGCTGGCCTGCAACGCCTGTTCGCCATCACGCAGCGTGGTATCGAAAATAATGACTTGTTGGCTCATCGGTGCATTCCTTATCGTGTTGATTTCACGCTAAGCGGGCAAAAAAAAACCCGCGCAGTAGCGCGGGTTTCTTATGGGTGATCGGCTGAGTCAGCTCCGAACTTCGTCCACAGGCATACCGCGCAAACAAGATGCGTTGAGTAGTAGGCCTAGTAGACGATGAGTACGGATCATAAGGGTTCAGCTTCTCTTAAATTGGGTGTCTGCCTAATTTGATACGTGATTGGCCTGGCGATGTCAACACCTGATTGAATGCGGGGACAATGCACCAGCCCATTGGCCAAACAGAGGATCATTCGGCAAAAAAGCGACGCCTTAGAGAAAAAATGGGGCCAGTTTGCGCGCTGCTTAGCATAAACGAATCGAATATATACTGCGCTAATTGCTTCTGGATTTCGTTGCGTTAAGATTTGCGATGAAAAAATAAGAGGGATTAATCACGGGAGGCAACAAAATAACATTTTTTATACAAATGATTTAAATTGAATTCATATGATTAATTGATTATTTTAGTCATAATATAACAAAATAATGTAATTTTACACAAAGTGAGCGGTGTTTTTAGATGGTTTGATTGCTTATGATGTGTTTTTATAGTTTGTCTCATACAGTGCAGCTATGTTGTTTAGTTGTATTAATCATTGTTGATACCTAATTATTAGTACTACCCAGGTGGCATTCTTCCCGCTGACGGGAGAAACTACTGACATGTATTCCATATACGACTTATATCGTGTCGATAACACGAGGTTTTTTATCGGTTGATGACGGTAATGGCAGGATTTGTCGTGCAAAGATATGACAATGCGGCGTTTCATTGTTTGTCGAGCATAAGGATTAGATTATCTACACAGGATTTAGTGGAGTGAAATATGGCTGAATATGATTCAGAAATCACTATGGTCAAAGAGCCGGCGGACATTCATTTGCGCAGCGTCGATCTTAATTTGCTGACGGTGTTTGACGCCGTGATGCAAATGCAAAATATTACGCGAGCCGCTAATTCGCTAGGGATGTCGCAGCCGGCGGTGAGCAACGCGGTAGCGCGCCTGAAGGTGATGTTCAACGACGAACTGTTCGTGCGCTGCGGGCGCGGGATCCAGCCCACCATGCGGGCCAGGCAGCTGTTTGGCCCGGTGCGGCAAGCGTTGCAGCTGGTGCAGAATGAATTGCCGGGCGCCGAGTTCGAGCCGCTGACCAGCACGCGAGCGTTTTCCTTGTCGCTGTGCAGTCCGCTCGATTTGCGCCTGGGCGCCGGGATAATCAATCACGTCAAACAGATCGCGCCGCAGCTTAACCTGCAAATAAAGTCATACATCAACAATAATATCGAACATCAATTGCGTTATCAGGACGTCGAGTTTGTCATCGGCTACAGCCGTTTCGAATCGGCAGAGTTTCGCAGTTTGGCGATGTTCGACGACGAATTAGTGCTGGCGGCCGCGCAGGCGCACCCGAGAATGGGCGAGGAGGCGACGCCGGAGCAAATGCTGGCCGAACAGCACGCGGCGGTATCCCTGGAAAGTTTTGGATCGTTCAGTAAGCCTTTTTATTTAGAGGAACCGATGCTGCGCGCCGTGACGCAGCAGTGCACGGATCTCTACAGCGTGTTGAATATGGTGTCGCAAACGGAGATGGTGGCGATTGCACCCGCCTGGCTGGTGAGACAACAGACGGAGGCGTTGAAAATAAAGGCGGTTCCTTTGTGCGCCAATCACAATAAAGCAACCTGCTATCTTTCTTGGCATGAATCCTCCGAGCGGGATAAAGGGCACCAGTGGATGAAATCCGTCCTGATTGAGGCGGGTAACCCAAAGTAAATCGATAAAAAATGGGAGCCATATAAAGATAATATTCAACTGAGCGTTTTTTTCTCATGATAAAAACTAAGAACTATCTGTGTTTTTATTAAGATGTTTCTTGGTTTTACGGCGATAAAATAACTTATTTTCATAGTGGGTTTGTTCGTTCAGCAAAAATAATTAATATAAATTAATATTCTGATTTTTACTTTCCGGCTAGTATTTTAAACTAACTCGATGCGGCGGCCCGGATGGGCCGCGTTTTATTGCCGCCGGCAAACCTTTTCCTTCCCGTTCTGTCCAACTGATGAAAGTGCGAAAGCCGGCCTGAGTTTTGGCTCACACTTCTACGCTGAAATCGCTTTTCCCCCTGCCTGAGAGTAGGTAGACTGCGCGGAAAAAAGTAAACACGTGTAAGCTGAGATGAGGGCCGCAAGGCGTCGTTCAGGCTTAACTGTATGATTCATTTCAGGCTTAGAGCACTATGATCACTAATCTGCTGCAATACCATCTGATCCATCGTATACAGCATCAAATCACCCACCGAGCCGATCGCACAGCTTTTCGCCAATGGTCGCCCAACGGCGAGTTGCAACTGACCTGGGGAGCGGCCGCCGCCCGCATCGATCGCATCGCCGCCGGGCTGCTGGGGCTGGGCGTCGAAGTGCAAGAACGCATCGGTATTTTCGCCAATAACACGATGGCCTGGTCGTTGACCGATCTCGCGATCCTGCACCTGCGTGGCGTCAGCGTGCCGCTCTATTCCACCAATACGCCGGCGCAGGCGGCGTTTGTCACCAACGACGCCGACATCCGCATACTGTTCGTCGGTGAGCAGGCGCAGCTTGACGCCGCCATCGCGCTGCGCGGCGTCTGCCCACAGCTGCGGCACATTATCGTCTTCGACGAGGGGGTCGATCTGCGCGGCTGCGAGATCGCACAGCATCTGAGCGCCTTCGAGCGCGCTGCCGATCCGGCGGCTTTTGCCGCTCAACGTCGGCAGCGTATTGAAGAGTGCGACCTGCAGGATCTCTTCACCCTGATTTATACCTCGGGTACTACCGGCGAGCCGAAAGGGGTGATGCTGGACTACCGCAACCTGGCGGCGCAGCTCTACCTGCATGATGAAAGGCTGACGGTCGGCGAAGAGGATGTGTCGCTCAGCTTCCTGCCGCTGTCGCACGTGTTCGAGCGGGCCTGGAGCTTCTTTGTGATGCATTCCGGCGCGCAGAACGTCTTCCTGCCGAATACCGACTGGGTGCGGGAAGCGATGGGGCAGGTCCGCCCGACGCTGATGTGTGCGGTGCCGCGTTTCTACGAGAAGATTTTCAGTGCGGTGCATGAAAAAGTGGCACGCGCCCCTTGGCTGCGCCGTGCGTTGTTCCACTGGGCGATCGTCTGCGGCGAGCGCAAATTCCTGCAGGAGCGCGCCGGCAAACCGTTGGGTAAAGTGTTCGACTTCACCCACCGCTGGGCCGACAAGCTGGTGTTGAGCAAGCTGCGCGGTATCCTCGGCGGCCGGGTGCGCTTTTTGCCGGCGGCGGGCGCCAAGCTGGACGACAATGTGATCCTGTTTTTCCAGGCGATGGGCGTCAACATCAAGTACGGTTACGGCATGACCGAAACCTGCGCCACCGTCTCCTGCTGGGAAGAGGGGCATTTCCGCTTCGGCTCTATCGGCAAACCGCTGCCTGAGGTCGAGGTGCGCATTGGCGAGGAAAATGAAATCCAGGTGCGCGGGCCGATCGTGATGCGCGGCTATTTCAACAAACCGTTGGAAACCGCCGCGACCTTTACCGAGGACGGCTGGCTGAAAACCGGCGACGCCGGGGCGATCGATGAAGAGGGCAACCTGTTCATCACCGAACGGCTGAAGGATTTGATGAAAACCTCCGGCGGCAAATACATCGCGCCGCAGATGCTGGAAGGCACGCTGGCGCAGGATCGCTTTATCGAGCAGGTGGCGATCATCGCCGATGCGCGCAAGTTCGTTTCCGCGCTGATCGTGCCGTGCTTTGAGTCGCTGGAAGAGTATGCGAAGTCAGTCAATCTGAAGTATCAGGATCGCCTGGAGCTGCTGCGCAACGGTGAAATCCTCGAGATGTTCGAAAAGCGTCTGCGCGAGATGCAAAAGGAGCTGGCGCGCTTCGAACAGGTGAAGAAGTTCACGCTGCTGCCGGCGGCCTTTTCCATGGAGCTGGGAGAGCTCACGCCAACGCTGAAGCTGCGCCGCAAAGTGATCCTGCAGCGCTATCAGCGCGAAATCGATTCAATGTACCAGGAACAGGCATGACGCCGCCGCCGGGCCATATGCCCGGCGAAAAAATCGGCATATCCTTCACCTGATTTAGTTCTGTAATTTTCCCTCTGTTCGAAACAATGCCTAGCCTGACAACCCTGCGGCTAGCGCATTGTTTTTATAATGCCGTGATATCCAGCCGCTTGGCAATAACCATGCCTCCGCTAAGCCATTTTGTCGTTTGCCTGCCCCAAATTCTGACGTTATGTTAATTCGATAGCGACAACCCATAAAAACTTTGGGGCATTGCCCCGCAGCAGGCGCTACGTTCCGGCGCCAGAGAAGAATAAGCAAGCCTGGAGGCAAACCCATGGAGATGTTGTCAGGAGCCGAGATGGTCGTCCGATCGTTGATCGATCAGGGCGTTAAGCATGTATTCGGCTACCCCGGCGGGGCGGTGCTCGATATCTACGACGCCCTGCATACGGTTGGAGGGATCGATCATATTCTGGTGCGCCACGAGCAGGGGGCGGTGCACATGGCCGACGGCTACGCACGCGCCACCGGTGAAGTGGGCGTGGTGCTGGTGACCTCTGGCCCCGGCGCCACCAACGCCATTACCGGTATCGCCACCGCCTATATGGACTCGATCCCGATGGTGGTGCTGTCGGGGCAGGTGCCCAGCTCGCTGATCGGCTACGACGCCTTCCAGGAGTGCGATATGGTGGGGATTTCGCGCCCGGTGGTGAAGCACAGCTTCCTGGTAAAACGCACCGAAGACATCCCGGCGGTGTTGAAGAAGGCGTTCTACCTGGCTTCCAGCGGCCGCCCCGGCCCGGTGGTGATCGATCTGCCGAAAGACATCGTTGGCCCGGCGGTGCGGATGCCTTATGCCTATCCGCAGGACGTGAGCATGCGTTCTTACAACCCGACGGTGCAGGGCCACCGCGGGCAGATAAAACGCGCGCTGCAAACCATTCTGGCGGCTAAAAAGCCGGTGATGTACGTCGGCGGCGGCGCGATCAACGCCGGTTGCGAAGCCGAACTGTTGGCCTTGGCGGAACAGCTGAACCTGCCGGTGACCAGCAGCCTGATGGGGTTGGGCGCTTTCCCTGGCACCCACCGCCAGAGCGTCGGCATGCTCGGCATGCACGGCACCTATGAAGCCAACAAAACCATGCATCACGCTGACGTGATCTTCGCCGTCGGCGTGCGTTTCGACGATCGCACCACCAACAATCTGGCCAAATACTGCCCGGACGCCTCCGTGCTGCATATCGATATCGATCCGACCTCGATCTCCAAAACGGTGGACGCCGATATTCCGATCGTCGGCGATGCCAAACAGGTGCTGGTGCAGATGCTGGAGCTGTTGGCACAGGACGAGAAAGCGCAGGATCACGACGCGCTGCGCGACTGGTGGCAGTCTATCGAGCAGTGGCGTGCCCGCGACTGCCTGGGTTACGACAAGCACAGCGGCACCATCAAACCGCAGGCGGTGATCGAAACCTTGCACCGCCTGACCAAAGGCGATGCCTATGTCACCTCGGACGTCGGCCAGCACCAAATGTTCGCCGCGCTCTATTATCCGTTCGATAAACCGCGCCGCTGGATCAACTCCGGCGGCCTCGGCACCATGGGCTTCGGCCTGCCGGCGGCACTGGGCGTCAAGCTGGCGCTGCCGGAGGAAACCGTGGTGTGCGTGACCGGCGACGGCAGCATTCAAATGAACATTCAGGAGCTGTCCACCGCGCTGCAATATAACCTGCCGGTGGTGGTGGTGAACCTCAACAACCGCTATCTGGGCATGGTAAAGCAGTGGCAGGACATGATTTATTCCGGCCGTCACTCGCAGTCCTACATGGATTCGCTGCCGGACTTCGTCAAGCTGGCCGAGGCTTACGGCCATGTCGGCATCGCCATCCGCACGCCGGATGAGCTGGAAAGCAAGCTGGCGCAGGCGCTGGCGGAAAAAGAGCGGCTGGTGTTCGTCGACGTGACCGTCGATGAAACCGAACATGTTTACCCGATGCAGATCCGCGGCGGAAGCATGGACGAAATGTGGCTTAGCAAAACGGAGAGGACCTGATCATGCGCCGTATTTTATCTGTCTTGCTGGAAAACGAATCCGGCGCTTTGTCGCGCGTGGTCGGGCTGTTCTCCCAGCGCGGTTATAACATCGAGAGCCTGACGGTGGCGCCGACCGACGATCCGACGCTGTCGCGCATGACTATCCAGACCGTCGGCGACGAGAAAGTGCTGGAGCAGATTGAGAAGCAGCTGCACAAGCTGGTGGACGTGCTGCGCGTCAGCGAGCTGGTGCAGGGCGCCCACGTTGAGCGCGAGATCATGCTGGTGAAGCTGCAGGCCAGCGGCTACGGCCGTGAAGAGGTGAAGCGCTGCGCCGACATTTTCCGTGGCCAGATCGTGGATGTGACGGCGACGCTGTACACGGTACAGCTGGCTGGCACCAGCGACAAGCTCGACGCCTTCCTGAGCGCGGTGCGTGAAGTGGCGGAGATCGTGGAAGTGGCCCGTTCCGGGGTGGTCGGCGTGTCGCGTGGCGACAAAATCATGCGCTGAGTGCGGTCTGGCGGTGAATAATCAGGGGCGCGGCGTGGCTGCGCCCTTTGTTTTTCGGTATTTTTTGCCCGATTGCTGGCACCTTTCGGCAAAAGCGGTTGCTAGGCAGTGTTTTCTGCTGTTAGATCGCAGAGGCTGGATTGAATAACCGCACGGGATGTCATGGTTAATCCGAGCACAGCCTTCACTTCTATTTTCAGCGTCATTAAGGGGTTAATGTGAAACTGGATGAAATCGCGCGTCTCGCGGGCGTTTCGCGCACGACGGCCAGTTACGTCATCAACGGCAAGGCGAAGCAGTATCGTGTCAGCGATAAAACCGTCGAGAAAGTGATGGCCGTGGTCAGGGAGCATAACTATCACCCGAATGCCGTAGCGGCGGGGCTGCGCGCCGGGCGTACCCGTTCTATCGGTCTGGTGATCCCGGATCTGGAAAATACCAGCTATACCCGCATCGCCAACTACCTGGAACGCCAGGCGCGCCAGCGTGGTTACCAATTGCTGATCGCCTGTTCCGAAGATCAGCCGGACAACGAAATGCGCTGTATCGAGCACCTGCTGCAGCGCCAGGTGGACGCCATCATCGTCTCCACCGCCTTGCCGCCGGAGCATCCTTTCTATCAACGCTGGGCCAACGATCCGCTGCCGATCATCGCGCTGGACCGCGCGCTGGATCGCGAGCATTTCATCAGCGTCGTCGGGGCCGATCAGGAAGACGCCTTTGCGCTGGCGCAGGAGCTGCGCACCTTCCCGGCGGAATCGGTGCTGTATCTGGGCGCCTTGCCGGAGCTTTCGGTGAGCTTCCTGCGTGAGCAGGGCTTCCGTCAGGCCTGGCAAGAGGATCCCCGCCATGTCGATTATCTGTATGCCAACAGCTATGAACGCGAAGCCGCCGGCGCGCTGTTTGCCGAATGGCTGAAAACGCACCCGATGCCGCAGGCGCTGTTCACCACCTCGTTCTCGTTGTTGCAGGGCGTGATGGACGTGACGCTGAAGCAACGTGGCCGTTTGCCGACCGATCTGGCGATTGCCACCTTCGGCGACCATGAACTGTTGGATTTCCTCGAGTGCCCGGTGCTCGCGGTGGCTCAGCGCCATCGTGACGTAGCCGAACGCGTGCTGGAGCTGGTGTTGGCCAGCCTGGACGAACCGCGTAAACCCAAACCGGGCTTGACGCGTATCCGCCGCAATCTGTTCCGCCGCGGCAGCCTGAGCCGCAAATAGTCCGCTCTACAGGAGCCCGCTTTGCCGGGCTCCTGGTTTAGACGTAGCCCGCCACCCGGAACAGCCGCCGGCAATATTCCAGGAAATAGCCATACACCACGCCCATCGCCATGGAGACCAGCGCATTGCTGGTGACCGCCGCCAGCATTTGTTGGCCGTCGGCGCCTACGCTCCACAAAATGGCGGCATAAACCGGCGACTGGAAGCTGACGTAGGCCAGCAGGTCGGCGAGGTTGCGCAGCACGAACTGGCCGCGCGGACAGCGGCGCGCCGTGCGGATAAACAGATCGCGATAGCGGCCGTAAGGCCAGGCGATCAGGATGTTGACCGGGATCGACAGCAGGCGCGAAGAGAGGGATTGCTGGAAGCTCATGCCGGAGATCAACACTTCTATCGCCATGCCGGCGATAAAGCAGTACACCACCAGTGCGAACGTATCGGCAGCGGCGCTACGCCAGTGAGCTACGGGCGAAAGCATGTGTTATCCCCTTTGGTTAACCTGCTGTTAAATTATTAATGTTTGGATGTTAAGTCTGGGTTTTTGCGTTTTTTATAGTGTACTAATCTGCATTATGTTTTTTAACTAGGTTTATATTTTTATTTTTAACATTTGTTCGGTTTTTGTCCCGCGGAACCGGGGAAGAGGTGAGGGCGGAGGGATTAAAATCGGCATTTTAAAATAAACTCATTAAAAACATGTGGTTGCGATTTTTTGCTTCAAGTGAGGATTTTTCCGGCAGAAATTGTGGAAATAAAGGTGTAAGAAAATGAAACCATAATTGTAAACAGGTATTTTGGGAATAATCTTACCAAATTGATTTAAATCGAAATTACTTCTGCTCGTAATATCCGAGCCATTTATTTTTTTCGCGGCCTCATCACGGCAGTGCAAATTGAAGTAAAATAGCGACCGGTTTTACGGTGAATAACGATTGAGCGTTATTAACTCAAGGAGTTATGGCGTTATTCCGCGATCGATTCGCCAGGCGCCGAGCCTTGGCGGGCGCGGCTCGCCAGCGGTTACCGCACTGAGATTGCCGAGCTGAAAAATGAGACATGGCTTGCAGAAGGAAGTAATGAGTTAATTAATCGCCAGTTCGTCAGGTTTTTAATCAGATTCTTTCCGCTTAGAAAATTCTCTCCGTTTATCATGGTGTTAATTTTTAATCGTCGAATAATCAGAGTTTCTTTCGCGAGTCAGCTCCCAAAATGACCAGAGAAATATTGCCAAAGCGCTGGCGCTCTGGCTTGACAAGGTTTTCATACCCTCCGTAAACTCCATTGTGTGGGAATTTGTGGGGTAAAGTGGTGAAAACGGTCACTAAGGGGTAGCTCAGGAATGTTCCGTGGAGCGACGATGGTCAACCTCGACAGCAAAGGGCGGCTCGCCGTACCTACCCGATATCGGGAATTGCTCAACGAGGAATCGCAAGGCCAAATGGTCTGTACCATTGACCTCCATCAGCCCTGCCTGCTGCTTTATCCTTTGCCCGAATGGGAAATTATTGAACAAAAATTATCACGTCTGTCGAGCATGAATCCCGCCGAGCGCCGCGTTCAGCGCCTGTTGCTGGGGCATGCCAGTGAGTGTCAGATGGATAGTGCCGGTCGTTTGCTGCTCGCCAATACGCTGCGGCAACACGCCGGACTCACGAAAGAAGTGATGCTGGTCGGTCAGTTCAACAAGTTTGAACTGTGGGATGAACAGACCTGGTATCAACAAGTCAAGGATGATATTGACGCTGAACAGTCGACTCAGGAACCGTTGTCTGAGCGGCTACAGGACTTGTCGCTATAAGCATGTTGGAAAACTATAAACACACCACCGTCCTGCTGGACGAAGCCGTCAACGGCCTCAACATCCGCAGCAACGGCATATATATCGACGGTACTTTTGGTCGCGGTGGCCATTCTCGTCTGATTCTGTCCCAGCTGGGGCCGGAAGGGCGCTTGCTGGCGATTGACCGTGACCCTCAGGCGATTGCAGCCGCCAAATCTATTGAAGATCCTCGTTTTACCATCGTACACGGCCCATTCTCCGAGTTGTCGCACTACGTGCGGGAACGTGAATTGGTGGGCAAGATCGACGGCGTTCTGCTCGATCTGGGCGTTTCTTCGCCGCAGCTTGACGACGCAGAGCGCGGGTTCTCCTTTATGCGCGACGGTCCGCTGGACATGCGCATGGATCCTTCCACCGGCCTGTCCGCCGCAGAGTGGCTGATGAAGGCCGAAGCGGACGACATCGCCTGGGTGCTGAAAACCTTTGGCGAAGAGCGTTTCGCCAAGCGCATCGCACGCGCCATCGTGGAAAGAAACCGCGTGGAGCCGATGACGCGCACCAAAGAGTTGGCGGATCTGATTGCCGATGCCAGCCCGTTCCGTGAAAAGCACAAGCATCCGGCGACGCGCAGCTTCCAGGCGATTCGTATCTATATCAACAGCGAGCTGGAAGAGATCGAGCGTGCGCTCGACGGCGCGCTGGAAGTGCTGGCCCCACAGGGCCGTTTGTCGATCATCAGCTTCCACTCGCTGGAAGACCGCATCGTCAAACGCTTTATGCGTCACCATAGCCGCGGCGCCCAGGTGCCGGCGGGCATTCCGTTGACCGAAGAGCAACTGCGCAGCATGGGCGGGCGAACGCTGAAAGCGCTGGGCAAAATGATGCCTTCGGAAGCGGAAGTGGCGGACAACCCGCGTGCGCGCAGCTCGGTGCTGCGTATTGCTGAGAGGATGCCCGCGTGATCGGCAACGAACGCCACGGTTTGGTCGGGGTTATTGGCGGCGATCTGCTGCGCAATGCCAAGATCCCCCTGATTTTACTGATTGCGTCACTGGTCTCCGCGATTTTCGTGGTGACCACCGCGCACCGCACCCGCCTGCTGACCGCCGAGCGCGAACAGCTGGTTCTGGAGCGCGATGCGCTGGATATCGAGTGGCGCAACCTGATTTTAGAAGAGAACGCCCTCGGCGATCACAGCCGGGTTGAACGTATCGCGACAGAAAAACTGCAGATGCAACACGTTGATCCATCGCAGGAAAATATCATCGTTAAACAATGAATGGTTTAACCGGAATAATGACACGGAGTAGAAAGGAAACGCATGAAAGCAGCGCGCCCCGGTAAGTTGAGACGCCAGGAAGATCAGGCCAGCTTTGTCAGCTGGCGTTTTGCGTTGCTGTGCGGCTGCATTTTGCTGGCGATGGTTGGCCTGATGCTGCGCGTCGCGTACCTGCAGGTCATCAACCCCGATCGTCTGGTGAAAGAAGGCGACATGCGTTCGCTGCGCGTGCAGGAAGTGCCGACCGCGCGCGGCATGATCAGCGATCGCGCCGGCCGTCCGTTGGCGGTCAGCGTGCCGGTCAATGCGGTGTGGGCGGATCCGAAAGAGCTGAACGAGCGCGGCGGTATCACGCTGGACAGCCGTTGGAAAGCGCTTTCTGATGCGCTGAACATCCCGCTGGACCAACTCTCCAACCGCATCAACGCCAACCCGAAAGGGCGCTTCGTTTATCTGGCGCGCCAGGTGAACCCGGCGATCGGCGACTACATCCACAAGCTCAAGCTGCCGGGGATCTACCTGCGGCAGGAGTCGCGCCGGTACTACCCGGCGGGGCAGGTGACGTCGCACATCATCGGCGTGACCAACATCGACGGACAAGGCATTGAAGGCGTCGAGAAGAGCTTCGACCGCTGGCTGACCGGGCAACCGGGCGAGAGAACGGTGCGTAAGGACCGCTTCGGCCGGGTGATCGAAGATATTTCCTCCGTAGACAGCCAGGCGGCGCACAACCTGGTGCTGAGCGTCGATGAACGCCTGCAGGCGCTGGTGTATCGCGAGCTGAACAACGCGGTGGCGTTCAACAAGGCCGAGTCGGGCACTGCGGTGCTGATCGACGTGAACACCGGCGAAGTGCTGGCGATGGCCAACAGCCCGTCTTACAACCCGAATAACATGGCCGGTACGCCGAAAGAGACCATGCGTAACCGTGCTATCACCGATATTTTTGAACCCGGTTCAACCGTGAAGCCGATGGTGGTGATGACCGCGCTGCAAAACGGCGTGGTGAGAGAAAACAGCGTGTTGAACACCATCCCTTACCGCATTCAGGGCCACGAGATCAAAGACGTGGCGCGGTACTCGGAGCTGTCATTGACCGGGATCTTGCAGAAGTCGAGTAACGTCGGTGTTTCAAAGCTGGCGTTAGCGATGCCGTCCTCAGCGTTAGTAGATACTTACTCTCGTTTTGGGCTGGGAAAAGCGACCAATTTGGGGCTGGTCGGAGAAAGCAGTGGCATATACCCAAAAAAACAACGGTGGTCTGACATAGAGAGGGCCACCTTCTCTTTCGGCTACGGGCTGATGGTAACTCCGTTACAGTTGGCGCGAGTCTATGCAACGATCGGCAGCCTGGGCGTGTATCGCCCATTGTCGATCACCAAGGTTGACCCTCCGGTCGCCGGCGAGCGCGTTTTCCCTGAACCTCTGGTGCGCACCGTGGTGCACATGATGGAAAGCGTGGCCCTGCCGGGCGGCGGCGGCGTGAAAGCCGCCATCAAGGGATACCGTATCGCCATCAAAACCGGTACCGCGAAAAAAGTGGGCCCGGACGGCAAATACGTCAACCGATACATCGCTTATACCGCCGGCGTCGCGCCGGCAAGTAACCCCCGTTTTGCCCTGGTGGTCGTCATCAATGACCCGCAGGGTGGGAAATACTATGGTGGCGCAATCTCCGCGCCGGTGTTCGGCGCCATCATGGGCGGCGTATTGCGCACCATGAACGTCGAGCCTGACGCGTTGCCTACCGGTGACAAAAGCGAATTAGTGATTAACAAGAAAGAGGGTTCAGGTGGCAGATCGTAATTTGCGCGACTTACTCGCCCCGTGGGTGCCGACGGCACCCGGGCGCGCGCTGCGGGAAATGACATTAGACAGCCGTGTGGCGGCTGCCGGGGATCTGTTTGTCGCCGTTGTCGGCCATCAAACGGATGGACGCCGCTATATTCCGCAGGCCATCGCGCAGGGCGTCGTCGCCGTGATCGCCGAAGCTGACGGTCAGGCTGAAGACGGCGCCATCGTTGAAATGCACGGCGTGCCGGTGATCTACCTGAGCCAACTGAACCAGCGCCTTTCCGCGCTGGCCGGGCGTTTTTACCACCAGCCGGGCGAGCGTCTGCGTCTGGTCGGCGTGACCGGCACCAACGGCAAAACCACCACTACGCAGCTGCTGGCGCAGTGGAGCCAACTGCTGGGCGAAACCAGCGCGGTGATGGGCACCGTCGGCAACGGCCTGCTGGGCCAGGTGTGCCCGACCGAGAATACCACCGGTTCTGCGGTGGATGTTCAACACGTATTAAACGAGCTGGCGGAACAGGGCGCGACCTTCGCCGCCATGGAAGTTTCTTCCCACGGTCTGGTGCAACACCGGGTGGCGGCGCTGCCGTTCGCCGCGGCGGTCTTCACCAACCTGAGCCGCGATCACCTGGATTACCACGGTGATATGGCCAATTACGAGGCGGCCAAATGGTCGCTGTTCGCCGCCCACAGCGTGGGGCAGGCGATCATCAACGCCGACGATGAAGTCGGTCAGCGCTGGCTGAGCAAGCTGCCGGATGCGGTGGCGGTGACGATGCAGGGCAACCTGCAGCCGGGCGGCCACGGCCGCTGGCTGAAAACCACGGCGGTCGACTATCACGACAACGGTGCCACTGTTCGCTTCAGCTCCAGCTGGGGCGACGGCGAGATCGAAAGCCGCCTGATGGGCGCGTTCAACGTCAGCAACCTGCTGTTGGCCTTGGCGACGCTGCTGTCGCTGGGCTATCCGCTGGAGGCGCTGGTGGAAACCGGCAGCCGTCTGCAGCCGGTCTGCGGCCGCATGGAAGTGTTTAACGCGCCGGGCAAACCGACGGTAGTGGTGGATTACGCCCACACGCCGGATGCGCTGGAGAAAGCGCTGGAAGCCGCGCGCCTGCACTGCCAGGGGCAGCTATGGTGCGTGTTCGGCTGCGGCGGCGATCGCGACAAGGGCAAGCGTCCGCTGATGGGCGGCATCGCCGAACAGTTCGCCGATCGCGTGGTGATCACCGATGACAACCCGCGTACCGAAGAGCCGCGCGCGATTATCAACGATATCCTGACCGGATTGCTGGACGCCGGGCAGGCGCTGGTGATCCACGGCCGCGCCGAAGCGGTAACCAGCGCCATCATGCAGGCGCAGGAGCAGGATGTGGTGTTGGTGGCGGGCAAAGGCCACGAAGATTACCAATTGGTAGGCAACCGCCGCCTGGATTACTCCGACCGCACGACGGTCGCCCGACTGCTGGGGGTGCTGGCATGATCCCTGTCTCTCTTCAGACACTGGCTGAGGTATTGAGCGCTGAGCTGATTGGCGCCGATTGCCAAATTGTCGAGGTGACGACAGACACCCGCAAGGTGACCGCCGGTTGCCTGTTTGTGGCGCTGAAAGGCGAGCGTTTCGACGCCCACGACTTCGCGGCGGACGCCGTAGCCGCAGGCGCCGGGGCGCTGCTGGTCAGTAAGCGCTTATTGGTGGACGTGCCGCAGCTGGTAGTGCAAGACACCCGTCTGGCGCTGGGGCAGCTTGGCGCCTGGGTGCGTCAGCAGGTGCCGGCGCGCGTGGTGGCGCTGACCGGTTCCTCGGGCAAGACCTCGGTGAAAGAAATGACCGCCGCCATTCTGCGCGAATGCGGCGAAGTGCTGTATACCACCGGCAACTTCAATAACGACATCGGCGTGCCGCTGACGTTGCTGCGTCTGGAGCCACAGCATGATTTTGCCGTGATTGAGCTGGGCGCTAACCATATTGGCGAAATCGCTTACACCACCGCATTGACGCGGCCGCAGACCGCTTTGGTGAACAACCTGGCGGCGGCTCACCTGGAAGGCTTTGGCTCGCTGGCCGGCGTCGCCCAGGCGAAAGGTGAAATCTTTACCGGCCTGCCGGCCGACGGCGTGGCGATCATCAACGCCGATAACAACGACTGGCCGCACTGGCAGAACATGCTGGGCGGCAAAACCGTCTGGCGCTTCTCGCCGCAGGCTGCCGAAGGCGTGGACTTCTTCGCGGATAACGTGCGGGTAAACGGCGCGGGCACGCAGTTCACGCTGCACAGCCCGTTCGGCACCGCCGAGATCGCGCTGCCGCTGCCGGGGCGCCACAACGTGGCCAATGCGCTGGCGGCGACGGCGCTGGCGATGTCGGTGGGCGCCACCCTCGAAGCGGTGCGTCAGGGGCTGAAACAGCTGCAGGCGGTGCCGGGGCGTCTGTTCCCGGTGGCGCTGGCCGAAGGCAAGCTGCTACTGGACGACAGCTATAACGCCAACGTCGGGTCGATGACCGCGGCGGCGCAGGTGCTGGCGGAAATGCCGGGCTACCGCGTAATGGTGGTCGGCGATATGGCCGAGCTGGGTGCGGAAGCGGAAGAGTGTCACCGTCAGGTGGGCGAAGCCGCCCGTCTGGCCGGCGTCGACAAAGTGATCAGCGTCGGCGGTTTGAGCCGCGTGCTGAGCGAAGCCTCCGGCAACGGCGAACATTATCAGGACAAGACTGCAGTGATCGCGCGCGTGGCGGAATTACTGTCGGAACATGCGGTCATTACCGTGTTAATCAAAGGTTCACGTAGTGCCGCAATGGAGCAGGTAGTACGCGCGTTACAGGAGAAAGCACCATGTTAGTTTGGCTGGCCGAGCATTTGGTCAAGTATTACTCAGGCTTCAACGTCTTTTCTTATCTGACGTTCCGAGCCATTGTCAGCCTGCTGACCGCGCTGTTCCTGTCGCTGTGGATGGGCCCGCGGGTGATCAAGCGCCTGCAAGAAATGTCCTTCGGCCAGGTGGTGCGTAACGACGGCCCCGAGTCGCACTTCAGCAAGCGCGGCACGCCGACCATGGGCGGCATCATGATCCTGACCTCCATCACCATTTCGGTGCTGATGTGGGCCTACCCGTCCAACCCGTATGTCTGGTGCGTGCTGTTCGTGCTGGTGGGGTACGGCATCGTCGGCTTCGTCGACGACTACCGCAAGGTGGTGCGTAAGGACACCAAAGGGCTGATCGCCCGCTGGAAGTATTTCTGGCAGTCGGTGATTGCGCTGATTGTCGCATTCGCCATGTACGCCGTAGGAAAAGACACGCCAGCCACCGAGCTGGTTGTGCCGTTCTTTAAGGACGTGATGCCGCAGCTGGGCCTGCTGTATATCCTGCTGGCCTATTTCGTCATCGTCGGCACCAGCAACGCGGTCAACCTGACCGATGGCCTGGACGGCCTGGCGATCATGCCTACGGTATTCGTGGCGGCTGGCTTCGCGCTGGTGGCCTGGGCGACCGGTAACATGAACTTCGCCAACTACCTGCATATTCCGTATCTGCGTCATGCCGGTGAGCTGGTGATCGTGTGTACCGCCATCGTCGGCGCCGGCCTCGGGTTCCTGTGGTTCAACACTTACCCGGCCCAGGTGTTTATGGGCGACGTCGGTTCGTTGGCGCTGGGCGGCGCGCTGGGCACCATCGCGGTGCTGCTGCGTCAGGAGTTCTTGTTGGTGATCATGGGCGGCGTATTCGTGGTAGAGACGCTGTCGGTGATCCTGCAGGTGGGATCGTTCAAGCTGCGCGGGCAACGCATTTTCCGCATGGCGCCGATTCACCACCACTATGAATTGAAAGGCTGGCCGGAACCGCGCGTTATCGTGCGCTTCTGGATCATTTCGCTGATGCTGGTGCTGATTGGCCTGGCAACGCTGAAGGTGCGTTAATCATGGCAGACTATCAGGGTAGAAAAGTCGTCATCATCGGATTGGGCCTCACCGGCCTGTCCTGTGTCGATTTCTTCATGGCGCGCGGCGTAACGCCGCGCGTGATGGATACCCGTATCGCGCCGCCAGGGTTGGACAAACTGCCTGAAAGCGTGGAGCGCCATCTGGGTGATCTGAATCAGGATTGGCTGTTGGCGGCGGATCTGATCGTCGCCAGCCCGGGCGTCGCGCTGGCGACCCCGGCATTGAGCGCCGCGGCGGACGCCGGCGTGGAAATCGTCGGCGACGTCGAACTGTTCTGCCGTGAAGCGCAGGCGCCGATCGTGGCGATCACCGGCTCCAACGGCAAAAGCACCGTCACCACCCTGGTGGGCGAGATGGCGAAAGCCGCCGGTTGGGCGGTGGGCGTGGGCGGCAATATCGGCCTGCCGGCGCTGAGCCTGCTGCGCCAGGAGTGCCAGCTTTACGTGCTGGAGTTGTCCAGCTTCCAGCTGGAAACGACGTATAGCCTGCGGGCGGCGGCGGCGACCATCCTGAACGTGACCGAAGATCATATGGATCGCTATCCGTTCGGCCTGCAGCAGTATCGCGGCGCCAAGCTGCGCGTGTATGAAAACGCCGCGGTGTGCGTGGTGAACGCCGACGACGCGCTGACCATGCCGGTGCGCGGCGCCGACGCGCGCTGCGTCAGCTTCGGCGCCGACGTGGGCGACTATCACCTGAACCGTCAGCAGGGGGAAACCTGGCTGCGGGTGCGCGGTGAGAAGGTGCTGAATACGCGCGAGATGAAGCTGACCGGCCGCCACAATTACACCAACGCCCTGGCGGCGCTGGCGTTAGCGGATGCGGTCAATATTCCGCGCGCGTCCAGCCTGAAGGCGCTGACCACCTTCACCGGCCTGGCGCACCGCTTCCAGCTGGCCTGGGAGAACAACGGCGTGCGTTGGATCAACGATTCCAAAGCCACCAACGTCGGCAGCACCGAAGCGGCGCTGAACGGCCTGCAGGTAGACGGCACGCTGCATCTGCTGCTGGGCGGCGACGGCAAGTCCGCCGATTTCTCGCCGCTGGCGCGCTATCTGCAGGGCGACAACGTGCGTCTGTACTGCTTTGGCCGCGATGGCGCCCAGCTGGCACAGCTGCGGCCGGAGGTGGCGACGCTGACCGAGACCATGGAGCAGGCGATGCGCACCATCGCCGGCCGCGTACAGCCCGGCGACATGGTATTGCTGTCGCCGGCCTGCGCCAGTCTCGATCAGTTCCGTAATTTTGAAGTGCGCGGCGATGAGTTCGCCCGCCTGGCGCAGGAGCTTGGCGGATGAAACTACGCTTGCCGAACTTCGGGCTGACAGAACGGATGAAAGACTGGGTGACCGGCGCGCGCGACAACGATGCGGTCAACATGGTGCTGTACGATCGCACCCTGCTGTGGCTGACCTTCGGGTTGGCGATCATCGGCTTCGTGATGGTGACCTCGGCGTCGATGCCGATCGGCCAACGCCTGGCGGACGATCCGTTCCTGTTCGCCAAACGTGACGCGCTGTACCTCGGCCTGGCGTTCGGTCTGTCGCTGGTGACGCTGCGTATCCCGATGGAAGTTTGGCAGCGTTACAGCAACGTGATGCTGCTGATGTCGATCGTGATGCTGCTGATCGTGCTGGTGGTGGGGAGCTCGGTAAACGGGGCCTCGCGCTGGATCGCGCTCGGCCCGCTGCGTATTCAGCCGGCGGAGCTGTCCAAGCTGTCGCTGTTCTGCTACCTGGCGAGCTATCTGGTGCGCAAGGTGGAAGAGGTGCGCAGCAACTTCTGGGGCTTCTGCAAGCCGATGGGCGTGATGGTGGTGCTGGCGGTGCTGCTGCTGGCGCAGCCGGACCTCGGTACCGTGGTGGTGCTGTTCATCACCACGCTGGCGATGCTGTTCCTGGCCGGCGCGAAAATGTGGCAGTTCCTGGCGATCATCGGCTCCGGCGTGTTCGCCGTGGTGCTGCTGATCATCGCGGAACCGTACCGTATGCGCCGCGTGACCTCGTTCTGGAACCCGTGGGCCGACCCGTTCGGCAGCGGCTACCAGCTGACCCAGTCGCTGATGGCGTTTGGCCGCGGCGAGTTCTGGGGGCAGGGGCTCGGCAACTCGGTGCAGAAACTCGAGTATTTGCCGGAAGCGCACACCGACTTCATCTTCTCCATTTTGGGTGAAGAACTGGGCTATATCGGTGTGGTTTTAGCCCTGTTAATGGTATTCTTCGTCGCTTTTCGCGCGATGTCCATCGGGCGCCGCGCGCTGGAGATCGACCAACGCTTCTCCGGCTTCCTGGCCTGCGCGATCGGCGTATGGTTCAGCTTCCAGGCGCTGGTTAACGTCGGTGCCGCGGCGGGCATGCTGCCGACCAAAGGTCTGACGCTGCCGCTGATCAGTTACGGCGGTTCAAGTTTGCTGATTATGTCGACGGCCATCGTGCTGTTGCTGCGAATTGATTATGAAACGCGCCTGACCAAGGCTCAGGCGTTTGTGAAGAGGTAAGGGATGAGCGGGAAACCTAAGCGTTTAATGGTGATGGCAGGCGGTACCGGCGGGCACGTGTTCCCGGGGCTGGCGGTCGCGCATCATCTGATGGCGCAGGGCTGGCAGGTGCGCTGGCTCGGAACCGCAGACCGAATGGAAGCCGATCTGGTGCCGAAGCACGGGATCGAGATTGATTTTATCCGCATCTCCGGCCTGCGCGGCAAAGGCCTGAAGGCCCAGCTGACTGCGCCGCTGCGGATCTGGCAGGCGGTGCGCCAGGCGAAAGCCATCATGCGCAGCTATCAGCCGGACGTGGTGCTGGGGATGGGTGGTTACGTTTCCGGCCCCGGCGGCCTGGCGGCCTGGCAGTGCGGCATCCCGGTGGTGCTGCACGAGCAGAACGGCATCGCCGGCTTGACCAACCGCTGGCTGGCGCGCATCGCCGCCAAAGTGATGCAGGCCTTCCCCGGCGCGTTCCCGAACGCCGAGGTGGTGGGCAACCCGGTACGTACCGACGTGTTGGCGCTGCCGTTGCCGGCGGAGCGGTTGCAAGGACGCGAAGGCCCGATCCGCGTGCTGGTGATTGGCGGAAGTCAGGGCGCGCGCGTGCTGAATCAGACAGTTCCTGAAGTCGCGGCGCGTTTGGGCGATAGAATTACGCTCTGGCATCAGGTTGGCAAGGGCGCGCTGGAAACGGTGCTGCGCGACTACGAAAGGGTAGGGCAGACGCAGCACAAGGTGACCGAGTTCATCGACGACATGGCCGCCGCCTACGCCTGGGCCGACGTGGTGGTCTGCCGCTCCGGCGCGTTGACCGTCAGCGAAATCGCGGCGGCGGGGCTGCCGGCGATCTTCGTGCCGTTCATGCATAAGGATCGTCAGCAGTACTGGAACGCGCGCCCGCTGGAAGAAGCCGGCGCGGCGAAGATTATCGAACAGCCGCAGTTCAACGCCGATGTGGTGGCCGAACTGCTGGCGAGCTGGGATCGCAAGACGCTGCTGGCCATGGCCGAGAAAGCGCGCGCGGTCGCCATTCCGGACGCCACCGAGCGCGTGGCGGCGGAGCTGGTGCGGCTCGCCAAGTAACGAGTGCAGGGGTTCGGTGCGCCGAACCTGAATAAAAGCAATGTGATGTAGGGCCGGGGTACCGGATCCGGATTAGAGAGAGTGATGAATACACAACAACTGGCGAAACTACGTACTATCGTGCCCGAGATGCGTCGCGTCCGGCACATTCACTTTGTCGGCATCGGTGGTGCCGGCATGGGTGGTATCGCCGAAGTGTTGGCAAACGAAGGGTATCAGATCAGCGGCTCCGACCTGGCGCCGAATCCGGTCACCCAACAGTTGAGCGCGCTCGGGGCGACGATTTACTTCAATCACCGTCCGGAAAACGTGCTGGATGCGAGCGTGGTAGTGGTGTCTACCGCCATCTCCGCCGACAACCCGGAGATCGTCGCCGCCCGTGAAGCGCGCATCCCGGTGATCCGCCGCGCAGAGATGCTGGCGGAGCTGATGCGTTTTCGCCACGGCATCGCTATCGCCGGCACGCACGGCAAAACCACCACCACGGCGATGGTCTCGAGCATTTACGCCGAAGCCCGCCTGGACCCGACCTTTGTCAACGGCGGGCTGGTGAAGGCGGCGGGCACCCATGCGCGACTGGGGTCCAGCCGTTATCTGATCGCGGAAGCGGATGAGAGCGATGCGTCGTTCCTGCATCTGCAGCCGATGGTGGCCGTGGTCACCAATATCGAAGCCGACCACATGGACACCTACCAGGGCGACTTTGAGAACCTGAAGCAGACGTTTATCAATTTCTTGCACAACCTGCCGTTCTACGGCCGCGCGGTGATGTGCATCGACGATCCGGTAGTGCGCGAGCTGTTGCCGCGCGTGGGTCGCCACATCACCACCTATGGCTTCAGTGAAGATGCCGATGTGCGCATCGAAGACTACCGGCAGATTGGGCCGCAGGGGCACTTTACCCTGAGCCGTCAGGACAAGCCGTTGCTGACGGTGACGCTGAACGCGCCGGGCCGCCACAATGCGTTGAACGCCGCAGCGGCGGTAGCGGTAGCGACCGAAGAAGGCATCGACGACGAAGATATCCTGCGCGCGCTGGCGGGCTTCCAGGGCACCGGGCGCCGCTTCGATTTCCTCGGCGAGTTCCCGCTGGAGCCGGTCAACGGCAAAGCGGGCAGCGCGATGCTGGTGGACGACTACGGCCACCATCCGACCGAAGTGGACGCCACGCTGAAAGCGGCGCGCGCCGGCTGGCCGGACAAGCGTCTGGTGATGATCTTCCAGCCGCACCGTTATACGCGCACCCGCGATCTGTACGACGATTTCGCCAACGTGCTGTCGCAGGTGGATGTGCTGCTGATGCTCGACGTGTACGCCGCCGGCGAAGCGCCGATCCCGGGCGCGGACAGCCGTTCGCTGTGCCGCACCATCCGCAGCCGCGGCAAGCTGGATCCGATCCTGGTTTCCGATGCCGATACCGTGCCGGAAACCCTGGCGCAGCTGCTGCAGGATGAAGACCTGGTGCTGGTGCAAGGCGCCGGCAACGTGGGCAAAATCGCCCGTAAACTGGCCGAGCTGAAGCTGCAGCCGCCGAAGAAAGAGGAGGAGCACCATGGCTGATAAAGTTGCAGTTCTGCTGGGCGGCACCTCCGCTGAACGTGACGTTTCCCTGCAATCCGGCGCCGCGGTGCTGGCCGGGTTGCGCGAAGCCGGTATCGATGCGCACGGCGTCGATACCCGCGATTTCCCGGTGACCCAGCTGAAAGAGCAGGGGTTCACCAAGGTGTTTATCGCGCTGCACGGGCGCGGCGGCGAGGACGGCACCCTGCAGGGGCTGCTGGAGTTCCTCGAACTGCCTTATACCGGCAGCGGCGTGATGGCCTCGGCGCTGACCATGGACAAATGGCGCACCAAGATGGTGTGGCAGTCGATGGGCTTGCCGGTGGCGCCTTACGTGGCGCTGAATCGCCAGCTGTATCTCGGCGCTGAAAAAGCAGCGCTGCTGGCGCGCGTGGCGGATCTCGGCCTGCCGCTGATCGTCAAGCCGAGCCGCGAAGGCTCCAGCGTCGGCATGAGCAAGGTCACCGAGAGCGCCGCGTTGGAAGCCGCGCTGGAAGAGGCCTTCCGTCATGACGACGATGTGCTGGTGGAGAAATGGCTGAGCGGCCCGGAATATACCGTGGCGATGCTAGGCGACCAGGTGCTGCCGTCGATCCGCATCCAGCCGGCCGGCGTGTTTTACGACTACCAGGCCAAGTACATTTCGGACGACACGCAGTACTTCTGCCCGAGCGGTTTGAGCGCCGAGCAGGAAGCCGAGATGGCGGCGTTGGCGCTGCGCGCCTATCGCGGCCTGGACTGCAGCGGCTGGGGCCGCGTCGACGTGATGCAAGACAGCGATGGCAGCTTCTATCTGCTTGAGGTGAATACCTCTCCGGGCATGACCAGTCATAGCCTGGTGCCGATGGCGGCGCGCCAGTTTGGATTAAGCTTCTCGCAGTTGGTGGCGAGAATTTTGGAGTTGGCCGACTGATATGTCGCAAGCTGCCCTGAATGCGCGCGATCGCGAGGTGGATAACGGCCCGCGCCGCAGCAATGGAACCCAGTTGGCGGGAATGATTTTCCTGCTGATGGTGTTGGGAACGGTTGTGTGGAGCGGTTGGGCGGTGCTTGGCTGGATGAAAGACGCCAGTCGCCTGCCGCTCTCAAGGCTGGTGGTGACCGGCGAACGCCACTACACCACCAACGATGATATTCGTCAGGCGATCCTGGCGCTGGGCGCGCCCGGCACCTTTATGACGCAGGATGTGGACGTTATCCAGCAGCAGATCGAGCGTCTGCCGTGGATCAAGCAGGCCAGCGTGCGCAAACAATGGCCGGATGAGCTGAAGATCCATCTGGTGGAGTACGTCCCGGTGGCGCGCTGGAACGATTTGCACATGGTGGACGCCGAAGGTAAAGCGTTCAGCGTGCCGGCGGAGCGGGCGGGCAAGCAGAAGTTGCCGCTGCTCTACGGGCCGGAAGGGAGCGAGCAGGATGTGCTGGAAGGCTATCGGGCGATGAGCGCTTCGTTGGCGGCCAGCAAATATACGCTGAAAATGGCGGCGATGACCGCGCGCCATTCCTGGCAGCTGGCGCTGGACAACGATGTCCGGCTTGAGCTGGGGCGCGATGACCGCAATGGGCGTTTGCAGCGGTTTATCGAGCTTTACCCGGTATTGCAGCAGCAGGGCCAGGCGGAGAGCAAGCGTGTCAGCTATGTCGATCTGCGCTACGAGTCCGGCGCTTCGGTAGGGTGGGCTCCGGTGTTGGTCGATCCGCAGGCGCTTGGCGGTCAGCAAAACAGTAATCAGCAACAGAATCAGGCACAGGCAAAACAACAATGATCAAGTCGACGGACAGAAAACTGGTAGTTGGACTGGAGATCGGTACTGCAAAAGTCTCCGCGTTGGTAGGGGAAGTTCTGCCCGATGGCATGGTCAACATTATCGGGGTGGGCAGCTGCCCGTCTCGCGGCATGGATAAGGGTGGCGTAAACGACCTGGAGTCGGTGGTGAAGTGCGTACAGCGCGCCATCGATCAGGCCGAGCTGATGGCGGACTGCCAGATCTCCTCGGTGTATCTGGCGCTGTCGGGCAAACACATCAGCTGCCAGAACGAAATCGGCATGGTGCCGATCTCGGAAGAGGAAGTGACGCAGGACGACGTGGAGAACGTGGTGCACACCGCCAAATCGGTGCGCGTGCGCGACGAACACCGCATCCTGCACGTGATTCCTCAGGAATACGCCATCGATTATCAGGAAGGCATCAAAAACCCGGTTGGGCTGTCCGGCGTGCGCATGCAGGCCAAGGTGCATCTGATTACCTGCCATAACGATATGGCGAAGAACATCGTCAAGGCCGTGGAACGTTGCGGCCTGAAAGTTGACCAACTTATTTTCGCCGGTCTGGCCGCGAGCTACGCGGTGCTGACCGAAGATGAACGCGAACTCGGCGTTTGCGTGGTGGATATCGGCGGCGGCACCATGGATATGGCGGTGTACACCGGCGGTGCGCTGCGCCACACCAAAGTGATCCCTTATGCCGGGAACGTGGTCACCAGCGATATCGCCTACGCCTTCGGCACGCCGCCGACCGACGCGGAAGCGATTAAAGTTCGACACGGCTGTGCGCTTGGGTCGATTGTTAGCAAGGATGAGAATGTAGAGGTGCCTAGCGTCGGGGGACGTCCTCCGCGCAGTCTGCAAAGACAGACGCTGGCTGAAGTCATTGAGCCACGCTACACCGAACTGTTGAATCTGGTTAACGATGAAATTTTGCAATTGCAGGAGCAACTGCGTCAGCAAGGGGTGAAGCATCATCTGGCGGCAGGTATCGTGCTGACCGGTGGCGCCGCCCAGATTGATGGCCTGGCAGCCTGTGCGCAACGGGTGTTCCACACTCAGGTACGCATCGGCCAACCCTTGAACATCACGGGTCTGACGGATTATGCGCAGGAGCCTTACTACTCGACGGCGGTAGGTCTGCTGCACTATGGAAAAGAGTCTCACCTGAGCGGTGAGACGGAAGTAGAAAAACGCGCCTCGGTGGGCAATTGGTTTAAACGCATCAATAGCTGGCTGAGAAAAGAGTTTTAATGTTTCAACAAAGAGATCATGCTGAGTAATCTTTTTATGATCTCGCAGCGACAGGCACAAAACGGAGAGAAACTATGTTTGAACCAATGGAACTAACCAATGACGCGGTGATTAAAGTCATCGGCGTCGGCGGCGGCGGTGGCAACGCCGTTGAACACATGGTGCGCGAGCGCATCGAAGGTGTTGAATTCTTCGCTGTGAACACGGACGCCCAGGCGCTCCGCAAAACGGCGGTTGGCCAAACCATCCAGATCGGTAGCGGTATTACCAAAGGTCTGGGTGCGGGCGCGAACCCGGAAGTGGGTCGCAATTCAGCGGAAGAAGACCGCGAAGCCCTGCGCGCAGCGCTGGACGGCGCAGACATGGTCTTCATCGCGGCCGGCATGGGTGGCGGTACCGGTACCGGTGCGGCGCCAGTGGTGGCTGAAGTGGCTAAAGATTTGGGTATTCTGACCGTGGCCGTGGTGACCAAGCCTTTCAACTTCGAAGGCAAGAAGCGCATGGCATTCGCGGAGCAGGGTATCGCTGAGCTGTCCAAACACGTGGACTCGCTGATCACCATCCCGAACGACAAATTGCTGAAAGTTCTGGGGCGCGGCATCTCTCTGCTGGACGCGTTCGGTGCGGCCAACGACGTGCTGAAAGGCGCGGTGCAGGGTATCGCCGAGCTGATCACCCGTCCGGGCCTGATGAACGTCGACTTCGCCGACGTGCGCACCGTGATGTCCGAAATGGGCTACGCGATGATGGGTTCCGGCGTGGCTTGCGGTGAAGACCGTGCCGAAGAAGCGGCCGAAATGGCGATCTCCAGCCCACTGCTGGAAGACATCGACCTGTCCGGCGCGCGCGGCGTGCTGGTCAACATTACCGCCGGCTTCGACCTGCGTCTGGATGAGTTCGAAACCGTGGGTAACACCATCCGTGCGTTCGCTTCCGACAACGCGACCGTGGTTATCGGTACCTCGCTGGATCCGGAAATGAACGACGAACTGCGCGTTACCGTGGTTGCAACCGGTATCGGTATGGACAAACGTCCTGAAATCACCCTGGTGACCAATAAGCAGGCCAGCCAGCCGGTGATGGATCACCGCTATCAGCAGCACGGCATGTCGCCTCTGCCGCAGGAAGTGAAACCTGCCGCCAAGGTGGTCAACGACCAAGCTGCGCAACCGAATAAAGAGCCCGACTATCTTGATATTCCAGCCTTCCTGCGTAAACAGGCAGACTAAGAATATCCTGAGAATTTGGAATCTCCGCTCTTTGTGCTAAACTGTCCCGCCGGCCATGCTGTATGCTTGGCTGGTAGGATGGATAACATTGCGAGATAAAACGATGATCAAACAAAGGACATTAAAACGTATTGTTCAGGCGACTGGCGTCGGTTTGCATACCGGCAAGAAAGTCACGCTGACAATGCGCCCAGCGCCGGCTAATACCGGGGTCATCTATCGTCGCACTGACTTGAATCCACCGGTTGATTTTCCGGCTGATGCAAAATCCGTGCGTGATACCATGCTCTGTACTTGCCTGGTGAATGAGCATGACGTGCGTATTTCGACCGTTGAGCACCTCAACGCCGCGCTGGCTGGGTTGGGCATCGACAACATCGTCATCGAAGTCGACGCCGCTGAAATCCCAATCATGGACGGCAGCGCCAGTCCGTTCGTGTTCTTGCTGCTGGATGCCGGCATCGAAGAACTGAACTCGGCGAAGAAATTCCTGCGTCTGAAAGAGACCGTGCGTGTTGAAGATGGCGACAAATGGGCCGAGCTGTCCCCGCATAACGGGTTCCGCCTGGACTTCACCATCGACTTCAACCACCCGGCTATCGACGCCAGCTCTCAGCGCTATCGTCTTGATTTCTCGGCTGAGTCGTTCGTGCGTCAAATCAGCCGCGCGCGCACCTTCGGGTTCATGCGCGACATCGAATACCTGCAGTCCCGCGGCCTGGCCCTGGGCGGCAGCTTCGACTGCGCCATCGTGGTGGATGACTACCGCGTGCTGAACGAAGACGGCCTGCGTTTCGAAGACGAATTCGTACGTCACAAAATGCTGGACGCCATCGGCGACCTGTTCATGTGCGGCCACAACATCATTGGCGCGTTTACCGCGTACAAGTCTGGCCACGCGTTGAACAACAAACTGCTGCAGGCCGTGCTGGCCAAGCAGGAAGCGTGGGAATACGTGACCTTCCAGGACGAAGCCGAAATGCCGTTGGCATTCAAGGCACCGTCTACCGTATTGGCGTAAGGTCTGAATTCCTCGCCCGCTGCGAATAACGGCAGGCGCATCCTCTGAGAGCCTGAGCATTCAGGCTCGTGATGCGGTCTGATGTTTTGCAGTTGTGTCGCTGATTACTTATCACGACTGGTTGTGTTGGTACCCTCTCCGGCCAATGCAGCCAGCCGTTCCAATATCTTGCGCAGTTTTTCCGGGCTACGGCTCGCCAATCCTCTCAGTTCTTCCGCACTTTCCAGACTCAAATGCCGCATCGGCACCGGTTTTTCCGGCGCTTTCTCTGCGTTTTGCACCTGGTGGCTGCCTTTCGCCATCAAGGCCGGATTAATCCTGATGTCGATCGACGACAATGATGGTAGAATTTGCGCTCGTAGTGCAGACAGCAAAGCGGGTTGTTCGTAGCGCAAGCGCATCATCCAACTGGCATTTGCCGTTTCGAGCACTAAAATACCCTGTCGGAAATTCGCGACGCGGCACCAGGGATGCAGGGGAGCGGGCAACAGGCCCTTCACTGCACGGTTAAGCTTGAGCAGCGCCACCGCGCGTTGCTGGACGTTATGCAGCGGCCCTTTGCTGCCGGCAGACGCGTCGTCGAACAGGACATCTAATAATTGTGGACGGCTATCGCGCATAATGGGCTCCGGCGGATTATAAACTCGTGATCGGTATTCTAAATCGTTGGCGACAATTTGGCAGACGTTATTTCTGGCCCCATCTCCTGTTAGGGATGGTTGCGGCCACGCTTGGCGCGTCTTCCAGTTTGTCCGGCGCCCCCGATCAGGCCGCACTGCCGAATACGTCGTCCAGCCTTAACCGGCAAAATGCGGCCAATGGTACCTTCAACAGCCTGGCCCTGCTGCAGGACGCGCACCGCCGTCCTACCTTCAGCGTAGATTATTGGCAGCAACATGCGCTGCGCACCGTCATTCGTCACCTTTCTTTCGCGCTGGCGCCGCAGGCGGTTTATGCGCGGGTGCAGGAGAGCGAAACCCAAGCGGAACCCCCTTTGCAGGTGGCGCAACTGGCGCTGCTGTCCACCCTCAACGCGCTGCTGACGCACGAGCCGAAGCCGCCGACCATCATTCGCCATACCCACCTTGAGGTGCTGCCAACGCTGGCAAGGCACCAGACCGGCCTGTGGGTGGCGCAGGTACAGGGCATTCGCGCCGGGCCTGCCGCGCTCGTCTGACTCCGCCCTTCGGGCACAAAAACCATAAATAATAGCAAGTTGACTGCCGTGTCAGGCCGTCATGACAGAGATATCAAACATCATGTTAGTGAAATTATTAACCAAAGTTTTTGGCAGCCGTAACGATCGTACCCTGCGCCGCATGCGCAAAGTGGTTGAGCAGATCAACCGCATGGAACCGGACATGGAAAAACTGTCCGATGATGAGCTGAAAGCGAAAACCAACGAATTCCGCGCGCGCCTGGAGAAGGGCGAATCGCTGGAAAGCCTGATCCCGGAAGCCTTCGCCGTAGTGCGTGAGGCGAGCAAACGCGTGTTCGGCATGCGTCACTTCGACGTGCAGCTGCTGGGCGGCATGGTGCTGAACGATCGCTGCATCGCCGAGATGCGCACCGGTGAAGGTAAAACCCTGACCGCCACGCTGCCGGCTTACCTGAACGCCCTGAGCGGCCGCGGCGTGCACGTCGTGACCGTCAACGACTATCTGGCGCAGCGTGACGCCGAAAACAACCGTCCGCTGTTCGAGTTCCTCGGCCTGAGCATCGGTATCAACCTGCCGGGCATGCCGGCGCCGGCCAAGCGTGAAGCTTACGCCGCCGACATCACCTACGGCACCAACAACGAATACGGTTTCGACTACCTGCGCGACAACATGGCGTTCAGCCCGGAAGAGCGCGTGCAGCGCAAACTGCACTATGCGCTGGTGGATGAGGTGGACTCCATCCTGATCGATGAAGCGCGTACGCCGCTGATCATCTCCGGCCCGGCCGAAGACAGCTCCGAGATGTACATCAAGGTCAACAAGCTGATCCCTAAACTGATCCGCCAGGAAAAAGAAGACTCCGACACCTTCAAGGGGGAAGGGCACTTCTCGGTGGATGAGAAGGCGCGCCAGGTCCACCTGACCGAACGCGGCCTGATCCTGATCGAAGAGATGCTGGTGGAAGCCGGCATCATGGATGAGGGCGAGTCGCTGTACTCGCCGACCAACATCATGCTGATGCACCACGTTACCGCCGCGCTGCGCGCCCACGTGCTGTTCACCCGCGACGTTGACTACATCGTGAAAGACGGCGAAGTGATCATCGTCGACGAACACACCGGCCGTACCATGCAGGGCCGCCGCTGGTCCGACGGCCTGCACCAGGCGGTGGAAGCCAAAGAAGGCGTGGAGATCCAGAACGAGAACCAGACGCTGGCTTCGATCACCTTCCAGAACTACTTCCGTCTGTACGAGAAGCTGGCGGGGATGACCGGTACCGCTGATACCGAAGCCTTCGAATTCAGCTCGATCTACAAGCTGGACACCATCGTGGTGCCAACCAACCGTCCGATGATCCGTAAGGACATGCCGGATCTGGTATATATGACCGAGAAAGAGAAGATCGGCGCCATCATCGAAGACATCCGCGAGCGTACCGCCAAAGGCCAGCCGGTGCTGGTGGGTACCATCTCGATCGAGAAATCCGAAGTGGTTTCCCGCGAACTGACCAAAGCGGGCATCGAGCACAAGGTGCTGAACGCCAAATTCCACGCCATGGAAGCGGATATCGTCGCCCAGGCCGGCCAGAGCGGCGCGGTGACCATCGCCACCAACATGGCGGGCCGTGGTACCGATATCGTGCTGGGCGGCAGCTGGCAGGCCGAAGTGGCGCTGCTGGAAGCGCCAACCGAAGAGCAGATCGAAGCCATCAAAGCCGCCTGGAAAGAACGCCACGACGCGGTGCTGGCGGCAGGCGGCCTGCATATCATCGGCACCGAGCGCCATGAATCGCGCCGTATCGATAACCAGCTGCGCGGCCGTTCCGGTCGTCAGGGCGATGCCGGTTCATCCCGCTTCTACCTGTCGATGGAAGATGCCCTGATGCGTATCTTCGCTTCGGATCGCGTGTCCGGCATGATGCGTAAACTGGGTATGAAAGAAGGCGAAGCGATTGAGCACCCGTGGGTGACCAAGGCGATCGCCAACGCCCAGCGCAAGGTAGAGAGCCGCAACTTCGACATCCGTAAGCAGCTGCTGGAATACGACGACGTCGCCAACGATCAGCGCCGCGCCATCTACAGCCAGCGTAACGAATTGCTGGACGTGTCCGACGTGAGCGAAACCATCGCCAGCATCCGCGAGGACGTGTTCAAGAGCACCATCGACAACTACATCACGCCGCAGTCGCTGGAAGAAGAGTGGGACATTCAGGGGTTGGAAGAGCGCCTGAAGAACGACTTCGATCTGGAGATGCCGATCGCACAATGGCTGGACAAAGAGCCGGAGCTGCACGAAGAGACGCTGCGCGAACGCATTCTGGAGAACGCCAAAGAGCAATACCAGCGTAAGGAAGACGTGGTCGGCAGCGAAATGATGCGCAACTTCGAGAAGGGCGTGATGCTGCAGACGCTGGATTCCCTGTGGAAAGAGCACCTGGCGGCGATGGACTACCTGCGTCAGGGTATCCACCTGCGCGGTTATGCGCAAAAGGATCCGAAGCAGGAGTACAAGCGCGAATCCTTCAACATGTTCGCCACCATGCTGGAATCGCTGAAATATGAAGTGATCAGCGTGCTGAGCAAGGTTCAGGTGCGGATGCCGGAAGAGGTGGAAGCGCTGGAACAGCAGCGCCGTGAAGAGGCCGAGCGCCTGGCGCAGCACCAACAGTTGAGCCACCACGACGAGAACGCGCTGGTGACCGAAGATCCGAACGCGCCGGCGACCGCCGAGCGTAAAGTGGGCCGCAACGATCCATGCCCATGCGGCTCCGGCAAGAAATACAAGCAGTGCCACGGCCGCCTGCAGTAATGCCGGCCGCGGTTAACCGATAACACCAGGGGTTCAGCTTGCTGAGCCCCTGTTTTTTGACACCCATCAGGAGGGTGAGATGAAACATCTGAATATCGCCGTGGGCATCATCCGCAATGCGCAACGGGAGATCTTTATTACCCGCCGCGCCGCCGACGCGCACATGGCCGGGTTCTGGGAGTTTCCCGGCGGCAAGATCGAACAGGGTGAAACGCCGGAACAGGCGCTGAGCCGCGAGCTGCGGGAAGAGACCGGTATCGAAGCCGAACGCGCCGAGCTGCTGGAGGTAGTGGAGCATCGCTTCAGCGATCGCATCGTGACGCTGAATTTTTATCTGGTGGAGGCCTGGGCAGGCGAGCCGTTCGGCCGTGAAGGGCAACCGATGCGCTGGGTAAAACAGGCGGATCTGCGTGAAGACGAATTCCCGGAAGCCAACGTCGGCATCATCCGACTGCTGGTGGCGCAGGCGAACGCCGCGCAATGACAAGCGTGGCCTGGCGCCCGCCAGGCCAACCGTGGGCGATCAGCGATCGTCCATTTCACTCCAGTCTTCGCTTTCCGACAGATCGCTGTTGCTCGGAATGCGCTTCTCTTCATCGGCCCACTCGCCGAGATCGATCAGCTGGCAGCGCTTGCTGCAAAACGGCCGGAACGGGCTGACTTCACCCCAAACCACGCCGGTGCCACAGGTTGGGCATTTTACTACGGTCGTCATAACGGTTCCTTACGCCTTCTGTCAGTGCTGAGAAGGCTTTCTTTCACAAGTTCAACAACAGGCCAGTTCGAACGTCAGGCGTTCAGGCACCACGCCATTTTCGCTGTCCAGCGGCAGGAAACGAATGGCATAACGCGTCTTGTGGCCGGAAATCTGCGGATAAAGCTGTGGCGCCAGATGGAGGCGCAGGCGCAGCAGATCCGCCCCTTCGGCATTATCCTGGAAAAAGCCGTTCAGGCTGATTTGATTGCGGAACGGCCCGGATTGGCGGATCAGATCCAGCACCATGATCAGCGCCTGGTTCAGCGGATCCAGCGACTGCAGCCAGGCGGCGACGTCGGCATCGCGATCCTGCTGCGGCGCGTGCATCCACATGTGCAGGGTCGGCAGATCGAAGCTGCAGCAGCCGCCGGGAATGTTCAGCCGCTGGCGCACCAGGCCGATCAGCCGGTCTTCGCGCAACGCCTGGCCGAGGCGCGGCGCCGCCATCAGCGCCGATGCGCGCGACTTCAACTGGCCGCGCAGCTGGTCGATCAGCGCCATATCCACGCCCGGCACATCGGCCCAGGCCAACAGTTTCTGCTGCTGGCGCTCCAGCTCTTTGAGCAGTTCGGTGCGCACTTCGCCGCGCTCCAGCACGTCCAGCAAGTCGGAGACGGTGCGAAAGAAGGTGAGGGCGATGGCGGTTTCACTCAGGGCGCGTTGGCCGTGCAGCTGTTGCAGCAGAAATTCGATGCGTAGCCAGGTACGCATTTTTTCGTTCAGCGGGTGTTCAAAGAGAACGGTTGGGGAAACATCACTCATGCAGTTTAATCCTGTTGGGGCGCTGTTGCCGCCAGTTCAAGGTAGCGACGATGCAGTGCGGCGACCTGTGGCTCTATCCCCTGAGCGGTGCCGCTGTTGTCAATAATGTCATCCGCCACGGCGAGGCGCTGCCGGCGCGTGGCCTGGGCGGCGAGAATGCTTTGCGCCTGCTCACGTCTGACGCCGTCGCGCGCGATAGTGCGAGCCAGCTGGGTTTCGGCATCGACGTCGATCACCAGCACCCGATCGGCGCGATCCTGCAGGCCGTTTTCCACCAGCAGCGGCACCACCCACAGCGCGTACGGGCTGGCGGCCTGCGCTAGTTGGCGCTGGGTTTCACGGTGTATCAGCGGATGCAGCAGCTGGTTCAGCCAGGTTTTGTCATCGGGATGGCTAAAGATGCGCTGACGCAGCGCAGCGCGGTTCAACGCGCCGTCCGGCAGCAACATTTCATTACCAAATCGTTCGGCGATCGCGGCCAAGGCAGGGGTGCCCGGCTCGACGACCTGACGGGCGATCACGTCGGCATCGACAAGGGTTGCGCCGTGGCGCGCAAAGGCGTTCGCGACGGTCGTCTTGCCGCTGCCTATGCCCCCGGTCAACGCAACAATGTAGGCCATGGTGTTAGGTGCATCCGATGTTCATAAAAAAATAATAGTCGAATCATAAAGCGATCGCGCAGAAGTGCAAGTCGGCAGGCGGCGCTTGCGCGTCGGCACCGTTCGGGCGGCGAGAAAAAGCGCAGCGGCACGGCAAAAATGAGCGGGCAATCACACTGCGATTATGCAGGTAAATTTGTCGGATTGTAGCGTAAATAAAGGCGAATTCGCAGTCTTGTTCGGCGATTATTAGCGCGTATTATAACGTCACTGGAACTGGCATTAATCTCGCCGCCGTCTTTTTGCGCCACTGGAAAGCCGTCGGGCAGAGATTCGAACATCCTCCTTGCGATCCGTCGCCATTAACCAGGAAATCATAAGTCATGCGTATTGAAGAAGATTTGAAGTTGGGCTTTAAAGACGTGTTGATCCGCCCTAAGCGCTCCACGCTGAAAAGCCGCTCCGAGGTTGAACTGGAACGTCAGTTTACCTTCAAGCATTCAGGTTGCAGCTGGTCCGGCGTGCCGATTATCGCCGCTAACATGGACACGGTGGGCACCTTCCGCATGGCCGAGGCCCTGGCTTCTTTCGACGTTCTCACCGCAGTACACAAACATTACAGCGTCGAGCAATGGGCTGACTTTGTGCAGCGCATGCCGGAATCGGTGCTGCGCCACGTGATGGTGTCCACCGGCACCTCCGAAGCCGACTTCGCCAAAATGCAGCAGATCCTGGCTCTGTCTCCGGCGCTGAAATTCATCTGCATCGACGTGGCCAACGGCTACTCTGAACATTTCGTCGCCTTCCTGCAGAAAGCGCGCGAAGCCTGCCCGAATCACGTGATCTGCGCCGGCAACGTAGTGACCGGCGAGATGGTGGAAGAGCTTATCCTCTCCGGCGCCGACATCGTTAAGGTTGGCATCGGCCCGGGCTCAGTCTGTACTACCCGCGTGAAGACCGGCGTGGGCTACCCGCAGCTGTCGGCGGTGATCGAATGCGCCGATGCGGCCCACGGGCTGGGCGGCCAAATCGTCAGCGACGGCGGCTGCTCGGTGCCGGGCGACGTCGCTAAAGCCTTCGGCGGCGGCGCTGACTTCGTGATGTTGGGCGGCATGCTGGCCGGCCACGACGAGTGTGAAGGCACCGTGGTGGAAGAGAACGGCGAAAAGTTCATGCTGTTCTACGGCATGAGCTCCGAGTCGGCGATGAAGCGCCACGTCGGCGGCGTGGCGGAGTATCGCGCGGCCGAAGGCAAAACCGTCAAGCTGCCGCTGCGCGGCGAGGTGGAGTTTACCGTGCGCGATATCCTCGGCGGCCTGCGCTCTGCTTGCACCTACGTTGGCGCCGAGCGCCTGAAAGAGCTGACCAAGCGCACCACCTTTATCCGCGTGGCGGAGCAGGAAAACCGCGTCTTCGGCAGCAAATAAGCCGCACCTTGCATTCGGGCGTCGCGTACCGCGGCGCCCGCTATACCTCTCCTTTATCCCAGCACGCTCCCCAGTTGAAAGATAGGCAGGTACATGGCGATCACCAAAGCGCCGACGATCCCGCCCACCACCAGCATCAGCAGCGGCTCCAGCGTTTGCGCCAGCGTATCGGCCAGCTCGTGCGTCTGCCGTTCATACCACTGCGCCAATTTATCCAGCAAGACATCCAGCGAGCCCGATTCTTCGCCCACCCGCACCAGCTGCCGGCACAGCGGCGGAAACAGCGGTTGCAGGGCGAGGGCGTGATGAAACGCCTCGCCTTCGGCGAGCTGCCGCTGTACCTGCTCCAGCGCCTGTCGGTACAGCAGATGGTCGGCCGCCAGCGCCGCCGCGTTCAACCCTTCCACCAGCGTCAGCCCCGCGCGTTGGGTCATGGTCAGAATACGAAAGGTTTGGCTCAGCGCGCCGCCGCTCACCAGCCGGGCGATCAGCGGCAGGCGCAGCAAGGCGGCCTGCTCACGTCGGCGCCACGGCGGGCGCGGATGCAGCCAGCGGCAATAGCCGAACAGCAATGCGCCGAGCAGCAGCGCCAAATAGGGGCCAACGGCGATCAGCAGCGCGGACAACCCCAATAACCCTTGGGTAAACCAGGGTAGCGGCGCATCGAACGACTGATAAACCTTGGCGAATTCCGGCAGCACCATCACCAGCATCAGCACGCTGACCAGCAGCGCCACCGCACAGATGAAGAGGGGATAGCGCAGCGCTTTGGTCACTTTGCGGCGCAGCAGCAATTGGGCTTCCTGCTGCTGCGCCAGCTGCAGGCAGCAGCGATCGAGATTGCCGGTTAGCTCGCCGATAGCGATCAGTTGGCGATAGATCAGTGGAAAAACGCCTGGCTGCGCGGCAAGGGTTTCGGAGAGTGGCTGCCCTTCGCGCACCTGTTCTGCCAACTGGCGCAACAGGCAACGCCAGGCCGCCGAAGGGTGCTCTGCCGCCAGAAGCTGCAGCGTATTGACCAGCGGCAACCCGGCCTGCAGCAGGGTGGCGAGTTGGCGGGTGAAGTGGATCAAAGGTTCTCCGCGCCACTGGCCGGGCGTGACGCGTTTGCCGTGCCCGATCCGCCAGGGTTGCATACCTTGCTCAATCAGTAACCGGCTCACCTGCCGTTTTTCATCGCTCATCAGTTCGCCGCGGCGCAGGGCACCCTGGGCGTCGAAAGCCTGCCACAGAAACAGCCGGCGCGCTTTCATGGCGCGGTTACGCCGGGCTGGACGACGTCGATCACGCGGTACAGCTCTTCCAGCGAGGTCGCGCCTTCGCTGGCCAGCGCCAGGCCCGCCTGCAGCAGCGAAAGCTGCCCCTGCTCGCGGGCGATATCCGCCAGCCGGCTGGGCGCGGCGTTCGCCAGCAACGCCGCCTGTATTTCCTGCGTAATGGCCAACAGCTCATACACGCCGATGCGCCCATAGTAGCCGCCGAAGCAATGCTCGCAGCCGTCGGCGCGCCAGGCGGTCAGCGGCTCCGGCCAGACCGAGGCAGGAAAATGCGTCGGCTGGCTGTGCGGGTAGCGGCAGTGGCGACACAGCCTGCGCACCAGCCGCTGTGCGATGACCAGCTTCAGGCAGCCGGCGAGCAGGTAGCCGGGGATACCCATGTGCATCAGGCGCGTCAGGGTTTCGCCGGTGGAGTTGGTATGCAGCGTCGACAGCACCAGGTGGCCGGTTTGCGCGGCCTTGACCGCGATCTCGGCGGTTTCCGCATCGCGGATCTCGCCGATCATGATGACATCCGGATCCTGGCGCAGCAGGGCGCGCAGCACCCGGGCGAAGCTCAGCTCGGTTTTGGCGTTGATCTGGGTTTGATTGACGCCGAACAGCGGTATCTCGACAGGATCTTCGACGCTGCACAGGTTGCTTTGTGCATCGTTCAACTGGCGCAGGCCGCTGTACAGCGTTACCGTCTTGCCGCTGCCGGTCGGGCCGGTCACCAGGATCAAACCTTGCGGGCAGGCCAGCGCCGCCGCGTAGCGCGCCAAATCCGCTCGGCTCATGCCCAATTGATCCAGCGGCAGCTCCTGCTGTTCGCCCTGCTGAACGCGCAGCACCACCTTTTCGCCGTGCAGCGTCGGCAGAGTGGCGATACGCATGGCATAGCGCGCGCCGTCCAGCGTCAGGCTGAGCTGCCCGTCCTGAGGCTGACGGCGCTCGGCGATATCCAACTGGCCGAGGATCTTCAGCCGGGCGATGAGGCGCGCGGCCAGCTGTGGCGGCGGTGAGGCGAGGGTTTGCAGCACGCCGTCGATGCGCAGGCGAATGCGAAAATGCTGCCGAAAGGGCTCGAAGTGGATATCCGAGGCGCGGCGCTGAATAGCCAGGCGCAGCGTCTGGTTGATGAACTGCACCACCGGCGCGTCGCCGTCGTCGGGGTAGGCGATGTCGGCGCTGTCTTCTTCGGCCGCCAGCGGTGCCGGCAGCGGTTCCTGGCGTTGGTTCAGCGCCTGCTCCAGCCTGGCCGCCGGCCATTGCTCCAGATGGATGCGCTTGCCGGTGGCGAAACGCAGCGCCGCCAGCAGCCCTTGCGGCGCCTCTTCGTTGAGCGCGATCGTCAGGGTGGTTGGATCTTCGTTCAGCGCCAGCGCCTGATAGCGCCGGCACAGGGCGTGAACTTCTTCGCTGATTTGCGCGTTCATCGCCGTTACTCCGCCGCGTTGTCGAAGCGGAAGACTTCCTGGCACACTTCAACCAGCGTTGCGTTTTCGCTGCTGCACAGCCGGCTCCAGCGGGTCAGCCCATCGGCGTTCGCTTTGGGGGTTAATGCCACCGCCAGCCCCTGCAGCGTTTGGGTGCCGGTCAGCGTGATCACGCCTTTGACGACTTTCACCCCGCTGACGTAACGCGACGTGCCGCCGGTGGGAATGCCTTTGCTGCCGGCTTCACAGCCGGTGGGGGCGCCTTCGTCCAGCACGCACAGCTCGACCGCCAGTTTGTACGGCGACATGGTTTGCAGCATGTCGGTCATCGCCGCTTTCTGGATGTAGCGCTGGTAGGCGGGAATGCCGATGGCGCTGAGGATGGCGATGATGGCGATCACCACCATCAGTTCTATCAGGGTAAAGCCGCGTTGCGTTTCCATGCGTTGTCTCCTCCATAAGGGTGTGGAAGGCAACGGTAGCGGTTTGCGCGGGGGCACGGCGAGGGGCTTTTGCGCGTTTCTCGGCGCGCTTCCATCAGTAATGACGTTGTTTGCAGCGGTGAATAAAAGGGTGCGAGGGGCTTCGCAATTTTACGGTAACGCCCCCGGCAGCGGCCGGGGGCGAGGGGATCATTTGAAGCGCATCGACAGATCGAGCGCGGTCACATGCTTGGTCAGCGCGCCGACCGAAATGTAATCCACGCCGGTCTCGGCGAAGGTGCGCAGCGTCTCACTGGTGACGTTGCCGGATACTTCCAGCTGGGCGCGGCCCTGGGTTTGGGCGACCGCCTGGCGCATCATCTCGACGCTGAAGTTGTCCAGCATGATGATGTCGGCGCCGGCGTCCAGCGCCTGCTGCAGTTCATCGAGCGATTCGACTTCCACTTCCACCGGCACGTCGGCGTGCAGCCAGAAGGCTTTTTCCACCGCGTTCTTGATAGAGCCGGAGGCGATGATGTGGTTTTCCTTGATCAGGAAGGCGTCGGACAGCCCCAGCCGGTGGTTGCTGCCGCCCCCGCACAGCACGGCGTATTTCAGCGCGGTGCGCAGGCCGGGCAGGGTCTTGCGGGTATCGAGCAGGCGAGTCCGGGTGCCTTCCAGCAGAGCCACATAGCGGCTGACCTCGGTCGCCACGCCGGAGAGCGTCTGCACGAAGTTCAGCGCGGTGCGCTCGCCGGTCAGCATCACCCGCGCGGGGCCGCGCAGCCGGCAGAGCGGTTGGTTCGGCGTCAGACGGGCGCCGTCCGCCACCAGCCACTCCACCTGCACCTGATTGCCCAGCTGAATAAAGACCTCATTCAGCCAGCGGCGGCCACAGAATACGCCGGCTTCGCGGGTGATTACGGTGGCTTCGGCCTGCTTGTCCGCCGGTAACAGTTGCGCGGTAATATCGCGCCCGGCGTCGACTTCACCCCCCAGGTCTTCGCGCAGCGCCTGGGCGACGGCATAGGGAATATCACTTTCAATTCGTTCAAGAAGCTCGGTGCGGCGACTGTCGGCACTGTAGCGGCGTGTCGGCATGGAAAACTCCGAAATGGACGGTTAGATCGTAGGGGAACATGCTACTCTGTTGTAGGAATAAGTACCACCGCAGAGAGGTGTCTGATGCAGTTGGAAAATGGCTGGATTATCGGGGTGACGCGAGTGGTCTCGCCGCACTGCGATCGGCGCCCGGATGACGAGCCGCCGTCGCTGCTGGTCATCCACAACATCAGCCTGCCGCCCGGCGAGTTCGGCGGCCCCTATATCGACCAGTTGTTTACCGGCACGCTCGATCCCGCACAGCATCCCTATTTTGCCGAGATCCATCAGCTGCGGGTGTCGGCGCACTGCCTGATCCGCCGCGACGGGGAGATCGTGCAGTACGTGCCCTTCGACCAGCGCGCCTGGCACGCGGGCGTTTCCCTGTATCAGGGGCGCGACCGGTGCAACGATTTCTCCATCGGCATCGAGCTGGAAGGCACCGATCAGTTACCCTACACCGAGGCGCAATACCGCGCGCTGCAGGCGGTCACCGCGCTGCTGGCCGAACATTATCCGCCGCTGGTGGCCAATATCGCCGGGCATTGCGATATCGCCCCCGGCCGCAAGACCGATCCCGGGCCGGCGTTCGATTGGGATCGCTATCTGGCATCTCTGGAACAACGCGGCGCGCCCGCCGACGCTATGCTTGAGACAAGAAATAGGGAGAGGAATCGCTAATGACGCTGTTTACGCTGTTGCTGGTTTTGGCCTGGGAGCGCCTGTTTAAGCTGGGAGAACACTGGCAGCTGGATCACCGTCTCGAAGTGGTGTTTCAGCGGCTGCATCGGGTTTCGCTGGCGCAGACGCTGGCGATGACCGCCGCCTGGATGGTGGTCGTCTGGGGCGTTCTGTGGCTGTCGCACGGGTTGTTCTTCGGCCTGGTGACGCTGCTGCTGTGGATCGTCATCGATCTGCTGTGCGTCGGCGCCGGCATCAAGCGCAAACACTACCGCGCCTACCTGAAAGCGGCGCGGCAGGGCGATACCCACGCCAGCGATCAGATGGCGGAAGAGCTGGCGTTGATCCACGGTTTGCCGGTGGACTGCAGCGAAGAGCTGCGCCTGCGCGAGCTGCAAAACGCGCTGCTGTGGATCAACTTCCGTTATTATCTAGCGCCGCTGTTCTGGTTCGTGGTCTTTGGGCCTTACGGGCCGATCGCGTTGGCGGGGTATGCCTTCCTGCGCGCCTATCAAACCTGGCTGGCGCGCCACAATACGCCGCTGGAGCGTTCGCAATCGGGCATCGATCACCTGCTGAACTGGCTGGACTGGATCCCGGTGCGTTTGGCCGGGGTGGCCTACGCGCTGTTTGGCCACGGCGAGCGGGCGCTGCCGGCCTGGTTCGCCTCGCTGGGGGATCGGCATTCATCGTCGTATCAGGTGCTGACGCGGCTGGCGCAGTTCTCGCTGGCGCGCGATCCGCATATGGATCCGGTGCAAACGCCGCGGGCGGCGGTGACGCTGGCGCGCAAGGTGACGATGATCATCGTGGTGGTGGTGGCGCTGTTGACCATTTACGGCACGCTGCTTTAAGCGGCAGCGAAAAGCAAAACGGGCGCCGAGGCACCCGTTTTTTTGGCCATTCGGCCGGGATTACAGCTTGGCGAAGCAGCGACGCGCGGCGTCGATGGTGCGCTGAATGTCTTCCTTGCTGTGCGCCACGGACATGAAGCCCGCTTCGAAGGCGGACGGAGCCAGATACACCCCTTCTTCCAGCATCAGATGGAAGAAGCGCTTGAAGCGTTCCACGTCGCACTGCATCACGTCCTGGTAGCAGGTGACCGCCGGCGCGTCGGTGAAGAACAGGCCGAACATGCCGCCGACGTTGTTGACCACCAGCGGGATATTCTCTTCCTGCGCCGCGTGCAGCAGGCCAGCGGCCAGCATCTCGGTCAGTTCGGTCAGCGTCTGGTGCACGCCCACCTGCGACACTTCGGTCAGGCAGGCATAGCCCGCCGCCATGGCGATCGGGTTGCCGGACAGGGTGCCCGCCTGGTAGACCGGGCCGGTCGGCGCCAGCGCGTCCATCACGTCGCGGCGGCCGCCGAAGGCGCCCACCGGCATGCCGCCGCCGATGATTTTGCCGAGGCAGGTCAGATCCGGCTCGACGCCGTAATAGGACTGTGCGCCGGCCAGCGCCACGCGGAAGCCGGTCATCACTTCATCGATGATCAAGAGCGCGCCGTACTTGTCGCACAGCGCGCGCAGGCCCGGCAGGAATTCCGGCAGCGGCGGCACGCAGTTCATGTTGCCGGCGACCGGCTCGACGATGATACAGGCGATCTCGGACGGGTACTGCTCGAAGGCGGCCCGCACCGAATCCAGGTCGTTATAGGTGCAGGTCAGGGTGTGCTTGGCGAAATCGGCCGGCACGCCCGGTGAGTTCGGCTGGCCGAGGGTCAGCGCGCCGGAACCGGCTTTCACCAGCAGGCAGTCGGCGTGGCCGTGGTAGCAGCCTTCGAACTTGATGATTTTATCGCGGTTGGTGTAGCCGCGCGCCAGGCGGATGGCGCTCATGGTGGCTTCGGTGCCCGAGTTCACCATGCGCACCATATCCATGGTAGGCACCAGCTCGGTGACCAACTGCGCCATTTTGACTTCCATCTCGGTCGGCGCGCCGAAGCTCAGGCCGCGCTGCGCCGCTTCGATCACCGCGTCGCGGATCGCCGGGTGGTTGTGCCCCAGCACCATCGGCCCCCAGGAACCGACATAGTCGATATAGGCCTTGCCGTCGGCATCGAACAGATAAGCCCCGTCTGCCCGCTCGATAAACAGCGGCACTCCGCCCACGCCGGTGAATGCACGCACCGGAGAGTTCACCCCACCGGGGATCAACTGTTGCGCCTGGGCGTACAGACTTTCGGACTTGCTGTGTAGGCTCATAAATCGGCTCCTGGATTCTCTTTTGAATGATTTGACCGCGCTATTCTAGAGGAGAGCGCCGCGTTATGAAACGATCACAGTCAGATACCATTAACGGCAGCGCGCGCCGCCGGGTTGGGGTAGAATAACCGCCTTGCCTATTTGTATTACAAATTACCTGACGAATTACTCGCGATGACGGAAACACATTCACAGCCAGTCGGGACGTTGAGCCCGCGTCTTAGCCGCAGCGATGCGGTGCGTCAGTTTATTCGCCGCGATAAAACGCCGGTGGCGATCCTGGTGATGGCCGCGCTGGTGGGGACGCTGGCCGGTTTGCTCGGCGTGGCCTTCGATAAGGCGGTGGAGTGGGTGCAGCAGCAGCGGCTGGCTTCGCTGGCGCAGGTCGCCGACTCCTGGATCCTGGTGTGGCCGCTGGCGTTTATCCTGTCCGCCGCGCTGGCGGCGCTGGGCTATTACCTGGTGCGGCGCTTTGCCCCTGAGGCGGGCGGCTCGGGCATTCCGGAGATCGAAGGCGCGCTGGAGGAGCTGCGGCCGGTGCGCTGGTGGCGCGTGATCCCGGTGAAATTCATCGGCGGCATGGGCACACTGGGGGCGGGCATGGTGCTGGGGCGCGAAGGGCCCACGGTGCAAATGGGCGGCAACGTCGGGCGCATGGTATTGGACGTGCTGCGCATTCGCGGCGCCGAGGCGCGTCATACGCTGCTGGCGACCGGGGCTGCCGCCGGGCTGTCCGCCGCCTTCAATGCGCCGCTGGCCGGCATCCTGTTCATCATCGAAGAGATGCGGCCGCAGTTTCGCTACAACCTGATCTCGATTAAAGCGGTGTTTATCGGCGTTATCATGTCGAGCGTGGTATTCCAGCTGTTTAACGGCCAGGGCTCGGTGATCGCGGTCGACAAACTTTCTTCGGCGCCCATCAATACCCTGTGGCTCTATCTGGTGCTGGGGGCGATATTCGGCGCGGTGGGCGTGGGGTTCAACGCGCTGATCTTCCGCACTCAGGATATGTTCGCGCGTTTGCACGGCGGCAGAATGCGCAATGTCTTGCTGATGGGCGGGCTGCTCGGCGGCGTGTGCGGCATTCTGGGGCTGATCCAGCCGGAGGCGGCGGGCGGCGGCTTTGGGCTGATCCCGATCGCCGCGGCGGGCAATTACAGCGTCGGCATGTTGATGTTTATCTTTATCACCCGCATCTTCACCACGCTGCTGTGCTTCGGCTCCGGCGCGCCGGGCGGCATCTTCGCGCCGATGCTGGCGCTGGGCACGCTGTTTGGCACCGCCTTCGGGCTGGCCGGGGCGCACCTGTTCCCGCAGTACGGCATCGAGGCGGGCACCTTCGCCATCGCCGGCATGGGGGCGCTGTTCGCCGCTACGGTGCGCGCCCCGCTGACCGGCATCGTGCTGGTGCTGGAAATGACCGACAACTACCAACTCATTTTACCGATGATCATCACCTGCCTCGGCGCCACGGTGGTGGCGCAGCTGCTCGGCGGCAAGCCGCTGTATTCGTCGATCCTGGCCCGCACGCTGCAAAGGCAGGAGGCGCAGCTGGTGCGGGAAGCGGCGGAGAAAACAGGTAAGGAAAATACAACAAATGCGGTGAATACTTGAACGCAACACTCAGGTATCGGATAATCGTTAATATTAATCAGGCAGCCATAGTAGCGATCTGATGCTGAACAATGTTGGGAGTAAAGAGTATGAGTGATCAAACGGCACTGCCCCTGCAATTTACCGAGGCAGCAGCAAGCAAGGTTAAGTTCCTGATTGCTGACGAAGAAAATCCGAACCTTAAGCTGCGGGTTTACATTACCGGCGGCGGCTGCAGCGGATTCCAGTACGGCTTCACTTTTGACGACAAGGTCAACGATGGCGATATGACCATCGAGAAGCAGGGCGTGGCGCTGGTGGTCGATCCGATGAGCCTGCAGTATCTGGTCGGCGGTTCGGTGGACTACACCGAAGGGCTGGAAGGGTCGCGCTTCGTGGTGACCAACCCGAATGCCAAAACCACCTGCGGTTGCGGTTCGTCGTTCAGCATTTGAGTTTGCCTGTCAGAATGTCAACCCGCTCGCCTTACGGCCGGCGGGTTTTTTTATGCCTACCATTCCACGAGGATCACTTCCGCCCCGTTCTCCAGCGCCGGTTGGCGGGTAATGTTCGGCTGCGCCGCCGCATGGCTGCATTCGGCCCGTGGGGCGGCGGCCTCGAGGCGCACGGCGCATTGCGGTTCAATGGTCAGAGTAACGCCGATCCGGCCGTTGACGGCATCGGCATGCGCGGCGCCACTCAGCAGGGCGCCACAGCAGGCAAGCAGGATTTTTTTCATCATTGCGGGAATAGCCATCCGTAAGCAATCTTGTGATGACTTATCGGCAAAAAGTTAAAAAGGTTTAACAGCGCGGGGAGGGGATTAACCTGCGGATAACAGAATTTTACATCGTCACTACGCTATTTATTGGGTGAAAATAATACCACCAGGCCCGTTTTTAGTCTAATGAATCACTAAATGCGGCGTTGCCAAGCGCCGCCCCACAGGGCGACGGCTCAGCGTTCGAGAATAAAGGCGGGCAATTTGAGGTGCCAGCGGATGGCCGCCAACCGAATGGCCAGGGTGATGATCATGCCCAGCATCATGGCCTGTTGCAGCGGCATGCTGAAGGTGTAAAACGCCGTGGCGTGCACGATGCCGCCGATGATGCAGGCGGTGGCGTAAATCTCGGTGCGCAGGATCATCGGGATCTCGCGCGCCAGCACGTCGCGGATAATGCCGCCGCCGACGCCGGTGATCACCCCCATGCAGATTGCCACCAGCGGGCCGGTGCCGGCTGCGAAGGCCTTGTTGACGCCGATGCCGACGAACACCGCCAGTCCGACGGCGTCCAGCACCGGCAGCACCCACTGCGGCAGACGGCGCGGCTGGCGCACCAGCAGCAGCGTCAAGACGCAGGTGATCATCGCCACCACCAGATCGGTGGGATCCTTGACCCAGAACACCGGGCCGTTGGCCAGCGCCATGTCGCGGATGGTGCCGCCGCCGACCGCGGTGACCACGCCCAATACCAGCACGCCGAACGGATCCATGCGCAACTTGCCGGCCAGCAGTACGCCGGAGATGGCGAACACCGCCGTACCGAGAATATCCAACCAGAACACCAGCATCAGCGGATCTCCGCCAGCTGGCGGCACAGCTGCTGCGCCGCCAACAGGATGCGCGGCCCGCCGCGGTTGAACCAGTCTTCGTTCAGCGCGATCACCGGCACCTGCAGCTGCGGCGCCCAGAAGGCTTTCACATTGGCGGCTTCTTTCGCGCCGCCGGTGATGACGATGGCCTGCGGCCGACGCGCCAGCACCTGCTCGCGGCTGATTTGCGGCCAAGGGGTGCGGCTGTCGGCGAAGACGTTCTGCCCGCCGCACAGCGCCAGCACCTGGCTTTGCAATGTGGCGCCGGCGCTGGTGAACAGCGGCTGGGTGCCGAACTGCAGCAGCACGCGCCGTGGCGAGTTAGCGGCGTACTGTTGTTTGAGAGCGGCGAACTGGCGGCGAAGGCCTTCCGCTGCCTGATGCGCCTGCTCCGGGTGCGGGCTGTATTGCGCCAGCTTATCCAGCAAGCCGGCGATCCCTTCGAGATTGTCGGCGTCCGCATAGAAAATTGGGATGCCGAACGCGGCGAGCTGATCCAGCACGCGCTGCGGATTGCCGCCGCGCCAGGCGAGGATCAGGTCCGGCTTGAGCGCCAGCACCCGCTCCAGATTGATGCCCTGCCAGGTGGCCACCTGCTCCAGCCTGGCGGCCTGCGGCGGATAATCGGAATAGGCGCTCGCCGCCACCAGCACATCGCCCATGCCGGCGGCATAGGCGAGTTCGGTGGCGTTGGGCGCCAGGCTGATCACCCGCTGGGCGCCGCCGGCCGGCATGGCCAGCCAGAGCGCCAACAGACAGAGCATCGAGGTAAAGCGCAGCCTCACATCAACCGCGCTTGGCCAGGGTTTGCAGCATGGCGTTGACCATCAGCGTGGACTGTTTGGCCGCTACCACCAGGAACTCGTCAAAGCTCATGTGCGACTCGCTGTCGGCGACGTCGGAAATGGCGCGCACCACCACGAACGGCGTGCCGAACAGATGGCAGACGTGGGCGATCGCCGCGGCTTCCATTTCCACGGCGGCGACGCGCGGAAAGGTGGCGCGAATGCGCGCCAGCGGCTCGGCGCCGTTGATGAAGGCGTCACCGCTGCAGATCAGGCCGCGCACCGCGTGCAGATCCAGCTGTTTGATGCAGCCTTCCGCCAGCGCGATCAGCGCGTCGTCGGCGACGAACGCCGCCGGGCAGCCGGCCATCTGGCCCGGCTCGTAGCCGAAGGCGGTGACGTCGGCGTCGTGGTAGCGCACTTCTTCCGACACCACGATATCGCCCACGCGCAGGGTGCTGGCCAGGCCGCCGGCGGAACCGGTGTTGATCACCAGATCCGGGCTGCAGTGTTCCAGCAGCAGGGTGGTGCCCATGGCCGCAGAAACTTTGCCGATGCCGGATTTCAGCAGGGCCACCTCAACGCCGCCGATCTGGCCGGTGTAGATTTCGCAGCCCGCGCGCTGGATGGTTTGACGGTTTTCGATTTGATCGCGCAGCAGGGTGACTTCCTGCTCCATTGCGCCGATGATGCCTACTTTCATAAATAACACTCGCTGATTGGCCGTGAGAATTGCGGCATAGTCTATCATGGCTGTGTGAGAGAGATAATGCGTTGCATCCGCCGCCGGGAATTGTTATCACGGGGGCAGGGCGCAACGGCGGAGAAACAGATGTCCGGGATCGACTTCAAGCAAAAAATCAGCTTCCAACGGCCTTTCAGCAAACCGATCGAGGCCGAGGAAGAGTACGACATCGTGCGGCAGTTCGAGAGCGATCGCGGGCGCATCGTCAACTCGGCCGCCATTCGCCGTCTGCAGCAAAAAACCCAGGTGTTTCCGCTGGAGCGCAACGCGGCGGTGCGCAGCCGCCTGACGCACTCGATGGAGGTGCAGCAGGTCGGGCGCCACATCGCCAAAGAGATCCTCAACCGCTTCAAACAGGCGGGGAGAATTGATGAGCTCGGCCTCACCCGGCTGCTCGATCCGTTTGAAAGCATCGTGGAAATGGCCTGCCTGATGCACGACATCGGCAACCCGCCGTTCGGTCACTTCGGCGAGTCGGCGATCAACGACTGGTTCGCCCAACGGCTCGATCCCGCCAGCTGCGGCAGCGAGCCGGGCAGCCACGATCGCTGCCAGGTGGCGACGCTGCGCCTGCATGAAGGGGAGAGCGATCTGAACCGGCTGCGCAGCCGGATCCGTCAGGATCTCAGCCACTTCGAGGGCAACGCCCAGGCGATCCGCATGGTGTACAGCCTGCTGAAGCTCAACCTGACCTACGCGCAGGTCGGCTGCATTTTGAAATACACCCGCCCGGCCTACTGGGCGAGCGACATCCCCGCCAGCCACAGCTATCTGATGAAAAAGCCCGGCTACTATCTGGCGGAAGAGGCCTTCGTCGATCGGCTGCGGCGCGAGCTGCACATGGGCGAGTTCGATCGTTTCCCGCTGACCTATATCATGGAGGCCGCCGACGATATCTCGTACTGCGTGGCCGATCTGGAAGACGCGGTGGAGAAGAGCATTTTCACCGTCGAGCAGCTGTATCAGCACCTGATTCAGGAGTGGGGCGAGGTGGCGCCGGGCGATCTGTTCGACAAGACCGTCGCCAGCGCGTTTCGCAAGATCGATCGCGGCGGCGCGCGGCGCAGCGCGGAAGATCAGTTCTTCATGTATCTGCGGGTGTTTACCGTGGCGCGGCTGGTGCCGCATGCGGCGCAGCGCTTTATCGACAATCTGGACGCGGTCTATCAGGGCAGTTTCAATCAGGCGCTGCTGGAGGATTCCAGCCCGGCGTACCGGCTGCTGAAAATATTTAAAAATGTGGCGTTCAAGCACGTGTTCAACCACCCGGAGGTCGAGCAGCTCGAGCTGCAAGGCTACCGGGTGATCAGCGGCCTGCTGGACATTTACAGCCCGCTGCTGGCGATGTCGCTGGCGGACTTCAGCCAGCTGGTGCGCGAGGACAGCCACCGCGCTTACCCGATCGAAACGCGCCTGTTCCATAAGCTGTCCACCAAGCATCGGCTGGCGTATGCGGAGGCGGTAGAGGGGCTGCAGCATTTATCGCCGGAGCAGCAAGCCATTCGGGAATATTATTTCCGCGCCCGTTTATTGCAGGACTATATCAGCGGAATGACCGACCTTTACGCCTATGATGAATATCGTCGATTGATGGCGGCGGAATAATTCAACTGAAGAATAATTGTCAGCAATTCCAACCGGTTGGCTGTCTCGACTTTTGTAAAGACGTACAATATTTGTTTACTATTGCCAATCATCTGTGCCGGAACTTCGGGCTATTAATTAACTCTGAATAAGCACGCAAGACGGCCATTCTTTTTGAACGACTTTATAAGAGACACACAGATGAAAAAAACCGCATTAGTTCTGAGCGCATTGGCATTCAGTATCGGTATGGCGATGGGCCCGGTCACGGCCAGCGCCGCTGAAACCGCCTCTTCCAACACCCAACAGCTGCCGAGCCTGGCGCCGATGCTGGAAAAGGTGATGCCTTCCGTGGTGAGCATTAACGTTGAGGGCAGCACCACGGTCAATACGCCGCGCATGCCGCAGCAGTTCCAACAGTTCTTCGGCGAAGATTCGCCGTTCTGCCAGGATGGTTCGCCATTCCAGGGCTCGCCGATGTGTCAGGGCGGCGAACAGCCAGGGCCGGATGGGCAGCCGCAGGGCACGCAGCAGAAATTCCAGGCGCTGGGCGCCGGGGTGGTCATCGATGCCGCCAAGGGCTATGTGGTGACCAATAACCACGTGGTGGACAACGCCAACAAGATCCAGGTGCAGCTGAGTGACGGCCGCCGTTTCGACGCCAAGGTGATCGGCAAGGATCCGCGTTCCGATATCGCGTTGATCCAGCTGAAAGACTTCAAGAATCTGACGGCGATCAAGATGGCGGATTCCGATCAGCTGCGCGTCGGCGATTACACCGTGGCGATCGGCAACCCGTACGGGCTGGGTGAAACCGCCACTTCGGGCATCGTATCCGCCCTGGGGCGCAGCGGCCTGAACATCGAAAACTATGAAAACTTCATCCAGACCGATGCGGCGATCAACCGCGGTAACTCCGGCGGCGCGCTGGTTAACCTGAACGGCGAGCTGATCGGCATCAACACCGCGATCCTGGCGCCGGACGGCGGCAACATCGGTATCGGCTTCGCCATTCCGAGCAACATGGTGAAAAACCTGACGGCGCAAATGGTCGAATATGGCCAGGTGAAACGCGGCGAGCTGGGCATCATGGGCACCGAGCTGAACTCTGAGCTGGCCAAGGCGATGAAGGTCGACGCGCAGCGCGGGGCCTTCGTCAGCCAGGTGATGCCGAAGTCTTCCGCCGCGAAGGCGGGCATCAAGGCCGGCGACGTGATCGTCACCATGAACGGCAAGGCCATCTCCAGCTTCGCCTCGTTCCGGGCGGAGATCGGCACGCTGCCGGTCGGCAGCAAGATGTCGCTGGGCATTATTCGCGACGGCAAACCGGTGACGATTGACGTCACGCTGGAGCAAAGCGCGCAGACTCAGGTGGCCTCGGGCAATATCTACACCGGCATCGAAGGCGCCGAGCTGAGCAACACCCAGGTCGGCAATGTGAAGGGCGTCAAGGTGGACAGCGTGAAAGCCGGCAGCGCCGCGGCGCGTATCGGCCTGAAAAAGGGCGATGTGATCCTGGGGGTGAACCAGCAGCCGATCCAGAACCTGGGCGAGCTGCGTAAAATCCTCGACAGCAAGCCGTCGGTGCTGGCGTTGAATATCCAGCGCGGCGAGAGCCAGCTGTACCTGCTGGCGCAGTGATAGGCGTCTGGCGTTAAAAAGAAAGGCACGCTGCGGCGTGCCTTTTTGCGTTATGGCCTGAGGACTCAGGCCGGTTGCGTCAGATGCGCGCGCGCCGCGTGGATCACCAGTTCAATCTCATCCAACAGCTCCAGCCACTCCGGCTCCAGCTCGTCGTTGGTGACGCCCTGGCGCAGCTGCCGCTCGAGGTAGAAACACAGCTGCTTGAGGCGCGGCACGCCGCTGTAGCTGCAGCTGCCGTGCAGCTTATGGACCAGATCGAGGATCTCGTCGTCATGCTGGCCGTCGAGCAGCGCTTGCACCCGCTCGCGCACCTGCGGCAGGAAATCGAGCAGCATTTGCAGCAGATCGCGCGCCAGATCCGGTTTATTGGCCGCCTGGCGCAGCGCCAGCGGCCAGTCGAGCGACAGCGGCGCGTCGTCGGCGACGGCGTTTTCCACGTCGCCGCTGTGGTAGCGCGACAGCACGCGGGTCAGCATTTTCTCGTCGATCGGCTTGGCCAGATAGTCGTCCATCCCGGCCTGCAGCAGGTGCTCGCGCTCGCCGCTGGCGGCATGGGCGGTAACGGCGACGATCGGCGTGGAGTTGTGATGCGGCAGTTGGCGGATCAGCTCGCTGGCGTGAATGCCGTCCATCTTCGGCATCTGAATGTCCATCAGGATCAGATCCAGCACGTTGTCGCGCGCCAGCGCCAGCGCTTCCTCGCCGCTCTCGCACAGCAGGGTTTTTTCTACCTGTTCCCCCAGCAGCGTGCCGATCAGCTTCAGGTTGGCCGGGTTGTCGTCAACCGCCATCACCGTCAGCGGCAGGCGTTTACGCTCAGGCGGCGCGGTGAGGCGTGTCTGTGTCTCCATCCTGAGCAGCGGGAACAACCGGGTGCTGGTGATCGGCTTGATCAGGCAGCCGAGCGCGCCTTGTTGCTTGAGCAGCTCGGCGTCGATCTGCGCCTGGCACGGCAGCGCCAGAATCACCCGATCGGCCAGCTTCAGCGAGGCCAGCAATTTGTCCTCGTGCTGCGCCATGTTGTCGCGGAACGGGATGGGCACGCCGGCCAGCAGGAAGTCATAGTGGCCTGGTGGCAGCTGGGCCAGCGTCGGCGAGTGGGTGATCACCAGCTGCGTGACGCTGAGCATGTTGAGCGTCGCCTGCGCCGCCGTCGGGTTGGACTCGATATAGGCCAGCGTTTTGCCGTTCAGATCCGGCAGGCTCGGCGCCAGCGACAGCATGCCCTCGTTCAGATCCAGCGTGATGTGGAACCAGAAGGTCGAGCCGCGGTTCAACTGGCTGTGGAAGCAGATATCGCCCCCCATCTCTTTCACCAGTTTTTGCGTGATCACCAGCCCCAGCCCGGTGCCGCCGTGGCGGCGGGAGATGCTGGCGTCTGCCTGACGGAATGCCTGGAACAGCTGCGACTGCTGGCGTTCGGAGATGCCGATGCCGGTGTCGTGGATCTGCACTTCCACTTCCACCCGGCGATCCAGCCGTTTGCGCAGCTCGACGCGAATATCGATATTGCCGGTTTCGGTGAACTTGATGGCGTTGCCCAGCAGGTTGGTGATGATTTGCTGCAGGCGCAGCGAGTCGCCGATCACCTGCTCCGGCACGTCGTTGTGCACATCCAGCGTCAGTTCCAGCCCCTTATCGTGGGCGCTGGGCGCCAGCAGCACCACCACTTCGTCCAGCGTTTCACGCAGGGCGAACGGAATATGCTCCAGCACCAGCTTGCCGGCCTCCAGCTTGGAGAAGTCCAGCACGTCGTTGATGATGGTCAGCAGGTTGTTGGCCGAGCGTTCGATGGTCTGCAAATAGTCGGTCTGGGTCGCGCTCAAATCGGTTTTCAGCATCTGGCGGGTGAAGCCGATTACGCCGTTGAGCGGGGTGCGCAGCTCGTGCGACATGTTGGCCAGGAATTCGGACTTGATGCGCGCCGCTTCCTGCGCGCGTTTTTTCGCCAGATCCAGCTCGACGTTCTGAATTTCCATTTGCTCCAGCGTTTCACGTAGGTCGGAGGTGGCCTGATCGATGTTCTGCTGCATCTCTTCGTGATAGGCGGTGAGCGACATCGCCATCGAGTTGATGCCGTTCTTCAGCATGTGCAGCTCGCCGAGCATGTAGCCCTCCACGCGGCTGTCGAGCTGGCCGCGGCGGATACGGTCGACGGTATTCACCATATTGCGGATCGGGCCGGTCACGTCGCGCATCAGCCGGTAAGCGAACAGGATGGCGATGCACATGCACAGCAACAGCAGCAGGGTGGAGACGAACACCTCTTTATATTGCTGCAGCCGCACCGACTGCAGATCCAGCTCGATCGCCACATAGCCCAGGTTGTTGTCGGGGTGGCTACCGCCGTCGGCGGTTTCATCCGGATACTGGCTTTCCGACAGGATCGGCGTGCGCAGGATCAGCGAATCGCCGCGTCGGGTGAGCATCAGCTCGGTAGGCAACGGCACGCCTTTCGGCAGCTGCAGCTGAGCGAAGTTGTGGTGATAATTGGAGGTGACGAACAAATTGTTCTGCGCATCGAACACGGTGATCGAACGCACGATGTCCGAATGGCGGCGGTGCAACAGACTGACCAACTGCCTGACCGATTCGCGGCTGCGGAACGTCATGCCGTACTCGCTGGCCACCGCCAGCGGCTCGATGATGCTGGCGCCGGCGTCGACCAGTTGCTCCTGCAGCTCGTTATAGCGGTGCACCACGAAGAAGGTGCTGAGCAGCAAACCAATCAGCAAGGTCGGGGCCAGAATCAGGATCATCATGCGCGCACGCAGGCTGTATTTGGTCATGGGATTCCAATGTGGGAGAATTGACAGCTGACACTAGCTTAATGAACCAGCACACAATCGACAAATATGGCGCAATTCTACTCTCCCAAACGCCGCGTGACGACCCGGCAGAGCTCACAAATCTTCACCGTGACGGTGAGCGATCTCGATCCTTTCGGCCAGGGCGTGGCGCGCCACGACGGCAAAGCGGTGTTCGTGCCGGGCGTATTGCCGGGCGAGCAGGCGGAAATCCAGCTGACCGAAGATAAGCGCCAGTTCGCCAAAGGCAAGCTCAAGCGCCTGCTGAGCCGCAGCCCACAGCGGGTGGCGCCGCGCTGCCCGCATTTCGGCGTGTGCGGCGGCTGCCAGCAGCAGCATGCGGATGAGGCGCTGCAACAGCAGAGCAAGGCGGCGGCGCTGGTGCGCATGATCGCCCGCGAAACCGGGGTGACCCCGCAGCAGGAGCCGGTGATCGCCGGCCCGGAATACGGTTATCGCCGTCGCGCCCGCCTGAGCCTGGCGTGGCAGCCCAAGCTGCAGCGCCTGATGATGGGCTTTCGACAGGCGGCCTCCAGCGAGCTGGTGGCGGTGGAGCACTGCCCGGTGCTGCGGCCGGAGCTGGAACGGCTGCTGGCGCCGGTGCGCGCCTGCCTGAGCGGGCTGCAGGCGGTACGGCGGCTGGGGCATGTAGAGCTGGTGCTGGCGGATAACGGCCCGCTGCTGGTGCTGCGCCATCTCGACGCGCTGAAAGAGGCGGATCGGCAGGCGTTGTTGGCGTTTGGCGAGCGGGAAAACCTCGCCGTTTACCTGGCGCCGGACAGCGATCGCGTGGAAAAACTGTGCGGTGACACGCCGTATTATCAGGTTGACGGGCTACGCTTAGACTTCAGCCCGCGCGACTTTATTCAGGTCAATGACGCCGTAAACCAACAAATGGTGGCGCAGGCCCTTGAATGGCTCGACATTCAACCCAATGATCGGGTGCTGGACCTGTTCTGCGGTATGGGTAACTTCACCCTGCCGTTGGCGCGCCGCGCCGCTGCGGTGGTGGGCATCGAAGGTGTTGCCACGCTGGTAGCGAATGGGCAATATAATGCACATAAGAATAAGCTGAATAATGCATCGTTCTTCCACGAGAATCTGGAGGACGACGTTGCGCGGCAACCTTGGGCAGCACAAGGGTTTGATAAGGTGATGCTGGATCCCGCCCGTGCCGGTGCGGCCGGGGTGATGTCACACATTGTAAAACTGGCGCCGGCGCGGGTGGTGTATGTTTCCTGTAACCCCACCACGCTGGCTCGCGACAGCAAAGTGCTGTTGAGCGCCGGTTATCGTCTTGCGCGCGTGCGGATGTTGGATATGTTTCCGCACACGGGGCATCTTGAATCAATGGCGCTGTTTATCAACGAGCGCGCGCCAGAGGTCGCTGCAAAGTAGGGAGAAGTTATGGTTGCGGTAAGAAGTGCACATCTGAATACGGCGGGTGAGTTCGCTCTCGATGAGTGGATAGCCGGCTTGGGGCTACCTAACCCGCAGTCATGTGAGCGATTGGCCGCAACCTGGCGTTATTGTGAGCAGCAGACCCAGAATCACCCCGACGCCTCGCTGCTGCTGTGGCGTGGTCTGGAGATGGTGGAAATCCTCTCGACGCTGAGCATGGACAACGACAGCATGCGCGCTGCGCTGCTGTTCCCGCTGGTGGACGCCGGCATCGTGCAGGAAGAGACCCTGACCGAAGCGTTCGGCAAGGGCATTGTCGCGCTGGTGCACGGCGTGCGCGACATGGACGCCATTCGCCAACTGAAAGCCACCCAAAACGACTCGATGGCCTCCGAACAGGTCGACAACGTGCGCCGCATGCTGTTGGCGATGGTGGAGGATTTCCGCTGCGTGGTCATCAAGCTGGCGGAGCGCATCGCTCACCTGCGCGAGGTGAAAGACGCGCCGGAAGACGAGCGCGTGCTGGCGGCGAAAGAGTGTTCCAACATCTACGCCCCGCTGGCCAACCGGCTCGGCATCGGCCAGCTGAAGTGGGAACTGGAAGATTTCTGCTTCCGCTACCTGCATCCGGAAGAATACAAGCGCATCGCCAAGCTGTTGCATGAGCGCCGCATCGATCGCGAACAGTTCATCGACGATTTCGTCGCCGGGCTGCGCGCCGAAATGGCCAGCGAAGGCATTCGGGTGGAGATCTACGGCCGGCCGAAACACATCTACAGCATCTGGCGCAAGATGCAGAAAAAGCACCTGGCGTTCGACGAACTGTTCGACGTGCGCGCGGTGCGCATCGTGGCGGAGCGCCTGCAGGATTGCTATGCGGCGTTGGGCATCGTGCATACCCACTTCCGCCATCTGCCGGACGAGTTCGACGACTACGTCGCCAACCCGAAACCCAACGGCTACCAGTCTATCCACACCGTGGTGCTGGGGCCGCGCGGCAAAACCGTCGAGATTCAGATCCGCACCCGGCAAATGCATGAAGACGCCGAGCTGGGCGTAGCCGCGCACTGGAAGTACAAAGAGGGCGCGGGCGTGACCGTGCGCTCCGGCTACGAAGAACGCATCGCCTGGCTGCGCAAGCTCATCGCCTGGCAGGAAGAAATGGCGGACTCCGGCGAGATGCTCGACGAAGTGCGCAGCCAGGTGTTCGACGATCGGGTGTATGTGTTTACGCCGAAAGGCGACGTGGTGGATCTGCCGGCCGGCTCCACGCCGCTCGATTTCGCCTACCACATTCACAGCGACGTCGGCCACCGCTGTATCGGCGCCAAGATCGGCGGCCGCATCGTGCCGTTTACCTATCAGCTGAAGATGGGCGACCAGATTGAGATTATCACCCAGAAGCAGCCGAACCCGAGCCGCGACTGGCTGAACCCGAACCTGGGGTATGTCACCACCAGCCGCGGGCGCTCGAAGATCCACAACTGGTTCCGCAAGCAGGATCGCGACAAGAACATTCTCGCCGGCCGCCAGATGCTGGACAACGAACTGGAACACCTCGGCATCAGCCTGAAAGAGGCCGAGAAGCTGCTGATCCCGCGCTACAACATGAACTCGCTGGACGAGGTGTTGGCGGCGATCGGCGGCGGGGACATTCGCCTGAACCAGATGGTGAATTACCTGCAGGGCAAGTTCAACAAGCCGAGCGCCGAAGAGCAGGATCGCGAGGCGCTGCGCCAGCTGGTGCAGCAGAAAGCGCCGCCGCCGGCCCGCAACAAGGACAACGGCCGAGTGGTGGTGGAAGGCGTGGGCAACCTGATGCACCACATCGCCCGCTGCTGCCAGCCGATCCCGGGCGACGACATCGTCGGCTTTATCACCCAGGGGCGCGGTATTTCGATCCACCGGGCGGACTGCGATCAGCTGGTCGATCTGCAATCGCACGCGCCGGAGCGCATCGTCGACGCGGTATGGGGTGAAAGCTACTCCAGCGGTTATTCGCTGGTGGTGCGCGTGATGGCCAACGATCGCAGCGGGCTGCTGCGCGACATTACCACCATTCTGGCCAACGAAAAGGTCAACGTACTGGGCGTCGCCAGCCGCAGCGACACCAAGAAGCAGTTGGCCACCATCGACATGGATATCGAAATCTACAACCAGCAGGTGCTGAGCCGGGTGCTGGCGAAGCTGAACCAGCTGCCGGACGTGATAGACGCCAAGCGTCTGCACGGCAACTAAGCCCACATCGCCTTTCGGGCCGTATCGATAGCGGATGCGGCCCGAAATCCATGAATTCGGCGGGCGCTCCCCTGCGCCCCCATGCTTTCTCAGAGATTTTTTATGACCCAATCCACTCCGCTGCAGCGTCTGCTGAACATCATGAAAACGCTGCGCGACCCGCAGATCGGTTGCTCGTGGGACCGCAAGCAAACCTTCGCCACCATTGCGCCTTATACGCTGGAAGAGACTTACGAAGTGCTGGACGCCATCGAGCGGCAGGACTATGCCGATCTGCGCGACGAGCTGGGCGACTTGCTGTTTCAGGTGGTGTTTTACGCGCAAATGGGGCAGGAGCAGGGGCTGTTCGATTTCGATGAGGTGTGCACCGCCATCAGCGACAAGCTGGAGCGCCGTCACCCGCACATCTTCGGCGACGCCGAGGGCGGAGACAGCGAAGCCGTGGCGGCGCGCTGGGAGCAGCTGAAGGCCGGTGAGCGCGCCGAAAAAGCGCTGCACTCGGTGCTGGACGATATTCCGCAGGCGCTGCCGGCGTTGATGAAAGCGCACAAGATCCAGAAACGCTGTGCCTCGGTCGGCTTCGACTGGAATACCCTGGGCCCGGTGCTGGACAAAGTGTACGAAGAGATCGACGAAGTGATGCACGAAGCCCGCCAGGCGGTGGTCGACGAGAGCAAGCTGGAAGAGGAGATCGGCGATCTGCTGTTCGCCACGGTGAACCTCTCGCGCCATTTAGGCCACAAGGCCGAGAACGCGCTGCAGGCGGCGAACCGCAAGTTCGAGCGCCGCTTCCGCCAGGTGGAAGAGATTGTCCAGCAAAGCGGGCTGCGGCTTGAAGACGCCACGCTGGAGCAGATGGAAGAGGCCTGGCAGCAGGTGAAACGTCAGGAAAGCTGAATCGCCGCGACAATGTTGATCGCCGACAAGGTTCGCTTGAGCTGAAACGGTTAAGCTTTCGGTCAGGTTAGAGGCGCATGGCTGCCGGCGGCAGCAAAAGGGCAACAAACTGAAATCTAAGGCGTTTTATCGCTCCTGAGGGGCGGTAAAAAGAAATTTTCTCTGCTAACTCTTTGTTTTACCTGGAGGGTTTATGCGGCGCCGGCGGAGTAAACCCTGATGAACACGGGAGGGCGGCCGAGATGATGGACAGCAAAACGATCGTTTGTAGGTCAGGAGAGGTTCGGGTATACTACTTTCCCGTCCTGGTTCTTCCATCGTCTTTAAACCTAAACTCTCAGGTTCAGCATGACAACTAATTATATTTTTGTGACCGGCGGGGTCGTATCCTCTCTGGGTAAAGGCATTGCCGCAGCCTCTCTGGCGGCTATTCTTGAAGCCCGTGGCCTCAACGTTACCATCATGAAACTGGACCCGTACATCAACGTGGATCCGGGCACCATGAGCCCGATTCAGCATGGGGAAGTTTTCGTCACCGAAGACGGCGCAGAAACCGATCTGGATTTGGGTCACTACGAGCGCTTCATCCGCACCAAAATGTCGCGTCGCAACAACTTCACCACCGGCCGCATCTACTCCGACGTGCTGCGTAAAGAACGCCGCGGCGACTATCTGGGTGCGACCGTGCAGGTCATTCCGCACATCACCAACGCGATCAAAGAGCGCATCATCGAAGGTGGCGAAGGCCACGATGTGGTGCTGGTGGAAATCGGCGGCACCGTCGGCGATATCGAATCGCTGCCGTTCCTCGAAGCTATCCGTCAGATGGCGGTGGAAGTGGGCCGCGAGCACACTCTGTATATGCACCTGACGCTGGTGCCGTACATGGCGGCGGCCGGCGAAGTGAAAACCAAGCCGACCCAGCATTCCGTAAAAGAGCTGCTTTCCATCGGTATTCAGCCTGATGTGCTGATTTGCCGTTCCGATCGCGCAGTTCCTGCTAACGAACGCGCTAAAATCGCGCTTTTCTGCAACGTGCCGGAAAAAGCGGTTATCTCTCTGAAAGACGTTGATTCTATTTATAAAATCCCAGGCCTATTGAAATCTCAGGGGCTGGACGATTATATTTGTAAACGATTCAGCTTGAACGCACCGGAAGCCAACCTGGCCGAATGGGAACAGGTGATCTACGAAGAAGCCAATCCGGGCGGCGAAGTGACCATCGGCATGGTCGGCAAATACGTTGAGCTGCCGGACGCCTACAAGTCGGTGATCGAAGCGCTGAAGCACGGCGGGCTGAAAAACCGTCTGACCGTGAACATCAAGCTGATCGACTCGCAGGACGTGGAAACCCGCGGCGTGGAAGTGCTGAAAGGGCTGGACGCGATCCTGATCCCGGGCGGCTTCGGTTACCGCGGCGTGGAAGGCAAAGTGATGACCGCACGCTATGCGCGCGAGAACAACATTCCTTACCTGGGCATTTGCCTGGGCATGCAGGTGGCGTTGATGGAGTTCGCTCGCAACGTGGCGGGCATGGAAAACGCCAACTCCACCGAGTTTATGCCAGACTGTAAGTACCCGGTGGTGGCGTTGATCACCGAATGGCGCGACGAAGACGGCAACGTCGAAGTGCGCAGCGAAGAAAGCGATTTGGGCGGCACGATGCGCGTAGGTGGCCAACAGTGCAACCTGATCGACAACAGCCTGGTGCGTCAGCTGTATGGCGAACCGACCATTGTCGAGCGTCACCGTCACCGTTACGAAGTTAACAACATGCTGTTGAAGCAGATCGAAGCCGCAGGGCTGCGTGTCGCCGGTCGTTCCGCCGACAACAAGCTGGTCGAGATCATTGAACTGCCGAATCACCCGTGGTTTGTAGCCTGTCAGTTCCACCCGGAATTTACGTCTACGCCGCGTGATGGGCATCCGCTGTTCGCCGGCTTCGTGAAAGCCGCAGGCGAGCATCAGAAGCGCCAGGTGAAATAAAATATTTGGTAGGCGGCGCGCGGTGAGAACCGCGCGCTGTTTGTCTGGAGTTTTAGTTTAACTTGTACTGAGGAAAACCTAATGTCCAAAATCGTTAAAGTCATCGGTCGTGAAATCATCGACTCCCGCGGTAACCCGACTGTTGAAGCCGAAGTTCATCTGGAAGGCGGTTTCGTCGGCCTGGCTGCTGCGCCGTCAGGTGCTTCTACCGGTTCCCGCGAAGCGCTGGAACTGCGTGACGGTGACAAGTCTCGTTTCCTGGGTAAAGGCGTACTGAAAGCCGTTGCTGCAGTAAACGGTCCGATTGCTCAGGCAGTACTGGGTAAAGATGCCAAAGACCAGGCGAACATCGACAAGATCATGATCGAGCTGGACGGCACCGAAAACAAATCCAACTTCGGCGCCAACGCCATTCTGGCGGTTTCCCTGGCAGCAGCGAAAGCGGCCGCAGCTTCTAAAGGCATGCCGCTGTACGAGCACATCGCTGAACTGAACGGCACCCCAGGCAAATTCTCCATGCCACTGCCGATGATGAACATCATCAACGGCGGCGAGCACGCTGACAACAACGTCGACATTCAGGAATTCATGATTCAGCCGGTTGGCGCGAAAACCCTGAAAGAAGCGGTGCGCATCGGTTCTGAAGTGTTCCACCACCTGGCGAAAGTTCTGAAAGCCAAAGGCATGAACACCGCCGTGGGCGACGAAGGCGGCTACGCGCCAAACCTGGGTTCCAACGCCGAAGCGCTGGCGGTTATCGCTGAAGCGGTAAAAGCGGCGGGCTACGAGCTGGGCAAAGACGTCACTCTGGCGATGGACTGCGCGGCTTCCGAATTCTACAAAGACGGTAAATACGTGCTGGCCGGCGAAGGCAACAAAGCCTTCACTTCCGAAGAGTTCACTCACTTCCTGGAAGATCTGACCAAACAGTACCCAATCGTGTCTATCGAAGACGGCCTGGATGAATCCGACTGGGTGGGCTTCGCTTACCAGACCAAAGTTCTGGGCGACAAAATCCAGCTGGTGGGCGACGATCTGTTCGTTACCAACACCAAGATCCTGAAAGAAGGCATCGAGAAAGGCATCGCTAACTCCATCCTGATCAAATTCAACCAGATCGGTTCTCTGACCGAAACTCTGGCTGCTATCAAGATGGCGAAAGACGCCGGCTACACCGCGGTGATCTCTCACCGTTCCGGTGAAACCGAAGACGCGACCATCGCCGACCTGGCGGTAGGGACTGCGGCTGGCCAGATCAAAACCGGTTCCATGAGCCGTTCTGACCGCGTTGCCAAGTACAACCAACTGATCCGTATCGAAGAAGCGCTGGGTGACCGTGCGCCGTTCAACGGCCTGAAAGAAGTTAAAGGCCAGTAAGTTCGACCGATTCGGTTGCTAAATAAAAACCCGCCGCGGCGGGTTTTTTTATGTTTTAAATTCGTGATGAATGTCAGTCTAATAATAAGTTTTTTATTGAAAACGTGGTCCTATTTAACCCGATAATTTTATTAAAGATAGTAACTGTGTTTATTTTGTATTCCATTTTTATTTGCTTTATAATTATTCGTTACTAGACTGCCAATGAGGCAGTTTATTTCTCGCCGTTCTGCCGTAGATCTTCATCCTCACTATGCCTTAATACTGCCGGCTTGCTGGCCGGTTGAGCGAGGGCTTGATGCGACAGCGAATCGTCATTGTCGGCGGCGGAACCGGCGGCACCATCCTGGCCAATGTATTGGCCGAAAAATTGCACCGAGAAATTATTAATAATAAAGTCGAGTTATTAATGATATCGGATTCACCGCTGCATTATTACAAACCGGCGTTTATGTATGTGGCGTTCAATACTTTTTTCAAGCAGGAACTCACGCGCTCACAGCGGAGTTTATTGCGCCCTGAAATACAATTCATTGTTGATAAAGCGGAATCTTTCGATTTAACACAGCGAAATATAGCCACGCAAAGTGGTAAAATTTATTCCTATGACTTTCTGGTCTTTGCTACCGGCTGCGTCCCCTGGCCGGAGCGTATCGAAGGGCTGGCGCAGGCGGGCGATCATTTTTACCAGTATCAGGCCGCCAGGCGGTTGGCGCAAAAACTGGCGACTATCGAGAAAGGGCGTATCTTCATCACCGTTTCCTTCCCTGAAACCCCCAACGTGCCCCACCAGTGCGGCATCGCGCCGATCGAAACCACCTTGATGCTGGATGACTACCTGCGGCGGCGCGGCGTGCGTAAGGCGGTGGAGATCGTTTATACCTATCCGACCATTTCCCAATTGCTGCGCAACTGCCTGTTTTTGCAGCGCCCGACCGGCGAAGCGCTGCCCGCCATTTTTGCCGCGCGCGATATCCGTCACCAGCGCGGTTTTACCCTCAGCCGGGTGGACGCACAGCGCAACATCGCCTATTCCGCCGAGGGGGAGGAACAGCCGTTTGACATCCTGATGGCCACGCCGCCGATCCGGGCGGTGGAAGCGGTGCGCAACACCGGCCTGAGCGATATTCAAAACGGCGAGGGGTGGTTGCCGACCGATCACCAAACGCTGCAGGTGTACGGCCAGCAGGGCGTATACGTGATAGGCGACACCGTGGATCTGCCGGTCAGCAAGGCGGGCGGTTCTTGCCACAATCAGGCGCCGGTGATCGCCGACAATATCGTGGCGGAAATACGGCTGGGGCAAACGGTCAGCCATTACGACGGCAAGGTGCAGGCGGTCGCGCAAATGGGGCTGAATGCCGGCATGCCGCTGGTGTACGACTACCGTCACGACGTGCTGCCGACCCCGGCCACCAAGGTGGGCGGCATGCTGCGCAACGGTTTTAACCGCGGTCTGTATTGGGCCACGGTAAGGGGGCTGATATGACGGAAAGCACGGTGCATGGTGATGAACTCCAATCGCTGGCGGGCTTGCTGGAAAAACTGCGGCCGCTGCTGGCCGGCGGGCGGCTGGACAACGTGGTCGATCTGCTATCGTTGCTGTCGGACGTAGTGGATATCGCCGACAACGCGCTGGTGGAAAAACTGGCCGGCGTATTCGAAGGGCTGGTTACGGTCGGTTGGGAGGGAGGGACTGCGTTGAAGATGGCGCACAGCGAGCTGCAATTGAACCCGCCGCCCGCCAATTTTCGTGCGGCTTACGCCTTGCTGAAGCAGCCGGACACACTGCTGGGCGTCATGCTGCTGCTGCGCACTCTGCAAATTATCGGGCGGCGTACACGGGATGGCGCGTTGCCGCCGGATGCTTCCGATGAATAATTGAATCGGCTTCGTTCACTCAGATAAGGAGTCGTTATGTCCGGCAAACTTGACCATGCCTTCGCTACCCGCGCTATTCATTATGGCTACGATCCTCAGCAGCATCAGGGGGCGCTGAGCCCGCCGGTGTTTATGAGCTCCACTTTTACCTTTCCCACGGCGGAATATGGCGGCGCTTGCTTTGCCGGCACCGAACCGGGGTATTTCTATTCACGTATCGCCAACCCGACGCTGAATCTGCTGGAGCAGCGCATCGCCAACCTCGAAGAGGGGGAAGCGGCGGTGGCGTTCTCTTCCGGCATGGGGGCGATCACCGCCTGTTGCTGGACGTTGCTCAGCCCGGGCGATGAGCTGATCGTCGATGAAACGGTGTATGGGTGCACCTTCAGCTATTTTCATCACGGTCTGGCGCGCTTTGGCGTCAAGATAACCCATGTTGATCTGACCCGGCCGGAGCGGCTGGCCGCCGCGATCGGTAGGCGCACCCGGCTGGTGTATTGCGAAACCCCGGCCAACCCCAACATGCGACTGATCGATATCGTCGCAGTGGCGGAGATTGCACACCGGCATCAGGCGTTGCTGCTGGTGGACAACACCTACTGTACACCGTACCTGCAGCGGCCGCTGACGCTGGGCGCCGACATCGTGGTGCACTCGGCCACCAAGTACCTCGGCGGCCACGGCGATCTGCTGGCTGGGCTGGCGGTGACGAGCGAGGCGCTGGCGCAGACGATCCGGCTTGAGGGGCTGAAGGACATGAACGGGGCAGTGCTGTCGGCGCAGGATGCTGCGCTGGTACTGCGCGGTTTGAAAACCTTGCCGCTGCGCATGGATCGTCATTGCGATAACGCGCAGCGTCTGGCGGAGATGTTGGCGGAGCATCCTGCGGTCGAGCGGGTGTATTATCCCGGCCTGGCGAACTTCCCGCAGCATGCGTTGGCGCAGCGGCAAATGGCGCGCCCCGGCGGCATGCTGGCGTTTGAACTGCGGGGCGGCATGAGTGCAGGCATTCGCTTCCTCAATGCGCTGCAGCTCATCTTGCGCGCGGTCAGCCTGGGCGATTGCGAAAGCCTGGCGCAACACCCGGCCAGCATGACGCACTCGGCCTACAGCCCCGAAGAGCGGCGGCGCCATCATATCAGCGAGGGATTGGTGCGGTTGTCCGCCGGGCTGGAGGCGTTTGACGACTTGCAGGCGGATGTCCTGCAAGCATTGGCGCAGGCGCATTAAAAAACCCGCCGCAGCGGGTTTTATCAGAAGCGAGCGTTACATCTGCTGCGTTGCCGCGGTCACCGGCGAACCCCCGCCTTTCTTGCGCACCCACAGCCAGTAAGCCACGGTGAGTAAAGCGATCCACACCAGCCCGACGTACAGCGCGATGCGGCTCTCTTCGAAGTAGCCGAGCAGGCCGATGACGAATGCCATAAAGGCGGTCGCCAATGCCGGCGCCACCGGCCACCACGGCACCGGGAAGCTCAACTGACGAGTTTCTTCCGGCGACAGCGTGCGGCGCATGACGATCTGCGACAGCAGGATCATCAGCCACACCCAGACGGTGGCGAAGGTGGCGATCGAGGCGATGATCATGAAGACCTTCTCCGGGATCAGGTAGTTGAGCACCACCGCCAGCAGCAGGGCGACCGACATCACCAGCACCGTCATCCACGGCACGCCGCTGGCGGTCAGTTTGGTGAAGCTGCGCGGCGCCTGGCCGTCCTGCGCCATGCCGTACATCATGCGGCCGGCGCCGAAGATGTCGCTGTTGATGGCCGAGATGGCGGCGGTGATCACCACCACGTTCAGCACGTTGGCGGCGGAGCTGATGCCGAGGTTGCTGAAGATCTCAACGAATGGGCTGCCGTTCTGGCCGATGCTGTTCCACGGGTAGATCGCCATCAGCACCGTCAGCGTCAGCACGTAAAACAGCAGGATGCGCACCGGCACGGCGTTGATCGCTTTCGGCAGCACTTTGGCGGGGTCTTTCGCCTCGCTGGCGGTAATGCCGATGATCTCGATGCCGCCGAAGGCGAACATCACCACCGCCAATGACGCGACCACGCCGCCGATGCCGTTAGGCATAAAGCCGCCGTGCTGCCACAGGTTACTGATACCGGTAGCGTGCTGGGCTTGGCCGAAGCCGAACAGCATCACCGCCGCGCCGCCGACGATCATCGCCACGATGGCGGCGACCTTGACCAGCGACAGCCAGAACTCCAGCTCACCGAACACCTTGACGCTGCACAAATTGAGCGCGCCGATAAACAGAATGATGCTGAGCACCCAGACCCACTGGGCGACGTCCGGGAACCACAGCCCCATATAAATGCCGAAGGCGGTGACGTCCGCCAGGGCGACGATCACCATTTCGAAGGTGTAGGTCCAACCGGTGAGGAACCCGGCCAGCGGGCCGAGATAGTGGCTGGCGTAGTGGCCGAACGAGCCGGAAACCGGCTGGTGCACCGCCATTTCACCCAGCGCGCGCATCACCATGAACACCGCCGCGCCGCCCACCAGGTAGGCCAGCAGCACGGCCGGGCCGGCCAGCTGGATGGCGCCGGCGGAGCCGTAGAACAGGCCGGTGCCGATCGCCGAGCCGAGAGCCATGAAACGGATGTGCCGCGCGTTTAGTCCGCGTCTGAGTTGTGTTGTTTCGTTACGCATGTTGCTTCCCGTTAAGTGTTTGCCGAACAGGCACGCGCTGCCCGCGCCGGGTGGAACGCACCCGGCGGGGCAGAACAAACTGCGTGATTCAGTGTGTGATGATTATGCCTGGCTAGGCAGCAGCGCCGCAGGCAGCAGCGATGTCAGGTGACCGGCCGCCAAGAGTTGGCTGGCGGCTTCAATGTCGGGGGCGAAGAAACGATCCTTGTCGTAGAAACTGACATGCTCGCGCAGCAGACGGCGCGCCTGCTCCAGACCTTCCGAGGTCTTCAGGCCGTTGCGGAAATCCAGGCCCTGACAGGCGGCCAGCCATTCGACCGCCAGAATGCCGCGCACGTTGTCCGCCATGATCCACAGGCGGCGACCGGCGGCCGGCGCCATGGAAACGTGGTCTTCCTGGTTGGCGGAGGTCGGAATGCTGTCGACGCTCGACGGGTGCGCCAGCGCTTTGTTTTCGCTGGCCAGCGCCGCGGCGGTCACCTGGGCGATCATGAAGCCGGAGTTCACGCCGCCGTTTTCCACCAGGAACGGTGGCAGTTGCGACATGTGCTTGTCCATCATCAGCGAGATGCGGCGCTCGGACAGCGAACCGATTTCGGCGAACGCCAGCGCCAGGTTATCGGCGGCCATCGCCACCGGCTCGGCGTGGAAGTTGCCGCCGGACAGCACGTCGCCCTGTTCGGCGAACACCAGCGGGTTATCCGAGACGGCGTTGGCTTCAATTTCCAGCACCTCGGCGGCCTGGCGGATCTGCGTCAGGCAGGCGCCCATCACCTGCGGCTGGCAGCGCAGGGAGTAAGGATCCTGCACTTTTTCGCAGTTGCGATGCGAGTCGGAGACTTCGCTGCGCGCGCCGAGCAGGTGGCGGTAGGCGAGGGCGGCGTCGATCTGGCCGCGCTGGCCGCGCACCTCGTGGATGCGCGCATCGAACGGGCTGCGAGAGCCCAGCGCCGCTTCCACCGTCAGGCTGCCCGCCACGGTCGCGGCGGCGAACAGGTCTTCGGCATCGAACAGGCCGCGCAGCGCGAAGGCGGCGGAGACCTGGGTGCCGTTCAGCAGCGCCAGGCCCTCTTTCGCCGCCAGCGTCAGCGGTTTCAGGCCGGCCTTAGCCAGCGCTTCGGTCGCCGGCAGCCATTGGCCCTGATGGCGCGCCTGGCCTTCGCCCAGCAGCACCAGGCTCATGTGCGCCAGCGGCGCCAGGTCGCCGGAGGCGCCGACCGAGCCCTTCAGCGGAATATGCGGATAAACTTCGGCGTTGACCAGCGCGATCAGCGCCTGGATGACTTCCAGACGAATGCCGGAGAAGCCGCGCGACAGGCTGTTGATCTTCAGCACCATGATCAGGCGCACCAGGTTGTCGTCGGTCGGTTCGCCCACGCCGGCGGCGTGCGACAGCACGATCGAACGCTGCAGGTTTTCCAGATCGTCGCGGGCGATGCGCGTCGAAGCCAGCAGGCCAAACCCGGTGTTGATGCCGTAAGTGGTGCGGTTTTCCTCAACGATGCGTTCCACGCAGGCCACGCTCTGCTGGATTGGCGCGTAGGCGTTGTCGTCCAGCGTCAGCGTCACCGAGTGTTGATAGACGTCGCGTAGCTGGGCCAGCGTCAGTTTGCCCGGGCGAATAGTCAGCGCTTTCATGCTTTTTCTCCTTGGGTCGCGGCAACCATCGGCAGGTTCAGGCCTTGCTCGCGGGCGCAGTCGATAGCGATATCGTAACCGGCGTCGGCGTGACGCATGACCCCGGTAGCCGGGTCATTGTGCAGGACGCGGGCGATGCGCTCGGCGGCTTCGTCGGTGCCGTCGCAGACGATCACCATGCCGGAGTGTTGGGAGAAGCCCATGCCGACGCCGCCGCCGTGGTGCAGGGAAACCCAGGTGGCGCCGCTGGCGGTGTTCAGCAGGGCGTTGAGCAACGGCCAGTCGGAAACCGCATCGGAGCCGTCTTTCATCGCTTCGGTTTCACGGTTCGGGCTGGAAACGGAGCCGGAATCCAGGTGATCGCGGCCGATGACGATCGGGGCGGACAGTTCGCCCCGGCGCACCATTTCGTTGAACGCCAGGCCCAGCTTGGCGCGCTGGCCGAGGCCAACCCAGCAGATGCGCGCCGGCAGGCCCTGGAAGCTGATGCGCTCGCGCGCCATGTCCAGCCAGCGGTGCAGGTGTTCGTCATCCGGGATCAGCTCTTTCACCATGGCGTCGGTTTTGTAGATGTCCTGCGGATCGCCGGACAGCGCCGCCCAGCGGAATGGCCCGATGCCGCGGCAGAACAGCGGACGGATGTAGGCCGGCACGAAGCCCGGGAAGTCGAAGGCGTTGTCGACACCGGTTTCTTTCGCCATCTGGCGAATGTTGTTGCCGTAGTCGAAGGTCGGCACGCCCATCTGCTGGAAGGCCAGCATGGCTTTGACGTGATCGGCCATCGACTGCTTGGCGGCGGCGACCACTTTGGCCGGCTCGGTCTGGGCGCGCTGGCGATATTCTTCCCAGCTCCAGCCCTTCGGCAGGTAGCCGTTCAGCGGATCGTGGGCGCTGGTCTGATCGGTGACCATGTCCGGGCGCACACCGCGGCGAACCAGCTCAGGCAGGATTTCCGCCGCGTTGCCGCACAGGGCGATGGAGATGGCTTTGCCTTCCGAGGTGTATTTTTTGATGCGTGCCAGCGCGTCGTCCAAATCTTTAGCCTGCTCATCGACGTAGCGGGTTTTCAGGCGGAAATCGATGCGGCTCTGCTGACATTCGATGTTCAGCGAGCAGGCGCCCGCCAGCGTCGCGGCCAGCGGCTGCGCGCCGCCCATGCCGCCCAAACCGGCGGTCAGCACCCAGCGGCCCTGCAGGCTGCCGTCGTAATGCTGGCGGCCCGCTTCGACGAAGGTCTCATAGGTGCCCTGAACGATGCCCTGGCTGCCGATGTAGATCCAACTGCCGGCGGTCATCTGGCCGTACATGGCCAGGCCTTTGGCGTCCAGCTCGTTGAAGTGTTCCCAGGTTGCCCAGTGGGGCACCAGGTTGGAGTTGGCGATCAGCACGCGCGGCGCGTTGCTGTGGGTTTTGAAGACGCCGACCGGCTTGCCGGACTGCACCAGCAGGGTTTCGTCTTCCTCCAGCGTTTTCAGCGTTTCGACGATCTTGTCGTAGCAATCCCAGTCGCGCGCGGCGCGGCCGATGCCGCCGTACACCACCAGCTCGTGTGGGTTCTCCGCAACTTCAGGATCGAGGTTGTTCATCAGCATGCGTAACGGCGCTTCGGTCAGCCAGCTTTTTGCGTTTAATTGTGTGCCGCGTGGCGCGCGTACATCGACATTGCGAACTTTGTTATTTGTAGTCACAGCAGTTTCCTCAAACAGTATCGGTGCAGATTCCATGCCGCGGTGGGGATGAGTACCACGGCATAACAATGCGTAGGGTTTATTAACATATACTTGTATGTACAAGCATATGCAACACTGACCAGTTGCCGCTTAAAAGTGGCATAAGAAAAAGTTATTTTCTTTTTATATCAGTTTGATATGCGATTTTTTATCGCCGGCTTCATGTATGGAAAGCCGGAGAAAAGTGAGCTGTTCGGCAAAAATGAATTAAAAATGACTCATTTTTGGGCGGCTAGTCACAATATTTTTACAGACTGATTACAGTTGCGGCCAGGGGATAAACAAACCCTATCGCCGCAGGGGAAAAAGCCCGCCGTCGGTGGCGGGCTTGCCAGGGTCAGGCCGCCGGTTGTAGCGTCGGTTTGCGGCTCATTTTGCATACCGTGGCGATGGCGGCGATCAGCGCCGGCACGCACAGGAACATCAGGATGCTCTGCACCTCCCACTGCATCGCCAGCAGTTGGGCGCCCATCATGGTGCCGGCGACGCCGCCGAAGCGGCCGATGCCCTGCATCCAGGCGATGCCGGTGGCGCGGCTGTGGGTGGGGTAGAAGGTGGCCGCCAGCGTTTGCAGCCCGGACTGCGCGCCGTTCATGGTGACGCCCATCAGGAAGATGAAGGCGCCCAGCAGCACGATGTGTTTGTCCTCGGTCGCCATCGCCACGATCAGCAGGGCAGTGGCGACAAAGCCGCTCGAGACCACCTTATGCGCGTTCCAGCGATCCATCAGCCAGCCGGCCACCAGGATGCCGAGCGTGCCGCCGAAGGTGAACAGCGAGGTGAGCATCGCCGATTGCTCCAGCTGGTAACCCAGTCCCTGCATCAGGATCGGCATCCAGCTCAGCAACACGTAGTAGATCACCAGCCCCATAAAGTAGGTCAGCCACAGCATCAGCGTGCCGAGCAGGTAAGGGCGGCTGAACAGCAGGCCGACGCTGGTCTTGGTGTGCGTAAGCTTCTCTTCGTACAGGTAAAAACGCGTCACGCCGTCCAGGCTCTGGCTGACGAAGCGCTGTGCGATGCGCTTGATCTTCGCCGCATCCTGCCCGCGGTTGACCATGTATTTGACTGATTCCGGCAGCAGCAGGATCAGCAAAACCGTCAACGCCAGCGGCGCAATGGCGCCGAGCAGCAGCACGCTGTGCCAGCCGTAGCTCGGGATCAGCCACGATGAAATGGCGCCGCCGCCGGCCGCGCCCAGCGGGAAACCGCAGTACATGGTGTTGATCGCCAGCGAACGGCAGCGCTGCGGCGCGTATTCGGAGATCAGCGTGATGGCGTTGGGCATCGCCGCTCCCAGCCCGAGGCCGGTGAGGAAACGCCACAGCGTCAGGCTATTGAGCGAGCCGGCGTAGGCGGTGGCCAGGCTCGACAGGCCGAAGAACAGACAGGAAAACACCAGCACGCGCTTGCGGCCGATGCGATCGGAGATTGGCCCGGCGATCAGCGCGCCGAGCGACAGCCCCAGCAGCGCGGCGCTCAGCACCGGCCCCAGATCCTGTTTGATGATGCCCCAGTCTTTGGCGACCGAGGGGGCGATATAGCCCATGGCGGCGGTATCGAAACCGTCGATGGCGAGGATCAGGAATCCGAGAATGATCAGGGTCCAGTGAAACAGCGAAAACTTGCTGTCGTCGATGGCCTGCTGAATGTTCAACTCGCTGGTGGAATGAGTCATGGCACCCTCTAAACGCAGATGTAGTCGTGATGGATGGAACGTGGCCGAAACTGACGCTCGGCTTGTGTTTGCTTGTATATACATCTGCGCGTCGGCGCTTTATGTCAAATATATTTATCTTATGCGTTAAATAAATGTTGTTTTTGCGAAGCAGGTTACACCGTGAATGAAAGGCCAAGGCCCGACTCACAAATTAAATGAACGCCGTGGGTGGTGAGATATGCTGGCGGCGGCGCGGAGAATAAAATTTAATACAATGTTGGCCGTTTGGTCGCCGGGCCGGAATCTGCGATAATCGCTTTTTACTTTTCCAGATTGAGAAACCGATGCAGTACCCGATCAATGAGATGTTCCAAACCTTGCAGGGCGAAGGCTTTTTCACCGGCGTGCCGGCCATTTTTATCCGCTTGCAGGGCTGCCCGGTAGGGTGCAGTTGGTGCGACACCAAACATACCTGGGAAAAGGAAGCCAATCGGGAAGTCGACCTGCAACGGATCCTGGTCAAAACAGAGGAAAGCGACGCCTGGGGCAACGCCAGCGCCGAGCAACTGTTGGCGGTGATGCGCCAACAAGGTTACACCGCGCGCCATGTGGTGATCACCGGCGGCGAACCCTGCATCTACGATCTGACACCGCTGACCGAGCTGTTCGAACAGCATGGCTACGGCTGCCAGATTGAGACCAGCGGCACCCACGAGGTGCGCTGTTCCGCCAACACCTGGGTGACGGTTTCGCCGAAGGTGAATATGCGCGGCGGCATGAAGGTGCTGGATCAGGCGCTGCGGCGCGCCGACGAGGTGAAGCATCCGGTGGCGCGCGAGCGCGACATCGAGGCGCTGGACGCGCTGCTGGCGACGCTGCAGGACGACAAGGCGCGCATTATTGCGCTGCAGCCGATCAGCCAGAAAGAAGAGGCGACCCGCCTGTGCATCGAAACCTGCATCGCGCGCAACTGGCGGCTGTCGATGCAGACCCACAAGTATCTGAACATCGCCTAAAATCAGGGCGCCCTTGGGCGCCCTTTCTTTTAACCTTTATATACGCATCCCGCAGTACAGGTCTCTTTCACCATCACCGCAGTCAGTTCCGGCAACTGGGGCTTGAGCTGCTGCCAAATCCAGGCGGCGAGCACTTCGCTGGTGGGATTTTCCAATCCTGGAATATCGTTCAGATAATGGTGATCCAGCCGCTCCCAGATCGGGGAAAACACAGCCTTGAGCTCGGCGAAATCCATCACCCAACCGGTGTGGGGATCCACTTCACCGGTCACTTCCAGACGCACCATAAACGAATGCCCATGCAGACGGCCGCATTTATGGCCCTCCGGCACGTGCGGCAAGCGGTGTGCGGCTTCAAACTGAAAATCTTTAAACAGCGTGGTTGCCATTATTACGGCCTCATTGACTCAAAAACCGCCGCATAGTACCGGAAAGCGCGTCTGCTTGCCATTTATACCGTTATGGTCTACCGCCGCGGTAACCGCGCCCGGTTAACACTTTTTTTGTTTGGTGTTTGCGGCACCTATCGGCTGGGGTTATGAGTCGAAATGTTGAACGGTGAAAAAATGATGAAAAAAAGCGCTTTAATTTCATCTGGATAAAAAACTTTGTTTAACGGTTTAAGCATTATCCCTTACCAGAAAAACAGCTTAGTCATTTTGGTTATGATTTATTGCTATCCCTTATTTAATCGTTGCTATTCTGCTCGGTAACCTTACAAACTCTCCTGATCTTTTCCGCACACCCGACGCAGCGAAGAGACAGCGACTGGCACTGGCGCGCGCCTGGCAGGAAAGGCGCTAAGTATAGGAAATAAGTACAGCAATGACGACTCAGGCTCCTCCAACATCTTTGCTCCCGCTGACGCCCGAACAGCTGGCGCGCTTGCAGGCGACGATCGGCGACTATTCGCCGACGCAGCTGGCGTGGCTGTCCGGCTATTTTTGGGGCATGGTCAATCAACAGCCCGGAGCCGTGGCCATTGCGCCTGTCGCCCCTGCGGCTGCCGCCGGCATCACCATCATTTCCGCTTCGCAGACCGGCAATGCGCGCCGCCTGGCGGAGCAGCTGCGCGACGATCTGCTGGCCGCCAATCTGAGCGCCACGCTGATCAGCGCCGGCGACTACAAGTTCAAGCAGATAGCTCAAGAGCGCCTGCTGGTGATCGTCGCCTCTACGCAGGGGGAAGGCGAGCCGGCGGAAGAAGCGGTGGCGCTGCATAAATTCCTGTTCTCGAAGAAGGCGCCGAAGCTGAATGACACCGCTTTTGCGGTGTTCGGGCTGGGCGACACCTCTTATGAGAATTTCTGCCAGTCTGGTAAGGATTTCGACGGCAAGCTGGCCGAGCTGGGCGCCGAGCGCCTGGTGGAGCGCGTGGACGCCGACGTGGAGTACCAGGAACTGGCCGCCGCCTGGCGCAAACAGGTGGTGTCGGTGCTGAAGGCGCGCGCGCCGGCGGAAAGCGCCGCACCGGGCGTGTTGGCCAGCGGCGCGGTCGATCTGATCGACAGCAGCCCGTACAGCAAGGAACAACCGCTTACCGCCCAGCTTGCGGTCAATCAGAAAATTACCGGCCGCGCGTCGGATAAAGACGTGCGCCATATCGAAATCGATCTGGGCGACTCCGGCCTGCGCTATCAGCCGGGCGATGCGCTCGGCGTATGGTTCGACAACGATCCGGCGCTGGTGGACGAACTGGTGCAGCTGTTGTGGCTGAAAGGCGACGAACCGGTCGAGGTGGAAGGGCAAACCCTGCCGCTGGCGCAGGCGCTGCGCAGCCATTTCGAGCTGACGCAGAACACCACGCCGATCGTCGATAAATACGCCGCGCTGTCGCGCGACGAAACGCTGATCGGCCTGTTGGCGGATAAAGCCGCGCTGCAGCAGTACGCGCACAACACGCCGATCGTCGACATGGTGCGTCAGGCGCCGGCGGATCTGAGCGCCGAACAGCTGGTCGGCCTGCTGCGCCCGCTGACGCCGCGTCTGTACTCCATCGCCTCTTCGCAGGCGGAGAACGAAAGCGAAGTGCACATCACCGTGGGCGTGGTGCGTTACGACATCGACGGGCGCGCCCGCAGCGGCGGCGCCTCCGGCTTCCTGGCGGATCGCCTGGAGGAAGACGGCGACGTGCGGGTGTTTATCGAACACAACGACAACTTCCGCCTGCCGGCCAACCCGGAAACGCCGGTGATCATGATCGGCCCGGGCACCGGCATCGCGCCGTTCCGCGCCTTTATGCAGCAGCGCGACGCCGACGGCGCCGGCGGCAAAAACTGGCTGTTCTTCGGCAACCCGCACTTCACCGAAGATTTCCTGTATCAGGTCGAATGGCAGCGCTACGTGAAAGACGGCCTGCTGACCCGCATCGATCTGGCCTGGTCCCGCGACCAGCAACATAAAATATACGTACAAGACAAACTGCGCGAACAGGGCGCGGAAGTGTGGCGCTGGATTCAGGAAGGCGCGCACATTTACGTCTGCGGCGATGCCAATCGCATGGCGAAAGACGTGGAAAACACATTACTGGAACTGGTGGCCGAGCACGGTGGCATGGATACCGAGCAGGCGGATGAATTTTTAAGTGAGCTGCGCCTTGAGCGCCGTTATCAGCGAGATGTTTACTGATGAGTGATAAACACCCCGGGCCTTTGGTAGTCGAAGGCAAACTGGCCGATGCGGAGCGCATGAAGAAGGAGAGCAACTTCCTGCGCGGCACCATCGCCGAAGATTTGAACGACGGCCTGACCGGCGGCTTCAACGGCGACAACTTCCTGCTGATCCGTTTTCACGGCATGTACCAGCAGGATGACCGCGATATTCGCGCCGAACGCGCCGAGCAGAAGCTGGAGCCGCGCCACGCCATGATGCTGCGCTGCCGCCTGCCGGGCGGCATCATCAGCCCGCAGCAGTGGCTGGGCATCGACAAGTTCGCGCAGGAGAGCACGCTGTACGGCAGCATTCGCATCACCAACCGCCAGACGTTCCAGTTTCACGGCATTCTGAAAGGCAACGTCAAACCGGTGCACCAGCTGCTGAACCGTCTGGGGCTGGACGCGTTGGCGACCGCCAACGACGTTAACCGCAACGTGCTGTGCACCTCCAACCCGGTGGAATCCGAGCTGCATCAGGAAGCCTACGAGTGGGCGAAGAAGATCTCCGAACACCTGCTGCCGCGCACCCGTGCCTACGCTGAGGTGTGGCTGGATCAGGAGAAGGTGGCCACCACCGACGAAGAGCCGATTCTGGGGCCGACCTACCTGCCGCGCAAATTCAAAACCACGGTGGTGATCCCGCCGCAGAACGACGTCGATCTGCACGCCAACGACATGAACTTCGTGGCGATCGCCGAAAACGGCAAGCTGGTAGGCTTCAACCTGCTGGTGGGCGGCGGGCTGTCCATCGAACACGGCAACAAGAAGACCTACGCGCGGCAGGCCAGCGAATTCGGCTACATTCCGCTCGAGCATACGCTGGCGGTGGCGGAAGCGGTGGTGACCACGCAGCGCGACTGGGGCAACCGCACCGATCGCAAGAACGCCAAAACCAAATACACGCTGGAGCGCGTCGGGGTGGACGTTTTCCGCGCCGAAGTGGAAAAGCGCGCCGGTATCACCTTCGCGCCGATCCGGCCGTATGAATTCACCGGCCGCGGCGATCGCATCGGTTGGGTGAAGGGCATCGACGATCAATGGCACCTGACGCTGTTTATCGAGAACGGCCGCCTGCTGGACTATCCGGGGCGCCCGCTGAAGACCGGCATGGCGGAGATCGCCAAGATCCATAAAGGCGACTTCCGTCTGACGGCGAACCAAAACGTGATCATCGCCGGCGTGCCGGAAAGCGAGAAGGCGAAGATCGAAGCCCTGGCGCGCGATCATGGCCTGATCGACGACGAGATCAGCGAGCAACGCAAGAACTCGATGGCCTGCGTATCGTTCCCGACCTGCCCGCTGGCGATGGCGGAGGCCGAGCGCTTCCTGCCGCAGTTCGTCACCAAGGTGGAAGGGATCATGCATCGGCACGGGGTGGGCGACGAGCATATCGTGCTGCGCATCACCGGCTGCCCGAACGGCTGCGGCCGCGCGCTGCTGGCGGAGCTGGGGCTGGTGGGCAAGGCGGTCGGCCGCTATAACCTGCATTTGGGCGGCAACCGCGAAGGCACGCGCATTCCGCGCATGTACCGCGAGAACATCAACGAAGACGAGATCCTGAGCGAGATCGACCTGCTGGTGGGGCGCTGGGCGAAGGAGCGCAACGCCGGCGAAGGCTTCGGCGACTTCACCGTTCGCGCGGGCATCGTCAAACCGGTGCTGGATCCGGCGCGAGATTTCTGGGAGTGAGGCCGGGCGGCCCCTGGGCAGAGGGGCCGCACAGGTAATTTCAAGTAGCAGGAGAGACAACATGGCTGAATTCGATCTGGCGGCGCTGAACGCGTTGCCCAAATCCGGGCAGGCGCTGGCATTGGCGGTGGTCAACGGCCAACTGGAGACCCTCAGCGCCGAACAGCGCGTTGCATGGGCGCTGGAGCATCTGCCCGGCGAGTTTGTACTCTCGTCCAGTTTCGGTATTCAGGCGGCGGTATGCCTGCACCTGGTGACGCGCATCCGGCCGGATATCCCGGTGATCCTGACCGACACCGGTTACCTGTTCCCGGAAACCTACCGCTTTATCGATCAACTGACCGACCAGCTGAAGCTGAATCTGCAGGTGTTCCGCGCCGAACAGTCTCCCGCCTGGCAAGAGGCGCGCTACGGCAAACTGTGGGAGCAGGGCGTGGAAGGGATTGAGAAGTACAACCAGATCAACAAGGTCGAGCCGATGAACCGCGCGCTGGAGACGCTGGGGGCGCAGAGCTGGTTCGCCGGCCTGCGGCGCGAGCAGTCCGGCAGCCGCGCCAATCTGCCGGTGCTGGCGGTGCAGCGCGGGGTGTTCAAGATCCTGCCGATCATCGACTGGGACAACCGCAAGATTTACCAGTACCTGACCGAACATGGGCTGAGCTATCACCCGCTGTGGGAGCAGGGCTACCTGTCGGTAGGCGATACCCACACCACCCAGAAGTGGGAGCCGGGCATGAGCGAGGAAGAGACGCGTTTCTTCGGCCTGAAGCGCGAGTGCGGCCTGCACGAAGGCTAAACGGCGCGATCAACATGACGGGGCTCAGCAATGCTGGGCCCTGTTTTTTTGCGGGCTACTTTTTCTTCTGTGCTTTCGGTGGGTGCGCCTGCGCCAGCTCTTTGATCAGCGGTAGCAGGATCTGCACGCTTTCGCGGCTGCGTTTGTCGATCCGCCCCGGCAGATAGCGATCCAGATACTGCAGGTTGTCGTACTGCGGGCGGTGCCAGGTGATGCCCTGCGGGAAGTGCGGGCTGACGGCGCGCTGCTGGTAGCCGTCCTTGTCGCCCAGCGACCAGTTGGTGGCCTCCACCGACAGCACCGGGATGCCTGCGGCGTCGAACACCTCTTGATCGGAGCAGCAGCCGGTGCCCTTCGGATGCTGGGCGCTACCCGGATTGCTGGCGGCGGCGATGCCGTAGCGGTGGGCGATATCCAGCGCGCGATCGCGGGAGCGTTTCGCCATTTGCGGCGGCGTGTTGCGCCCGGCGTTGAAGTACAGACGATCGCCGGTGATCAGGCTGTCGAGGTTGATCACCAGCACGGTGTTGCTTTTCTCTTCCGCGCTCATGCGTTGCAGGTAGTTTTGTGCGCCCAGCGAGCCGATCTCTTCGGCGCTGGTGGCGACGAAGCGCAGGCCGTAGGCGGTGGGGATGCTCTTCAGTCGCTCCGCCAACTCCAGCATCACGCCGATGCCGGAGGCGTTGTCGTCGACGCCCTGCAGCGTCAGGCCGCCGAGGTTGTTATCCAGGTCTTCGTCGCTCTGCGGCGTGTAGGTGTCGAAGTGGGCGACAATCACTATTTGTTTCGGGCTGTCGCCGTTGCGGGCGGCGATCACCGAGCTGGCGGTGACGTTGTTCCAATTCTTCTTGCCGTCTTTGCTGGTGTAGAGATAGCGCGTGTTGACGCTGCGAATATCGCTTTGATAACCCATCTTGCTGAACTGCTGCTTCAGGTAGTCGGCGGTGAGCAATTCGGCCGGGCTGCCCGCCATGCGGCCGGGGAAGTAAGTGGCGATGTGGCGGGTCTGTTCGGCGGCGAAACGGCCCATTGGCGCGTCTTTTGCGGGCTGTGCGGCACAAACGCTGAAGACGCCGCCGAGTGCGAGGGCCAGCAGGCTGGTCTTCAGGTAAAAACGGGAAAACATACCGAAAAATCCTTCTTTGCTATCGGCGCTGCCGATCATTTTTCTTCGGCACCCAGTATGAGACGCCGGGCGGCATTACACAATTTCCCCGTCTCTTAATTTTCGCGCGAATGCGCAAACCGTCGCCGCAGTTATCACCGTTTGCCTCTGGCGTTGCGGCCTATATTCCATAAAGGAACTAATCATTCCTTTTCGTCATTTCAGAGGCTAAATCTCAGCCCGTATAGTCACACTATCTTTCTGTTATATGAAAAGGCTGTTGTGGACTATCTACCAATATTTGCCGACCTGAAACAACGTCCGGTGCTGGTCGTTGGCGGCGGTGACGTGGCTGCGCGCAAAGTCGATCTGCTTCAGCGCGCCGGGGCTGAAATACGGATAGTTGCGCAGTCGCTCTCACCGGAACTGGAACAACAACGTCAGCAAGGGCAACTGCTCTGGCTGGGGAAAACCTTTGACCCGCAACAGCTGGACGAGGTGTTTCTGGCGATCGCCGCCACGGACGACAACGCGCTGAATGCCGCGGTGTTCGCCGAGGCGGATAAACGCCGGGTGTTGGCCAACGTGGTGGACGATCAGCCGCGCTGTTCGTTCATCTTCCCGTCGATCATCGATCGCTCGCCGCTGGTGGTAGCTGTATCGTCCAGCGGCCAGGCTCCGGTGCTGGCGCGGTTGCTGCGCGAAAAGCTGGAGGCGTTGCTGCCCGCCAGTTTGGGGCAGATGGCGCAGGTGGCGGGCCGCTGGCGCGGCCAGGCCAAACAGCGGCTGGCCTCGATCGGCGAACGTCGTCGTTTCTGGGAGAAAGCCTTCGGCGGCCGTTTCGCCACGCTGGTGGCCAACGGCCAGACGGCGCAGGCGGAGCGGCAGCTGGAGCAGGATTTGCAAAGCTTCGCCGCAGGCGATGAAGGCGTGCAGGGCGAGATAGCCCTGGTGGGCGCCGGGCCAGGCGACGTGGGGCTGTTGACCCTGCGCGGGCTGCAGGTGATGCAGCAGGCGGACGTGGTGCTGTATGACCACCTGGTCAGCGGCGAGATCCTCGATCTGGTGCGCCGCGACGCCGAGCGCATCTGCGTGGGCAAGCGCGCCGGCGCGCACTCGGTGATCCAGGAAGAGACCAACCGGCTGCTGGTGGAGCTGGCGCAGCAGGGCAAACGCGTGGTGCGTCTCAAGGGCGGCGATCCGTTCATCTTTGGCCGCGGCGGCGAAGAGCTGCAGGTGGCCGCCGCCGCCGGCATTCCGTTTCAGGTGGTGCCGGGCGTCACGGCCGCCGCGGGGGCGACCGCCTACGCCGGCATTCCGCTGACGCACCGCGACCACGCGCAGAGCGTGACCTTTATCACCGGCCACTGCCGCCCCGACGGCGATGGCCTGGACTGGGCCGATCTGGCCCGGGCGCGGCAGACGCTGGCTATCTATATGGGCACCATGAAGGCGGCGGACATCAGCCAACGCCTGATCGCCCACGGCCGCGCTGCCGATACGCCGGTGGCGGTGATCAGCCGCGGCACGCGCGCCGATCAGCAGGTGCAGATCGGCACGCTGGATCAACTGGAACATCTGGCCCAACGGGCGCCGCTGCCGGCGCTGCTGGTGATTGGCGAAGTGGTGGAACTGCACCATCAAATCGCCTGGTTCGGGCATCAATCGCAGACGGAAGGGGCCGCGCGCCCGGCCGTCGTGAATTTGGCATAGGCAAGGCTTTTAAGGATTTGTTATGGACGAAAAACGACTCACTCATTTGCGGCAATTGGAGGCGGAGAGTATCCATATCATCCGTGAAGTCGCCGCTGAATTCGCCAACCCGGTGATGCTGTATTCCATCGGTAAAGACTCTTCCGTGATGCTGCATCTGGCGCGCAAGGCGTTCTTCCCCGGCACGTTGCCGTTCCCGCTGCTGCACGTCGATACCGGCTGGAAGTTCCGCGAAATGTACGAATTCCGCGATCGCACCGCGAAGGAGTACGGCTTCGAGCTGCTGGTGCATAAAAACCCGGAAGGGGTGGCGATGGGCATCAACCCGTTCGTGCACGGCAGCGCCAAGCATACCGACATCATGAAGACCGAGGGCCTGAAGCAGGCGTTGAACAAGTATGGTTTCGACGCCGCCTTCGGCGGTGCGCGGCGCGACGAGGAGAAATCGCGCGCCAAAGAGCGCATCTATTCGTTCCGCGATCGCTTCCACCGCTGGGATCCGAAAAACCAGCGGCCGGAGCTGTGGCACAACTACAACGGCCAGATCAACAAAGGGGAGAGCATCCGCGTCTTCCCGCTGTCGAACTGGACCGAGCTGGATATCTGGCAGTACATCTTCCTGGAAAAGATCGACATCGTGCCGCTGTACCTGGCGAAACCTCGCCCGGTGGTGGAGCGCGACGGCATGCTGATGATGGTGGACGACGATCGCATCGATCTGCAGCCGGGTGAAGTGATCAGCCAGCGCATGGTGCGTTTCCGCACCCTGGGGTGCTGGCCGCTGACCGGCGCGGTGGACTCGCAGGCGCAAACCCTGCCGGAGATCATCGAAGAGATGCTGGTCTCCACCACCAGTGAACGCCAGGGGCGGATGATCGATCGCGATCAGTCCGGCTCGATGGAGCTGAAAAAGCGTCAAGGGTATTTCTAAGGAGCCGCCGGATGAACAACGCAATCGCACAACAAATAGCCGACCAGGGCGGCGTCGAATCCTATCTGCACGCGCAGCAGCACAAGAGCCTGCTGCGCTTTCTGACCTGCGGCAGCGTCGATGACGGCAAAAGCACCCTGATTGGCCGCCTGCTGCACGATACCCGCCAGATCTACGAGGATCAGCTGTCGACGCTGCACAGCGACAGCAAACGCATCGGCACCCAGGGCGAGAAGCTCGATCTGGCGCTGCTGGTGGACGGCCTGCAAGCCGAGCGCGAGCAGGGCATCACCATCGACGTGGCCTATCGCTATTTCTCGACCGAAAAACGCAAATTTATCATCGCCGATACCCCGGGGCATGAGCAGTACACCCGCAACATGGCCACCGGTGCCTCCACCTGCGATCTGGCGATCCTGTTGATCGACGCGCGCAAAGGGGTATTGGACCAGACTCGCCGCCACAGCTTTATCGCGACCCTGCTGGGCATTCGCCACCTAGTGGTGGCGGTGAACAAGATGGATCTGGTGGACTACCAGGAAGCGGTGTTCGAGCAGTTCAAACAGGATTACCTGACCTTCGCCCAGCAGCTGCCAGGCGATCTGGACATCAAATTCGTACCGCTGTCGGCGCTGGACGGCGACAACGTGGCGAGCGAAAGCGCCCATATGCCGTGGTACAGCGGCCCGACGCTGCTGGAAGTGCTGGAGAGCGTGGACGTGGTCAGCGAGCGAGAAAACCAGCCGCTGCGCTTCCCGGTGCAGTACGTCAACCGCCCGAACCTCGATTTTCGCGGCTATGCCGGCACGCTGTCCGCCGGCGTGGTGCGGGTGGGGCAACGGGTCAAGGTGCTGCCTTCCGGCGTGGAGTCCAGCGTGGCGCGCATCGTGACCTTCGACGGCGATCTGCAAGAGGCGGTGCCGGGCGAGGCGATTACGCTGGTGCTGAAGGATGAGGTGGACATCAGCCGCGGCGATCTGCTGGTCGACGCCGGCGAAAGCCTGCAGGCGGCGCAGAGCGCGCTGGTGGACGTGGTATGGATGGCCGAGCAGCCGCTGGTGCCGGGCCAGAGCTACGACATCAAGATCGCCGGTAAAAAGACCCGCGCCCGCGTGGAGAGTATCCGCCATCAGGTGGAGATCAATACGCTGGCGCAGCACCCGGCCGACACGTTGCCGCTTAACGGCATCGGCCTGGTGGAGCTGACCTTCGACGAGCCGTTGATGCTGGACAGCTATCAGAGCAATCACGACACCGGCGGGCTGATCTTTATCGATCGCATGAGCAACGTCACGGTGGGTGCCGGTCTGGTACGCGAAACGCTGCAGGCCGCATCGGCGGCGCGCGGCGAGTTCAGCACTTTCGAGCTGGAGTTGAATGCGCTGGTGCGCAAGCACTTCCCGCACTGGGGCGCACGCGATCTGCTCGGTGGCCGATAAGGTGGCCGCTGAACTGAGGGCGACCGGGCCGGACGATGAGAACGTGGTTTGGCATCCGCACGCGGTGACGCGCGCGGATCGCGAAGCGCGCAACGGCCACCGCGGCGCGGTGCTGTGGTTTACCGGGCTGTCCGGCTCGGGCAAATCCACCGTCGCCGGCGCGCTGGAGCAGGCGCTGCACGGGCTCGGCGTCAGCACCTATCTGTTGGACGGCGATAACGTGCGCCACGGCCTGTGCCGCGATCTCGGCTTCTCGGACGAAGATCGGCGCGAGAACATCCGCCGGGTGGGGGAAGTGGCCAAACTGATGGTGGATGCTGGGCTGGTGGTGCTGACCGCGTTCATTTCGCCGCACCGCGCCGAGCGGCAGATGGTGCGCGAGATGCTCGGCGACGATCGCTTTATCGAAGTGTTCGTCGACACGCCGTTGGCGATCTGCGAGGCGCGCGATCCGAAGGGATTGTATAAAAAAGCGCGCGCCGGCGAGCTGCGCAACTTCACCGGCATCGACGCGGTTTACGAGGCGCCGCAGCAGCCGGAAATCCACCTCGATGGCCAACAATTGGTAACAAATTTGATTGCGCAATTGTTAGACGTGTTGCGTGGTCAGGCTATTATCAAACCCTGAATTCAAAAAAAGCGTGTGGCGTTTTTCGCCATGCGCTTTTTACTCTAAGCCGCCGCAGAGCGAGCCGAATAACCAGGGATCACTATGCAAAATGTCACGCCTATCTTGATCGACTCCAAGCAGTCAAAACAGGAGAGAGAGGAGCCTTCTTATTCTTTCCTGGGCGGCGTCAGCGGCTTTGTTTTCTACTGGCTGGCGTTCGCGTTGCCGTTTCTGGTTTACGGTTCCAACACGCTGTTTTTCCTGCTTTATACCTGGCCGTTCTTCCTGGCGCTGATGCCGCTGTCGGTGCTGATCGGCATCACCCTCAGCATGCTGTTGCGCGGCCGTCTGATCCTGACGCTGCTGCTGACCGGCGCCATCGTGCTGTGCCTGTTCTGGCTGGTGTTTAGCTTCTTGACCGGGTGGTGAGAGAGCGGGCGCCGATGCCGGCGCCCGAAGGATTGCAAAGCGGTGCCGAAGGTTACAAAACTTTGCTCAGAAACGCCTGTGTGCGCGGATTGGCCGGATGGCTGAAGATCTGCTGCGGCGCACCTTCCTCCTGAATGATCCCCTGATCGATAAACAGCACCCGATCGGCCACCTCGCGGGCAAAGCCCATCTCATGCGTGACCACCACCATGGTCATGCCCTCGTGGGCCAGCGATTTCATCACCGCCAACACTTCGCCCACCAGCTCCGGATCGAGCGCGGAGGTGGGTTCGTCGAACAGCATGATCTTTGGCTCCATCGCCAGCGCGCGGGCGATGGCCACCCGCTGCTGCTGGCCGCCGGACAGGCTGTTGGGGTAGGCGTCTATCTTGTCGAGCAGCCCGACCTTGTGCAGCAGCTGTTCGGCTTGCGCGATGGCTTCGGCGCGCGGCCGTCTCTTCACGCTCACCGGCGCCATGATGATGTTTTCCAACACCGTCATGTGCGGGAACAGGTTGAAGCGCTGGAACACCATGCCCACGCTTTCACGCATCTTGTTCAGGTCGGTTTTCTGATCGTGGACGGCGAAGCCGTTGACCTCGATCTCGCCGCCGGAGAGCGTTTCCAGCGCGTTGATGCAGCGCAGGAAGGTGCTCTTCCCGGAGCCGGAAGGGCCGATGACGCACACCACTTCGTTGGCGGCGATCCGGCAGGAAATGCCGCGCAGCACGTGGCTCTCGCCGAACTGTTTTTGCAGGTTATGTACGCGAATCACTTTTACCGAACCTCTTTTCCATGTGTTGCACCAGCAGCGAGAGCAGGAAGGTGATGACCCAATAGACCAGCGAAATGGTCAGGTAGGGCTCCCAGTAGGTTGCGTAGGCGCCGGAGACGGTGCGGGCGGCATAGGCCAGATCCGCCAGGCCGATGGCGGAGGCCAGCGACGAATCCTTGACGATGGCGATGGCGTTGTTGCCCAGCGGCGGCAGCATGCGGCGGAAGGCCTGCGGCAGGATCACCTGGCGCATGGTCTTGCCGTAGCTCATGCCCAGCGAACGCGAAGCTTCCATTTGGCCGCGGTCGATAGACTGGATCCCGGCGCGGAAGATTTCCGACACATAGGCGCCGGCATTGAGCGTGATCGCCACCACGCAGGAGAGAAAGGCGCCGTAGTCGGCGCGCAGCGCGCGGGCAAAATCGACGCTCATCAGGCCGCTGGTGACCAGCAGGCCGTCGCGCGGGTTGATGAACAGCGGCACCAGCGCGAAGTGCACCACCATGATTTGTACGAACAACGGCGTGCCGCGAAAGGCACTGATGTAGATGCGCACCGGCCACTGAACGCCGTAATGCAGAATGGGTTTCCAGATGCCGTGCGGCGCCTGCGCCAAACGACCCAACCCGAGGATCAATCCCCAGGTGGTGCCCAGCAGCACGCAGATAATGGTGCATTTGATAGTCATCCAGGCGCCTTCCATAAACAGCGGCGCGTATTCCTGGATAATCTCCCAGCGGAAGTTCAAGATCAGATCCTTATTTAAGCGTGTTAAGGCTACTGCGCGTTGTCATCTTGGGATTGGGCAGTGCTCGCCATCCTCATGGATTGCGTGTCCACTCCGGTGGCTGTGCGCTGGCCGCACCCAATCTGACTTAGCTCGCTACGCCTGTTTATTTACTGGCCGACTGCGCTGAGGCGCGCCAGTTGATTATTCCGCCGGCAGCGTCGGTACGTTGCTGTCGAACCAGGTTTGGTAGATCTTGGCGTAGGTGCCGTCGGCGACGATCTTCTTCAGGCCGGCGTTAATCTTGTTACGCAGTTCGTCGTTGCCTTTGGCGACGGCGATGCCGAAATACTGGCGCTCGAACTTGGCGTCGGACACCAGCTTGAAGGCCTTCTCAGGGTGGGTTTTGATATAGAACTTGGCCACGCCGACGTCGCCAACCGCCGCGCCGATGCCGTCTTCATACAGCTCCTGCAGCATCAGCGGCGTATTGTCGAAGCGCTTGATGGCGGTGCTGTTTTTGCCCAGCTCGTCGGACACCACGATGTCGCCGGTGCTGGAGTTCACCACGCCGACCTTCAGCGCTTTCAACGCGGCGATGGAATCGACCGTCGAGTCTTGCGGCACGACGATGGCCTGTTCGGCCGGGAAATAAGGCGCAGAGAAATCAACCATTTGCTTGCGTTTGTCGGTGATGGTGATGCCGGAAATGATGATGTCGCGATCGCCGGAATTCAGCGTGGCGAAGATCCCTTCCCACGGCGTATTGATCAGTTTGATTTGGAAGCCTTCGGCCTTGGCCACCGCTTTGATGATGTCGATGTCGAACCCTTCCAGCTGTTTTTGGCTGTTTTCAAATTCGAACGGCCGATAGGTGCCGCCGGAGCCGACGACGTAGGTAGGTTCAGCCGCCAACGCGGCGGTGGAGAAGGTGGCGGCCAGGCAGGCGCCGATCAGAACTAAACGTTTTAACATCGCGATCCCCGATAATGAAAGGTTATACATTGGAATTATTTATGCACTAGTAGTGCATAAAAATAAGCTTCAATGAATGAAAGTGCAACCGCTGCATGAAGATTATTCTTTCTATGGTGGTAAATATTCATTTTTTGCATTGCTGTGGCGTAAGCGATGGGCCGGTAAGCGGCGGTGCAGTGATTCTTGCTGCATAATGGAGGAAGGGCAGTGTGTCTCTCATCGGAAAACGCGCCGCGTGCGTCGGGTAAAAGGGGCTTTTTTTGCCGCTTTCGCCGCGGATTTGGGTTATAAACTCGGGAACCCTTCATCCGTATTCTGAATTTGGCGTTGAAATGCCGCTCTCAGTGTGGAGTCCAACGAGAAGTTGTGGGATGATTGGTCGGTTTTTCAGGGGGCGGAGATGGGAAAACTTACGCTGCTATTGCTGGCATTGCTCGGTTGGTTACAGTATTCACTGTGGCTGGGCAAAAATGGTATTCACGATTACGTGCGGGTCAATGAAGACGTTGCGGTCCAGCAGGGCAACAACGCCAAGTTGAAAGCGCGTAACGATCAGCTGTTTGCCGAAATCGACGATTTGAACGGCGGACAGGAAGCGATCGAAGAGCGTGCGCGTAATGAGCTGGGCATGATCAAGCCCGGTGAGACTTTCTATCGTCTGGTTCCTGACCAATCCAGACGCAACGCGGCGTCTTCCTCGCAAAACAACGCACAAAAATAACGCATGAATCACTCCGCAGGCACCTTTCCCTCGGTGATTGCCGTCCTGCCCGCTGCCGGTATCGGCAGCCGCATGCAGGCGGAATGCCCGAAGCAATATTTAACTATCGGCCGGCATAGCATCGTCGAACACGCCATCCATGCCCTGTTGCGCCACCCGCGTATCGAGCGGGTGATCGTGGCGATCGGCCCCGAAGATCGCCAGTTCGAACAGTTGCCGATCGCCCAGGATCCGCGAGTGATCGTCACCGAGGGCGGCAAGCAGCGCGCGGATTCGGTGATGGCCGGGCTGAATCTGGCGGGCGATGCGGACTGGGTGTTGGTGCACGACGCCGCGCGCCCCTGCCTGCACGCCGACGATCTCGAGCGCCTGCTGGCGATTACCGCACACAGCAAGGTCGGCGGCATTCTCGCCGCGCCGGTGCGCGACACCATGAAACGCGCCGAACCCGGCCGCGAAACCATCGCCCATACCGTCGATCGGCAGGATCTGTGGCACGCGCTGACGCCGCAGCTGTTTCCGCTGCCGTTGCTCAAGCAGTGCCTGCAGCGCGCGCTGGATGAAGGCGCGAACGTCACCGACGAAGCCTCGGCGCTGGAGCATTGCGGTTACCATCCGCTGCTGATCGCCGGCCGGGCGGACAACATTAAAGTAACGCGGCCGGAGGATTTGGCGCTGGCGGCGTTCTATTTGACTCAGTTAGACAATTAAGGAGCGCATCATGCGTATCGGTCACGGTTTTGACGTACATAAATTCGGCGGCGAAGGCCCGTTGGTGATCGGCGGTGTTCGCATCCCTTACGATAAAGGTTTGCTGGCCCACTCCGACGGTGACGTCGCGCTGCACGCCGCGACCGATGCCCTGCTGGGCGCGGCGGCGCTGGGCGATATCGGCAAGCTGTTCCCCGATACCGATCCGGCGTTCAAAGGCGCCGACAGCCGCGAACTGCTGCGCGAAGCCTGGAAACGCATTCGCGCCAAAGGGTATCGCCTCGGCAACCTCGATATCACCATTATCGCCCAGGCGCCGAAAATGGCGCCGCACATCCCGCAGATGCGCGTTTTCCTGGCGGAAGATCTGCAGTGCCATATGGATGACGTCAACGTGAAGGCCACTACCACCGAGCAGCTCGGCTTCACCGGGCGCGGTGAGGGCATCGCCTGCGAAGCGGTTGCCTTGCTGATCAAGGAATAACCGCATGGATATGGCGAATCTGACCTGGCTGCATGGCCGGCCGCAGAGCACCGGGGTGTTGAAAGCCAATCCGGAAGATTTCGTGGTGGTGGAAGATCTGGGCTTTGCACCGGACGGTGAAGGCGAGCACGTGCTGGTGAACATCCGCAAAAACGGCTGCAATACCCAGTTCGTGGCCGACTATCTGGCGCGCTTCGCCGGTATTCACGCCCGTTCCGTCAGCTATGCCGGCTTGAAGGATCGCCACGCGGTGACCGAACAGTGGTTCTGCCTGCATATGCCGGGCAAGGACACGCCGGATTTCTCCCGGTTTGCGCTGGAAGGCTGCGAGGTGCTCTCATATGCCCGCCACCTGCGTAAAATGCGCATCGGCAACCTGAAGGGCAACCACTTTACGCTGGTGCTGCGCCAGATTTCAGATCGTCAGGACGTTGAGCGCCGTCTGCAGGCCATCGCCGCGCAGGGCGTGCCGAACTACTTCGGCAGCCAGCGTTTCGGCCGTGGCGGCAACAACCTGGTGATGGCGCGCCGCTGGGCGAATGATGAAATTCGCGTCAAAGAGCGCAGCAAGCGCAGTTTTTACCTCTCTGCCAGCCGTAGCGCGCTGTTTAATCAGGTCGCGAGCAGGCGCCTGGCGGACGGCCTGCAGCGCACCGTGCTGGAAGGTGACGCCCTGCAGCTGAGCGGCCGCGGCAGCTGGTTTGTCGCCAAAGCCGATGAGCTGGAGACGTTGCAACAGCGCTTGGATGCCGGTGAGCTGGTTGTCACCGCGACGTTGCCGGGCGACGGCGAGCCGGGCACCGCCGGCAGCGCGTTGGCATTTGAACAACAATGCTTGGCGGAGCAGCCGGAATTGCTTACGCTTTTAAAGCGCGAGCGTGTCGACCCCGCTCGTCGGGCCCTGCTGCTGCAGCCGCAAAATATGCGGTGGAGCTGGTGGGATGACGTTACCGTGGAACTGCGCTTCTGGCTGCCGGCAGGCAGCTTCGCCACCAGCGTGGTTCGCGAGATCATGCAGCAGGATGACAGCGATGCGGATATTGCTGAGTAACGATGACGGCGTCAGCGCTCCGGGCATTCAGGTGCTGGCGGCGGCGCTGCGGGAATTCGCCGAAGTGCAGGTTGTGGCGCCGGATCGTAACCGCAGCGGCTCTTCCAATGCCTTAACGCTGGAGTCGCCGCTGCGCACGCAGACGCTGGCCAACGGGGATATTGCGGTGCTGCAGGGGACGCCGACCGACTGCGTTTACCTTGGCGTCAACGCCTTGATGCGCCCGGCGCCCGATATCGTGGTCTCCGGCATCAACGCCGGGCCGAATTTAGGCGACGACGTCATCTATTCCGGCACCGTCGCGGCGGCGATGGAGGGCCGGCACCTGGGGTTGCCGGCGTTGGCGGTGTCGCTGAACGGCCACCGGCACTACGCGACCGCCGCCGTCATTACCTGCCGCATCCTGCGCGCGCTGCAGCGCGAACCGTTGCGAACCGGAAAAATCCTGAATATCAACGTACCGGATCTGCCGCTGGCGGAGATCAAAGGCCTGCGCGTGACCCGCTGCGGCAGCCGCCATCCAGCCGACAAGGTCTTCTGCCAGCAGGATCCGCGCGGACAAAATATCTACTGGATCGGGCCGCCTGGTGATAAATTTGATGCCGGGCCGGATACCGACTTTGCGGCGGTGGAACAAGGCTATGTGGCGATAACGCCGCTGCAGGTGGATTTAACCGCCTACGCGGCGCAAGAAGTCGTGAAAACATGGTTAACCAAAGCAGAGGTTAGCGGGGAATGGTGAACAAGCGCATGCAAACATTGCTGACGCAGCTGCGGCAGCAGGGGATCCGGGACGAAAAGCTGCTGCGGGCGATCGAGACGGTGCCGCGCGAGCGTTTTGTCGACGAAGCGCTGGATCATAAGGCCTACGAAAACACCGCATTGCCGATCGGCTCCGGCCAGACCATTTCCCAGCCTTATATGGTGGCGCGGATGACCGAACTGCTGAATCTGACGCCCACCTCGCGGGTGTTGGAGATCGGCACCGGCTCCGGCTATCAGACCGCCATCCTGGCGCATCTGGTGCAACACGTTTGTTCCGTCGAACGCATCAAGGGGTTGCAGTGGCAGGCCAAGCGCCGCCTGAAGCAGCTCGATCTCCACAATGTTTCCACCCGCCACGGCGATGGCTGGCAGGGCTGGGCGTCGCGCGGCCCGTTCGATGCGATCATCGTCACTGCCGCGCCGCCGGAGATCCCGCAGGCGCTGGTGGAACAGTTGGACGACGGCGGCATTTTGGTGTTGCCGGTGGGGGAGCAGGCTCAAACTCTCAAACGCATTCAGCGTCATGGCAACGAGTTCGTTGTCGATGCGGTAGAAGCGGTGCGCTTTGTGCCGCTGGTGAAAGGCGAATTGGCCTAGCGATCGTCTGATTTTTCGACCGTCGGCAAAATCTGTTGCACTTTCATCATGCCCGGATAAGGTTTTCTCGTTCCAATCAGGTTAATTTTCACTAGAATTGGCCTTTCTACGTAGTTGTCTTATGGTGCGGCAACGCCAATCTGGTTAGCATTGGCGCGCGTTTTGATGCTCCGGCGCGAGATGACCTGGCATTCAGGGATCGGCCGGCGGCGCCTTTACATCGCAGAAACTGGGAAGTGGCAAAAGCTCGGCTACGATGTAAAGGGTATTTTGGATATATCACTGATATTGCTGTCATGGGGGAAGCATGAGCACGGGAAGCCCAATGATTACGTTACGCCGGGTTGCGGTGTGTACGATGGTAAGTTTGTGGTTGGCGGGTTGTACGAACAATGCCTCAACGTCGGCCCCTATCAGCAGCGTGGGTGGCGGCGGCGCCGTTCCATCCGGCAATAATAATGGCGGGGCGCAGCAGGCCAGTCCAGAGGGCCGCATTGTTTATAACCGCAGTTATAACGCCATTCCTAAAGGGAGTTACAGCGGCGGCGACACCTATACGGTCAAGCGCGGCGACACGCTGTTTTATATTGCCTGGATCACCGGCAACGATTTCCGCGACCTGGCGCAGCGCAACAATATTCCCGAGCCATACAGCCTGAATGTTGGCCAAACCATTCAGCTTGGTAATGGTTCCGCCAACGGCGGCGGCGGTATGTTGGCGACGACTGACGCGACCCAAGGCGGCGTTCCGAAGCCACCTTCCACCTCCCAGATCCAGACGGCAACGGTTGATTCTCAATCAACTAACGCGTATTCTGAAAACTCGGGTAAACAGAATGTAGGTAAGATGTTACCTGCAGCAGGGGCCGCAGCGGTTGGGACCGCGGCTGCGCCTGTTACCGCGCCGGAAGCCGCTCCACCAGTGAGCAGCACCGTCAGCAACAGCGCTCCGGTCAGTACCTGGAGATGGCCGACTGACGGTAAGGTTATTGATAACTTTTCCTCATCAGAAGGTGGGAATAAGGGTGTCGATATCGCCGGTTCCCGTGGGCAGCCGATCTTCGCTACCGCCGATGGCCGCGTAGTGTATGCAGGCAACGCTTTACGGGGTTACGGTAATCTAATCATCATCAAACATAATGATGATTACCTGAGCGCCTACGCTCATAACGACACAATGCTGGTCCGGGAACAACAAGAAGTGAAGGCGGGTCAAAAAATAGCCACCATGGGTAGCACCGGTACCAGTTCAGTACGTTTGCATTTTGAAATTCGTTACAAGGGGAAATCCGTAAACCCGCTGCGTTATCTTCCGCAGCGATAGATTGGGCAGAATACGCTGAGATTCTGCTCGCGGTATCACGGGTAGGAGCAGCATATGAGCCAAAATACGCTGAAAGTTAACGAGTTACATGATGATGCGGATTTCGACGAGAATGGAGCTGAGGCCGAGTCGTTTGATGAAAAAGCGCTGGTAGAAGAAGAGACCAGCGAGAACGATTTAGCGGAAGAAGAGCTGTTGTCTCAAGGCGTTACGCAACGCGTATTGGATGCGACGCAGCTCTATCTGGGTGAGATCGGTTATTCACCTCTGCTGACCGCAGAGGAAGAAGTCTATTTTGCGCGGCGTGCTCTGCGCGGTGACGTGCCGTCCCGCCGCCGCATGATTGAAAGCAACCTGCGGCTGGTGGTGAAAATCGCCCGCCGCTACAGCAACCGCGGTCTGGCACTGCTGGATCTGATCGAAGAGGGTAACCTCGGTCTGATTCGCGCAGTGGAAAAATTCGACCCGGAACGCGGTTTCCGCTTCTCCACTTACGCAACCTGGTGGATCCGTCAGACGATTGAACGGGCGATCATGAACCAAACCCGTACCATTCGTTTGCCTATCCATATCGTCAAAGAACTGAATGTCTATCTGCGCACCGCGCGCGAGCTTTCCCACAAGCTGGATCATGAACCGAGCGCTGAAGAGATTGCCGAGCAACTCGACAAGCCGGTGGATGACGTCAGCCGCATGCTGCGTCTGAATGAGCGCATCACCTCGGTGGATACGCCGCTGGGCGGGGATTCGGAGAAAGCGCTGCTGGACATTCTGGCCGACGAGAAGGACAACGGGCCCGAAGACACCACGCAAGACGACGATATGAAGCAAAGCATCGTCAAATGGCTGTTCGAACTGAACGCCAAACAGCGTGAAGTGTTGGCGCGTCGTTTCGGCCTGCTGGGCTATGAAGCGGCGACGCTGGAAGACGTAGGCCGGGAGATTGGCCTGACGCGCGAGCGCGTCCGTCAGATTCAGGTTGAAGGTCTGCGCCGTCTGCGTGAGATTCTGCAGATGCAGGGCCTGAGCATTGAGGCGCTGTTCCGCGAATAACGCCGGTTGTTGAACCGCATCAAATAAAAACGGTGAGCGTCATGCTCACCGTTTTTTTATGCCCGCGTTTGGCGCCAGACTACACCATATTTTTCAGCCGGTAGATCCATTCCAGCGCCTGGCGCGGCGACAGGGAATCCGGATCAAGCCCCTCCAGGGCTTCAACCGCCGGCGAGGTTTCTTCCTGCAGCAGCGTCATCTGGGTGGCATCGACGCTGCCCGAGGCGGTGTGGCTGGAGATAGACTCCAGCTCGCGCAGTTTCTGGCGGGCGCGCTTGATGACGTCGCGCGGTACGCCGGCCAATGCGGCGACCGCCAGGCCATAGCTTTTGCTGGCGGCACCGTCCTGCACGCTGTGCATGAAGGCGATGGTATCGCCATGTTCGAGCGCGTCCAGATGCACGTTGACCACGCCTTCCATTTTCTCCGGCAGGGTCGTCAGCTCGAAGTAGTGGGTGGCGAACAGCGTCATCGCCTTGATGCGGTTGGCCAGGTTCTCGGCGCAGGCCCAGGCCAGCGACAGGCCGTCGTAGGTGGAGGTGCCGCGGCCGATTTCATCCATCAACACCAGGCTATGCTCGGTGGCGTTGTGCAGGATGTTGGCGGTTTCGGTCATCTCCACCATGAAGGTGGAGCGGCCGGAAGCCAGATCGTCCGCCGCGCCGACGCGGGTGAAGATGCGATCCACCGGGCCGATGGTGGCCTTGGTGGCCGGCACGTAACTGCCGATGTGCGCCATCAGCACGATCAGCGCCGTTTGCCGCATATAAGTGCTTTTACCGCCCATGTTCGGGCCGGTAATGATCAGCATACGGCGCTGTGGCGACAGGGTGAGCGGGTTGGAGATAAACGGCTCGCTCAGCACCTGCTCCACCACCGGGTGACGGCCTTCGGTAATGCGGATCCCCGGCTGCTCGCTCATGGTCGGGCAAGCGTAGTTCAGGGTATCGGCGCGCTCGGCCAGGTTGGCCAGCACGTCCAGCTCGGCCAGTGCGGCGGCGCTTTGCTGCAGCTCCGCCAGGTGCGGCAGCAGCAGATCGAACAGCTCGTCGTACAGGCTTTTCTCGATCGCCAGCGCCTTGCCCTTGGAGGTGAGCACTTTGTCTTCGTACTCTTTCAATTCCGGGATGATGTAGCGCTCGGCGTTTTTCAGCGTCTGACGGCGCACATAGTGGATCGGCACCAGGTGGCTTTGGCCGCGGCTGACCTGAATGTAGTAGCCGTGTACGCCGTTGAAGCCGACCTTGAGCGTATCCAGCCCCAGCTTTTCACGCTCGCGGATCTCCAGCCGATCGAGGTAATCGCTGGCGCCGTCGGCCAGTGCGCGCCACTCGTCCAGCTCGCTGTTGTAACCGGGGGCGATCACGCCGCCGTCGCGCACCAGCACCGGCGGGGATTCAATGACCGCGCGCTCCAGCAGCTCGCGCAGCTCGTCGAACTGGCCCACCTGAGACAGCAGCTGCTGCACGTGCGGGGTATCCACATCTTGCAGCAGCGCGCGAATGTCGGGCAGTTGCTGGAAAGCATGGCGCATGCGCGCCAGATCGCGCGGCCGGGCGGTGCGCAGCGCCAGACGCGCCAAAATTCGCTCCTGATCGCCCACCTGACGCAGTGAAGGCTGCAGATCGGTGAACAGCTCCTGCAATGCGCCGATCGCCTGTTGGCGGGCGGTGAGAACCTTGATATCGCGGGTCGGCATGTGCAGCCAGCGTTTCAGCATGCGGCTGCCCATCGGCGTGACCGTGCGATCGAGGATCGCCGCCAGCGTGTTGTCGCTGCCGCCGGACAGGCTCTGCGTCAGTTCCAGGTTGCGGCGGGTGGCGGCGTCCATGATGATGCCGTCCTGCTGGCGCTCCATGGTGATGCCGCGAATGTGCGGCAGCGAAGTGCGCTGAGTATCTTTGACGTACTGCAGCAGGCAGCCGGCGGCGCGCAGCGCCTGGTGCGCCTGTTCGACGCCGAAACCGGTCAAATCGCGGGTGCCGAACTGCAGGTTGAGCTGCTGACGCGCGGTCTCAAGCTCGAATTCCCACAGCGGGCGGCGGCGCAGGCCGTGGCGCTGTTCGATCAGCGCCATTTGTTCGAAGGTTTCCGGGTAGAGCAGCTCGGCCGGATTGGTGCGCTGCAGCTCGGCGGCCATGGTTTCCAGATCCTGCGGCTCGGCGACGCGAAAGCGGCCGGAGCTCACGTCCAGCGTGGCGTAGCCGAAGCCGCGCGCGTCCTGCCAGATCGCCGCCAGCAGGTTGTCCTGGCGCTCTTGCAGCAGCGCTTCGTCGGTGATGGTGCCGGGCGTGACGATACGCACCACTTTGCGCTCGACCGGCCCTTTACTGGTGGCCGGATCGCCGATCTGCTCGCAGATGGCGACGGACTCGCCGAGCTGCACCAGCTTGGCCAGGTAGTTCTCTACCGCGTGGTGCGGCACGCCGGCCATCGGGATCGGTTCACCCGCCGAGGCGCCGCGTTTGGTCAGCGAGATATCCAGCAGCTGGGAAGCGCGCTTGGCGTCGTCGTAAAACAGCTCGTAGAAGTCGCCCATGCGGTAAAACAGCAGGATTTCAGGATGCTGGGCCTTGAGGCGCAGGTACTGCTGCATCATCGGCGTATGCGAATCGAGTTTATCGGTGCTATTCATGCGATTATTTTTCCAATCCATTGAATGTAAAGGGAACTGTGATTTTCATTGTCGTCATTCGCTATCACATTGTTTCAGCAGGCGCCGCCCCATTCAGCGCTTGGCGGTCGGCGCAAATCATCAAAACGCCAAACGGCGCGCTCAAACCCGAGGTTTGCACAGACGCTTATACTAGCCCAGCGGGCAATCGGCTGTCACAGGTAAAAATGGGAAGCGATGCGCAAGGAGGAGTTGTAACGAAGCGAGATTGTCGTTCGCCTGCGGGCAACAACGCAAGTCGCCGCCCGCTGAGGCGGCGTGGAGTTTATTGCGCGGCGGTGAGGGGCATGAAGTTATGTACAATCCTTGATATAATCTCATCAATGAATTTTCTGATCGGGGGGCGTCATGAGTAATACTAAAAAAGTGCCGGTGGGTTATGTTAAGCCATCTCGTACGGACATTGCCCGCTCAGTGGCGACATCAACGGCGGTTGAAACAGGTCAACCTTCAGCCAGAATTGAAGCTTCTTTAGAAGAAGTGCGTAAAAAATTCGCTCATCTGCGCCTTGCCTAATACTTTCTTAGTGCTTGGTTGACCCAGTGTTTCATCGGCTCGTAGTTCATGTTCATACCCGAGTGAATAGACGAGATATATTGGGCTCTGTTTTGTTCCCAGCTTTGATAATCCAACGGTTTATGCCCACCCTGAACCGCCATCACATCGGCCAACAGCCGTGACAAACGGCCATTCCCTTCTCTAAAAGGGTGTATGAGTATCAGTTCAACATGGATTATCGCGATCGCTTCTATCAGCTGTTCTTCGCTCATGTCTGAGCAAGGTGTGTAACTTGCCAGGTATTTCACTTCGAAATCGTCCAGTAGTTTGGGCAATCGCGTCGAAGGGGCAAACATGAAGCCTCCTTTGCTGATATTGACGGCTCTTGCTTGTCCAGCCCACGCATAAATATTGCCTAACCAGCGGTGATGCCATCCCTTAAGCATCTCGACGGTGATTCTTCCTAATGGAAAGTGCTGTTCGAAAACGGAACGGTAGAGCTGCTCCAGCAACACCAACTCGGCGCCGTCGAGTTCGTCGCTATCGGTGATGCCCAGCTTATTGGCTAGAACTTGCTCGCCGGATTCTTTCTCATATTGACCTTCGCTGCTGGAAACATGGTATCGGCTCATGAATACGCTCGATGATAATAAGGTGGGGGATAAGGCAAGTATAATCAGCGATGTGTAGTGGAACAATTTAATTAAAATCAGTCTATTAAGTTAGAATTAATCATAGTTCTGATTAATACCATCGAAATAAAGATTTTCAATTCATTGGATGTTAACGGTACAACGCAAGTCGCCGCCCGCTGAGGCGGCGTGGAGTTTATTGCGCGGCGGTGAGGGGCAGGGGCAGTTGATAGAGACGGAAGCTGTCGGGCACTTCGGATTCATGGCCGGGCAGCAGGCGGTGGCGAATGCGCGATTCGCTGACGAAGGCGCAGCCTTGTGGGGTGATAGTCAGATTGACCGGCGATTCCATGCCTTCGCGCAAGACCTCAATCCGGTGCATGCCTGCCGCCTTGGGAGACGGGATCCGCAGGATCCGCCCCTGGCCGCTCTGGATCCCGTTTTCCAGCACGATCAGCGCGCCGTCCGGTGCCAACCCCATCCCGTCCGGGTTTTCAATCAGGCGCGGCAGCTGCATTTCCGTCAACTGCGGCTTTGAATCGTTATAGCTGAGGGTGTAGAGCTTACCGGTGCCGAAATTGGCGACAGCCAGCAGCCGGTCGTCGAGCAGCACGATCCCGGCGGCGCCCAGCCCGCTAGGGGCCGCTAAGCGTGGATCCTGATACAGCGTACTGAATGCCGCTTCGCCCGGCCGCAGGCGCAGGATGCCGCCGCCGCGGGTTTCCGTCACGTATACCGTACCGTCTGCGCCGAGCACGATATCGTTGCCCATTTCTCCCGCCGGCAGCGCCAGGCTGCGGTTGAGCGTGCCATCCGCGACGTTCAGCGCGTAGATGCGGTTGGCGCGCGTTTTGCCGCCGGAGAGGAAGTCCGGCGAATTGCCCCACAGCAGCCCGCGCCGTTCGTCCAGCCGCAGCGCGTTTGAGGCGAACACCGTGTCAGCGCCGGGGAAAAAGATTTCCCACGCTTTACCCGGCCGTTTGCGCAGCACGTTGCCGCTGGTGATCAGGCCGACATACAGCGTGCCGTCCGCCGCGCGGGCGATGCCGTTGGGGTAAAGCGCGCCGGGCGGCAGCGTCATGCTGCTTTCTGTACAGTGTGCATCGACGGCGGCCTGCGCCGGCGCGCTAAGGGTGAGTGCAGTAGCGAGGGTGAATAACGCCGCTCGCGCGGTCACAACGTATGCCATGTCTTTCTCCTGGAATGAAGGAAAAGGGGCTACCAGCGCTCGGGGCGGGCAGCGTGCGCCATTGGCGCCTCCAGCGCGGCCACGTCTTCTTGCGATAGCCTGAGGTCGAGCGCCGCCAGCGCATCCTGCAGATGGTGTGGCTTGGACATGCCCACCAGCGGCGATGCCACGCCGGGTTTGGCCAACAGCCAGGCCAGCGCAATCTGCGCCGGGGGAACGCCGCGCGCGGCCGCCACCTCCGCTACCGCAGCGACGGTGCGTTCGACCTCGTTTCTGCCGCCGTACCAACGGGGGGCCTGCTCGTCGGTGGCGGCGCGCAGCGTGCCGCCACTGCCGGAGCCGGCCAGCACGCCGCGAGCCAGCGGCGACCAGGGCGTCAGGCCAAGACCTTCCTCCAGGCACAGCGGGATCAGTTCCTCTTCGTCTTCACGCGTCACCAGGTTGTATTGGCTTTGCAACGAAATAAACGGCGCCAGGCGGTGCTGACGTTGAAAGGCCAGCATTTTCATCAGGCGCCAGGCGTGCAGTGAAGACGCGCCGAGATAGCGGATCTTGCCCGCCCGCACCAGGCCATCGAGGGTGTCGGCGGTTTCTTCGATCGGCGTTTCGGTGTCGAAGCGGTGCAGCACGAACAGATCGAGGTAATCCGTTCCCAACCGCTGCAATGAGGCGTCAATGCTGTGCAGCAGGTGCTTGCGCGACAGCCCCCGGCTGTTCGGCTGCGCGTCCATCGGAAAGTAAGCCTTGGTGGCGATCACCACGTCTTCTCGACGGGCGAACGCCTTCAGCGCGCGGCCGAGAATGCGTTCACTTTCTCCGCCGGAGTAAATGTTGGCGGTATCGAAGAAATTGATGCCCGCTTCCAGCGCCTCGCGGATAAAGGGGCGCGCTTCATCCTCCTTCAGCACCCAGGGGCGCCAGGCCGGATCGCCGTAGGTCATGCCGCCCAGGCAGAGGCGGGACACCTTCAGGCCGCTGTCGCCAAGCCGAACGTAGTTCATGGCGTCGTCTCCTCAGCGCATGCCGGCGATGGTGTAACCGCCGTCCACCAGCAGGCTTTGGCCGGTGATGAAGCGGGCTTCGTCCGTCGCCAGCCACAGCGCCACATCGCCGATGTCTTCCGATTCGCCCAAGCGGCCGGCGGGCGTGTGGGCGATAAAGGGCGCGAACGCCGCGCTGTCGGCCACGCTGCCGCGCGCCATCGGCGTGTCGATGATGCCGGGGTTGATGTTGTTGACGCGGATGCCCTGGCCGCTGTATTCGAGCGCCACCGCGCGGATCATCGCATCGAGCGCGCCTTTGCTGGCGGAGTAGCTGGATGAACCGGCCAGCGCGCCGTGGGTCAGCCAGGAGGAAGTGTTAACGATCACGCCGCCCGAGCGCTGAGCCAGGAAGGTTTCAATCTCGTATTTCATCGCCAGCCAGACGCCTCTGAGGTTAATGGCGATCACCCGGTCAAAATCTTCGCTGCTCTGTTCGGTGATGGGAGCGAAGTTGCCGATGATGCCGGCGTTATTGAAGGCGACGTCGAGCCGGCCGTAGTGGGCGGTCACCGTGGCGAGCAGCCTACGGATATCGTCTTCCTGGGAGACGTCGGCCACGATGGGCAGGGCGTCGCCGCCGGCGAGCGCGATGTCGCGCGCCGTGGCTTCGATTTCCGCCGCGCGTCGGCCGGCCAGCGCCACTTTGGCGCCTTCGCGGGCATAGGCCAGCGCGGCGGCGCGGCCGATGCCTGTGCCGCCGCCGCTCACCAGCACGACTTTGTCCGCCAGACGGCGCGGCGTTTCATGAGTTGGAGCTGTAGCATTAATCATCGCATCGATACCTGGTAATGGGTTCGATCGTAATGCTATGTTGTTAGATAACGGATAACTATCCGCTAAAAATTCATCTCACTATTAGATAATTTATATTAATAGCATGAAGAAACCCGAATTGTCCGGCCTGGCGGCCTTCGTGGCTATCGCCAGTGAACGCAGCTTCCGCCGCGCCGCCGCCCGATTGGGCGTGACGCCGCCGACGCTGACCCACACCCTGCGCGAACTGGAAGCGCAGGTGGGCATTCGCCTGCTGAACCGCACCACCCGCAACGTTTCGCCGACGGAGGCCGGTGAGCATCTGTTGGCACAGCTGGTGCCGGCCTTTACCGACATCGACGCCGCGCTGGAGAGCCTGAATGCGTTTCGCGAAGGGCCACGCGGCCTGGTGCGCATCAACGCGCCGCGTTCGGCGATTGATCTCGCCATCGTGCCGCATCTGGGGCGGTTGGCCAGCGAATATCCCGGCATTACGCTGGAGGTGGTGGCGGACGAAGGGTTCGCCAACATCGTCGAGCAAGGCTTTGACGCCGGTATTCGGCTCGGCGAGGATCTGCACAACGATATGCGCGCGGTGCGTCTGACGCCGGATCTGCGTTTTGCCATCGTCGCCACGCCGGACTATTTTCAACGGCACGGCGAACCGACGCACCCGCAGGATTTACTGCAGCACCGCTGCATCGGTTGGCGCAAGGCCTCTTCGGGCGAGCGCTACAAGTGGGCGTTTCAGCAGGGCGAGCAGCGATTTACCGTGGCGGTCAACAGCCCGCTGATCGTGGATGACGCCAGGCTGCTGCTGCAGGCGGCGCTGGCGCACGTCGGCATCGCCTTCGCCATCGAGCAGGAGGTGGAAGAATACCTTGCGAGCGGGCGGCTGCGGCGAGTGTTGGCCGACTGGTGCGCGCCGTTTCCCGGTTTTTACCTCTATTACCCCAACCGCAGGAACCATTCCGTGGCGCTGGCCACGGTGATCGAGTTGCTGCGTCTGCCCACCTAATCCTCTTCGCCTGCCATCGCGTTCGGAGAGCAGCAGGCGAATCAAGCTTGAACTATTTTTATTTTCTTTTCGTTTGTTCAGGCGCAAATAAACCCTTAAATTCTCGGCGTGTTTATAACTATCTGTTTATAATTGTTATTTGAGTGTTTATTGCGAATATTCTGAGTTTATATCGGTTATTTGAGAGCCCGGTCACACTATTTTTTTATGCGAAATGTGAAGGGGGTCAAGCCATCAGGTCAAGGAGAGACGGTTATTCTCTCCCCTGGCTTACCGATCCGTTTTTCATGCTCCGTATACTGTCTGCAACCAGGGCAACGTGACGGAAATTTTCATAAGGAATGTGCGTGAAGCAATCGTGATTGCATCTGGCATACAAATAACACGGGGTTTTTTTGATTATCTGAGGTGCTTGGTATGGAAAAGAAAAAAATCTATCTGTTTTGTTCTGCCGGTATGTCCACTTCCCTGTTGGTTTCAAAAATGAAGGCGCAGGCCGAGAAATACGAAGTGCCGGTGATCATCGCCGCCTACCCGGAAGCGCTGGCTGCGGAGAAAGGCGTTGAAGCGGATCTGATCCTGCTGGGGCCGCAGATTGCCTACACCTTGCCGGAAGTGCAAAAACAGCTGCCCAACAAACCCGTTGAAGTCATCGATCCGCTGCTGTACGGCAAGGTCGATGGGCTGGGCGTGCTGAAGGCCGCGGTGGCCGCCATCAAGAAAGCCAACCAATAACAGGAGGCCGCCGTGAATACCCTCATTGCCTCGCTCGAGAAGGTTATCCTGCCTTTCGCCGTAAAAATCGGCAAGCAGCCCCACGTCAACGCCATCAAGAACGGCTTTATCCGCCTGATGCCGCTGACCTTGACCGGGGCGATGTTCGTGTTGATCAACAACGTGTTCCTGAGCTTCGGCGAAGGATCGTTCTTCTATTCGCTGGGCGTGCGCCTGGACGCCTCCACCATCGAGACGCTCAATAGCCTGAAGAGCATTGGCGGCAGCGTGTACAACGGCACGCTGGGGATCATGTCCCTGATGACGCCGTTCTTTATCAGCATGGCGTTGGCCGAAGAGCGCAAGGTCGATCCGCTCGCCTCGGCGCTGCTGGCGGTGGCTGCTTTTATGACCGTCACACCGTTCAACGTCGGCGAGGCCTATGCGGTGGGCGCCAACTGGCTGGGCGGCGCCAACATCATTTCCGGTATGGTGATCGGGCTGGTGGTGGCCGAGATGTTTGCTTTCATCGTGCGGCGCAACTGGGTGATCAGCCTGCCGGACAGCGTGCCGGCTTCGGTGTCGCGCTCCTTCTCGGCGCTGATCCCCGGTTTCATCATCCTCTCCATCATGGGGCTGGTGGCGTTCGCGCTGGCGCACTGGGGCACCAACTTCCACCAGATCATCATGGACGGCATTTCGGCACCGCTGGCCAAGATGGGCAGCGTGGTGGGCTGGGTGTACGTGCTGTTCTCCTCGCTGCTGTGGTTCTTTGGGGTGCACGGCTCCATGGCGCTGGCGGCGCTGGACAGCGGCATCATGACGCCGTTCGCGCTGGAAAACGTGGAGCTGTACAACAAATACGGTTCGGTCGAAGCGGCGGTGGCCGCCGGGAAAGAGTTCCACATGTGGGCGAAGCCGTTCGTCGACTCCTACATTTACCTCGGCGGCACCGGCTCGACGCTGGGCCTGATCATCGCCATCTTCATCGCCTCGCGCCGCGAGGATTACCGCCAGGTCGCCAAGCTGGCGACGCCGTCCGGCATTTTTCAGATCAACGAACCGATTCTGTTCGGCCTGCCGGTGATCATGAACCCGGTGATGTTCATTCCGTTCATCCTGGTGCAGCCGGTGCTGACCATTATCACCTCGCTGGCTTATTACTCCGGGCTGATCCCGCCTATCACCAACATCGCGCCCTGGACCATGCCGGTCGGCCTGGGGGCGTTCTTCAACACCAACGGCAGCATCATGGCCATGTTGTTGAGCCTGTTTAACCTGGCGGTCGCCACCGTGATTTATCTGCCGTTCGTGGCGATCTCCAACAAGGCGCAGAGCCAGATCGACGCGGCGACGGAAAGCGAAGAAGACATCGCCAAGGCGCTGAAATTCTAACTGTGGAACGGGGCGGCGCGGCCGCCCTGCGAGGGACGCGAGTATGGAATATCAATTTGCCGACGGGTTCTGGTGGGGGAGCGCCACCTCCGCGCCGCAGTCTGAAGGGGCGGCCGCGCGCGACGGCAAGAGCCGCAACATCTTCGACTATTGGTTCGAGATCGCGCCCGAGCGCTTTCACGATCGGGTGGGGCCGGCCGAGGCCTCGACCTTTTACGACCATTTCCGCGCCGATATCGGGCTGCTCAAAACGCTGGGCCACAATACCTTCAGAACGTCTATCTCGTGGTCGCGGCTGATCCCGGACGGTGACGGCGAGGTGAACCCGCAGGCGGTGGCGTTCTATAACGCGATGATCGACGAGCTGCTGGCGGAGGGCATCACCCCGTTTATCAATCTCTACCACTTCGATATGCCGCTGTGCATGCAGCAGCGCGGCGGCTGGGAAAGCCGGGCGGTGGTCGAAGCCTATGCGCGTTACGCCGATATCTGCTTCGGCCTGTTTGGCGATCGGGTCACCCACTGGTTCACCTTCAACGAGCCGATCGTGCCGGTGGAGGCCGGTTACCTGAATGACCTGCATTACCCTTGCGTGGTGGACTTCAAACGGGCGGTCACCGTGGCGTATCACAGCGTACTGGCGCACGCCATGGCGGTGCAGCGTTTCAGAGCGCGGGAGCTGCCGGGGAGCATCGGCATCATTCTGAATCTGAGCCCGACCTATCCGCGTTCCGACGCGCCGGCGGATCGGCAGGCCGCGCACGACGCCGATCTGCTGCTCAACCGCAGTTTCCTCGATCCGGTCGCCAAAGGACGTTATCCGGTGGCGTTGCTGCAGCTGCTGGAGCGGCATGGGCTGATGCCCCACTGCGAGCCGCAGGATGCGCAGCTGATTGAAGGCGGCGTGGTGGACATCCTCGGCGTCAACTATTACCAACCGCGCAGGGTGCAGGCGAAAGAGGGGCGTCGTGCCGAGGGGCCGATCGCATCGCCGGAGGATTTGTTCAGTTACTATGCAATGCCGGGCCGCAAAATCAATCCGCACCGCGGCTGGGAGATCTACGAAAAGGGGCTGTACGACATCCTGATGGATCTGAAAGAGAACTACGGCAACCTGCCTTGTTATATTTCGGAAAACGGCATGGGCGTTGAGGGCGAAGAGGCGTTTATCGGCGCCAATGGGCGGGTGGAGGACGATTACCGCATCGACTTTATTCGCGAGCACCTGAAGTGGCTGCACCGCGCGCTGGCGGAAGGCTCGCAGTGCAAAGGCTATCATCTGTGGACCTTTATCGACTGCTGGTCCTGGCTGAACGCCTACAAGAATCGTTATGGGCTGGTGCGGCTGGATCGGGCGGATCAGCGCCGCACCATCAAGAAAAGCGGCTACTGGTTTGCCGAGGCGGCCAGACGCAACGGATTTGACTAACGGGAGGCCGGCGCCGTGTCCGACAACCGAATTTCGCTGAGTGCCAACGACGTGAAGCTGATTCGCGAGCAGGATTTTTTTAACTGCAAAGATTTTCACCTGTTTATCTACAACAAGGTGGAAAGCGCCACCGGGCTGCATCAGCACGACTATTACGAGTTCACCATCGTGCTGAGCGGCAAATGCTATCAGGAGATCAACGGCAAGCGGGTGCTGCTGGAGCGCGGGGATTTCGTCTTTATCCCCATCGGCTCCTACCACCAGAGCTTTTACGAGTTCGGCGCGACGAAAATCTTCAACGTGGCGGTCAGCAAAGCGTTCTTTGAAGAGCACTATTTGCAGCAGCTGCCGCGCTGCTTCGTCGCCTCGCAGGCCTACAGCCTGAGAAACGAGTTTTTGGCCTATATCGAATCGGTGGTGAGTTCGCCGCAGTTTCGCGAGGACGACTTCGCCGAATTTCTCGAAACGCTGACCTTCTATGTGATCAGCCGTATTCGTCACCATAAAGAAGAAAACGACGGCGGCGATGATATCCCGCAGTGGCTGAAGAACACCCTGGCCGGCATGCATGACAAGGCGATGTTCGGCGAAAGGGCGTTGGCTAACATGGTGGCGCTGTCGGGGAAAACCCAGGAGTATCTGACCCGGGCGATGCGGCGTTACTACCACAAGACGCCGATGCAGGTGATCAATGAGATCCGCATCAACTTCGCCAAGACGCAGCTGGAGGTCACCAACTATTCGGTTTCCGATATCGCCTTCGATTCCGGCTATGGCGATGTCAGCCTGTTCATTAAAAACTTCAAGCGGCTCACCGATGTGACCCCAGGCAACTACCGAAAAAAGTGCTACGGCCCTCTTTAGGGCCGCTCCCGATCAGTATCAACGCCGATATGCCGATGAGCTTCAGGCCGCCGGCCGGTTAATCATTCGATTTTTACCTTAGCGAAGGGGAATGCCGCGCCGGTCGGTCGGGCTTCCCTTGCCAAAAATTCATCCCGCAGGAGCCACTATGGAAAAACTACTGATCGTGAATGCCGATGACTTCGGCCTGAGCAAGGGACAAAACTACGGTGTTATCGAGGCGTATCAGCATGGCGTCGTTTCCTCTACCACGGCGATGGTGAACGGCGGCGGCGCACAGCACGCGGCGGCGCTCAGCCGGCAATATCCGGGGTTACCGATCGGGCTGCATTTCGTTTTGACCCATGGCAGGCCGCTGGGCGCCATGCCTTCGCTGGTCAACGAGCATGGCGAATTGGGTAAATGGCTGTGGCGCCGCGCCGAGGCCGGCGAGCTGCAGCTGGACGAGATCCAGGAGGAGCTGCAGCGCCAGTTCACGCGGTTTGTGACGCTGTTCGGCAGGCCGCCGACGCACATCGACAGCCACCACCATGTACATATGCAGCCGCAGATTTACCCGCTGGTGGAGGCGTTTGCGCAGGCGCAGGGTCTGCCGCTGCGCCTCGATCGCGAAGAGGCGAAACGGCGCGATATTGCGTTGCAGACGCCCTGCAGCACCGACGCGTTTGACGCGGGATTCTACGGCGAAACGATTTCCGAAGCCTTGTTCCTGCAGCGGTTGGCGCGCGCTGACGAGCTGGGCGCCGAGTCATTGGAAATGATGTGCCACCCGGCGTTCCTCGACGCGACGATCCTGCAGAGCAAATACTGCCACCCGCGCCTCGTCGAGCTGGATGTGTTGACCGCGCCGACGCTGAAAGCGGCGATCGCCGAACGCGGTTTTCTGCTGGGCTCTTTCCTGGATCTGTAGCTCCGCGCCGTTTACAGCATGGCGTGCGCCTTTTTCAGGCCGGTGTCCTCTTGCGGATCGGCGCCCTGAGGCAAGTGCTCCGTTTCCTGTTCTTCAGGCTGCGGCTCGTCGACATCGGGCGCCGCTTCCGGCGGGGGCATGGTGTCGTGAATGATCTGCTCATCAAAGGTCGGATTGAGCGCCGGCGACAGCGGCGAGCTGGCGAGGCTGTCCGGCAGCGGAATGTGCGGCACCGGCGCGTCCTGCGCCAGTTGCGGCTCCTCCGCTTTCGCCGTGCGGCTGAGGGCCGCCAGCAGCACGCCGCACAGGGCGAAGAAGGCGTACAGGATATTGCCGCCTAGCGGCTCGATCAGCGCGCCGACCGCCAGCGGCCCGATGCTGGCGCCGACGCCGAACGCCATCAGCAGGCAGGCGGCCAGCGAGACGCGGCGCTCCGGCTCGATCAGATCGTTGGCCAATGCCACCACCAGCGGGTAGAGCGTAAACTGCAGCATGCTGACGACGAACCCCACCGCCAGCAGCAGCGGGAAATCGATGTGCGGCAGCAGCGCCAGCGGCAGCGCCGCCACGATCAGAAAAATGGCGTTGAGGCGCATCAGCAAGGGGCGGTTATAGCGATCCGACAGCCAACTGAGCGGGAATTGCGCCACCAGCCCGGCGAAGATGGCCAGCGCCATGAACAGGCCGGTTTGCTGCGTGGTTAAGGATTGCAGGCTGGCGTAGACCGGCGCCAGGCCGTAAAACGAACCTACCACCATGCCGATCACCAGCGTGGTGGCCAGCACCTTGGGAATAGCGCCGATAAAGTAACGCAGTTCCATCGGCGCCGGCGACATGTGGCGCGCATTGGTGCGGGTGGTGAGAGCGATCGGCACCAGGCAGAGCGCGAAGCACAGTGCGATCACCAGCAGCGTGGCGATGCCCAGATTGCTTTGCAGCATCAGCACGATCTGGCCCAGCGACATGCCGAGATAGGTCGCCGCCATATAGAAACCGAACACCATGCCGCGCTGGTTGGATTCCGCCTGGTCGTTCAGCCAGCTTTCCAGCACCATGAACTGACACATCATGCACAGCCCGATCACCAGGCGCAGCGCAACCCAGGCGGGAATGAACGCCGTCAGGCCGTGCCCCAGCACCGCGGCGGTAATGATGCCGGCGCAGGCCACGTAGGCGCGGATATGCCCGACGCGGGCGATGAGAAAGTGGCCGACCTTACCGCCGATCACCAACCCGATGTAGTTGGCGGCGATGATGGCGCCGATCAGCGCGCTGCTGACGTGGATGGAGGCCAGCCGCAGCGAGACGTAGGTGGTGAGCAGGCCCGAGCCCAACAGCAGCAGCAGGGTGGTGGTGTACAACGGCAAGAATACGCCCAACGTTTTTTTCACGCTATCGTCCTAATCTCTTCTGGTGCGCCCTGAGGCCGCCGCCGCAGCGTGCCGCCTCCGTGATGTTCCTTGTGCTGGTGCGCCGCCGCTCGCTGGGGCGCTTCTTTTGATACTAGCAGCTTGGCCGGGCGCTTAAAACCGCACCTCCTGCGAGGCGCTGCGCATTTCTGCGCGCCAGACGTCGCGCCGCCTTGATAAATGCTACTATCGGGCGCATATACCTGAATTCGCGAGGGAGGGGTTATGAGTGAAAACCAACTGCGCCGGCTCAGCGTGCTGGCGGGGGAAAAACTGAAGGCTCAGGGCCGCTGGATCACCTGCGCGGAATCTTGCACCGGCGGCGGCATCGCCAAGGCCATTACCGATATCGCGGGGAGCTCCGCCTATTTCGATCGCGGTTTCGTCACCTACAGCAATGCGGCGAAGCACGACCTGCTGGGGGTGAGCGAAGCCACGTTGGCGGCGCACGGCGCGGTCAGCGAAGAGGTGGTGCGCGAGATGGCGATAGGGGCGCTGCGTGCGGCGCGGGCCGATCTGGCGCTCTCGGTAAGCGGCATCGCCGGCCCGGACGGCGGCAGCGCGGAAAAGCCGGTCGGCACCGTGTGGTTCGGCTTCGCCGGCAGCGATGGCCGGGGGCTGTCGCGCAAGATGCAATTCGAGGGCGATCGCGATGCGGTGCGGCTGCAGGCGACGATTTTCGCGCTGCAAACCGCCATCGACGAATTTTTGTAAATTAGGCTTGATACTGTATGACCATACAGTATAATTAGTGACATTTCCTGCACAACATACATTCAGTGGCAGTGTGGGGTAACACCGGCATTGCGAAACGAAGGAGCAAAAATGGCTATTGATGAGAACAAGCAAAAGGCGTTAGCTGCGGCACTGGGCCAGATTGAGAAACAGTTCGGCAAAGGCTCCATCATGCGCCTGGGTGAAGACCGCTCCATGGACGTGGAAACGATCTCCACCGGCTCACTGTCACTCGATATCGCTCTGGGCGCTGGCGGCCTGCCGATGGGCCGCATCGTCGAAATCTACGGCCCGGAATCCTCCGGTAAAACCACCCTGACGCTGCAGGTGATCGCCGCTGCGCAGCGCGAAGGCAAAACCTGTGCGTTCATCGACGCCGAGCACGCGCTGGATCCTATCTATGCGAAAAAGCTGGGCGTCGATATCGACAACCTGCTGTGCTCCCAGCCGGACACCGGCGAGCAGGCGCTGGAAATCTGTGATGCGCTGACCCGCTCCGGCGCGGTTGACGTCATCATCGTCGACTCCGTGGCGGCGCTGACGCCGAAGGCGGAAATCGAAGGTGAAATCGGCGATTCGCACATGGGCCTGGCGGCGCGCATGATGAGCCAGGCGATGCGTAAGCTGGCCGGCAACTTGAAAAACGCCAATACCCTGCTGATCTTCATCAACCAGATCCGTATGAAAATTGGTGTGATGTTCGGCAACCCGGAAACCACGACCGGCGGTAACGCCCTGAAGTTCTACGCTTCGGTGCGTCTGGATATCCGCCGCATCGGCGCCATCAAAGAGGGCGACGAAGTGGTGGGCAGCGAAACCCGCGTGAAAGTGGTGAAGAACAAAATCGCTGCGCCGTTCAAACAGGCTGAATTCCAAATCATGTACGGCGAAGGCATCAACAGCCGTGGTGAGCTGGTCGATCTGGGCGTGAAGCACAAGATGATCGAAAAAGCCGGCGCCTGGTACAGCTATAACGGCGAGAAAATCGGTCAGGGCAAGGCGAATGCCTGTAACTTCCTGAAAGAAAACCCGGCTATCGCCGCCGAGCTGGATAAGAAGCTGCGCGATTTGCTGCTGCACAGCGGCGGTGAGCTGGTGGCCGCTTCCGGTGACGACTTCGAAGACGACGAAGCGGAAACCAGCGAGCAGTTCTAATCGCTGAAGATGTGCGCTGCCGTTCGTGTGGCGCATATCCCATAAATTCAGGCTTGAATGATGAATGACTTGCTAAGCCGCGCCATGCGCCTGCTGTCGCAACGCGATCATAGTGAAGCTGAACTGCGCCGCAAACTTGCGGCGCAGCCGTTTGTGGCGAAAGCCCGTTTTGGCAGCAAGGGGCCACATGCGCCGGCATCACCGCCGGTGGTTGAAGAGCCGGTGGATCCTGCGCTGATCGAGCAGGTTATCGCCTACTGTTACCAGCATAACTGGCTGGACGATAAGCGTTTCGCTCACAGCTACATCGGCAGCCGCAGCCGTAAAGGTTACGGTGCGCAGCGCATCCGCAGCGAACTGATGCAAAAGGGCGTCGACAAAGCGCTGGTGCAGGACGCGCTGGCGGATTGCGATATCGACTGGTGCGAACAGGCAAAACAGGTGGCGCAGCGAAAATTTGGCGATGCGTTGCCAACCGACTGGAAAGAGAAAGCCAAAGTGCAGCGTTATCTGCTCTATCGCGGCTTCTTCCAGGAAGAAATTCAGTCAATTTACCGTGATTTTGCGCAATGAGCGCACACGGGGTTTTACTTCCCTCTGAAGAAAATTTATCTTATCCCCACTTTTTGTTCGTGAGCTGGTTGTCATCGTCGGGATGACGCGTCACCGGCTCACGTGTCGTTATTCTAGCCTTTCCAGGAAAATTATGAGCAAGAGCACCGCTGAGATCCGTCAAGCGTTTCTCGATTTCTTTCATAGTAAGGGTCATCAGGTTGTAGCGAGCAGCTCCCTGGTGCCTAACAATGATCCGACATTGCTGTTTACCAATGCCGGCATGAACCAATTTAAGGATGTTTTCCTGGGGCTCGACAAACGCGCCTATTCCCGCGCCACCACCTCGCAGCGCTGCGTGCGCGCAGGCGGCAAGCATAACGACCTGGAAAACGTCGGTTATACCGCGCGTCACCACACCTTCTTTGAAATGCTGGGCAACTTCAGCTTCGGCGATTACTTCAAGCACGACGCGATCGGCTACGCATGGGAACTGCTGACCGGTGAAAACTGGTTCAACCTGCCGAAAGAGCGACTGTGGGTCACCGTGTATGAAACCGATGACGAAGCGTTCGACATCTGGCAGAAGCAAATCGGCGTACCGGCCGAGCGCATTATCCGCATCGGCGACAACAAGGGCGCGCCTTTCGCTTCCGACAACTTCTGGCAGATGGGCGACACTGGCCCATGCGGCCCGTGCACCGAGATTTTCTACGATCACGGCGATCACATCTGGGGCGGCCCTCCAGGCAGCCCGGAAGAAGACGGCGACCGCTACATCGAGATCTGGAACATCGTTTTCATGCAGTTCAACCGTCAGTCCGACGGCACCATGCTGCCGCTGCCGAAACCTTCTGTGGATACCGGTATGGGTCTGGAGCGCATTGCGGCGGTGTTGCAGCATGTGAACTCCAACTATGAAATCGATCTGTTCCGTACCCTGATCGCCGCCGTGGCTAAAGTGACCGGCGCAACCGATCTGGACAACAAATCCCTGCGCGTTATCGCCGACCACATTCGTTCCTGCGCCTTCCTGGTGTCGGACGGCGTGATCCCGTCTAACGAAAACCGCGGCTATGTGCTGCGCCGCATCATTCGTCGCGCGATCCGCCATGGCAACATGCTGGGCGCGAAAGACACCTTCTTCTACAAACTGGTGGCGCCGTTGATCGAAGTGATGGGCCCGGCGGCCGACGAACTGAAACGCCAGCAATCGCTGGTGGAGCAGGTGCTGAAAACCGAAGAAGAGCAGTTTGCCCGCACGCTGGAGCGTGGCTTGGCGCTGTTGGACGAAGAGCTGGCCAAGCTGCAGGGCGATACCCTGGACGGCGAAACCGCTTTCCGTCTGTACGATACCTACGGTTTCCCGATCGATCTGACCGCTGACGTCTGCCGCGAGCGCGGTTTGAAAGTCGACGAAGCGGGCTTTGAAGACGCGATGGAAGCACAGCGCCGCCGTGCGCGCGAATCCAGCGGCTTTGGCGCCGACTATAACAGCCTGATCCGCGTGGATGGCAGCAGCCAGTTCAGCGGTTACGATCACGACGAGCAGCAGGCGACGGTCATCGCGCTGTTCCGCGACGGCCAGCCGGTCGATCAGATCAACGCCGGCGAAGAGGCGGTGGTGGTGCTGGATGAGACGCCGTTCTATGGCGAATCCGGCGGCCAGGTCGGCGATAAAGGCGTGCTGAAAGCCGCCGGCGCTGAGTTTACGGTCAACGATACCCAGAAATACGGTCAGGCTATCGGCCATCAGGGCAAACTGGCGCAGGGTTCGCTGAAGCTGAACGATCGCGTGGACGCGCAGATCGACGCTGAGCGCCGTAACAGCATTCGTCTGAACCACTCCGCAACTCACCTGCTGCACGCCGCGCTGCGCCAAACGTTGGGCGACCACGTCGCGCAGAAAGGCTCGCTGGTTAACGACAAATACCTGCGTTTCGACTTCTCGCACTTCGAAGCGATGAAGCCGGAGCAAATCCGCGCGGTGGAAGATCTGGTGAACCAGCAGGTGCGTCGTAACCTGCCGGTGCAGACCGAGCTGATGGCCTTGGAAGATGCCAAAGAGAAGGGCGCGATGGCGCTGTTCGGCGAGAAGTACGATGACAACGTGCGCGTGCTGACCATGGGCGACTTCTCCACCGAGCTGTGCGGCGGCACCCACGCCAGCCGCACCGGCGATATCGGCCTGTTCCGCATTCTGAGCGAGTCGGGCACCGCGGCGGGCATCCGCCGTATTGAAGCGGTGACCGGCGCTGGCGCTATCGCTACGCTGCATCAGCAAAGCGATTTGTTGCAAGACGTTGCTCAGTTGGTCAAAGGCGACAGTAACACCCTGACCGATAAAGTGCGCTCGGTGCTCGATCGCACGCGCGCGCTGGAAAAAGAACTGCAGCAGTTGAAAGATCAGCAGGCGGCGCAGGAGAGCGCTTCGTTGTCCAGCCAGGCAAAAGTGGTTAACGGCGTGAAGCTGTTGGTCAGCCAGTTGGATAATGTCGAAGCCAAAATGCTGCGCACCATGGTAGATGACCTGAAAAATCAATTGGGTTCGGCCATCATCGTGTTGGCAACGACGGCTGATGACAAAGTCAGTCTGGTTGCTGGTGTGACCAAGGATCTGACTGACCGCGTGAAAGCCGGCGAGTTGATCGGCAACGTGGCGCAGCAGGTCGGCGGCAAGGGCGGTGGTCGCCCGGATATGGCGATGGCGGGGGGGACGGATATCAACGCCCTGCCAGCGGCGTTAAACAGCGTAGAAGCCTGGGTGGCCTCGAAGCTGTGAATATAAATAAATAGCACGCACAAACGCCATAATACTTTGTTGATTATGGCGTTTTCATACTGTGCTAACACAATTTAGTTACAATTGCGGGAACAAAGTTTTTCAGGTCGGCTAAACTTACCATTATCTGAGGTGGGACCAAGTCTGCTTACACTTATTGTGGGTTGCGCGGCTTACGTTTTCACCACATATGATGGATAATGACGGGGAAACTGAGAGACCCGACTCTTTTAATCTTTCAAGGAGCAAAGAATGTTAATTCTGACTCGTCGAGTTGGTGAAACCCTCATGATTGGCGATGAGGTTACGGTTACTGTGCTAGGGGTAAAAGGCAACCAGGTGCGTATTGGTGTGAACGCCCCCAAAGAGGTTTCGGTTCACCGTGAAGAAATCTATCAGCGCATTCAGGCAGAGAAGTCTCAGCAGACGACTTACTGATTCCGAAGCAGCGTCTCGTTGCCAGACGAGACGCTACTGCATCGTTTTACCCACTTCCTTCGCCCTCCCTCTTCTTTTTCGTGATTATTTTCCCGGTTAGTTTCCTGCTTTGTTGCTACAGACGCGGCGGTTGCCTGTTGATAAAACGCCCTTTTTGCCGTGAAATCGCCCATGTTGGGTGCGAATTGTGCAAACGCGCATGAGTTGGGAAAAATTGTTTGACTTAAAAGTCGGAGAAAGTAATATGTGCGCCACGCAGTGCCGATGAGCTTCTCTAAAGCGAGTTAGGCACAATTCGAAAGAAAGCGTTTGGTGAGGTGGCCGAGAGGCTGAAGGCGCTCCCCTGCTAAGGGAGTATGCGGTCAAAAGCTGCATCCGGGGTTCGAATCCCCGCCTCACCGCCATTTGCATCCGTAGCTCAGCTGGATAGAGTACTCGGCTACGAACCGAGCGGTCGGAGGTTCGAATCCTCCCGGATGCACCATATTAGCCGTATGGTAGAGTTGGGAACAAAGTACCATAGGGTATCAAAGAATTACTGTGCATCCGTAGCTCAGCTGGATAGAGTACTCGGCTACGAACCGAGCGGTCGGAGGTTCGAATCCTCCCGGATGCACCATTCTTCACTTCCCGTACAGCGAAGAGAAATCTTCAGGCGGGCAGTAAAAAAGAAAGTGTCCCTTAGGGAGGATAACGTTGCTTCAGCAACGGCCCGCAGGGTGAGGCGCAAGCGCCAAATCATCCTCCCGGATGCACCATTCTTTAAGTCTGGCCTCATTAGCGAAGCAGGCAAGCAGTAAAAACAGTAATGCATCCGTAGCTCAGCTGGATAGAGTACTCGGCTACGAACCGAGCGGTCGGAGGTTCGAATCCTCCCGGATGCACCATCTAAGAGAAACCCGCTTCGGCGGGTTTTTCGCTTTTCAGCATTTAACCATTCTCTCTTCACCCCTGTCCTCCTTTGCGCCCGATAGGGCACAGCACATTCCGTTATGACGCAGTCAGCGACAACCCAACGGCTTTACGCTAAAGTAGTTTTCTTTCCTCAACGATCATGGAGTAACGATGTACGACCGCTATCAGGGTCTTATTTTCGACATGGACGGCACGATTCTGGACACCGAGCCAACGCACCGTAAAGCGTGGCGTGAAGTGCTGTCCCGTTATGGCATGACGTTTGATGAAGCGGCCATGGTGGCGCTGAGCGGTTCGCCGACCTGGCGCATCGCGCAGGCGATTATCGCCAGCCATCAGGCCGATCTCGATCCTCATCACCTGGCCGCGGAGAAAACCCGCGCGGTGGAAGCGATGCTGCTGGACAGCGTGCGTCCATTGCCGCTGATCGAGGTGGTGAAGTCCTATCATGGCCGCCGTCCGATGGCGGTCGGCACCGGCAGCGAGCACCGCATGGCGGAAATGCTGCTGCGTCATCTCGGCCTGTTCAACTGCTTCGACGCGATCGTCGGTGCGGACGACGTGCAGCGCCACAAACCGGAGCCGGACACCTTCCTGCGCTGCGCCGAACTGATCGGCGTGCGGCCGGAAAAATGCGTGGTGTTTGAAGACGCTGATTTCGGCATTCAGGCGGCGAAAAGCGCCGGTATGGCGGTGGTAGACGTCCGTACGCTGTGAGTAGTACGCTAGCCGTAATATCGTTATTTGGCAGTAGCTTCCTCAGTGCGACGCTGCTGCCGGGAAATTCAGAAATCGTTCTGGTCGCCTTGCTGACCCAGAGTCGCGTCTCGCCGGAGTTGCTGGTGCTGGCCGCGACCCTGGGCAACACGCTGGGTGGCTTGACCAATGTCATTATCGGGCGCCTGTTACCGGCGTTGAAACCACAGCGGGGGCTGGCAACGGCGCTCGGGTGGCTGCAACGCTTCGGCCCGGCTGCGCTGTTGCTCAGCTGGGTGCCGGTGGTGGGCGATTTGTTGTGCGTGTTGGCAGGTTGGCTGCGCATGCCCTGGGGCTCTGTCGCGCTGTTTCTGTGTATCGGAAAGGCGCTGCGTTACATCGTTTTGGCTATGATAACGGTACAGGGCATCGCCTGGTGGCAGTAACCAAGTGAATATAACTCAATATTCTCTCGGGTGCGGATTCAGTATGCTTACGAGTTATTGTTTTTAGAAGCGGGAGGTCAATTTGATCCCGGACGTATCACAGGCGCTTTCTTGGTTGGAAGCCCATCCCCAGGCATTAAAAGGCATTCGTCGCGGCATCGAGCGTGAAACGCTGCGGGTCACGCCGAACGGCACCTTGGCGACCACCGGGCATCCGGAAAAGCTGGGCGCGGCATTGACGCACCACTGGATCACCACGGATTTCGCCGAAGCGCTGTTAGAGTTCATTACGCCGGTTGATGACAATATCGATCACCTGCTGACGTTCCTGCGCGATATTCATCGCTACGTGGCGCGCAATATCGGCGATGAGCGCATGTGGCCGCTCAGCATGCCGTGCTTTATCGAAGCTGAGCAGGATATCGAGCTGGCGCAGTTCGGCTCGTCGAACATCGGCCGCATGAAGACGCTGTACCGCGAAGGGTTGAAGAATCGCTACGGCGCGCTGATGCAGACCATTTCCGGCGTGCACTACAACTTCTCGCTGCCGCTGGAGTTTTGGCAGGCCTGGGCCGGCGTGCAGGACGCAGAAAGCGGTAAAGAGCAGATCTCGGCGGGCTATTTCCGCCTGATCCGCAACTATTATCGTTTCGGCTGGGTGATCCCGTATCTGTTCGGGGCATCGCCGGCCATTTGTTCTTCGTTCCTCAAGGGGCGCGAGACCAATCTGCCGTTCGAGCGCACCGAGCAGGGGATGTGCTACCTGCCGTACGCCACTTCGCTGCGCCTGAGCGACCTGGGTTATACCAACAAGTCGCAAAGCAATCTGGGCATCACCTTTAACGATCTGCACAGCTATGTGGCCGGTCTGAAACGGGCGATCGCGACGCCTTCCGAAGAGTTCGCCAAGCTGGGCGTGAAAGAGGGTGACCGTTACCTGCAGCTGAACAGCAACGTGCTGCAAATCGAGAACGAGCTGTATGCGCCGATCCGGCCGAAGCGCGTGACCCAAAGCGGCGAGACGCCGTCTGACGCGCTGCTGCGCGGTGGTATCGAATACATCGAAGTGCGTTCGCTGGACATCAACCCGTTCTCGCCGATCGGCGTGGATGCGGTGCAGGCGCGTTTCCTGGATCTGTTCCTGGTGTGGTGCGCGCTGGCCGATGCGCCGGAGATGAGCAGCGATGAACTGCTGTGCACGCGCAAGAACTGGAACCGGGTGATCCTGGAGGGCCGCAAGCCGGGCCAGACCATCGGCATCGGCTGTGGCGCCAGCCATGAACCGCTCGAAAAAGTGGGCAAGGCGTTGTTCGCCGATCTGCGTCGGGTAGCGGAAGTGTTGGACGGCGAAGCCGGCGATCGCCAATACCAGCAGGTGTGCGATGAGCTGGTCGCCGCGTTCGACGACCCTGAGCTGACCTTCTCCGCGCGCATCCTGAAAGCGATGCAAGCGGAAGGCACCGGGCGCGTCGGCCTGCAATTGGCGGAGCAATATCGCAAGATGCTGCTGGAAGAGCCGTTGGAAATCCTGAACGAGGCCGAGCTGGATAAAGAGCGGGAAGCCTCGTGGCAACGCCAACGCGACATAGAAGCCAATGATACGCTAAGCTTTGAAGCGTTCCTGAAGCAAAACGGCGGAAGCTGAAAAAGAAAAAGGCCACATCAATGTGGCCAAATATGCATCTCTGATGACAGGGATGATGATAACAAATGCGCGTCTTTCAGATACTGAGACTCGCAGGGTTGGAAAAGGTTTCCCGGTTAGGAAAAAAAGTTTCGAAATAAATGCTCTTTTACGAGGAGGTAGCGAAATGCCATTGCTGGATAGCTTTACCGTCGATCATACCCGTATGGCAGCCCCGGCTGTCCGCGTTGCGAAAACCATGAAGACGCCTCACGGCGATACCATCACGGTGTTTGATCTGCGCTTTTGCCGCCCGAACCTGGAAGTGATGCCCGAGCGCGGCATTCACACGCTGGAGCACCTGTTCGCCGGCTTTATGCGTGACCACCTGAACGGCCAGGGCGTGGAGATTATCGACATCTCCCCGATGGGCTGTCGTACCGGTTTCTACATGAGCCTGATCGGCGTGCCGGAAGAGCAGCGCGTAGCCGATGCGTGGAAAGCGGCGATGGCCGACGTGCTGAAAGTGACCGACCAGCGCAAAATCCCTGAGCTGAACGAATACCAGTGCGGCACTTACCATATGCACTCGCTGGAAGAAGCGCAGGAGATCGCCAAGCACATCCTGGATAACGACGTGGTGGTGAACCACAACGACGAGCTGGCGCTGCCGAAAGAGAAGCTGCAGGAACTGCATATCTAGCCGCGAGTTCCCGCAGAGAAAAAAAGACGCGATTTCGCGTCTTTTTTACGTTCTGGCCAGCGGTCAGTGATGGCCGACGCTGGACTGCAGCGAGGTGATCGGCGTGACCCGCACCTGTTTTATCATGTTGCCCTGCACGTCGAGAATGTCGATATCATAATGGCCGATACGCAACCGGGTGCCGATTTCGGGGATCTCTTCCAGCTCTTCGAGCAGCATGCCGTTGACGGTGCGCGCCTCGTTGGCCGGCAAGGTCCAGTTGAAGGCCTTGTTCAGCTCGCGCACGTTGGCGGTGCCGTCGATCAAGACCGAGCCGTCGCTCTGCGGCGTGACCTCTTCCGCCAGCGTTGGTGACATCGAGGTGGTGAAGTCGCCGACGATCTCCTCGAGGATATCCTCCACCGTGACCAGGCCCTGAATGTCGCCGTACTCATCGACCACGATGCCGACCTTCTCTTTGTTGCGCTGGAACTTCACCAGCTGCACGTTGAGCGGCGTGCCTTCCGGCACGAAGTAAATCTCGTCGGCGGCGCGCAGCAGGTTCTCTTTGTTGAACTCTTTTTTCTCGGTCATCAGGCGGTAGGCTTCGCGCACGCGCAGCATGCCGATGGCGTCGTCCAGCGAACTGCGGTACAGCACGATGCGGCCGTGCGGCGAGTGGGTCAACTGGCGCATGATCGACTTCCAGTCGTCGTTGACGTCGATGCCGACGATCTCGGTGCGCGGCACCATGATGTCGTTAACCGTCACCTTTTCCAGATCCAGCACCGAGATCAGCATGTCCTGATTGCGCCGGGAGATTTGCGACTGGGATTCGCGCACGATGGTGCGCAGCTCATCCTTGCTGACGGCATCGCTGATGCGCACGTTGGTGCGAATGCCGAACAGGCGCAGCGTCATACTGGTAATGCCGTTGAGCAGCCAGACCAGCGGGAACATCACTTTTTGCAGCGGCGCCAGCAGAAAGCTGCTGGGGAAGGCGATGCGTTCCGGGTAGAGCGCGGCGAAGGTTTTCGGCAGCACTTCGGCGAACAGCAGCACGGCGAAGGTCAGTATGCCGGTGGCGATCGCCACGCCGAGGTCGCCATACAGCCGCATGCCGACGATGGTCGCCAGCGCCGAGGCGAGGATGTTGACCAGGTTGTTGCCGATCAGTACCAGGCCGATCAGCCGATCCGGTTTTTGCAGCAGCTTCTCCACACGGCGCGCCGAGCGATTGCCCTGTTTGGACAGGTGACGCAGGCGATAACGGTTGAGCGTCATCATGCCGGTTTCGGAGGCGGAGAAGTAAGCGGAGACCACGATCATGATCACCAGGATAATGATGAGGGTCCCCGTCGACACATGCTCCAATGCAGTATTCCTTATAGAGAGGGAAAGTTGAGGCGGCCGGCTTAGCGCACCATCACCTGCTGAATCAGACGGCTGCCGAAGTAGGCGAGCGTCAGCAGGAAGGCGCCGGCGAAGCTGAACCAGACGACGCGGCGGCCGCGCCAGCCTTCATGGTAATGGCCCCACAACAGCACGATATACACGAACCAGGCCATGATCGACAGCACCGCTTTATGCACGTTTTCTTTGCTGAACAGGTTATCCATGTACAGCAGGCCGGTGCACAGAGTGAGCGTCAGCAGCACCACGCCGATCTGGGTGATATGGAACATCTTGCGCTCGATGCTCATCAGCGGCGGCATGTCGGCGCTAAAGGTCAACTTCTTGTTTTTCAGAAGGTAGTCGAGCCAGGCAAGCTGCAAGGCGTAGAGCGCGGCGATGATCAGGGTGGCGTAAGAGAACAGCGCCAGGCCGATATGCACCATCAATTCCGGGCTGGACTCCAGGTGAGTGATGAACTCGCCGGGCATGAAGCTGGCGAAGGCCAGATTGATCATCGCGAAGCTGTAGACGATCGGCAGCAGGAACCAGCCGCGGTCGCGCGAGGCGACGAAGGTCATGACCGAACAGATGATCAGGCTGACGATCGAGCCAATGTTCAGCAGGCTGAGATTCTGCCCGGCGCTGACGTCGAAGATGCGCTGCTGCAGCGCGATGGCGTGGCAAATCAGCGCCACCACCGCCGAGACGAGGGCAAGCCGACGGTATGCGCTGTTCTTCCGCAACAAGCTGGGAATGATCAGTCCAAGGCTGAGCAGGTAGGCCATCAAAGCCACAATGGAGAAAACTGGCATAGCGTTTAATTTTGCTTCGGCGTGGTTAATTGGAGTGTCAGTATAACGTTGCGCGCGTTTCACTCCAACCTATCTCCAACGCTGAGGCAGAGATCCGGCGCGCTTCGTGTTATCATCGGCGCAATTGTGTCGCCGGAGCGGCCTGTCATCACACGTTGAGCATGAGACGATGTTTGAAAATTTAACCGATCGATTGTCGCGCACGTTGCGCAATATCAGCGGCCGCGGGCGGCTGACCGAAGAGAATATCAAGGAAACCCTGCGTGAAGTGCGTATGGCGTTGCTGGAAGCGGACGTCGCGCTGCCGGTGGTGCGCGACTTCATCAACCGCGTCAAAGAGAGCGCGGTCGGCCATGAAGTCAACAAGAGCCTGACGCCGGGGCAGGAGTTCGTCAAGATCGTCAAGGGCGAGCTGATCGCCGCGATGGGCGAAGTCAACACCGAGCTGAATCTGGCGGCCCAGCCGCCGGCGGTGGTGCTGATGGCGGGCCTGCAGGGCGCCGGTAAAACCACCAGCGTCGGTAAGCTCGGCAAGTTCCTGAAAGAAAAACAGAAGAAGAAAGTGTTGGTGGTTTCCGCGGACGTTTATCGCCCGGCGGCGATCAAACAGCTGGAAACGCTGGCGGAAGGCGTCGGCATCGACTTCTTCCCGTCTGATGTCAAAGAAAAACCGATCGACATCGTCAATCGCGCGCTGCAACAGGCCAAGCTGAAATTCTACGACGTACTGATCGTCGATACCGCCGGCCGTTTGCACGTTGACGAAGCGATGATGGACGAGATCAAACAGGTGCACGCGGCGATCAAGCCGGTGGAAACCCTGTTCGTGGTCGACGCCATGACCGGCCAGGACGCCGCCAATACCGCCAAGGCGTTTAACGAAGCGCTGCCGCTGACCGGCGTGGTGCTGACCAAGGTCGACGGCGACGCGCGCGGCGGCGCCGCGCTGTCCATCCGTCATATCACCGGCAAGCCGATCAAGTTCCTCGGCGTGGGTGAAAAGACCGAAGCGCTGGAGCCGTTCTACCCGGATCGCGTGGCATCGCGCATCCTGGGCATGGGCGACGTGCTGTCGCTAATCGAAGATATCGAAAGCAAGGTCGACCGCGAGCAGGCGGAGAAGCTGGCCAACAAGCTGAAGAAGGGCGACGGTTTCGATCTGACCGATTTCCTGGAGCAGCTCAAGCAGATGCGCAATATGGGCGGCATGGCCAACATGCTGAGCAAGCTGCCGGGCGCTGGCCAGCTGCCGGACAACGTCAAGTCGCAGATGGACGATAAAGTGCTGGTGCGCATGGAGGCGATCATCAACTCGATGACGCTGAAAGAGCGCGCCAAACCGGAAATCATCAAGGGCTCGCGCAAGCGCCGCATCGCGATGGGGGCCGGCATGCAGGTGCAGGACGTCAACCGCTTGCTGAAGCAGTTCGACGAAATGCAGCGTATGATGAAGAAGATGAAGAAAGGCGGCATGGCGAAGATGATGCGCGGCATGAAAGGTATGATGCCGCCGGGCTTCCCAGGCCGCTGATAGGCCTCCGCACGCCGAGTGCGGGCGCTTTCAGCATTCGCCGTTCGCGGTGAAAACCGCCCGAAATTTGACAGGCTGCAAAAGTTGTCCCCTGCGATCGACGCTTTAGATTGCTTTTTGCGCCAAAATGAGTAAAATTTTCGGGCTTTTTATATTGCAACCGGGCCCCGTCCCTCAATGGGGCCCGGCTGTTTTATTAACTAAAGAGGATGTTATGGTAACAATTCGTTTGGCACGTGGCGGCGCTAAAAAGCGTCCGTTCTATCAAGTAGTAGTGACCGACAGCCGCAACGCTCGTGATGGTCGTTTCATCGAGCGCGTAGGCTTCTTCAACCCGATCGCTTCCGGTCAGGCTGAAGCACTGCGTCTGGACCTGGACCGCATCGAGCACTGGGTCGGTCTGGGTGCAACCGTTTCTGATCGCGTTCACGCGCTGATCAAAGACGCTAAGAAAGCAGCTTAATCTGTCGCGGTGGTGGCAATGAGCAAGCAACTCAAACCGGTAGCGCCTAAGCAGCCGATTGTACTCGGTAAAATGGGGTCCGCTTACGGCATTCGTGGTTGGCTCAGAGTGTTTTCATCCACCGAGAACGCCGAAAGCATTTTTGACTATCAGCCGTGGTTTATCCAGCAGGCGGGTCAGTGGCAGCATATCGAGTTGGAAGACTGGAAGCGCCACAGTCAGGATCTGATCATCAAGGTCAAAGGCATTGACGATCGGGACGCGGCGAATCTGCTGACTAATCGCGAGATTATGGTGGATTCCGATCAACTTCCTCCGCTGGAGGGTGATGATTACTACTGGAAAGACCTGATGGGCTGCCAGGTAGTCACCACCGCCGGCTACGAGCTGGGTAAAGTCATCGATATGATGGAAACCGGCTCGAACGATGTGATGGTTGTGAAAGCGAACCTGAAAGATGCGTTCGGCATGAAGGAGCGGTTGATTCCGTTTCTTCATGGGCAGGTTATCAAGAAAGTCGATCTCACTGCACGCGTGATTGAGGCAGATTGGGATCCTGGTTTTTGACCCCCGGATCAAACGGTCGAAGCAAGTGGAATAACGGTAAGGGGATTGGCTTGTGTTCATCGGTATTGTAAGCCTGTTTCCTGAGATGTTCCGCGCTATCACCGATTACGGGGTGACTGGCCGGGCAGTAAAAAATGGCCTGCTGAGCGTGCAGTGTTGGAGTCCTCGCGACTTCACCTACGACCGGCATCGCACCGTGGACGATCGCCCTTACGGCGGCGGCCCGGGAATGCTGATGATGGTGCAACCTTTACGGGAAGCCATTCATGCGGCGAAAGCAGCGGCAGGCGAGGGAGCAAAGGTGATTTATCTGTCACCTCAGGGGCGCAAGCTGGATCAAACCGGCGTGTGCGAACTGGCGGCCAATCAGAAGATGATTCTGGTGTGCGGCCGCTACGAAGGGATAGACGAGCGCGTAATCCAAACCGAAATTGACGAAGAATGGTCAATCGGCGATTACGTTCTCAGCGGCGGGGAACTGCCGGCGATGACCCTGATTGATTCAGTCGCCCGTTTCATACCGGGTGTGCTGGGCCATCAGGCCTCAGCGGAGGAAGACTCCTTCGCCGACGGATTGCTGGACTGCCCGCACTATACCCGCCCAGAGGTGTTGGAAGGGATGGAAGTACCGCCGGTTCTGCTGTCGGGCAACCATGCCGAGATACGTCGCTGGCGCTTAAAGCAGTCGCTGGGCCGAACCTGGCTTAGAAGACCTGAACTTCTAGAAAGCCTAGCTCTGACTGACGAGCAAGCGGTGTTGCTGGCTGAGTTCCAACGGGAACATCAGGCCAGGCAACAGGACTATGAAGGAAACGTCTGACATCAGACGGGACCGATATATCAGTTTACCTAGGGTAAGAGACATATTATGAGCAACATTATTAAGCAACTTGAACAAGAGCAGATGAAACAAGACGTACCTGCATTCCGTCCGGGTGATTCCGTGGAAGTGAAGGTATGGGTCGTTGAAGGTAGCAAAAAACGTCTGCAGGCATTCGAGGGCGTGGTTATCGCTATCCGTAACCGCGGTCTGCACTCTGCATTCACTGTTCGTAAGATTTCCAACGGCGAAGGTGTTGAGCGCGTATTCCAGACTCACTCCCCAGTAATCGACAGCATTGCTGTGAAACGTCGTGGTGCCGTTCGTAAAGCTAAACTGTACTACCTGCGTGAGCGTACTGGTAAGGCTGCTCGTATCAAAGAGCGTCTGAACCGCGTTGGCTAACGCTGCATCCAAAAGTTAATAGTTATCAGGGGTTGGCATTATGCCAACCCCTTTTTTTATCTGGAAAATCTATCATCTCGCATTTGCGAGACTTGGCCGCCTGGCAGCGACATTAAAAAGCCTGCATCAGCAGGCTTTTTGCATTACAGCGCGGCGGCGCTTTGTTTATGCTGACTCTCCGGCGGGTGCGGCTGCGCCGGGACAATGTCATCGCCAGGTTTGACGATCACCCGCGCGACGGACTCGTGCGTGGCGAACGTGCAGCTGCAATTGATGTTGCGGCATTGATGGTAACGCTCTTTGGTCGACTCGCTCAGATAGCGGCTGGAGCGAGTGTGGGCCACGTGACCGCATAATGGACAGTGCATCATAAGAACCCCCTTGAACAAATTAAGTGAAATTGTTGTGGCATCACCCTTCGGCGAGCGAACTCGTCATGATGAGGCAATACCCTGCAAGCACAGTGCGCGTTCCGTGGCGCGTCGCTGTTCCAGCCCTTTGTTTTTCTTTCCGTTTACGTAAATCCAGCGAGGCAACTGATCGCAGGCCTGCCGCCACTGGCGCTGTTGCAGCAGCGCGACCAGCGTAGAGTGGCAGGCTGCGCTGATGCCCACGTTGAAGGCGAAGGCGATCACCGCATCATAGGTTTGTTGCGAGAGCGTATGCGGCAGGCAAGCGGCCATGCCGCGTTCGGTGCGGCGAACATCGTCGACCAAACCCACCGCGGCTTGCCGTTCATCGATCGTCTTGCCTGGGATGACGTCGGCAGTATGCCCAATGCCCTGCGTCCACACCCCGGCGCTGCACTGGTAAGGCGACAGGCGGCAACCTTCGAGATCGGCGATCAGCCTGAGACCGGCTTCTGAGGTTTGCAGCTCGCCAAATGACGGTAACAGCACCGCGATGGCCAAAACGGCGGCGACGCTGCAGCGCTTAACGATTGCACTCATCGTAAATTTTCCTCCGTGATGCCGCATTGCGCTCAATGGCCTTCAAGATCTGCAGGCTTTTACGTCGGTAGTACCAGTTCACCAGAAACGTGCCGATGCCTACCGCCGCACCGACTAAAAAGGCAATGTCCTGCGGAGAGAGCTTGCCGAGCCAGGCGAGAAACAGCGCCATGGCGTAGGTGATGAATGAGGTGATTTTCTCCATAACTTATGCTCGCTTTGTTTACAGCATCTCGGGAACTATGGTGGCCATCGATGCGTTACTGGTCGCTCACTATCGAAATCCATCATGCCCCGAGGCTGTACAATAATTACTGTATATGCATACAGTATTAAGCTATTTGCTAAAGTCGTCAATGGGTGGGATGAATATTTTTAGCAGATTGTGCAAAAGAGGGCGGCAGGCATAAAAAAGCCCATCGATGATGGGCTTCGAGAGATTCTGGAAGGGAGATTACAGGCCGTAGACCAGCGTGACCGAGGTGGTGGTGTCGGTGTTTTTCGGTGCCGAGGCCGGCGGTTTGCTGTTGTAGGTCACGGTGTAGGCTACGCGCAGTGAGAAGCGATCGTTGATCGCCACGTTCAACGCGCTTTCCGAGTTCAGCGTGGTTTCCTCGTTCGCCAGCGCGGAAACGCCCTGAATGAACTTGGTGTTGTCGGTCAGCTGATAGGAATAGTTGGCCGCACCGTAGGCCAGCCCTTTGGTCGAGCGGCCGCCGCCGTGGTATTCGTCATGGCGCACGCCGGGACCGAATTCTACCCGCAGGTCGCTGAGCGGCCCGTTGAGGAGTTGACGGCCGTAGCCGCCCGTCAGCGTGGAGCGTGAATCGTAACCGTTGAAACGGTCGCTCAGCCAGCTGGCTTGGCCGAACAGGTAGTTGCGGTCGGTCAGGTTATAGCGCGTACGGCCACCGGCCTGGTATTTTTCGGAGGAGCGTACGTTGGAGGAGGTGGTGTTGTTGGCCGCCCCCCACAGGCTGTACGCCGCGTCGCTGTTGAACCAGGTCATGTTGGTGTTGGCCAGCAGGGTGGAACTCTGCGAGTTGCCTGACTGGGCGTTGTAGCCCGCCTGCACGTTGCCTTCAAACGGTTTCTTGGCGGTGGCCGGATCGTCCATCGCGGTGAAAAGCGTATTGTCGGCGAGAGCTGAAACACTGGTGAAAGTCGTTAAGCAGCAAATATACAGCGGAAAAGCGCGACGAGCGCGAGAAGAGAGCATTTTGGATCCAGTTGTTAAGGGTGGTTATTGTTGATGACGGTCACATTATATCGGTTCATTTCGGCGACAAAAATAGCCGCCATTAGCTTAAGTTTTTAATTTTTATTCCTTATTTATTCGCTTTTCTTCTACTGAAATTCATCGCTTTCAGCAGCGCTTCGTGCTGAGTCTGGCGGATGCCTGTCTCAGCCCATTCGTTGGCGCTGAGGTGGGGGGCGCGTCTTCCTTGTAAAATCAAATGTACATTTATGTTTACGATTCCCGTCTATTGCCAGGCAAGCGGGTAGAGAGGCGCTGGCAATCTTTTTGTTTGTATATGTTATTGAAATTATTGAGTTTATTTTATTTATTGAAGTGCCTTTCCCAATGGTTTTTCTTAGGGGTAATTACGGTAATTTTTTATTTACGGAAATTGGATTGAAAACTTTACATTGCGTGATAAGGTAGAGCCCTGAAACGCTCAAGGTTCCACTTCAACGCATAACGCCAAACGACAGGAATAGCATCATGCAAAAAGACGCGCTCAATAACGTACACATCAGTGCAGAACAGGTTCTCATCACACCGGAGGAGCTGAAGAACCAGTTCCCGCTTAGCGCCGACGACGAAAATGAAATCGCCACCGCGCGCAACACCATCGCCAACATTTTGCAGGGGCGCGATCATCGCCTGTTGGTAGTGTGCGGGCCTTGTTCGATCCACGATCCGGATGCGGCGCTGGACTATGCCCGTCGTTTGAAAACCCTGGCGGCTGACTTGAGCGATCAGCTGTATATCGTTATGCGCGTCTATTTTGAAAAACCCAGAACCACTGTCGGCTGGAAAGGTTTGATCAACGATCCGTACATGGACGGTTCGTTTGACGTTGAAGCAGGCTTGCATATCGCGCGTCGCCTGTTGCTGGATCTGGTGGGCATGGGCTTGCCGTTGGCTACCGAAGCGTTGGATCCGAACAGCCCGCAGTACCTGGGGGACTTGTTCAGCTGGTCGGCGATCGGTGCGCGCACCACCGAATCGCAGACCCACCGCGAAATGGCTTCCGGCCTGTCGATGCCGGTCGGCTTCAAAAACGGCACCGACGGCAGTCTGGGCACCGCCATCAACGCCATGCGCGCCGCCGCCATGCCGCACCGTTTTGTCGGCATCAACCAGGCGGGCCAGGTTTGCCTGCTGCAGACCCAGGGCAACCCGGACGGGCATGTGATCCTGCGCGGCGGTAAAACCCCGAACTACAGCGCCGAGCACGTTGCGGCCTGTGAAAAACAGATGCTCGAGGCGGGACTCCATCCGTCCTTGATGATAGATTGCAGCCATGGCAACTCGAATAAAGACTATCGCCGTCAGCCGGCGGTGGCCGAGTCCGTGGTGGAGCAGATTAAGGCGGGCAACCGTTCGATCACCGGCATCATGCTGGAGAGCCATCTGCATGAGGGCAACCAGTCTTCCGAGCAGCCGCGTGCAGACATGCGTTACGGTGTGTCCGTCACCGACGCCTGCATCAACTGGGAAAGCACGGAAACGCTGCTGCGTCATATGCATCAGGAACTCGGCGCTGCGCTGACGGCACGCACGGGAGAAAAGTAAGTTATGGTGGCAGAACTGACCGCGTTGCGCGATCAAATTGACGAGGTGGACAAAGCGCTGCTGGATCTGCTGGCGAAACGCCTGCATCTGGTAGCGGAAGTCGGCGAGGTGAAAAGCCGCCACGGTTTACCGGTTTATGTGCCGGAGCGCGAAGCGGCGATGCTGGCCTCGCGCCGTCAAGAGGCGGAAAACCTCGGGGTGCCGCCGGATTTGATCGAGGATGTCTTGCGCCGCGTGATGCGCGAATCGTACGTCAGCGAGAACGATAAAGGCTTTAAAACCCTGTGCCCGCAGCTGCGGCCGATCGTCATCATTGGCGGCAACGGCCAGATGGGCCGGCTGTTCAACCGTCTGCTGACGTTGTCGGGTTATCAGGTCAGGGTATTGGATCAGGAAGATTGGCCGCAGGCGGAACAGCTGTTGGCAGATGCCGGCATGGTGATCGTCAGCGTGCCGATCCATGTGACCGAACAGGTGATAAGCCGCCTGCCGCCGTTGCCCGACGACTGTATTCTGGTGGATTTGGCGTCGGTGAAGAACCGTCCGCTGCATGCGATGCTGGCGGTGCACAGTGGCCCGGTGGTGGGGTTGCACCCGATGTTCGGCCCGGACGTGGGCAGCGTGGCGAAGCAGGTCGTGGTTTACTGCGACGGCCGCCGGCCAGAGGCTTACCAGTGGTTGCTTGAACAGCTGCAGGTGTGGGGGGCGCGGCTGCACCGCATCAGTGCGGTCGAACACGATCAGAACATGGCGTTTATTCAGGCGCTGCGGCACTTTGCCACCTTCGCCTACGGGTTGCATCTGGCGGAAGAGAACGTGCAACTGGAGCAGTTGCTGGCGCTCTCTTCGCCGATCTACCGGCTGGAGCTGGCGATGGTTGGCCGCCTGTTTGCGCAGGATCCGCAGCTGTACGCCGACATTATCATGTCGTCGGAGGAAAACGTGGCGTTGATCAAACGCTACTACCAGCGCTTCGGCGAGGCGATCAAGCTGTTGGAGCACGGCGACAAACAGGCGTTTATCGATAGCTTCCGCAAGGTGGAGCACTGGTTTGGCGATTACGCCCAGCGCTTCCTGGTGGAAAGCCGCACGCTGTTGCGGCAGGCTAACGACAGCCGGCAGTAAAATACCGGCGGTAAATAAAAATGAAGGGTTCGGCTTGGCCGAACCTTTTTTTATCGCGTCAGGATGGGTTGACCGGCACCACGGTGTCGCTCGGATAACAGCCCAGCACCTTCAGCGAGCGGGTGATGGGCGCCAGATCGCGCAGCGCTTTTTGCATTGCGTCGCCACGCAGGTTGGCCTGTACATCAATATAAAACATCTCTTCCCACGGATTGCCGTTGATCGGGCGTGACTCCAGTTTGGTCATGATGATGCCGTTGTCGCGCAATACCAGCAGCGCTTCGACCAGCGCGCCGGATTGCTGGCCGGTCGCCATGATCAGCGTGGTTTTGGCCGGCACCTGTTCGGAGACGTCGATCGCTTTACGCGCCAGGACGATAAAGCGGGTAATGTTCTGTTGTTGATTGGCGAGGTTGTGTTCCAGCACTTGCAGCCCGTACAGCGCGCCGCCGGCCTCGCTGCCCAGCGCCGCCACCTTCGGCGAATTCAACTTGGCGACTTTCTCCATTGCGGCGGCCGTGCTTTCAGTGTATTCGATTTTCCAGTGCGGGAATCGATTCAGGAACTGGCTGCACTGCTGGAACGGCTGCGGGTGGCTGTAGACGGTTTCAATCTGGCTCAAATCGCTGTCGCCGGCCACCAGAACACAGTGGTTGATCGGGTTGGTCAGTTCGCCGACGATCGACAGACTGGTGTGTTGCAGCAGGTCGTACACCTCATTAATCGAGCCGGAGCTGGTGTTCTCGATCGGCAGAATGGCGTAGTCCGCCTGGCCGGTTTCCACCTGGGCGAAGATATCCTGAAACTTCTGGCAGCCACATTCGATCAACCGATCGAAATGGCGGGCGGCGTATTGGCGCGCCGCCAGATGTGAATAAGAGCCTTTCGGGCCGAGAAAGGCGATGCGGGCGGAGTGTTGGCTGACGGGATTGAGCTGGTGCTGCAGTAGCGCCTGCTGGGTCAGGACGGAGTCTTCAATGATCAGTTGGAACAGGCGGGTGACGTAGAAACCGTCCAGGTCGTAAGGCTTGGCGGCGGCGATCAGCGCATCCAGCAGATCGCGCTCGCGCTCTTTGTCGCGGATCGGACGGTGAGAGTGCAGTTTGGTCTTGCCGACTTCGATCGCCAGTTCACGGCGTTCCGCCAGCAGGGCCAACAGTTTCAAATCCAGTGCGCTGATGCGCTCGCGCAGCACCAATAACGGGTTGTCAGTCATAATCAGCTTCCGCCTTCAGTTCTTATTCGTTGTATAACAGCCATAAAAAAAGCCTCCTGTTTCCAGGAGGCCTTGTTGTTCGTCTTCGCATTCTTTCTCACACGACGAAACGCCTCCCAGTCAGGGGAAGGTAAAAAAGAATGCGAAGAAAAACGGTGTGCGTGGCATGGTCTACCTAAGGTTAATGCGAACAGGTTTTAAAGTAACCGCTGGCTTTTACCCCGTCAACAAAAATACCCGACAAAAAACGCGCCCTCGGGCGCGTTTGATGCGGCAACCGCAGTCGGACGGTTATTCCTGTTCCTGCGTCACTTCCGGCACGATGTCTTTCACGCTGGCATTGCAGCGGCGCGCTTCGCCTTTGTGCTGCACCTTGTTCAGCTGGCGCTCCAGCTTGGCGATCAGCTCGTTAACGGCGGTATACATGTCATCATGTTTGGCGCTGGCGACCAGCGGGCCGTTCGGCGTGGTAATGGTAGCGTCGGCGACAAACCCCTGCGGTTCTTTGGATAAGACGATATGCGGGTTTATCAGCTGGGTCTGCCATTTTTCCAGTTTGGTGAGACGGTCTTCGACGTGATTGCGGATTGCGGGAGTGATATCCATTTGTTTGCTGGTAATGTTCAATGTCATATAACTTACCTCTCTGTCTTTCCGTCTTGGTGAACCCAGCATACCCCGCTTTTTGTTTAAATGCGTGATGTAAATCACGATTTTTTGTCACTTTTTGCAAAGTTAGTTCAATCTGTGATTCAGCATTTGAATTGGTTATCTAATGCTTGAGAGTTGCCGCCGGATGGCGCATTATCGATGAGTTGACCGGTGAGGAGCGCTAGCTAACACCGTGTTTTTACTTGTGTATTCTTCCAGTGAAAACCAGGTCCACGCCAATGAAAACGGCAGCCGAGGCTGCCGTTTTGTTTTTTTGCCGTTGCCGACGCGCGCTTATTGCGGGTTGGCGGCGATCACTTTGGCCACTTTGTCAGCCTGGCCGTTCAGCTGCAGTTGCTTGTAGGCATTTTCCATCAGCGGCAACACGTCGTGCGTCGCTTTGGTATCCGGGAATTCACGCAACATCTGCTCGGCGCGATTAACGACCGCGACGTAAGCACCGCGTTTAGTGTAGTATTCCGCCACCGAAAGCTCATACTTGGCCAAGCGGTCTTTCAGATACACCAAACGCTTGTTGGCGTCGGTCGCGTATTGGCTGTTCGGGTATTGCTGAATCAGCTGGCTGAAGTCGCGGAACGCAGCGCGAGCGTGCTGAGGATCGCGGTCCGAACGGTCAACCCCGAAGAAGCCCTGCAGCGCGCTGTCATCGAGCGCCATGTCGGTCAGACCGCGCATGTACATCACGTAATCGATGTTCGGGTGCGTCGGGTTCAGGCGCATGAAGCGATCGATGGATGCCTGCGCCATCGGCAAGTCGGCGGCCTTATAGTAGGCGTAAATCAAATCCAGCTGGACCTGCTGGGAATACGGCCCGAAAGGATAGCGGTTATCTAACGCTTCGAGTTGCGTAATCGCGCCCTTGAAGTTACCGTCCTGCAGCTTTTGCTGCGCGGTGGCATAGATTTCCGAAGGTGGGTTGTCGGGAACCGCATCCTTGGATGTGGAGCAACCTGCCAGCGCCAGGCTCAACGTGGCTGCCGCCACCAGATATTTCATACGCGTCATGACGTTTTGATTATCCTCAGGGTGTTATTCCGGGAGACTGTCCGTTAAGCTCCCGACAAAGACCAGGTACAATAGCACATTATATTAAACGGCATCGCCGTGAAAACCCAACGTTAACGAAGAAGCTGCATATGGCACAACAAGTACAACTCACCGCAACGGTGGCCGAATCTCAACTCGGACAACGTTTAGATCAGGCTTTGGCCGAATTGTTCCCTGATTATTCACGATCTCGCATAAAAGAGTGGATCCTGGGCGATCGGGTGAAGGTCAATGGCAAAACGTCAAACAAACCGAAAGAGAAGGTGCTGGGCGGAGAGACGGTCGCCATCGATGCACAGATAGAAGAAGAGGCGCGTTGGGAGCCGCAGGATATCGCGTTGGATATCGTCTATGAAGACAGCGACATCCTGGTGATCAACAAGCCGCGCGATTTGGTGGTGCACCCTGGCGCCGGTAACCCGGACGGCACGGTGCTCAATGCGCTGCTGCATCACTACCCGGAAATCGCCGACGTGCCGCGCGCCGGCATCGTGCACCGTCTGGATAAAGACACCACCGGCCTGATGGTGGTGGCGAAAACCGTGCCGGCGCAAACCCGGCTGGTGGAAGCGCTGCAGGCGCGTGAAATCACCCGTGAATACGAAGCGGTGGCGATTGGCACCATGACCGCCGGCGGCACGGTAGAAGAGCCCATAGCGCGCCATTCCACCAAGCGTACCCACATGGCGGTGCACCCGATGGGTAAACCGGCGGTGACGCACTACCGCATCATGGAACACTTCCGCGCGCACACCCGTCTGCGTCTGCGCCTGGAAACCGGCCGTACTCACCAGATCCGCGTGCACATGGCTTACATCAGCCATCCGCTGGTGGGCGATCCGCTGTACGGCGGCCGTCCACGTCCGCCGAAGGGGGCTTCGGAAGCCTTCATCAACACGCTGCGCGGTTTTGACCGCCAGGCGCTGCACGCCACCATGCTGCGTTTGTACCATCCGATCAGCGGCATCCAGATGGAGTGGCATGCGCCGCTGCCGCAGGACATGGTCGATCTGATTAACGCGCTGAAGGCGGATACCGAAGAATTCAAAGATCAGATGGACTGGTAATGAACTCGCTCATTCTGCCCGACTGGCCGTTGCCTCCCGGCGTTAAGGCCTGCAGCACCACGCGCGGCGGCGGCGTCAGCCTGCCGCCTTATGACTCGCTGAACCTCGGCGCCCACGTCGGTGACGAGGAGCAAGCGGTGAAGCGCAATCGGGAACGGTTGGTTACCGTCGCCGGCTTGCCGCAGATGCCGGTGTGGCTCGAGCAGATACATGGCACCCGTGTGGTGACGTTGGCGGGGCAAGCGCCCGCCGATCTGCGGGCGGATGCGGTTTACAGCAACGTGCGGGGGCAGGTGTGTGCCGTGATGACGGCGGATTGTCTGCCGGTGCTGTTCTGTTCGCAGCACGGCGATGAAGTGGCCGCCGCTCACGCCGGCTGGCGTGGGTTATGCCATGGCGTGCTGGAGCAAACCGTGGCGGCGTTCAGCGCCGCGCCGAGCCAGATCAGCGCCTGGCTGGGGCCGGCGATCGGCCCGCAGCAGTTTGAGGTCGGGCCGGAGGTGCGCGCTGCCTTTATCGCGGAAGACGCCGAAGCCGCGGCGGCGTTTACGCCGCACGGCGATAAGTTTTTGGCTAATATCTACTTGCTGGCCCGCCAACGTTTGTTGCGGGCAGGCGTGCAGGCCATCTACGGCGGCGACCGCTGCACGGTTAACGAAAAGAGTCATTTTTTCTCCTATCGACGCGATGGAATAACCGGACGTATGGCAAGTTTAATCTGGCTGATATAACCTATTGAATTAGGACGATCCAACGACGCATGGCGTTGTACCGAAAATTTAGCGTCGAGATAACCTTGAAAATTTGAGGGATGACCTCATTTAATCTCCAGTAGCAATTTCGACCCATCTTGGAGGTGTTATGCGTCTGGATCGTCTTACCAACAAATTCCAGCTTGCCCTCGCCGATGCCCAGTCACTAGCCCTTGGGCACGACAACCAGTTTATTGAACCGCTACATCTGATGAGCGCCCTGCTCAATCAGGAAGGGGGCACGGTTCGTCCACTATTAACTTCCGCAGGTATCGATGCCGGGCGCGTGCGCACCGAGATCGAACAGGCGCTGTCCCGTTTGCCGCAGGTAGAAGGTACCGGTGGCGACGTTCAACCGTCCCACGAGTTGGTGCGCGTCCTGAACCTGTGCGACAAGCTGGCACAGAAGCGTGCGGACAAATTCATTTCTTCCGAGCTGTTTGTGCTGGCGGTGCTGGAAGACCGCGGCTCGTTGACCGACTTGTTGAAAGCGGCCGGCGCAACGGCCGACAAAATCAGCAAAGCCATTGAACAAATGAGAGGCGGTGACAGCGTGGAAGATCAAGGCGCCGAAGACCAACGGCAAGCATTGAAGAAATACACGATCGATCTGACCGAACGCGCCGAGCAGGGCAAACTTGACCCGGTGATCGGCCGTGACGAAGAGATCCGCCGCACCATTCAGGTGCTGCAACGCCGTACCAAAAACAACCCGGTGCTGATCGGCGAACCTGGCGTGGGTAAAACCGCCATCGTCGAAGGCCTGGCGCAGCGCATCATCAACGGCGAAGTGCCGGAAGGGCTGAAGCACAAGCGCGTATTGTCCCTCGATATGGGCGCCTTGATCGCCGGCGCCAAATACCGCGGCGAGTTTGAAGAGCGTCTGAAAGGCGTGCTCAACGATCTGGCCAAGCAGGAAGGCAGCGTTATCCTGTTTATCGACGAACTGCACACCATGGTCGGCGCCGGTAAGGCGGATGGTGCGATGGATGCGGGCAACATGCTCAAGCCGGCGCTGGCGCGCGGCGAACTGCACTGCGTCGGTGCCACAACGCTGGATGAGTACCGCCAATATATAGAGAAAGACGCGGCGCTCGAACGCCGTTTCCAGAAAGTGTATGTGGCGGAGCCGAGCGTGGAAGACACCATCGCTATCCTGCGCGGCCTGAAAGAGCGTTACGAATTGCACCACCACGTGCAGATCACCGACCCGGCCATCGTGGCGGCGGCGACGCTTTCTCACCGTTATATCGCCGATCGTCAATTGCCGGACAAGGCTATCGACCTGATCGACGAAGCGGCATCCAGTATTCGCATGCAGATGGATTCCAAGCCGGAGTCGCTCGACAGGCTTGAACGCCGCATCATTCAGTTGAAGCTGGAACAGCAGGCGCTGAATAAAGAGTCTGACGACGCCAGCAAGAAACGCCTGGACATGCTCAGCGATGAGCTGGGGCAGAAAGAGCGCGAATATTCGGAGCTGGAAGAAGAGTGGAAAGCGGAAAAAGCCTCGCTCTCCGGCACTCAGAACATCAAGGCTGAACTCGAGCAGGCCAAAATCACCCTGGAGCAGGCGCGCCGCGTCGGCGATCTGGGGCGGATGTCGGAACTGCAATACGGCAAAATCCCTGAGCTGGAGAAACAGCTCGCCGCCGCCACGCAGGCCGAAGGCAAGAGCATGAAGCTGCTGCGCAATCGGGTGACCGATGCGGAGATTGCCGAGGTGCTGGCGCGTGCCACAGGCATCCCGGTGGCCAGAATGCTGGAGGGTGAACGCGACAAACTGCTGCGCCTGGAGCAAGAGCTGCATTCGCGGGTGATCGGCCAGGACGAAGCGGTCAGTGCGGTCTCTAATGCTATCCGCCGCAGCCGCGCCGGGTTGTCCGATCCTAACCGGCCGATCGGTTCGTTCCTGTTCCTCGGCCCGACCGGGGTGGGGAAAACCGAGCTCTGCAAGGCGCTTGCTTCGTTCCTGTTCGACAGCGACGACGCCATGGTGCGTATCGACATGTCCGAGTTTATGGAGAAACACTCCGTTTCGCGTCTGGTCGGCGCGCCTCCGGGCTATGTGGGTTATGAAGAGGGCGGCTATCTGACGGAAGCCGTGCGCCGCCGGCCTTACTCGGTGATTCTGCTGGATGAAGTCGAGAAAGCGCACCCGGACGTATTCAACATTCTGCTGCAGGTGTTGGATGACGGCCGACTGACCGATGGCCAGGGCCGTACCGTCGATTTCCGCAATACCGTGGTGATCATGACTTCTAATCTGGGCTCCGATCTGATCCAGGAGCACTTCGGTCAGATGAACTACGCGCAGATGAAAGAGTCGGTGATGGAGATGGTGAGTCACCACTTCCGTCCTGAGTTCATCAACCGTATCGACGAAGTGGTGGTGTTCCATCCGCTGGGCGAGAAACACATTGCTGCAATCGCCAAAATTCAGCTGTCGCGTTTGTACAAACGTTTGGAAGAACGCGGTTACGAAGTGACCATGACCGAACCGGCCCTGGCTTTGTTGAGCAAAACCGGTTACGACCCTGTGTATGGCGCGCGTCCGTTGAAACGTGCGATTCAGCAGGAGATCGAGAACCCGCTGGCGCAGCAAATCCTGTCCGGCAAGCTGATTCCCGGCAAGCTGGTGACGTTGGATGTCGAAAACGACCATATCGTTGCACGCCAATAACGGCAACTAAGCGTCATGAAGATGAAAGGGAGCGGGTGACCGCTCCCTTTTCTTTATCTTCATTTGTCTCTATTTACAGGGTTTGCCGCTATTGCTGCGCTAAAACCGGTGTTTCTTGACTAATAAACATCCTAAAAAGGCATTTTGGGCGATTATTTGAGCGCTTGAAAAGTTTTTTGCATTTAGGGGTTGCGGCCTGCCGAGAACTCCCTATAATGCGCCTCCACTGACCGGGAACAACGACTGACAAGCCGCCGGGTCAGCGAGAGGATAGCGAAATAAACGCTTGACTCTCCGGGCGAAAAGCGTAATATACGCAGCCCGCGCCGATGAGTTTCTCGGCACTGCTCTTTAACAATTTATCAGACAATCTGTGTGGGCACTCCACAAGACGATATCCAGCATCTTCGGATGCAAAAAAATATCAAGTCTTGAAGAGTGACTAACTGAAGTAAAATTCATGCAGTAAATCTTTGAGCATCGCTTCTCGAGTGGAAGCACATCAAGCTTTTAATTGAAGAGTTTGATCATGGC